>CAVUOL010000030.1:0-83857 GCA_963742995.1 uncultured Ignavibacteriales bacterium
GACATACGGTTTATTCTCCGATTTTGAAATAGTTATAAACGGCCAAATATCGACCATTGCTCTATTATTAAATATGTCATAAACTTTAATTAAATATTTGGATGTATGCAGTATCGTGTTTACTGGTATTTTATAACTTTTTCTAAACTTATAATCAGGCGCATTTATAATTGAGTCTCCGCGTTACCAAGATAGTTAGGTGGAATAACTACTATCATTTGCATCAAAGTATTATCATGAGTATCAAAGGCAAAAGTAAGAATTATATTTTTAGATGTAATTGGTCTTGTTATGAATTTACCACAATAAAAAGAGTGGAGTATTCTGGCTACATCAGATAATAAATAATGTTTTTTAGTGTAATTTTTATTTTCAAATTCAGCTAAATTTTTACAGACTTTTATTGTATCAAAAACACTACCCTTGGATTTTTGAAATAATTCATTGAGGAAGTAAATAAATCGAGTTGTTTTATTAAGTCAGATTCACTGACCGCTATATACCCTATAAATGGAGAACTACAATATTGCCAAGATTGCAAAATACTATTAATTGAACTGATAAATCGTTTTTCAAAATTTTGTTTATAAGCCAAGTTATATAACAATTTATTTATCATTCTTTCTTGTTCAAGTAAATCAATTATACCAGAATTATAATATCTTTCTACTTCACTAAGATCTTTAACTACAATATCACCTAAAATATTCTTTTCAAAATTATTATGAAACAAAATTAATCCTTCGACAATTTTAGCCAATGAATCTGATGGGAAATCTTTATATTTGAGAATTAGATAATTATAATTAGCATTCCAGCACCTACTATCATTTTTTTTTCTTAAATTAAAATACGCTTTATTAAAAGCAGAAATAGCATCTTTTTTATGATTAGTATATATATAACAGAATCCTTTGTAATAATTTAAATAGTCGTAATCTTTATCTGATAAAACATTCTGCCAAACAATTAATGCATCATTAAATTTATCTTGTTTATAAAGCGAATAACCATATTGATATGCTATATCTGGATAATTAATATCTTCATTATATATTATAAGGAACTGTTCAGCCGCTAATGAATATTCCTTTAATCTTAATAAAGCCATCCCTTTCTTATAAGCATTCTCTAAATTTGGATGTTGATTAAAAAAACTATAATAAGCTATTATAACAGGAATTAGTACCATAATTACATAGCCAATAACTTTTATAGCATTATATTTTTGAATTCTAGAAATAGTTTCTTTTATATCTTTTTTATTCTTCATCTAAAATAATTTTTTAATGTATATCTTTAAGATATAGTATCAACAATAGCACATAACGGTGTGGTTGCTAAGGCGCAGCCCAAAACTACAATGCCGAGCTTGTTAATAAATTTTATAATTACAAAAAACTTTCATAGCAAACCTACCTTGAACACGAAACTTAAGACGGAACGACCAACTCTAAAATTTGTAAAATGCCGAATGCGAATACACTGTCGCCTTGAGCCACGGGGTTAGTCAACATACTATATTAGCAAATCGATAATCTTGGCGTATGATGAATCTATTTCAATTAGTTTCATCGGCGCAAAGTTTGGGATAACAATATTCTGAATCAAAACATCCACCCATTCTCTTGACGAAGAAACTTTTTTAAATTTAATAAATGCTGAACCATCATTTTGAACAACTTCATAACTTTCTATTTTGATATTAATGTTTTCTTTCTCACCTTTTAATAAAACTTCTAACAAGATATTTTTATTCTTAGAATCAATCTGAAGATTTACTATACGCCCATATTCCTTGATTTCGTTATCAATGTATTTTTTAGCTAAAACAGAAATAACAGAATTTTTTAAATCTCTGAAAACATCTACTATTGCCATTCATCTTCCAAAATTGCTATTAATCATTAATTGCAATTCCAAATGTATGAAAGATATTTTTATGTGTTTTTAATTTTCCATTCTTTATATTCTATTAAATCTTGTTCAACAAGTATTAAACAAGCTCCAATCACAAGTGCATCATCAACTAAACCTATTACTGGAATAACATCTGGAATTAAATCTAAAGGATTAAAAACATATAATAATGCAGCGACTATTGCAGCAATACTGTAAAATGGAATTTTTCTATAATTACCATTAAAATAATCTTGAATTAAGGAGAACATTAGTTTTACGTCTGATATGAAACGTCCAAGCGGACCTTTACCTTCAAATTTTTCCTTAATCTCATCAGCTTTATCAATAACCTTTTTTAAATCATCTTCGGTTATTTTTTTTGCCTCTTCTTGTAACTTCTGTTTTGCTTCTTCTTCAGATATTTTTTTCTTCATTTTACAACTCCATTTTATTGGTTGCCTAACAAATTGATTAGACGCCTAAGGCATCTTTTTTTTGTTTTCTATTATAAGAAAATTTTTTCTCATAACAGAAACTTTTTTAGCTGTTTTCTTATATCAGAAACTTTTTTCACAGTTATTCCTTCTGCTCAAATTCTCACAATCTCAATACTATCCTGATGCAGCTTCGCCCCATCACTCCCACAAAAAGCAATCTTTAATAAAATTCTTAATCTAATTTTGGTTATAAAATCCTAATGAGGATAAATAGAATGGCCTGGATGAAGAGAAAATGCCCCAATTTTCCCCATAACTCTAAATACATTGGAATCAATGTATAATTTATTATTATTATTAGCAATAATAATCTTAAAAATCTTTATCTTCCAATAATGGTTAGAAAAATATTCCAAACTCTTTTCACACAATCCTATCAGTTACTCAAAATCTTTCGCATACTTTCTTTTATTTTTAAACTAAATCTTTAGAGAATTAGCCTCAACTACCTCACCTTGCCCCTACTAAGTCTTCCTCCCATATTTTTTCTTTTAAATGTCAGGTATAGCAGAATCCCTTTACTGTATAAATCAATTTCGAAAATTTTTTTATAATTTTTTGAATTATCTTAAGGGCTACAGCATAATTATTAAGATATTTTCAATTTTACGGTATAAGAATTCTAGTCATAAACAAACTAGGAGTCTTATAATATGCTTTCATCATCCTTCACAATAGGTGCGGATTCCTGAATTGATCTGCTTTAAGAATGGATTTTTTACTCCTGCACATCACTACTTTAAGGCCAACAGTTCCTTCGGACTAGATGGTTGTGACCAAACAGCCGAAGTTAGATGTGGCTATAGTGAATTGTCGTGGCCGATGGAAAATTACCACTTTAACCGGTGGAAAAGTTACCAGGGGAAATGTGTCAGATGTAATTATCCCCCTCTTAGAAAAAAGATTTTTAATAAATATAATTGCGTGTAGGTACCAAGGTTTAGAAATAATATTCGTTATTCGATAAATAATTCCTTTTGTTTTGTTATGTTTTTTAAGCTTTATTATTTACGAACCATACAAACCATAATTTAAACCAAACCAACCAAATGGAATATATAAAAATATATTTTTATGAACAAAATAGCCTAATTTAAGATGGTAACTTTTAAACCAACAGAATTGGGTAAAATATTCCGGCCGTGACAGTGAATCGCCTCTCGACGTCACCTCAAAAATATTTCCGATATTCAATAGACAAAGAAGCTCTGTCTTTTCATCCCCATCTCCTCAAATCTTCGCGCTAATTCGTAAATATTCCTGGCTTGCTTTCTGTTTTGACTTTTGACTTTTGACCTTTCCCTTCGTGCCCTTAATGTCTTGTGGCCCTGCCTTATCCGTTTTGGAATTTAGAATTTTATTATTGGAGCTTATTTGTCATTTGTCATTTGTCCTTTTGGAATTTAGCTTAGTTAAACCGCAAGGTCATCAAAAAAATATCTATTGTTATTTCATCGATGACCTTGATTTTCATCTCTTTTGGATTGAAAATAGTTCTTTTTTATTATTATTAGCATAGTTATCAGCTCTTTATACAATCAAATCAATAGCTTTTATTTTTTTATTTTCAGATATGCTTAGCTGGTCAATTAAATAGAATTATTTTCTCTCCTGACATTCTTTTTGAACACATGTTGCTACGTCTAGCTGATCTAAGGAATTCTCAAGCATTCCGAAGAACAGGTGCTTTTCTTCATTAGGTGTTTCGATAAAAAATCTAGCGGTTTCCTCAAGTTGACGATAATATGGAAATAGAACTTCAGCTATTGGTTCAGGATAATCTTCCTTGAGGTGTTCTATGGTCATGACTGGATCCTTTCTTTAAGTTATTGTTTTGGTTATTTGTACGTAATTTATTTTACGCTGAATTCAAATTATAAAAAAATATTTTTCTGACCAAATAATTCATCTTAAAAACTAAAAATTTTTGCCGGGTTCTGTATCGTACTATTTTCTTTTTGCTTTCGTCTTCTTGCATCATCCCGATCCTTTAAAACCAGTTTTAATGAATCCCTCACTGTTTCTGTGGTAATTGCTCCGTCAATGTTAATAATTAGCTCACATTCATGCGTAAGGATAGATATAAATCTTTCTAGCTCTTCGGAAGAAAATGAAAGATCATTCATGACCGAAGCCTTAATTTGTTTCTTTGACAGCTTAAGTATACAGTCTTCACTTTCGGCTATCATATTATTTAATGCCCAGAATTTACCCTCCGCTTCCCATCCCAATAAAGACCGCAGCAGCTTAAATTTCCAGTGATTATGACTGTTAACAAAATGCGGATAATATGTAATGTTTCTTTTCAAATGTCCCCGGCAATTATTTTGGTTTAAATTTATATCCCTCTGAATTATAAAATAAGTACAATAATTGAAATTAGGATTAATATTTTCTAACTTCATAAGTAACAATTATTAAAATTCTTACAAAACAAAAAATAATAGTTATAATAATAATATGCAAGGAAGAGTAACTAAAAAAATCATTATTGATCCTGAAATCCTCCGGGATGCAATACTTGACAAATACGGTAGCCAGGTCGAATTTGCAAAAGAAATGGGTTTAACTGAATCTAAAGTTTCAAGAGGTGTAAAAAAGCAGTCTGCTAAATTTATGGCAATTGTTCGAAAATCCGGTATAAATCTCAACTCGTTAAAGAAAGAAGAAGATTACAGAAAGCGCGGCAAGGAAGGTTCAAGGTTAAGAGAATTAGAGAAAAGAGTAGAAGAGCTTGAAGAGATTTTCGAAAAGCAGAAAGAAATGATAAAATCCTACGAAACCCTTTTCAATAATAAATTCAAAGACTCCAAATAAAATCCAATAGAAGTGAGGTTCACCTTCAAGGTGAGCCTCACTTCATATTCACTCTTCACCTCAAAATCCCGGCGGTTTTCTCTAATTAGAATTTTCTCGATTTTGCAGTTCTCCTTAAATGACAACAAATGACTATAAATGACCAATGACAATTAACTATTCAGTCTTTCACGCATTATTCCAATACCCCACCACTCTATCATTCCCCTTACCAGGGAACTAACCCATTTTTCCCCTGCCCGAGGCACAAAAGGTTTGATTAGTTCCGATGAAGTTTTGGAGGAAGTTGGTTTGCTGAAGAAAGAGATGTAGGAGAAAATTAGGCGGACGGAGAGGCAGAATTAGGATAGATTGTTTTGCCTGATCGGTATACGCTGATCAGTAGGAATTGTTTTATTCAAATTTCTTAAAGTTGTACTTGAGCGCGTAGAACGCATAACGGCTTGAGGCATGGGTTATATTGCGCAACTTTAACTCACAGTATATGTTAATAATACTTGACATTATGTTAATAATATCATACATTATGTATGTAATTATTAACATTTACCTTAAAAGGGACATTAAAATGAATCTAAATAAAGAACTTTTTACTAAATCTGAATTTATTTTATCCTTTATCTTCTTAGGGTATTTTTTATTTGCAACTCTTCAAGAGCACAACTTTGTCTTATTATATTTTTTATTTGTTTCTGCTTTTATTTTTGCAAATATAATTTTAGTATTGGTTTTACTATTAATTACAAAATCAAAGAAAATTAAATTTGATGAAAGAGACAAGTTTATAGAAACGAAATCATATCGTAATGCTTACATTAGTGTAATCGCAATCATTAATATTATTATTATTTATTCTATTTTTAATAATAATATTTTTCAACCTTTCATTTTATTTAGTTCACTATTTTCCACGCTTTTCATTTCAAATATTGTTCTAAATCTCACAAAGATTTTCTACTATAAAAGAGGTGTTTAAATTGAAGATTTTACCTCTAACTAATAATATTAGGAAATTAAGATTTAACGCTTCTGAAATGACGCAACAAGAATTGGCTGATAAATTGAATGTATCGCGTCAAACAATCATTGCAATTGAAGCGGGAAAATATTCTCCCACGTTGGAGCTTGCATTTCGTATATCTGAAATATTTAAAGTTCCTCTTGAAGAAGTATTCCAATATACTCCAACTAATTAAATTTTATAATTTGTTTTCTTACAATTTAAAAGATTTTTAAGCAAATTAATTCTGATTATAAAGCGGGAAATATCTCTCTTTGATAACGTTAAAATGGTGAAGTTGATGTCCAATGATATTAAATCCCATTGCCAAAACGGACATTTCGTATTTGTTAGAATTTGCAGTTTTTCTCCAATATTTGGCGGTTAAATGTGCCAAACATAGCTTTTGTAGCATAACGCACCGCACGGAATTCGGCGATTACTTGCTCTATAGGCAGTTCATCAGCATTTGAATTGTCTGCCATAATATTTTGTTCAAGACCTTCAGGCACTGTTCCTTCACTGCGTGCAAAAACAAGCGTTCGATAGCACCAAATGCGTTCCCAATCAGTCAAATGTTGGATTACTTTATGCTGTCGGATTGAGCCGCGGGTTAAGTGGCTATTTTAATAAACTTCTTACTTCTTTGATTACTCTTTCTGCCAATGAAATAGAATTTTTACAAATTTCTTTATCTGCATAAAAGTAGGGTAGTGCACTCCCAATTGGATATTTGGTAGGTAAATAAATGCTATCTATAAAATCACATTCGTCTTCAGTTAATTCCAAAGTTAGGCCATTCCTTTCTAAAATAGTTTTTAATTCAAGTATATTGTGCGTTTTCTTAAATGGAATTGTCTTTTCGATAAATAAAGATTTTAACGCTTTTTCTATAGATTGCTGAAGGTTATGAAGGCAAGGATTATAGAGTTCGCTTTCAATGAGGACTTTTGCAGCGTCAAGATTTTCTTTGGAATATGATAGCCAGTTTTTAGTTTCCTCTTGCATAAATTACTTCTCCGGATGCAACTTCAGTTGTGAAAAAACTATTTTTATTCCTATCAACAATTGGGAAAATATCAATAGCTATTTCTTTTGAAATGTCTCTTATGAGCTTCCTATATTTTAATGCAAGGGTCAAATAATTATCCGAGCTATTCTGAACAACAGCAATGTCAATATCATTTGGCCAATCGCTTTTGTTAAACGAGCCAAATATTATAATCCTTTGGATTTCTGTTTCCCCTTTTAATGAGTCCACTATTTTATTTTTTAATTCAACTTTATTCAACTTTATTCATCTTTATTTTTTATTTTGTTTCGTTAAATATAAAACAATGAATACTTACTTGCCACCTAACGTTGTTGCGGCTAACCCGCAGCCCGGAACACGACTGCCGAAAACCCTTAATGAAAAATTCAACGTTTTTAACATCATCCGCCCTAAACGTATCTCTAAACTACCGGTTGTTCTTAGCAGGGAAGAAGTGAGAAAAATCCTTAAGAATATTCGTGTACTCAAACACCGGGCTTGCTTAACTCTTAGCTGGTAACGGATGCCATGCTATGAAATATCTGGCACAGTATGTCTTCCGGGTTGCCATTTCTAATAACAGAATTATTAAACATCAAGGAGGCTTTGTTACATTCAAATACAAAGACTCCAAAACTAAGGTTCACAAATTTATGAAACTTACTACTGAAGAATTTATCAGGCGCTTTCTTCAACATGTCCTCCCTAAAGGATTTGTTAAAATTAGATACTTCGGTCTGTTTGCCACAAAAAACCGGAATCTCCTATCCATTGTCAGACAACTATTCGGTTCTACTACTATAATCACTGTAAAATCTAAAACTGTTGCAACAAATAAATCTCCCGTAATTTGCTGTCCGGTTTGTGGCAATCAAATGATTTTAGTTCTTACACTAAAGCGTTTTAATTATTACAGTAAGTCTCCGCCTTTAAATAATTTTTCCTTTTTATAAATGATGAACACTTAGCTATAAATTAAAATCTTAAATAGTTCTCAATAAATTATTTCTAAATATGCAAAATTATCTCAATACTAATGAATTTATAATTACGCTTAGGCTGGTTATCGAAAAAAAATCAAATTTTATCCCTTCAATATCCCTCTTTCGGACATATTCGGATTTATTACTTCTATAAGGATTTTATTTATAAACCAGAATTGGTTTATTAAAATTACAGGTAGTTGAGTAAGTCGCTTGCGGCTTAGTCCAACAAAGGATTATGTTTACCAAACGGAACAATTTATTGTGAGGGTTGGCCTCGGCAGGCTTCGGCATGAATCCCTTATAACGTTATACACCGTTATTAAATTACTCAATTTGATCTAGTTGGATTAAATTTCACAAAAGGCACAGCCCATGTTTTTGGATCTCCGAAAATTCCATGCTGATAATCTATAATCTCGAGTTTGTCTGGAATTACCTTGATAAGGGTATAATTGGATTTATTCTCTGAATAGAATCTACTCCACTCTTTTTTCCAATAAGTCTGTTTTTTTAATGAGTCATCCACCATATAAGCTTGTCCTTTAATTACCACATAGCCTACTTCATTTGGTGCTTGATAATAGAGTGTTACCCTTGAATCATCCGTAATCTGTTTGACTTTTCTACTATTTAAATTTGTTCCCAACCATACCACCATATCATCATCTGGCGAAAAAGGATCCATTATTCTTACATCAGGATGACCAGTAGTATCTAAAGTAATAACCGCACAATATCGTACCGCTTCCATCATTATTCTTGCAGTAGTAATAAGAGTATCTCGATTAAATTGTGTCCCCATTTTATCTTGAGCAAAAATTCCAAGCGGTAATTGAAGAATTATCGCTAAATAGAAAATAGTTTTTATATGCTTAAATTTCTTTTTTACTCTCATTTTAACCTCAATTTAATTTTCAAAGTGTATAACTATAACTTATACCTAACCTGACTCTCGTCAGGCAAGTAA
Organism: uncultured Ignavibacteriales bacterium; assembly: GCA_963742995.1. Lineage (GTDB taxonomy): Bacteria > Bacteroidota > Ignavibacteria > Ignavibacteriales > Ignavibacteriaceae > CAVQBP01. Next base: position 9,203 of record CAVUOL010000030.1, read on the forward strand.
GAATCAAATAAAAATCCATAAAAAAACTTCTTTTATTATTTCTGCTTCGACTAATGCAAAGAATATTTAAACAAAAACAGCTTGGGGAAAATTACTTATCCAATTCAAGTTCATATAATTGAATAGCATTATCCCTTAATACCATTTGAGCAAGATGTAATGCGTCTTCCCGCGTAATTTGACCGTCATTCATCATTCCAGTAAGGGCCAAAGCTAAAGCTTCACGAGCACTTTTATTTGTAAGCCACAATTTCTCTTCCCAATCGGAAAGTGGAGTATTCGGATCAGAATAAGAATCGGTTCCAAAAAGTATTTTTTCAGGATACCACTCTAACCATTCCCGCAAAGTTTCGCTTAGCGCATGAGTTGAATGTAAAAATGTTTGAGCAGAAAAATCTGCATAAACGTTAGGTTTTATTAGAAGAACACCAGTTTGTTTATCAAAAGGCCATCCCCCATGAATTATTACAAAATTTGTATTTCGCAATTCCGGATCATTGAATATAGGTTCAAGCAGCATTGGATTAGAACCACTTATATTAAAATATGGATCAGCTCCAATACCCGTATGAATATGAACTGAAAATCCAATACGACCTGCTTCACGAGCCAAAAAGTGAAAAAGATAATCTTCTAAATTTTTGTAATCGCTTTCAGTTATATCTTTATTGTTTAATAGCGACAAGTATATTTGTTCTGCTTCGGCTTCCGGTACATTCTTAAAATCCAAGGACCTTTGCAGCGTCAAGATTTTCTTTGGAATATTGCTAGATTTAATCTGTTTTCAGGTTTGGATATATCCTCATTTACAAAAATGTCTCTATATTTAATCATAATTCTTTGCCATAGTCGTGCTAGAGATGCCTGTTACCAAGCATCCCCCACACAGAATCCCGGCGTGCAGGTTTAGCTATGCCTCGGCTCGCTTCGGCATGAATCCCTTATAACATTATGTGCAGTGCTTATTTATTATTTCTGATTAATATTTAAGATGCCTTTTTTGTAGTTAATAATAAAAGTTTTATTTTCATTTACTATCTCAGCATCAAAATCAGAAGGAAAAGCTTTGTCATATATTGGGAACCATTTCTTTTTTATTTGGTCTATACAAATAATTAGTCCATCTTCATTTCCAATTGCACAAAATTCATCAAAGCTACCACTATATATTGTAAGCTCCATCTGGTTATTTAATTTTCTATAAGTTTCTTCTATATTAACTGTTGGAAGTCCTATTTCCGATATTTCAAGCAAAGATTCTGGGCTAAAGGCTTCGTTGCTATTTCGACTCAAATTTTTTCTTGCGATAAATTCGACTATGTTTTTATCTTCATCATAAAAATAGACTGCTTTAGCATTCCACGATTCAAAATTTTGGATTTCTTCTTTCCTATCTTTCAAAATCGATACTCTTTCCTTCAACCAAAATAATGCTTCTTGTTCTTGATTTGAACATATATTTATCGCAAAATGATAAGGAGTTGCTTGATTCCTTTTGATAAACTTCAAAACAGAATCACCTATTCTGAATGATATTTCATTATTTGAAAAAGATTTAATTTCCTCTAACTCTAAAATCTTAGAGTAAAAATTTTTTTGTTTATTAATATTATTTGTAAAAAGTATAAGTTCTTTTATTTCCATTAATTATTTTTTTCCAATTATTCTTTGCACATAACGACCTTGCATTTAAGCCGCAGCCATGAGTTAAATACTTATTTCAAGTTTCTTTAGATATGACATACTTCTTCCATTCAACCACATTCACACCTTTAATTGTTAGCGTCAGCGCTAAAGACATTTCTCCAACAAAAACAGGCACACAATAATCATGAATACGATTCCTGAAACCTGCGGTGCTAATATTAACATAAACCCATTCACCAGATAACCTACACCTGATATTATGTATAGAATACCAATGAATTTTGGAAAGTAAGTTGACTTGTAAATCAAAAAGCCGGTAAAGAGAAAATAAGGACTAAACATTAGTAGGGCAATACCAAAACCAAATACATGACTTTTCATGGTAAGACTTACCATTGCCTCAAGCTGTTCAGGCGTAAAAGCTTTTAGATATTCTGCTGTGCCTATGGGAAAGAGAGCATCAACAAGGTGTAAAATGTATACAGTTTGAATAGTGGCAGCTGCTAGATTAAAAAGAGCAGCAAGCATTGCCAAGTCTTTGTTGACGAGTTTTGTGAGTTTATACATAATAAAAACAAGACAAAGCCCAATTATTGAGGACAATAATTCAGCCACTATACCAAGCCGCCATAAAAATTCCATCGACCTGAGATTAGCTACCGTTGCAGAAGCATTGCCAACAACCATTATTCTATCTCTTACAATTATTTCATAAAAAATACCGAGTGCAATGATGAGGAGATACAATATGCCCCCAATCCTAGCATAAGTCTGTGGTGAAGTTTCACTTCTAATTTCAATTGAATTCATAATTATATTTTTTGTATTAATATTAAATTGTCATAAATAAATGTCGTCATAGCCTATTGAAATTGTGCTGTTAGCGGTTCGTTCTTCTTTTTTGTCATCCGTTCCTGACCAGTGTTTTTTTTATTAACTATCGTCTCTGGTTACGATTACACCTTATTTTTCTTTTGTATTAAAATGAAGTTTCGTAATACATAAGGCCAAGGAATAATGAGAAGGTCTATAAAAACACCTTTTACCATAATATTTGTAAGCTCATGGGAAGTTGGTAGGAGATTTGCAGACCATATTGGGTAAGCGACAATAACCGACCAAATCAGCTTATAAGTAAATTGTACCAATAACAAAGGAATCATTTTTAGGGGATGAATTATGCCCAAAATCGCCAGTAAAGAAAAGGCTGCCCAAAAACTATACGCAACACCTGGTATTGGTTGCCACAGGCCTGTATGAACAAATATTTCACTCCACGCTTGAAAACCTAATGCCACAAAATTCAGTGCAAAATAAAACCTCAGTAAATAGATGCGGAATTTTGAAACCCCTATTGTTTGATCAACTTTGAAAATGTTTTTGACATTCATTATTATTGATTTTTTTTTAACAATCCCACTGTTACGCGTTAGTTATTGTTTGTCAATTGTTGGTACATCATTCTTTGCTCCCATGATCAAAAGCCACAACATAAACGCAACCTCTCCGACCTCGGCCGGTAGTGCGAATGGGCTGTTAAAGACCATATCCTTAACCGTATGCTTCCTGTAGTTGTTTGTTTTTTATTTCAAAATCAGTGCTCATATTTCTGAGTAATCCAATTTCTTCAATTCTCTGTTTCCTGACTTCATTTCAGTTGTTAACTTGAAGTGCCAATAAAATTCCTATCACGACCAAAATGATTTCACCAATGGCATATTTTAAGTAGTTAACAGTTTTAACTTCTATAAGGTGGTTTTGACGGATTTTGCGAAAGAATTTTATCATTTATTATGGTTGGTTATAATGAAGGCTAAGGTGTGTGTATATTCACAGCTTCGCACCCTCAGTCACACTTCATGGTATTCAGAAATTCTTATGCGTAGATTTGGAATAATTGAGATAATTTACCCATTTTTTTTAAAGACCTTATTAAATTATGCTTAAATAGTTCAACTTTCAATAAAAATCTTTAAAAAATTAAAAAAAAAAATACTTTTAAATTGAATCTTTAGAGAAAGAGCCTCGCTAGGCCACCACCGTGCTGCCAAATCTACCTCCCATATTTTTACGTTTTAAAATGTCAGGTATAGCAAAATCGTTATACTGTATAAATCAATTTCTAAAATTTTTTTTATAATTTTTCCGTTTGGAATTTCGAATTTAATAATTGGAGCTTATTTGTCTTTTGTCATTTGTACTCTGGAATTTTACCACTCCTCGTCTCCCCATATCCACATCTTGCTTAGTGTTTCCTTGGTGCTTTGTATGTTTAAGGTAAGTGTCATTTTGTTGCTTGTTTCCTGTTTTGAATTTTGAATTTTTACTTTTGGTGCTTATTTGTTATTTGTCATTTGTTCTTTGGAATTTAACTTAGTGTTTCCTTGGTGCCCTCAATATTAAAATATCTTCGCGCTAATTCGTAAATATTCCTGGCTTGCTTTCTGTTTTGACTTTTGATTTTTGACTTTTGACCTTTCCTTCGTGCCCTTAGTGTCGCCGCAAAAAAAATGATATTGATAAAATAATCTCATTTGACCACAGCTTAAATGAAATTTTAACCGGTGGAATCCTTTATCAGGATTGTACCGGGAATAGTTAAATAGTAGAAAATAATCTGGGTAATTTAAAATCGCTTCTTATGGCTTTAAATAACTGAAATGTCATATATAATCTTTTTATTTTTACTTAATACTTTAAAATGGGGTATTAATCGAAACCATTATCAAGCTTCTTTCTTTCCGTTATATTTTTATTTTTAACGACACGAACTCTGTACTTGCCCAAAAAACCTGGACAGGAATAGGTGGAAATGGACTCTGGACTACTGCCAGCAACTGGAGCGGAAATTCTGTCCCCTCTTCATCGGAATTTCTTCTCTTCTTTCTTGTTTTATTTCTTCCTAATTCTTTTTTTGATTTGTTGATCTTCTTTTCTTTCGCTTCCTTCCAAAAGTTATCCACATTTTATTTTACTTTCCTAATCTCTCTTTCTTTCTCTCTTTCTTTATGTAGGAAAGTTCGCCCGAACTTTTGAATAGTTCGCCCGAACTTTGCCAAAGTTCGGCCGAACTCTGAAATTTTTGAAAATTTTGTATACTATACTATACAATTTTCTCATCTATGAGAATCCTAAAATTGGTAAAAACGTTCAATCTTTGTTCAAATTCTGTAACATTATGATACAAGAAGCGAAAAAGAGCTTTTTAAATGTGGATAACTTTTTTGAAGCTGTGGAATATTAGCCAATCGAAATTTGATAGAAATCCTGCGAAACCGTTTTTATGAATAAATTTAAATTCTTCAAATATAATTCAATGGAGACATGTTGGAATGAATTTTATGGTTAGATTATGATCGGGTAGATAATTAATAAGGTCATAAGGTTTATAATTTCTTGACTACGTTGAGTTACTAAGGTGCGAACAAGAAATAAGGTTTTTAAAAAATTGGGAGGAAATTTAACAACAAATGACAACAATGACCAATGACTAATGACTAATGTCCAATGACAAATTTTGTCATTTTGTCATATCAATTCCTTATGTATTTAATTCCGCATTTCCCTCTCCCTCTCCTCCTCCAAGCTACATCCAAGTTACCTCCAAGTAAACACAACCCTAAAAATCTCCTAAAATACCTAAAAAAATGTTCGAAACATTATTCTCACTCTGCCAAAATGGCAGGCAATATCCCAAATCCTTTCCCGGCAAAACATTAACGAATTCAAGATGTAGTTAAAAAGTGAATATTACAATAAAGCAATTTAACAATTTAACAATTTATCAATTAAGCAATTAAGCAATTAAACAATTAAACAATTAAACAATTTAACAATTAAGCAATTTAGCAATTAAGCAATTAGACAATTAAACATTTTTTAATTATTCTATTTCAAATTTAATTCTTATATTTTTATTAAAAGAAAAGAAATTTATGAATTCATTAGAAGAACATTTTGAGCCCTTCAGAAAAAATATAGTCGGATACGATCATTATTTTAATTCGCCATACGGTGAGAAGAAAATTATCTATGCAGACTGGATTGCAAGCGGCAGGCTATATTACCCGATTGAAAAAGAAATGATTGAGACTTACGGACCGTTAGTGGGTAATACTCATTCGGAGTCGAGCGAAACCGGAAGTGCAATGACACATGCATATCAAAATGCTCATAAAATTATTAAAAAGCATGTTAATGCCGGTAAAAATGATGTTATAATTACTGGCGGTTCCGGTATGACAGGTATGGTTAATAAATTTCAAAGGATTTTAGGACTGAAAGTTCCCGAACAATTAAGAGCTTATTTAAAGCTTCCCCCGATTTAAAACCGGTTGTGTTTGTTACTCATATGGAACACCATTCAAACCATACTTCATGGCAGGAAACAATAGCAGATGTAATTGGTATTGAACCGGATGAAAAAGGTTTAGTAAATGTTGATGATTTGAAGATAAAACTAGAGTTATACAAAGATAGAAAGTTGAAAATAGGGGCGTTTACTGCATGTTCGAATGTTACCGGAATTGAAACCCCATATCATGAATTAGCAAAAATCATGCATCAGAACGGGGGATACTGTTTTGTAGATTTTGCTTGTTCCGCACCTTATGTAGAAATCAATATGCATCCTGAAGATCGTCTTGAGAGGTTAGATGCAATATTCTTTTCTCCGCATAAATTCTTAGGAGGTCCAGGTACTCCGGGTGTTCTAATTTTTGATTCGGAATTGTATCATAATAAAATTCCTGATAATCCGGGAGGAGGAACGGTGGACTGGACAAATCCGTGGGGGCAGCATAAGTTTATATCAAATATTGAATTACGGGAAGACGGCGGTACACCTCCATTTTTACAGACAATAAAAGCTGCTCTATGCATCCGGTTAAAAGAAGAATTACAAGAAGATAATATGAGGAAAAGAGAAGAGGAACAATTAAAAATAATCTTTAATGAATTAAGAAAAATTCCCGGTTTGCACATTTTAGCAGATAATATCGAAAAAAGGTTAGGTGCTATTTCTTTTTATGTCGATAACATACATTATAATTTAATAGTAAAAATATTAAACGACAGATTTGGAATTCAGGTAAGAGGCGGCTGTTCATGTGCCGGAACTTATGGTCATTATTTACTTCATGTCGATCCGGGTAAATCAAAAAATATAACAGATAAAATAGATCACGGGGATTATTCGGAAAAACCGGGCTGGGTAAGGATGTCTATTCATCCTACAATGACAAATGATGAAATCTACTTTATTTGCGATTCCATCAAGCACACTGTCGAAAATATTTCTATATGGGAAAAGGATTATAATTATTTGCCTTCAAAAAATGAATATTATAATCTCAATGGTAAGAATGGGAAAGAAAATGTTGGAAAGTTAGAAGGATTTAGTTTCCCACCACTAAGTCACTAAAAGCACAAGTTCTCGATACGTAATTTGCCTATAGATAAAATTCTATGTTTTCTATGTGTCTATGTGGTTTAGAGAAACCGCTATATTCTATCGTTTTTATTAAAATATTTAAGCCTTTCTGTGCATTCTCAAAAATGATAATTCCATAAATCATTCCTCAAATATTTTATCTTATTTGATAAAAATCCCGCAAATAATTTAGATTTTAAGCTTAAAAGGGATTGGTATAGAAGTTGGCTAAATGCATCGAAATTTTCAAATCATATAATTTATATTTTAAGGGCTTATTGTGGAAAGAAAAAAAGTAACTATCGATGGAAACGAAGCGGCGGCTTATGTTGCCTTTCATACTAACGAAGTAATAGCAATTTATCCGATCACGCCGTCATCAAACATGGGAGAATGGTGCGATGCGTGGTCAGCACAAAATAAAAAGAATATTTGGGGAGAAATCCCTTCAGTAAGTGAGCTCCAGAGTGAAGGAGGAGCATCGGGAAGCGTTCACGGTGCTTTACAGACTGGCGCTTTAACTACAACGTTTACAGCTTCACAGGGTCTTCTTTTGATGATACCCAATATGTTTAAAATAGCCGGAGAATTAACATCTACTGTATTCCATGTCTCGGCACGGTCAATAGCGGCACAAGCTTTATCCATATTCGGAGATCATAGTGATGTAATGGCAGCCAGGCCAACCGGATTCGGTCTCCTTTCTTCGAATTCAGTGCAGGAAGTAATGGATTTTGCTTTAATTGCTCAAGCTGCAGCTCTTGAGTCAAGAATTCCTTTTGTACATTTTTTTGACGGCTTTAGAACTTCTCATGAAGTAATGAAAATTGAACAGCTTACGATTGATGATATGAAAGCCATGATTGATGATGAACTCGTAATAGCTCATCGTAAAAGAGCATTATCTTCGGATCATCCTGTCATAAGAGGAACTGCCCAGAACCCTGATGTTTATTTCCAGGGGAGAGAAACAGTTAATTCCTATTATATTAAAGCTCCGGATATTGTTCAAAACCAAATGGACAAATTTGCAAAGTTAGTCGGACGCCAATATCATCTCTTTGATTATGTTGGGGCTCCGGATGCAGAAAGAATTATTGTAATGATGGGTTCGGGTGCCGATGCTGCGGAAGAAACAGTTAATTATCTTCAAAATAAAGGAGAGAAAGTTGGCTTATTGAAAGTAAGGCTATACAGACCCTTTTCAATTGATCATTTCATTAGTGCACTTCCTGAAACCACAAAAGTAATTTCAATATTAGACAGAACTAAAGAACCGGGAGCTTCGGGAGAACCATTGTATCTTGATGTAGTTAATTCAATATCTGAGAAATACGTTTCAGGTGAGTTGCCTTTCAGTTATCCGAAAATAGTCGGCGGACGTTACGGTCTTTCTTCAAAAGAATTTACACCTGCAATGGTAAAAAGCATATTTGACAATGCTAAGAATGAAAAGCCAAAGAATCACTTTACATCCGGGATTAAAGATGATGTTACAAATACGAGCATTGATTATGATGAACAGTTTTCTGTAGAAGATAAAGAAACATTTAGAGGCAAGTTTTACGGTTTAGGTGCTGACGGTACGGTAGGTGCAAACAAAAATTCAATCAAAATTATTGGTGAAGGTACGGACAATTTTGCTCAGGGTTATTTTGTTTATGATTCAAAGAAATCAGGCTCAACTACGGTATCACATCTTAGATTCGGTCCCAAACCTATAAAATCGAGCTATTTAATACATAAAGCCGATTTTATTGCATGTCATCAACAGGGATTCCTTGAAAAAATGGATATGCTTGAAGATGCTGCAGAAGGGGCAACATTTCTGCTAAATACTCAGATTCCTCCGGATGGGGTCTGGGATTCATTGCCGGAAAAGGTCCAAAAAGATCTTATTAATAAAAAGATGAGCTTATATGTGATAGATGCATATAAAGTTGCAGGCGATACAGGAATGGGAGTAAGAATAAATACGATAATGCAGACTTGCTTTTTTGCAATTTCGAAAATCTTTCCTAAAGATGAAGCGATTGCAATGATTAAAAATTCGATTAAGAAGACATACGGAACTAAAGGCGACAAGATAGTCCAAATGAACTTTAATGCTGTTGACCAGACTCTTGAAAACCTCCATGAAGTAAAAATTCCGGAAACCTTAACCAGCAAAAAGAAATTACAGGCTGCAGTTATCGGTGATAACATTCCCGAATTCGTTCAGGAAGTTACAGCTCAAATTATAGCCGGATACGGTGATCAAATCCCGGTAAGCAAAATGCCTATTGACGGAACATTCCCGGTTGGAACGGCTGCATTTGAAAAAAGAAATATCGCTCTGGAAGTTCCTGTATGGGATGATGAAGTTTGTATCCAATGTAATAAGTGTGTTATTGTATGTCCCCACGCAACAATTAGAGCAAAAGTATTCGATGAAAAAGAATTAAAGAATGCACCTTCAACATTTAAGTTCACGAAATATAAAGCTAAAGATTACGGCGAAGGAATGATGTATTCACTTCAAGTTGCAGTTGAAGATTGTACAGGCTGCGGAATTTGCGTTGATATTTGCCCTGCAAAAAATAAAAAAGAGACGAAATTAAAAGCAATAAATATGCATGACCAGATCCCGCTGAGGGAACAGGAAAGTAAAAACTGGGATTACTTCTTAACATTACCGGAACTTGACAGAACCAAAGTAAGCGTTACTAAAGTTAAAGATTCCCAATATTTACAGCCGTTATTTGAATTTTCCGGTGCATGTTCAGGATGCGGTGAAACACCATATGTTAAATTAGTCAGCCAATTATTCGGCGACAGGGCAGTAATTGCAAATGCTACAGGCTGCTCCTCAATTTACGGAGGAAATTTGCCGACAACGCCCTGGACTATGAATAAAGATGGAAGAGGACCAGCATGGTCAAATTCTCTGTTTGAAGATAACGCTGAATTCGGATATGGATTTAGACTGGCAATTGATAAACATAATCTGCAGGCAAAAAATATTCTGAAAAGACTTTCGAATGAAATAGGACAGGACCTGGCTGAGAGCCTTATAAATGCCGATCAGAAAGATGAGGCAGGCATTTATGAACAGAGAGAAAGAGTTGAAGCTTTAAATAAAAAATTAAATGACTTAGTAAGTACAAACGGAAAAGAAAACTTAAATGATATAAAACATTTATTAAGCCTTTCGGATTACCTGGTAAAGAAATCAGTTTGGATTATGGGCGGTGATGGATGGGCCTATGATATAGGTTTTGGCGGATTAGATCACGTTCTTGCTTCAGGTAGAAATGTAAATGTCTTGGTACTTGATACGGAAGTATATTCAAATACCGGCGGTCAAATGTCGAAATCCACACCACGCGGCGCTGTTGCTAAATTCGCTGCTGCTGGAAAGCCGGGTGCGAAAAAGGACCTGGGATTGATGGCAATGTCTTATGGAAATGTATATGTAGCAAAAGTAGCTATGGGTTCAAATGATACACAGACACTCAAAGCATTTCTTGAAGCTGAAGCTTATGATGGTCCATCACTTATAATTGCATACAGTCATTGTATCGCACATGGAATCAATATGGGAACCGGAATGCAGAATCAGAAAGCTGCAGTTGATTCCGGTCATTGGCAGTTATATCGTTACAATCCTGATTTAAGCAAAGAAGGTAAAAATCCATTTAAGCTTGAATCAAAAGGATTGAAGATCCCATTAAAAGATTATGCTTATATGGAAACACGGTATAAAATGCTGACCAAGACACATCCCGAACGTGCCGAACAATTGCTTAAAGAAGCACAGAAGGATGTTGTTGATAAATGGAAAACGTACGAAGGATTAAATGCCGGCAGTTCCAGTGCACCCAAAGAATAGTTGATCCCATTGAGTAATGGAATTACTTGCTTTATCCAACGGATAACCTGAAACAAAGGTTAACACCGGACTTTCAGTCCGGTGTACATGCTTGAAAATAATTTTGTTGCCTTATTGAAAATGATAAGGCAACTTTTTAAAAGATAAAGAGGGCAAAAAAATGAATGAAAATATTGAAAATACAGGTATACCGCTAATCGGTGAAAAATTTCCCGAATTAACAGTACAAACAACTATGGGGAAAATTAATTTACCAAATGATTATAAAGACAAATGGATAGTTCTTTTTAGTCACCCGGCAGATTTTACACCTGTTTGTACAACAGAGTTTGTAGCTTTTGCCAAAAGAAATAATAAGTTCAAACAGCTTAATGCAGAACTTATTGGTTTATCAATCGACCAGGTTTTTTCACATATTAAGTGGATTGAATGGATAAAAGAGAAATTAAATGTTGATATTCCGTTTCCGGTTATTGCTGATCATACCGGAAAAGTTGCGGCAAAGTTAGGAATGATACATCCCGGAAAAGATGCCAATACTGTTAGGGCTGTTTTTGTCATTGATCCCAAAGGTATAATTCGTTTGATGATTTATTATCCGCAGGAAATCGGAAGACAGGTCGATGAAATCTTGAGAGCTTTAAATGCTTTACAAATATCAGACGCAAAGAAAGTTGCAATGCCTGAGAACTGGCCTAATAATGAATTGATTGGCGATAAAGTTATTATCCCTCCGCCAAAAGATGTATTCGGAGCAGAAGAGAGGCTTAAAACAAAAGAAGGATATGATTGGTGGTTTACATTCAAGAATTTAAATTGATTGAATAATAATGACTGAATGTCTATTAATGACTACCAATGACTAATGACCAATGACCAATGAATGAATTTACGTATCTGAAGTTTTCAAAAATTATAGGAAAAATAATATGGATCTAACAACAAAATATCTGGGGCTTGATTTAAAAAATCCAATAGTCCCTTCAGCGGGACCTTTAACTGACAAGGTCGATAAAATCAAAATATTAGAAGATGCCGGCGCTGCCGCTGTAGTTTTATATTCTTTATTTGAAGAAGAAATAGAACATGACCAGTTTGAGCTTTATCATCATACAACTGATAACCAGGAACGTTATTCTGAAAGCGTTGATTTCTTTCCTGAACCATTTGTTTATAAAACAGGTCCGGAAGAATATTTAAATCATATTCAGAAAACGAAATCAGCTGTTGATATTCCGGTAATTGCAAGCTTGAACGGCAAATCGCTCGGGGGATGGATTGAATATGCTAGAAAAATTGAACAGGCAGGAGCCGATGCTCTTGAATTAAATATATATATGCTGGCAACAGATCCTAAAAAGCCTTCCGGCGATATTGAAAAATTGTATATCGATATTGTCAAGGAAGTAAAACTTAACGTTAATATTCCTATTGCCGTTAAAATGCATCCATTCTTCAGCTCAGTTTCACATATGGCGGAAGAATTCGTGAATGTAGGCGCAGATGGATTAGTTTTATTTAACCGTTTTTATCAGCCTGATATTGATCTCGAAAAACTGGAAGTTGTACCAACCGTACTTTTAAGCACCCCGATGGATATGAGATTACCTTTAAGATGGATTGGTATTTTATATGGGAGAATAAAAGCCGATTTAGCAGCAACAAGCGGAATTTCAAGTGAAAAAGATGCTTTAAAAATGATAATGGCTGGTGCAACCGTAGTGCAGATGCTCTCATCACTTTTAAAATTCGGAGCAAATCATATAACTGAAGTACTAACTAATATGATATACTGGATGGAAGTAAATGAATACGAGTCACTTGAACAGATGCGCGGAAGCATGAGCCATTTGAAAACTGCTAACCCGTCGGAGTTTGAGCGGGCAAACTATATGAAAATGCTTCATTCCTACAAATAATGTTAATATTTTGATTTTATTGATTTAAGATTAGGTAAATATAATTTAGTTTATAATAAGATGAGCTTAACAGAAACCCTTTCGAAGAAATTCAATTTGGATTTTAGTCTTCTTGATGAATTTTATGATATGTGCTTTATTATTTCAAGTGATTTTGAAATATTGAATTATAATAAGGCATTTTATAAAATAATCAATATAGACGGACACGATGTAAAAGGTGAAAATTTTTTTAATTTAATAGATCAGGCTTATAGAGAAAGTGCTCACATTTTTTTCCAGAAATGCAAAAAAGACAATGATAGTAAGAATTTTATTACTAAATTTAATATATCAAATAGAAATTACGATATAGATTTATTTGTTTCCCCGTCCGAAAAAGAATCTTTAGAAAAAGATAAGAACTTATTTGTAGTTGCCCGAGATATAACTGAAGAAAGAAAAAAAGAATTAGATCTTTTAAGATTCTACAATATTGCTGAAAAAACGATATTCCCATTAGCTATAACAAACCTGGAAGGGAATTTAGTTTATGTTAATCCGGCATTTCTTGTAGCAAGCGGGTATTCGAAACAAGAAGTTTTAGGAAAGAACCCCAACATTTTCGGGAGCGGAAGGCAGTCTAAGAAGTTCTGGAAGAAAATGTGGGATACGGTAAGAAGCGGAAAAGTTTGGGTTGGTGAAGTTGAGAACAGAAGAAAAACCGGCGAACCATATTATGCACAGTTGATGATATCTCCAATTATTGATCAAAATCGCGAAGTAACAGGATTTTTCGGAATACACAGAGATTTATCGGATAAAAAATTATTGGAGAAGCAGCTGGTTCACACGCAAAAAATGGAAAGCATAGGTACTCTTGCTGCCGGTGTCGCCCATGAAGTTGGGAACCCTTTAGCTTCCATTTCTGCTTTGGTTCAGGTTATCTTAAGAACTACGGATGATCTTTTTATAAAAGAGAAATTGGAATTAGTAAAAGGTCAGGTCACAAGAATTTCAAAAATAATTAGAGACCTGGTTGATTTTTCCCGTCCTTCTAATTATGAATTAAAATTGACCGACATAAATCAGGTTCTAACTGAATCGATTAATATTACCCGAGTAGGAAAAAAAGCAAAAGATATTGAATTTGAAATTCATTTAGATGAAACGATTCCTTTGTTTCCTTTTGTTCCTGATCAAATAGAACAGGTTTTCTTAAATATACTTTTAAATGCTGTTGATGCGATTGTTGAAAAAGAAATTTATGATAGTGATAAAAAAATTGTTGTAAGTTCGGAAAAGGATGATGATTATATTACGATAAAATTTACTGATTCAGGTAAAGGGATGACCGATGAGGAATTAAGTAAAGTATTCGAACCTTTCTTTACAACAAAAAGAGAGGGTATCGGAACCGGGCTAGGGCTCTGGATAAGCTACGGCATAATAAAAAGTTTTGAAGGTGAAATCTTTGTTAAAAGTGAATTTGGAGTAGGCTCAACTTTTACAATTAAATTACCATTTAACAGGAAGATTTAAAATGGCAGAAAAGATTTTAATAGTTGATGATGAAAAAATAATACGTGAATCTCTTTCCTACATTCTTAAAAAGGAAGGATATGATGTTGAAGAAGCTGAGAATGGTTTAGTAGCATATGAAATGCTTCTAAAGAATTCTTTTGATCTTGTTGTAACAGACCTTGAGATGCCTAGTATGAAGGGGATTGAATTACTTGAGAAAATAAAACAGGTAAATATTCAAACATCTGTAATAATTATTACAGCTTTCGGTTCCTTAAACACAGCTATTTCGGCTTTAAGAAACGGAGCCAGCGACTATATCCTAAAACCTGTTGAGTTTGATGAAATCATTTTGAAGATCAAAAAACTCTTTGAAGTTAGAAATCTTTTGCTTGAAAACAGGATATTAAGGAATGAAATTCAAAGACATTATGATTTTGAAAATATAATCGGTAAAAGTCCTGCAATAAGGAAGATATACGATATGATCCAGGCTGTATCCGAAACGGATAGCACAGTTTTGATCATGGGTAAAAGCGGTACAGGAAAAGAACTGGTAGCACGAGCCCTTCACTATAACAGTAACAGAAAGAATAAGCCTTTTGTTGCATTTAATTGTGGAGCCATTGCCGAAAACCTTGTTGAAAGTGAATTATTCGGGCATAAGAAAGGGGCATTTACAGGAGCTGTTTATGATAAAGAAGGTTTTGTAAAAGCTGCCGATAAAGGAACACTTTTCCTTGATGAAATAAGTGAGATGCCTTTGCAACTCCAGGTAAAATTTCTGCGGGTTCTTCAGGAAAAAGAGTTTTCTCCAGTTGGGCAGACTTCAACAGTAAAAGTTGATGTTAGAATAATTGCTTCAACTAATAGGGATTTAATTGAAGAGATTAAAGCAGGAAATTTTCGTGAAGACCTTTACTACAGATTAAATGTAATAGAGATTCAGCTTCCATCTTTAAAAGAGAGAGAGGAAGATATTCCTCTCCTTGCGGACCATTTCCTTGACAAGTATAGAAAGGAAATGAATAGAAATATTAAAGGATTTGATACGGAATCAATGCACGTACTTTTGAGTCATGAATGGAAGGGAGAAATTAGAGAGCTTGAAAATATAGTTGAAAGAGCAGTAATATTCTGTAAAAAAGATTTTATAACTATAAATGATTTACCGGATTCATTCAGGGAGATAAAACTTTCAAGAATTAATTCGACCGGTTCGTTAGAAAGTTCAGTAAGGAATTTTGAAAGAGAATTTATCTTAAAAGTTTTAGATAGTAATGAACATGACAAAGAACTAACCGCAAAGCAGCTTCAGGTGGGACTTTCAACGTTGTACAGGAAGTTGAAAGAACTAGATATAAAAGCCTAAACCCGCATGTTAAATTCCAAATAACAAAAGACAAATAACAAATAAAATTCAAAACTCAAATTCAAAATATCAAACACCATAATATGAGGTTTTTGAATTTCGGGATTTGTTATTTGGTTATTATTTGTTTTTTGTTATTTGTTTATTGGAATTTCTTCCCCTGAGGGGTTCTCAAGTTTATGAAAACTATTTTTCACGAGCAAGAAATAAGACTTTTATGTCGTTTTCTCAGATTTGAAAATAATATGATTTTGGCTTTTTTAAGACTTATTTGAAAGAAAACGATGGTGTAGGAATATCAAAACAATTTGGCACATAAATAGTTAAAGAAATCAGGCAAATTTATTCTGTTTAACTTTGGATATGAAGAAAATAATATTATATAGTGCGGATTTTACAATGAGTTTCAGTCTTTTGATGTATTTAAAGGACAGGTACAATATTACAGTCAGCACAGACCAGGACGACCTGCTTAAAATAGTCAAATGTACTGATTTTAATTTAGTGTTAATAGATATGGAACCTTCCGAGAGGATGGAAAAATTATGTGAGGAAATTAAAGTTGTTAACCCGGATGTTCCAATAGTTTTAATTTACGTTTATAAAAATCAGAATAAAGAATTCGACATAAAGATTAGAAAATTTGCAGACACAATTTTCTACAAACCATTTGACCTCAATGAAGTGACCAAAGAACTTTCTAGCCTTACCGGCACATTTAATTAATTTCCATTCAATCATCCATCCATCCAATTCTCCACCATTCCATCAACTAAATGTCTGTCTACAATAAATGACCAATGACCAATGATTAATGACCAATTTATGCTTCTTATATATAAAAATCGAAAAAATATTGTTTCCCATTATTGAGAAATTGATATGATTTCTATATAATTATTCAACAAATAATAATTATATTAACGGCATACTCTTTGAGAAAATAAAAGGACTTCAGTGAAAAATGTTGATTAACAATATAAATATTCTGAGGAAACGATTATGAAAAATTTATTGCTTTACATTTTGTTTATTTTTTCAATAGTAGCTCTTTATGGAATTGCCTTTTCTTTTTAATAAGGTTAATCTTAAAAGGATAAAAAAACAATTCTTATATAGACCTTCATCAATAAAATTTAAAACTCGACAATTTTATCACAATTTACGTACTGATTATTATGGTTTTTGGCAATGTTAGACGGTTTAGAAGAAAAAATAATTTAGTTTATTTTTTTTATGTTCTTGTTTACTTATTTATCCTTCCGACAAATATCTTTCCTCAAAGCAATGATGACTGTCTAACTTGCCATAGTGATAATACATTAACAACAGAGAGAAACGGGAAGGAAGTATCCCTCTTTGTTGATCAAAAGGTTTTTGATCATTCAGCACATGCAAAACTTCAATGCATATCATGCCATACCGGATTTAACCCGGATGAAATGCCGCATAAAGCTAATATTCAGCCGATAAATTGTGAATCATGCCATACAATGCGCCAATTCTGCATCCGTTTCACCCCCAGATGATAAATGCAAATGGTATTGATGGCAGTAAGGATGTAAACTGTAAAGGATGTCATGGTACGCATGATATAATATCTCCAAAAGTTCGCCGGATCAAAATTTAGCTCTGTTAATATCGTGAATGCCTGTGGAAGCTGTCATCCTGATAAAGAAAAAGAGTTTGCAACTTCAGCTCATGCAAATGGTTTAAGAGAAGGAGTAAAAGGTGCACCTAATTGTTTTACTTGTCATAAAAACAGGATTGTTTCGCTTACTTCTTCAAAAGACAGTACACAAATTAAAATTAATCAAGAAAAACTCTGTCTATCATGTCATCTCGATAATCCCGATATAAGATCTAGAACTGCTCCTTCAGCAGGATTTATTTCCTCTTATACAGAAAGTGTTCATGGCAAAGCATTACTTGACGGGAATGGGAAAGCTGCAAATTGTGTTAATTGCCATACAGCTCATGAAGTAAAAGCACCGGGTGATCCCACATCAACGGTAAATAAATTTAATATACCTAATACTTGCGGACAATGCCATAGCAATATTGAAAAAGAATATAAAGAAAGCGTACACGGGGTTGCGGTTCTGCAAAAGGGAAGCAGCGACGCCCCCGTGTGCATTAATTGTCACGGCGAACATAATATTCTGAAACCCAGTAATCCACTTGCACCCACATCAAACGCAAATGTTTCAAAAGAAGTTTGTTCACGTTGTCATGCTTCTATTACATTAGCCACAAAATATGGATTAAATCCGAATCGCTTATCCACATTTAATAATAGTTATCACGGGTTAGCTTTACAGGGTGGCGCTACAACAGTTGCAAATTGCGGAAGTTGTCATGGGGTTCATCTGGTATTACCTCCTGATAATCCCAAATCTTCTGTTTTTATAGGCAATCTTGAAAAGACTTGTGGAAAATGTCACCCGGGTGCTAACAAAAATTTTAGTGTGGGTGATATACACGCTACCAAAAAAGAAAAATCGGATCCGATACTTTATTGGATATCGTTGATTTATATTTTAATGATTGTTTCTGTTATCGGTGCGATGCTGCTGCATAATATTCTTGATTTCTTGAAAAAAGCTAAAATTAAAAAATTGAAGCAGATGGGGTATATAGTTCAGGAAAAACACAGTCATGCTCTGTACCTTAGGATGAATGTTAATGAGAGAATTCAGCATCTATTATTTACAATCAGCTTTATTGTACTTGTAATTACAGGATTTATGCTCCAGTTCCCCAATTCATGGTGGGTATCTCACATTCGGGATGTAGTTGAAAATGCTTTTGAGTATCGCAGTCTGCTGCATCGAATAGCTGCCGTAATTATGATAGGAACAAGCTTATATCATATATATTATATTTTATTTACCGATAGGGGAAAACAGTTAATAAGGGATTTATTACCTAAAAGACAAGATTTCTTTGATGCAATTGGAGTCGCCAAATTCAATTTAGGTTTATCAAAAGTAAAACCGAAGCTGGATCGTTTTAGTTATATTGAAAAAGCCGAATATTGGGCACTTATCTGGGGAACAATAATAATGTCTGCAACCGGGTTTGTAATGTGGTTTGATAATACTTTCATTGGATTATTTACTTTACTGGGCTGGGAAATTGCAAGAACAATTCATTACTATGAAGCATGGTTAGCTACTTTAGCAATAATTGTATGGCACTTTTATTTTGTAATCTTTAATCCTGATATTTATCCGATGAATACTTCCTGGATTACTGGAAATATTACTGAAGAAGAGATGGCGGAAGAGCATCCTGCAGAATTAGAAAAATTAAAGGAACAGCAAACCGGGAATGAAGATACTGTTAAATAAGGAAATTTTTGAAAAATATTTTGAATATGGAAAAGGGATAAAAAAGGGAAGATGATTGGATGAAGTCACTTAAATTATGTCTTTATAATATTCCCATATATATATTATTACTTATAATGTTATTGATGGTAAATAGTATATATGCTCAGGAAAATGATGATTGTTTAATGTGTCATGCTGATAATACGCTTACCAGGAAAAAAGATGGGAAGACATTTTCAGTATTTGTAGATGGTAAAAAACTTGCATCATCTGTTCACAGCGGTATTCAATGTATTGATTGCCATGCTGATCTCGCTGGTGTCCGATTTCCCTCATAAAACTAATGTAGCGCCTGCACAATGTCTTCCATGTCATGAGGATGAACAAACTTTATATTCTGAAGGAATCCATGGAAAAGCTAAAGCCAAAGGGGACCCTTTGGCTCCAATATGTCAGAATTGTCACGGTTCGCATGATATTCTTCCGGTTAAAGATATTCATTCTGCAGTAGCACCAATTAAAATTCCATTTGTATGCGGATCCTGCCATAAAGAAGGTACAAAAGTACAGATACAAAGGCATATCCCTCAAGATCATATAGTCGAAAATTATTCGGAAAGTTTACACGGTGTAGGTTTACTGCAAAAAGGGCTTTCTGTTGCTGCCAACTGTGCATCGTGCCATTCTCCGCATAAAATTCTTCCGCCGTCCGATCCTCAATCTACTATAGCTAGAAAAAATATTGCAGCCACCTGTACACAATGTCATCAAGAAATTGAAGTGGTTCACCGGAAAATTATTAAAGGAAAATTATGGGAGCAGACACCTCATGTTCTCCCGGTATGTATTGATTGTCATCCGCCTCATAAAATAAAACAGGTTCTATATGAAGAGAGTATAGCTAACCAGGATTGCTTAAATTGCCACGGTAGAACTGATCTAAAATCAATGGACGGGCGTTCAATGTTTGTCAACGTTGTTCAGCTTCAAAGTTCAGTTCATATAAAAATATCATGTAGTCAATGTCATAATACTGTAAATCCTTCTTTACTTCGTCCATGCACCGGCATAACCTCTAAGGTTGATTGTTCTATTTGCCATGCAGATCAAGGGGATCAATATAAAGAAAGTATTCATGGACAGCTTTTTGCAAAACAAGATAAAAATGCTCCAACCTGTGAAGAGTGTCATGGTGGTCATCAAGTATTGGCCAAAAATAATTCAAACTCTCCAACTTTCCCGACTAATATTCCAACTCTTTGCGGTAAGTGTCATCGAACCGGAGAACCGGCGGCTGTAAGATATACTGGTACGGAACGTAATATAGTTACTAACTATACGGAGAGTATTCATGGGAAAGGATTAATGAAAAGCGGTTTAACTGTAACAGCTACCTGTACAGATTGCCACACAGCTCATAGAGAACTTCCGCACGATGATCATAATTCAAGTGTCAACAGGCAAAATATTGTAGCAACATGCGGAAGATGTCATTATGGTATCGAAAAACAACTTGAAAACAGTGTCCATTCTCCAAGTATTACTAAAACTGATCAAAAATTACCGGTTTGTTATGATTGCCACAGTGCTCACAAAATAAGCCGGACTGATGATGCAGGTTTTAGACTTGAAATTATGAATATCTGCGGAAATTGTCATCAGAAATATGCTGAAAGTTATTTTACAACATACCATGGGCAGGTTTCGCGTCTTGGTTATTCTAAAACTGCAAAATGCTGGGACTGTCATGGTGCACATGATATTTTGCAGGTTGAAAATTCTGCTTCACATTTGAGTTTCCAAAATAAAGTACAAACATGTAAAAAATGTCATGAAGGAGCAACCAGACAATTTGCAGGATATTTTACACACGCTACACATCATGAACCAGGGAAATATCCATTTTTATTTTGGACATTTTGGGGGATGACCGGATTACTAGTATTTACTTTTGTAATTGCAGGCGTTCATACTATTTTATGGTTACCGCGTTCACTTCAATGGCGGCGTCAATTAAAAAAGAAAAAATCTATGGAAAATGATAGCAAAAGTAACGAGGATAATAATGCAAGTTGATGAAAAAATGAATAAAGAATCAGATGAACAAACCATTAGAGAAGATGGTAAAATAGTAGTAAGAGAAACTCAAATTGAAAGATTTTCAAGGTTAAACAGAGTTTTACATGTTTTAATGATTATTAGTTTTATCAGCTTGGCTCTAACAGGAATGACTCTAAAATTTTCATATACAGGCTGGGCTGTCTTTCTTTCTAAACTTTTCGGCGGTTTCGAATCTGCAGGTTATGTTCATAGGTTTGCTGCCTTTATCATGTTATCTGTTTTTGTAACTCATATAATCGATTTAATAAGAATTAAACGAAAAGAAAAAAAATCATTTAAAGAAATGATTTTTGGGAAAGATTCTATGATGCTTAATAAGCAGGATCTGAAGGATTTTATAGGTTCGTTAAAATGGTTTTTAGGGCTTGGTGAACGCCCTGAATATGGGCGCTGGACTTACTGGGAAAAATTTGATTATTTCGCAGTTTTTTGGGGAATATTTGTCATCGGGTCGACCGGATTAACTCTATGGTTCCCTGAATTTTTTACTAAGTTTGTTCCAGGCTGGGTCATTAATGTTACTACTATAATACATAGTGATGAAGCTTTATTGGCAACAGGATTCATATTTACAATACATTTTTTTAACACTCATTTGCGTCCGGAAAAATTTCCAATGGATATAGTCATTTTTTCCGGAAGAACACCTCTTGAAGAATTTATTCTTGACAGACCAAGGGAGTATAAAGAGCTGCTGGAAAAAGGAGAGTTAAGAAATCATCTTGTCGAAACTTATCCTGCCAATTGTTATTAAAGCCATTAAAATATTCGGATGGACAGCATTATCTATTGGATTCAGTATAATTATTTGGATAATTTATGCAATGATATTTGCATATAAGTAAATCTTTTAATAATTTTTTTATTTAATTATTAGGTAAATGAAAAAGATTTTTCCTTCATCTTTCTACAATCCAATCACTTTAATAGGTGCAGCTTTATCCATTGTTAACTTCGGGCTAATTCTATTTCTGATGCTTTTGGAAGCACTTACTCCAAATCCAAAACCTTATATGGGTATTATTGCATTTGTAATTTTACCTGGATTCTTAATTATAGGTTTAATTTTAATTGCTTTCGGGATAATAAGAGAGCATAGAAGGGAAAGACAGGGAAAAATAAGAGGTGAACATTTTCCTGTTATTGATTTGAATAATCCCAAACATCGCTCAGCTTTAACATTCTTTTCAGTAGGGACAATACTTCTATTATTATTTTCTGCTTTTGGAAGTTTTAAAGCTTATGAATATACCGATTCAAATGAATTTTGCGGAACGATTTGCCATTCTGTAATGACTCCCGAATATACTGCATATCAGAATTCACCTCACGCAAGAGTTGATTGTGTAAAGTGTCATATAGGACCCGGTGCCGGCTGGTATGTTCGTTCTAAACTTTCAGGTGCTTATCAAGTTTATTCGGTTATTTTTAAAAAATATCAACGCCCAATTCCTACTCCAATTAGTAACTTAAGACCAGCAAGAGAAACTTGCGAGCAATGCCACTGGCCGAATGTATTCTATAATGAGAAAAAACATGTTAATACATATTATCTATCGGATAAAGAAAACTCCAGAATGATTTTAACTCTTTTAATGAAAATTGGCGGAGGGAACGAAGTAACCGGTGTAACATCCGGAATACACTGGCATATGAATATTTCAAATGAAATTACATATCTTGCAACTGATTCTGCCCGTCAGGTAATTCCTTGGGTTAAAGCAAAATCATTATTAACCGGCAAAGAAACAATATATAAAAGTACGGAAGCAAATTTAACCGATGAACAGATTAAAAATGGGGATAAAAGAGTAATGGATTGCATCGATTGCCATAACAGACCTTCCCATATATACCACCCTCCCGCTCAATCAGTTAACGAAGAAATGGGTGCAGGTTTAATAAACCCTGAATTACCATACATTAAAGAGTGTAGCTGTTAATGCTCTTGAAGGAAGTTATACTACTAAACAAATTGCATTGGATAGCATCAAGTTAGCTGTTGAAGATTTTTATAAAACAAATTACCCGCAAATTGACTCAAGTAAAAAAATAGATATCGAAAAAGCTGTTATTCAAATCCAGGGAATATATCAAAGAAATTATTTTCCTGAAATGAATGTAAGCTGGAAAAAATTTCCTAACAATTTAGGACATTTATACTCTCCCGGTTGTTTTAGATGTCATGACGGAAAACATGTTAGTGCAGATGGTAAAGTAATATCAAGGGATTGCAGTGTATGCCATACAATCTTAGCTGAACAATTCGGAGATAATCAGCCTAATGTTTCATTAACAGGTTTAACGTATAAGCACCCTGTCGATATTGGTGATTCCTGGCAGGAAACTGCATGCAGTGATTGTCATTCAAGTAATTAATGGGAGCATAAATAATGAATAACACTATGCTTAGTGGGGTTCATAAAAGGCGGGATTTCCTTAAGTATTTTCTATCTGCCGGTTTATTCGGATTAGGAGGAATAATTCTTTATCCTCTTCTTGCATACCTCAAACCCCCCAAACAAAGTGAAGTAGAAGTATCAATGTATCTGCAGGAAAAATGAGCGATATAAATGAAGGGAGCGGTAAAATTATTAAATTCGGCAGCAAACCCGTTCTGCTTCTTCGAACTCCGGATAATAAATTAAAAGCTTTTTCGGCAGTATGTACCCACCTTGGGTGTACTGTTCAATACAGAAACGATATGGGATTGATTTGGTGTGCCTGTCATAACGGTAAATACGATTTAACGGGCGTAATGTTTCAGGACCACCGCCAAAACCCCTGGAGGAATATAGGGTTATTGTTAAGGGAGAGGAAGTTTTCGTTTCAAAAACAGCTTGAGATAAAAATGAAAAATTTTTTTAATAGAGTCTACCTCTGGTTTGATGAGAGAGTTAAATTGGAGAGCCTCGTCGAATTTATGGGGAAAAAGTACGTGCCTATTCACCGGCATTCTGTATGGTACTATTTCGGGGGAGTCTCTCTTTTTTTATTCATAATCCAGGTTATAACAGGAATATTACTCCTTTTTTATTATAAAGCCAGTACGGATTTAGCATTTGAAAGTGTTCAGTTTATTATGTCAAAAGTCCAGTTCGGATGGCTAATCCGTTCAATACATGCATGGGCTGCGAATTTATTTATCTTCTCCGTATTTATCCATATGTTCAGTGTCTTTTTCGAAAAAGCATACAGAAAACCGCGAGAAATTACCTGGATTACCGGAGCTTTAATGTTTTTTCTGGCGCTTGGGTTTGGATTTAGCGGGTATTTACTTCCATGGAATCAATTATCTTTTTTCGCTACAAAAGTTGGTTCTGATATTGTAGGTGCAATTCCTTTAATAGGAGAACCAGTTAAAATATTTATGCGTGGAGGCGATGATGTTACAGGTGCAACTCTTTCCCGTTTGTTCGGATTTCATGTAGCATTATTTCCAGGCATTTTTACATTTCTCTTATTAATTCATTTAGTGCTCGTACAGAGGCAGGGAATGAGTGAGCCGTTAGAATTTGAAGTTAAGCCCACTGCTGAAAAAAAGAAGATGCCTTTCTTCCCTAATTTTATGCTCCGTGATTTACTTCTCTGGTTGATTGTTCTTAATATTTTAGCAATTCTTGCTGTCTTTCTTCCCGCAGAATTGGGTATTAAAGCTGATCCTTTTGCTTCAGCCCCGGCCGGAATTAAACCAGAATGGTATTTTCTATTTATGTTCCAGACCTTAAAATATTTTCCTGCCCATATCTTATCTATTGAAGGTGAATTACTCGGGATTTTACTTTTTGGTCTCGCAGGATTATTGTGGCTGCTTGTTCCGTTTTGGGATATTAAAAGCTCAAGGGGAAAGCAGAACCGTTTAATTAATTATATAGGGATCTTTGCAGTAATATTCATCATTGTTTTAACAATACTTGGATGGACCTCATGAAAAAGTTAACAATGATTTTATTCTCGGTTTTTATTTTATTGTTTATTAATATAATTAAAGCAGCTGAAGATGAATGTTTAAACTGTCATGAAGCGCAGGGGGATAAGCCGGCGGAATTGTTTAAGAACGATATTCATCATAAAAAAGGGATTCCATGCTCAGGATGTCATGGTGGAAATAGTAAATCGGATGATATGGATGCTGCAATGAATAAAGATGCCGGATTTATTGGTGTTCCAAAAGGTAATGAAATTTCAGAAAGATGCGTTATATGTCATGCAAACCCTGAAACTATGAAAAAATATGGTGCCGATATACCAACAAATCAAATGGAACTTTTATCAAAAAGTGTTCACGGCAGATTATCTATAAAAGGCGGGGAGAGAATTGTACAATGTATAACCTGTCATGGTGCTCATGGTATAGTAGAAGTTACTAATACTGCATCCCCTGTTTATCCTCTTAATCTTCCCAAAACCTGTGCAAAATGCCATAGTGACGCTGTTTATATGCGCAATTATAATCCGGCCCTTGCGGTGGATCAGCTGGATAAATATAGAACAAGTACTCATGGAATTAGGAATGCGAAAGGAGATATCAAAGTTGCGGAATGTGCAAACTGTCATGGAAGTCATGGCATTCTGCCGGTTAATGATGCAAACTCAAGTGTTTATGTAGTAAATATACCGAAGACCTGTGCTCACTGCCATAGCAATAAAACATACATGAAAGAATACAATATTCCAACTGACCAGTACCAGAAATACTCAAAAAGTGTACATGGAGTTGATTTGCTTGAAAAGCATGATTTAAGTGCTCCTGCCTGCAATAGCTGTCATGGAAATCATGGTGCAGTACCTCCCGGTGTTGAGTCAATTTCCGAAGTCTGCGGAACCTGTCACGCATTAAATGCTGAGTTATTTTCTGCCAGCCCTCATAAGAAAGCTTTTGATGAACATCATTATCCCGAATGTGAAACATGCCATGGTAATCACGGTATTGTTGTTCCGACTAATCAACTTTTGGGGGTCTCGAAAGATGCAATTTGCAGCAGATGTCATACTCAAAGTGAAAATATTAACGGTTATAAAGTAGCGAAACACATGCGGTTATTAATCGATAGCCTTAGTTATTCTGAAAATTTTGCAGATTCTTTAATAAATAATGCCGAACAAAAGGGTATGGAGGTTTCCGAGGCTAAATTTAAATTAAGAGATGTGAATCAAGCTAAACTGGAAGCTAGAACCATAATACATTCATTTAATAAAGAAAAATTTGATAGTGTTGTAGTTAACAAAGGATTGGCAGCAAGCAATATAGTAATTGGTGAAGCACAAAGGTGCTATACATGAATATTATTTCAGGCGAATCGGTCTAGGTATTTCGGTATTAATTATAAGTTTTCTTGCTTTTATATTATACCTGTATATAAAGAGAATGGAACGCGGTAAATAATTTTTTTTAGAAAATAAATTAAACAGGGAGGCAGGTGTGAAATCACTCTCTGATAATCCCGGCCTTGATGATATAGTGAAATTCTTAATCAAGTTAGATGAAAGAATTTCAGGTATAGAAGCCCGCCTTTCTATAGTACCGGAAGAAAAACCTTATATAGAAAAAGAAGAAATACGGAAACCGGAAGAAACAATCTCAAGTTTAGAAAGGGAAGATAATCTTGAATACAGAATCGGCCAATTTTGGTTTGCAAAAGTTGGGATTGTCGTATTAATCATAGGTTTTGCATTTCTCTTAACTCTGCCTTATGAAAATTCTCCTTCTGCTTTTCCGACTATATTAGGATATTTTTTTTCGATCGGATTAATTGCTCTTTCGCAATACTGGAGAAAAAACTTTCCTCATATTAGCGGATTTATATTAGGGCGGAGGATTCGTATTATTTTATTTTACAACTCTCCGGTTATATTATTTCAGTTCAAATCCTTTAATTACCAGCCTGGCTATTGAAGTTATTCTCCTATTGATTGCCGCAAGTCTGACGTTAATATATTCAATCAAAAAAGGTTCGATTTATTTAACTGCAGTAAGTCTTACACTTGAATATGTAACTGCTATAATTAGCGATCAGTCCTATTTTATTTTTATTATGCTGGTTCTTTTATCATCACTTTGCGTTTATTTTACATTGAAATATAGATGGAATTATCTCATTATATACGGGATACTAATAACATATCTAATCCATTTGATCTGGTTTTTTAACAATCCTTTACTTGGTAAACCATTACAGCCGGTATTCTATCCTGAATTCAATGCAATATTTCTTCTTATATATGCTTCTATTTTTTATATAGGAAATATATTAAGGGACAAATCAATTAAAGAAAATCTGAATGTTGTATTGATTACGGGTTTGAACACTGCCGGAGCTTATTCTGTTTTTGTGACAATCACATTAACAACAACACATGCTTATTCAGGTTTTTATCACCTTCTTGCTTCAATATTGTTTTTAACTTTTTCTATAATTTTTTGGGTCAGAGAAAAAAGTAAGTATTCAACATTTATACTTGCAATGTTCGGATATCTCGCACTGAGTGCGTCAATAATAATTCAATTCCCTGCGCCTAACTTTTTTATCTGGCTATGCTGGCAGAGCTTACTTGTGGTTTCAACTGCGGTCTGGTTTAGATCGAAATTTATAGTTGTTGCAAATTTTGTTATTTATCTTATTGTTCTAATTGCTTACTTATCTATGGAGGGGAAAATAGACGCTGTTAGTATTAGTTATGGAATAGTAGCATTATTAAGTGCAAGGGTTTTAAAACTGGAAAAAAGACAGGCTGGAATTAAGAACAGAATATATGCGAAATGCTTACCTGATAATTGCACTTTTTACTATTCCTTACGCTCTCTATAATTTTATTCCCGGAGGACTTGTAAGCATTTCATGGGTAGTTTTGGCCTTTTTATATTATTACCTGAGCTTAATATTGAAGAACAAAAAATACAGGTGGATGGCGATTCTTACCCTTCTATTAACAGTCGTTTATGTTTTCATTTTAGGAATTACAAGTGAGGATTTCACCTATAAAATTGTTTCCTTTTTAGTTTTGGGGGTAGTCCTGGTTACTGTTTCTCTCATTTATGCCCGCCTTAAGGCTAAGGCAACCACTACTCAGAAAATAGGGGAAGGAGGAAGAGAATG
This sequence comes from uncultured Ignavibacteriales bacterium, assembly GCA_963742995.1. Classification (GTDB taxonomy): domain Bacteria; phylum Bacteroidota; class Ignavibacteria; order Ignavibacteriales; family Ignavibacteriaceae; genus CAVQBP01. Next base: position 37,499 of record CAVUOL010000030.1, read on the forward strand.
AAGCCGGATTTAACCCGGAAATCTTTGAATTTTATATAAATAAAGTAGACTGCTTCTCTACATATCATGCATATCCTATTCCTTCCGGCTGAAATGGATAGATTGAAAGAAGATGTAAAGATTTTAGAAAAGAATGGATGATCTATTTGCTATTTACAACTATTTTGTTTTTATTTTCCTATTCGAAAATTCACTTAATTCTTCTCTGACCCAAAAAATAATAATATCTTTAGTCTAGTTCTGATAGAAATATTTAACAGTAAAGGATGGAATACCATGGGTGTAATAATACAGACTTTTTATTGGGATTGTGCAAAACTGGAAAATAAAGCAGGGGATTGGTGGAATTTTATTAGCAGTAAAATAGATTCACTTGGTTCCGCAGGATTTACCGCAATATGGCTTCCTCCGGCAAATAAAGCCGCAAATTTAGGCGGATTATCAATGGGTTACGATCCATATGATTATTATGATCTTGGAGATATAGATCAAAAAGGTTCTGTAAAAACTCTTTTCGGTTCGAAAACCGATTTATTAAAGCTGATAAAAACTGCACATAATAAAAATATTCAGGTTTATGCAGATCTGGTATTAAATCATAACAGTGGAGCGGATGAGGAAGAAATTAATCCTTTTACCAATCACAGAAGATGGACAAAGTTTTCACCTAAGAGTAATAAATTTCCGCGCAGCTGGAAATGTTTCCACCCTTCTCCTTATGAAACATGGGATAATGGAACCTTTGGAGATATGCCTGATTTATGTCACCGGGATCCTTATATATATACCGAACTTCTTGAATATGCCAGATGGCTTTTAGAAGAAATTGGCTTTGACGGCTTTAGGTACGATTGTGTTAAGGGATATGGAGGATGGATGGTACGTGCTATCCAGGAACTGAGAGCATTGAAAAATGATGAAGGATTTAAACCTTTCGGAGTTGGTGAATGCTGGGACAGTGATCGAAATATTAAAGAATGGCTTAATGAAACAAATGCCTGGTCTGATAACCCTGCAAGCGCTTTTGATTTTCCTTTAAGATACCGGCTAAAGGATCTATGCCAAACTTACGGGTTCAGTTTAACAAACCTAACAACGAGCGGGACACTCTTATCAGATATTCCTTCACTTGCAGTAACTTTTGTTGAAAACCATGATGTAGTGAGAGATGATCCTATTATTAACGATAAAATGCTTGCATATGCTTTTATTCTAACTCATGAAGGATATCCCTGCGTTTTTTGGCAGGATTATTATACATGGAATCTTGCTCAGGAAGATAATCTTAGCGGTATAGCAGCCCTCGTGAAAATACATGAAAATTATGCAGGCGGTGACACGTCAATTTTGTATGTTGATGATAATCTTTATATAATGCAGAGAAACGGTTTTGAAAACCAAAGGGGGTTAATTTTTGTTTTGAATAATAAAGACAGCTGGAATGGAACTTCAGTTCAAACTAAATGGAAGAATACGAAATTTATCCCGATGGCCTGGAGAGGAGATGATCTTGGTGTCTCTCAGGAAAAACAAAGTCAGGAAAATGGTATGGCAGATTTTTGGGCACCTCCACGAGGTTATTGCGTATATGTTCCGCAGGTATAGTTCTTTTTCACTTTCAACAGATATTAACATATTAGATCCCGGAGTTATGCAGATATAAAGATGACATCTTTAAAATGAAAAATTAGTAAAGATGTCATCTTTCGAATAGGGATTCCTCGGTAACTTTGAATTAAATTATCAGTTCCACAAAAACATCGTATCAAATTCATAATTAAACATCTTTTCTTTTTTATTGATAATCATATAATTATTTGTGTTTTGTACAATCATTCTTTGAAGTTTTATCTTTATTTTTACTGATGTAATTTTTTAATTCAATACTTAATCCGGTAAATAATTTTAGAGGGAAGAAAATGCAATACATTCCATCGGAATCACGCTATAAAAATTTTGAATATGTCCGCTGCGGTAAAAGCGGATTAAAGCTGCCTCCCATATCGCTTGGATTGTGGCATAATTTCGGCGGTGTTGATGTTTTTGAGAACAGCCGTCAAATGATACATCATGCTTTTGATCTTGGTATTACACATTTTGATCTGGCAAACAATTATGGACCTCCTTACGGCTCTGCAGAAGAAACATTCGGGCGTATTCTTCAAAAAGATCTTAAAAGTTACCGTGATGAATTGATTATCTCAACGAAAGCCGGCTGGGATATGTGGCCGGGTCCATACGGGAATTTCGGTTCAAAGAAATATTTAATTGCCAGTCTTGACCAGAGTTTAAAACGGATGGGACTGGAATATGTAGATATATTTTATCATCATCGTCCCGATCCCGGAACACCGCTTGAAGAGACAATGAGTGCCCTTTACCATATAATTAGAAGCGGCAAAGCATTGTACGTTGGTATATCTCAATATCAGCCTGAAGATACGAAAAAGGCAGCAGGTATTCTTAAAGAATTGGGGATTCATCTCCTCATTCACCAGCCCAAATATAGTATGTTTGAACGATGGGTTGAAGACGGGCTGCTTAGTACGCTTGAAGTGGAGGGGATAGGGAGCATAGTTTTTTCTCCATTAGCCCAGGGAGTTTTAACAGACAGATATCTAAATGGAATTCCTGCAGATTCTCGTGCAGGTAAAAAGGGTACCTTCTTAAAGCGGGAAAATATCACCGAGGAAGTAATTCAAAAAGTAAAAAAGTTAAATAATATAGCGAAAAAAAGGGATCAATCTCTTGCACAAATGTCAATCGCATGGGTACTAAGACAACCTGCCGTTACTTCTGCCTTAATCGGTGCAAGTAAAGTATCCCAAATAGACGATGCTGTAGGTGCTTTGAAGAACTTAAAATTCAGCGATGAAGAATTAAAGAATATAGATAAAATATTGGATAGAAAATAAAATTCTGCAAAGCACAAAGGGAATAGCATAAAATCACTTTGTGCTCTGTAATAATTACTGTAAGCAGGATATGTTTTTATGACTATTAGACAACGAATATTGAAAGCCTTCTATCCCATTTTTATGAGAAATAGTAAGAGTAAAAATCAAAATACTGAAATATTAATCAATAAAAATAATGTTCTCCCCGCAACCTCTTTTTATTCTCTAACAGCAATTAATAATAAAGGTACGGATATAAGATTTGATCAGTTTAAAGGGAAAAAGGTTTTATTGGTGAACACGGCTTCGAATTGCGGTTATACTGCTCAATATGATGACCTGCAGAAAATGTATAGCGAAAATAAGGAGAATTTAATTATTCTAGGCTTTCCATCAAATGATTTCGGAAACCAGGAAAAAGGGAATGATGAAGAGATAGCACAGTTTTGTAAAATAAATTTTGGTATTACTTTTCCGTTAATGGAAAAAACAGTCGTAAAAAAAACCTCTGCTCAGAATAGTGTTTTTAGATGGTTAACAGATAAAAAGGAGAACGGATGGAATGACCATCAACCTGATTGGAATTTTAGTAAATATTTTGTGAATGAAGAGGGGATATTAACACATTATTTTGGTCCTTCAATATCTCCTCAAGAAGCGGGATTATCTGTACTATGACTTTGAATATAATTTGCCGGTGAAATGATAATATTGATAATCATTTTTATCAGAGTTTATTATTTTTATCATCCTTTTATAACCTATTTATTTTAACAGCAAAAGCTTATTTACTTTTGTTAAATTATCAAGTACTAATTTACTCTTGGGATTATTAAATGAAATTTTACTGAAATATATTCCGCTCGGTAAATTATCGGCATTAAACCTTACATTATATATTCCAGTCGTTCTTTCTTCATCCACAAGAGTTTTTACAATTCTGCCCAGAATATCATAAATAACCAGGGTAACATGTGCATCATCAGGTAATTCGTATTTTATAACGGTAGTCGAATTAAATGGATTAGGAAAATTTTGATATAACTTATAATCTTTTGGATTAAAATTGCCTGAAGGTCTTTGTATATCAGGTACATTTAAACGACCAGATGTGATATCATTGATCAAATAATTATATTCTAAAACTGCCCCTTTAGTATTATGTTTTAGATCGGAAATTGAGGAAAGATGATTAGTACCCAAACCACCAACTATTGCCAATACAACTTCAATTGTATCCCCTAATCTCATATTTATAGGTCCGGACATTAAATACATAGATCTGCTCCCGGAAGGATCCATAATTCCATCAATCCATCCCTGGTTAGTCACTGGATCTCCATCCAGCATGTATGTCCCATATCCGCCAATAGGACCTCCGAATTGGGGATATCGCCTAAATAATACTCTATTGGGATACGGAGGATAAGGTTCATATCCTCTCATAATATTATAATATTGCAATGTTCCGGTATAACTGTATTCCGGAGCTACTACATCACCTGCGACCCTATGTGCTATAAATAAAGTTAAAGGCCTGGAATTAAAATATCTGTATTTATGACGCCATTTAAAATTTATTATTGCACTATCAGAAGAGTTCCCGCTTTTGAAAGCCGCACCATTTAATATTGAATAACCAAATGCAGGGGGAGCAGGAAGAAATTTGCTATAAACTAGATCTTGATCGGTTGCGTTATAAGTATAGCCTAGGTTTAAAGAAGTATCGCATCCTAAAAAATCGTCGGCATAAAATCCATCATCAGTGTCAGCCCATTGATCAATGTACATGCTATCAATTCTTGAATCAAGAGGAGAAGATAGTGTTCCTTTATATATTAAATCAATTTTTTTATAAATTACATTTCCTAAGATCCCTGTATATGCATAAGCCCAATACGTCTCCCTTATGTCCAATCCTATAGGGGGAGATTCATAATTAAAATGAGAAAGATCATCGTTATAGTTTATCCATAAAGTCTGAGAAGCTCCCGGAACACCCGGAATATCAATATCGGGTTCATATTTCCCATCTTTATTTACATCGTAAAAAGGAGCTCCTTTTTCCGCTGGCCATTCATTCCAGTCCCTTTCATATTGTTTATATATAGCACTAATCATTGAATCGCTGACTTGATTTTTGGGAACAATAAAAAAATTTGCTGCATCATCAGTTAAATCTGCTTTGAAATAATCCGATCTTACCCTGTACAACCTTGTTATTGCAGAATTACCGCTGCTATAATTACTGCCGTTTACCCTGATAATTTTTTCATTACCGTCAAAAACTTTTCCTCCCCAAAGAATACCTTCGGTAAACATCGTTCCTGCGGTTCCCTTGGGATAAGAATTGCAAAAGTATTCGTCTTCACTTTTAATTAGCCAATCATGAAATCCATTATCACCAACCCAAAGAGTAATATTATTAATATCCATTATACTTTGTTTGGGATTTTGGCAGAAGGATGGAGATATAAATATTAGTAAACAATATAAAATCTTCCGGGAAATAAATATTTGCCTTTTCACCCGAAGATTTTTAGTTAATAGACAAAAATTCATATCATCCCCTTATATAATCTATTTATTTTAACAGTAAAAGCTTATTTACTTTTGTTAAATTGTCAAGTATTAATTTACTCTTGGGACTATTAAATGAAATTTTACTAAAATATATTCCGCTTGATAGATTATCGGCATTAAACCTTACCTCATATATTCCAGTCGTTTTTTCTTCATCCACAAGAGTTTTTACAATCCTGCCCAGAATATCATAAATAACCAGGGTAACATGTGCATCATCAGGTAATTCGTATTTTATAACGGTAGTCGAATTAAATGGATTAGGAAAATTTTGATATAAAACATATTTATCAGGACTTAAATTAGAGGGAGGCAGTTCTGTGTTAGGTGCATACTTCCCTGAAGTTATATCATTGACAAGATTATTGTATTCTTTAATTGCTCCTTTAGTATTATACCTTAAATTGGTAATGGATGAAAGATGATTATCACCTATCCCTCCGACAATAGCATATACAACTTCGGCTGTATCTCCTAATTTCATATTTAATGGACCTGACATTGCCCAAAATCTTCTATCACCAGGCGGATCTTCTATTCCGTCAACCCTGCCCGATTTATTCACTGGATCACCATCAAGCATATATGTACCTAAACCGTGAAATTCATGTGATGAAGGTGATGCCGGATAATGTGGTTCGGGCATATATCCCCTCATTAGGTTGTAAAATTCTAATGTTCCTGTATAATTAAAAGAAGGGTCGGCAAAATATCCGCCTGTTCTATGAGCGATAAAAACCGTTAATGGTTTAGAGTGAAAATAGTTATAACCGTGTATCCATTTGAAATTTACTATAGCACTATCTGAAGAATTCCCGGTTTTATACGAAGCATCATTCAATATTGAATAACCTATTGCTGGAGGTGCAGAAAGTAGTCCATTGAAAATCGCATCATGATTGCTGGAATTATAACAATAACCTAAATTTAACGAAGTATCACATCCTAAAAAATCATCGGCGTAAAATCCGAGATCAGTATCAACAAATTGACAAATATACATACTGTCTATTTTGGAATCGGGAGAAGATGTTTGTGTCCCTTTATATATAAAATCGACTTTTTTATAGATAACATTTCCTAAAATGCCGGTATATGCGTAAGCCCAATAAGTTTCCCTTATATTAAATCCTATTGGTGGCGAGCCAAAATTATATTCTGAAAGATCATCGTTATAATTTATCCAAATTGTTTGAGAAGCACCCTGAACTCCCGGAATATCTATATTAGGTTCATATTTACCGTTTTTATTTACATCATAAAAAGGTGCTCCTTTATCTGCCGGCCATTCATTCCAATCTTTTTCATATTGTTTATATATAGCACTAATCATTGAATCGCTGACCTGATTTTTAGGAACAATAAAAAAATTTGCTGCATCATCAGTTAAATCTGCTTTGAAATAATCCGATCTTACCCTGTACAACCTTGTTATTGCAGAATTACCGTTGCTATAATTACTGCCATTTACTCTGATTATTTTGTCATTACCGTCAAAAACTTTTCCTCCCCATAGAATACCTTCGGTAAACATCGTTCCTGCCGTTCCCTTGGGATAAGTATTACAAAAATATTCATCTTTATATTTAATTAACCAATCATGAAAACCATCATCTCCAATCCATAAAGTAATATCATTAATATCCATTATACTTTGTTTAGGATTCTGACTATAGACAGGAGAAAATAATAATAAAGTTATAAATAAAGATTTTCGTAAAGCGACTATACTTTTTATATGGAAGAGTTTTTCAACAATCTGAAAGAAATGTAAGACATTTAAAGTTTTCATCTTACCCCCTAAAATTATTATGCCTTAATGTATGTAAAATGTAAATCTATAGCAATATATTTTTGAGAATCAAGGGCCGGTATCAATTCAAGAGTCTTATCGGGAGGGGAGGGATTACAGAAATCATTTTATTCAACTGAATGAAAATCAGAAGGAACTGATTCTAACCCCGAATTATCAACGGCAGTAACTATATATAAATATTTTTGTTTTCGGTTAACATTTAAATCTTTCCATTCAGTTATTGAATTCCCTTTTTTTTCAAAAGCATTAATTTGTTTCAATAATTTGAAGTTACCTGTTTTTCCATTTATGTAATCAGCTCTATAAATTTTATAATATCCATTATTCATGTCAGGTTCAATATTTTCAGACCATTTGATTAAAACGTTCTGATTAGTGCGGACAGCCTCTAAATTTATGGGTTTTGATGGAGGTGCTTCATAAGCTGTATGGATATATATATCCAGAGAATAAACTCCGTTAGTTTGTCCATTTAATTTAAAGCCTATCCCTGTACTATCATGATTTTTATTTTGTGAGTCCGGGTTGCTCCATGGTGAAAAGGCTTCATTATAACCCATTATAAAAGCATCATTCCCGTCTCCTGAATATTTGACATCCTTAACGGGTTGTAAAGATTTTTTATCTTCCGTAAAATGTATGGGTAAAGGCTGTTTGCTTTTGTTTCCCCAGGTCCATGGAATATATTGCTGATCAGTATAACCATTTTTCCGGTCTCCCTTAATCCGGTTATAAACAGGAAGCTCACCTTCTCCCCAGGGGTTTTTAACTAATTGCTCTACTTTCCAATTATATCTGCCGCTTGCAGAAATTAATTGCATGCTGTTAGCAAAAGAATTATCCTGACGGATAACATATATCCCCTTTTCTAATTGACCATACTGATTATCCCAGTAAGATAACCCCTGGTGATTCTCAATATAAAAATATTCATTCTTTGTACTATCAATAGTAATTTTAACAGCGTCACCTGTTGTAACATAATCACCTAATTTTAGATCTTTAAAAGTACCGATCCTTGAATTCGTTATTGTCTTTATATTTATCCAGCCCAAAACAGATCGTTCAAAAGAATTTGCCACCTGTGATTTTTTTCCAAATGCATCCAGCATAGCCCAGAATCCATAACCGGAATGATAACTGTTATTCCCTAATAAATAATGTGCAAACTCATGAATACATGTACGTAAAGCAATTGTAGATACATAATCTCTTACCGTCACGCCTGAGCCGGCAGGTTTGTCTCCCGAGACACCCCACCACGTATTTACTGTTCTTTTTCCATTATCTACTGTAAAAGGGCTGCCGCCAAGGTCTCCTTCATCGTTGTTAAAGTCCAATCTGCTTTTTATTATTCCTATTGAATCCGGAGGGTAATCATTCGAAATATTTCTCCATATCATAAAAATCATATCAATAATGCCATCCGGTTTATGTATATGCTTATAGGGTGCTAGTAAACTCCAATTATCAAATTGGGAAAAATCCATATTCTTATTCACGTCTTTAATTATTTCCTGATGGATATATCCTCTTGTCTTTTTATTATTTAAATACCACCTGCGCGAATGGGGTGAAATTACTGAAATGGTTTTCCCGGTAAATTTTAATTTATTAAAGGACATTTCATTAAAATAATTAGTTAGGAATCCTTGCGGCGGATTTTCACTCCATTTTGAATCAACCCATTCCTTCATATTCGCCGGTTCTCCTCCCTTTGGCCATTTCACATTTGTTGTATCATAACGATCATCAGGGAATTGAACAAAAATGACAAGTACATTCATTTCTCCAATTGATGGAAGATAAATACCTTTAGTTTCAATTGAATCATGCTGCGGCAGTAAAACAGATGTATATACAATTATTAAAAGTAATATAGTTTTCATTGAGTTATTAAACAATTTAATTTCATTAAAACAAGAATAGGAAATATCAGAAAGAAAAATGCTCCAATTTTTAATATCAGTTTTTTACGGCACAAGATAATATTATTAAACACTTTAAATAATGAAGAATACAAAAATATTTTGTAGTTTAAGTTATTGATTTTAAAATATTTATCTGTTTATTGCAATGACCGATTTTTTTGCCGCCCGCTCTACCATGGCTCTTTCACTTGGCTTTCATATAATATTCGCTTGTATCGGTATGACGATGCCTTTCCTAATGGTAATATCACATTGGCTCTGGATTAAGAAAAAAGATGAAGTTTACTTAAAATTAACAAAAGCCTGGTCAAAAGGAGTTGCTATATTTTTTGCTATAGGCGCTGTATCAGGGACAGCACTTTCTTTCGAGTTAGGTCTGCTGTGGCCGGGATTTATGAAACATGCCGGGCCGATAATTGGAATGCCTTTTAGCTGGGAAGGCACTGCTTTTTTCGTTGAAGCAATTTTTATAGGAATATTTTTGTATGGATGGAACAGAGTTAATCCTTATATTCACTGGCTATCCGGTCTGCTGGTCGGAATATCCGGAATAATATCCGGCATTTTTGTGGTTTGTGCCAATGCATGGATGAATGCGCCGTCCGGTTTTGATTGGATTAATGGACAAGCTGTAAATATTGATCCTTTTGCCGCAATGTTTAATCCTGCATGGATTAGTCAGACTTCACACATGACTATAGCTGCATTTGTTGCAACATCTTTTGCAGTTGCAGGTCTTCATGCTTTTCTTTTGATAAAGAATAAAAAAAATCAAATTCACCGGAAAGCATTTATAATTGCTTTAAGTTTTGGAAGTATATTTGCAGTACTTCAGCCTTTAAGCGGTGATTTCACTGCTAAGGATGTAGCTAAAAGACAGCCTATTAAATTAGCTTCAATGGAGGGACATTTTAAAACTGAAAAAGGTGCAGGGCTTACGATTGGCGGTATACCTGATGAAAAAACTGAAACTACAAGTTACGGAATCAAAATACCAAAGTTTTTAAGTTTTTTAGCTTACGGAGATTTTAATGCTGAAGTTAAGGGATTAGATGATTTTCCTAAAGAAAATTGGCCTCCAATTTTAGTTGTTCATCTTGCATTTCAGATAATGGTAGCGTGTGGTTTTATCCTTGCCGCTTTAAGTATACTATTCTGGATTTTCAGGATTAAATGGAAAGATAAATTATTAGATAATAAATTTTTGATCGTTGCGGCAGTATGTGCGCCACTCGGTTTTATAGCAGTTGAAGCAGGCTGGATTGTTACTGAAGTAGGCAGGCAGCCATGGGTGATTTACAATATTCTTAAAACAGTTGATTCAGTTACTCCTGTACCCGGACAAGTTTTTCATCTATCTGCTTTCTTTGTAATTTATTCTATTCTTTCAATTGTTGCTGTATGGTTAATGCGGAGACAAATAAAGGTGCTGGATAGGGAAGAGCAAGTGCAAGTGTAAGAGCAAGAGTAAGAGTAAGAGTAATTCAAGTTCAAGGATAATAGGGAAATATAAATATGCTATATGTCGTAATTTTCTTTTTGCTTGTGTCTGTTTATTTATACTGCCTTTTGGGTGGAGCGGATTTTGGAGCTGGTATTGTAGAATTAACCTCAAGAGGAGCAAGCAAAGAGCGGACTAAAAATCTGGTTTCGGAATCGATGGCACCTATATGGGAAGCTAATCATATGTGGCTTGTTATTACAGTCGTAATTCTGTTTAATGCTTTTCCCGCAATTTATACACAAGTATCCATTTCGTTATATATCCCTTTAATTCTCCTTTTGATTGGAATTGTTTTTAGAGGGACTGCATTCACTTTCAGACATTACGATGCTATTAAAGATGAATCTCAGAAGGTATATTCAAGAATCTTTGCTTATTCAAGTCTGATGGTCACATTCTTTTTTGGTCTCATTATAGCTGCTCTTATTTCAGGAAAAATAATAAGGAATCCGGTAAATTTTATAGAAGGATATATCACACCCTGGCTTAATATTTTTTCAATTTCTGTCGGTATTTTTCTTTGTACTCTATTTTCATTTATTGCTTCAGTTTATTTAATAGGCGATTCCACAGAAGTTTCACTTAGAAATGAATTTATTAAAAAGGCAAAACATACAACGATTGCTATGGTAATTAGCGGCGGGATTGTCTTTGCGGCATCTTACATCGAAAATGTTGATTTAGTTACCCGTTTTTTTTCTCATCCTATTAGCATTGCTTTAATAGCTATTGCAACTATTATTTTACCTATTTTATGGACAACATTAGGGAAGGGCTTAATCTGGTTTTCAAGAATAATTGCCGGTGCGCAGCTTCTTTTTATTTTAGGAGGATTTTATGCAATTTATTTCCCCACTATTGTAAGGATAAAAAATAACCCCGATATTACTTTATTTAATTCCTCGGCTCCTGAAGCCACTTTAAATTATCTTGGATGGGCTTTGATAATAGGCTCCTTTATAATTTTCCCTTCTTTATTTTATTTATTAAGGATATTTAAATTCAAAGGTGGAGAGAAGATTCTTAATAAGAGTTAATAACTCATCTTACGCAAATATCAGCAGTGAAAGGATGACATCTTTAACTATTCAATTGGAAACCAAAGAGATTGTTGTATTTATTTTACTTAGAAAAGATGTCATCTTTCGCTATGTCTGGCTTTGTTTTCTTAATTAACTCTGTTTTTTCGGCAAAGTCCGAACCGAAAATTTTTATCATATCAGCTATTTCTTTATTTTTTGTTGATCTTTCATAGGTCTCTGCAAGTTTATTAAATATCTGGTGAAAATGGATATTCATATCATCAACAGTCATTTCTTTTGTCCATAGATCGATGCCTAAAGTTCCTTTTTCAGTTTTATCCCACATAGAAATCATCATTGAACTGCATTCTTTCTTTCCATCAAAACCTGAATCAGTTGCTTCCCACTCTATCTTTTCAGGTACCTTGTTATCATCAAGCATAACTGTAATTTTAATTTCTGAGATTTTGCCCATTTAAATTCCTATCCATTGATTGAATTTTTCACTTACCGTTTTATATTTTTATTCCATTTGAAATAGTTTTAACTTTAACAATTGTAAAAATAAATAATGATGAAATATATGAAAATTTTTTCTTTATACTTAAAATTTTCACTGTTTATTCTATTTATGGTTTTAGTTTCACCGGAAATTAAAAGTCAAAGTGATTTCAGTATAGGCGCAAATGTCGGCAGCGGTTATATAAGCGGTAATTCTCCAAAACAAACCAGTTTGAACACTTCAATATTTCTTCAAATGAAAACTTTTTTGAGTAATGTTTTTTATACGAGATTAAGCTTCTTTTATAATAGAGATATTGACTATTATTTAGGAACAAGAAGCGGGTACTTTCCTTTTATTAAGGGAGTATCCTTAAAGGGGATTTCAAATCAAGACCTGGCTAATAATTTTTTTTTAGAAGAAGGATTCGGTTTTCTTTATATCAACGATAGAACATTCTCCGATACTAATTCCGATGATTTAGGTGTTGTCTTCTCCTTAACAACCGGTACCGACTTGAGAAAATATACAAATCTAAAAATGAAATTGGGAGTGGGTATTGAATACGGATTGACCTTTAATAGTACTCTTGCAAGCTATTTATCAGTTCATTTGCAGGGTGAGTATTATTTCTAAAACCAAAAATGAAGGTCAAAAGATATACTTAATTGTAATACTTTTGACCTTCGATTTTACGATCATTTAGAAGTAACATTTTCTGAAGGGGAAATTTTTCCGCTAATCAATTCATCGCTTAAACGGGAAGCATGGTAAATATTCTTTAAGGCTTCTATTATACCATTGGAATGAACAGCAACCATTCTATTTTCTTCAGTGGTATATATAAAGCTTCCGGGTAGACTTTGAATATTTCCGTCAAATGCAACTCCTACAATTTCTTCTTTTTCATTTATTACAGGACTCCCTGAATTTCCACCAATAATATCGTTTGTAGCGACAAAGTTTAATGGGGTTGAAAGATCTAATTCTTTCGGGGGATTCTGCCAATTTTCAGGTAAATCCCAGGGATCTTTTTTATCAAAGGAGTAATACCTGTTATATAAACCGTAAAAAGTTGTAAATGGAGGTGCTATTGTTCCGTTATAAGGGAAACCTTTCACTACTCCATCGGATATTCTGAGAGTAAATGTTGCATCAGGTGGGATTGATGTTCCGTAAACATCAAACAAAGCTTTTCCTAATTCTTCAGAAAGCCAATCGTTCTGAGCTTTCAATTGAGCGGATTCACCTTCAAGGCTTTTTCTTCGATTTTCACTCTTAATAATAAAATTAATGAACGGGTCTACTGATTTTAATATAGCATCGGGTCCTTGTTTAATTAACTCTTTTATTCTTTCTTCACTTGTGAGATACGATCTACTTATTAAATTATCTATTGCCTGATCTACAGTCTTATTATCAATAAGATCTTGAATATACTGGTTGTTTCTGCCCAAATACTTTACCATTAGATTTAATTGTTCTTTAAGCATTTGCCTATTATAAACTGAATCAAAATCTTCAGGGTAAATCTGATCTATTGTGGTATCCAATTCTGACCCTTTGTAATATTCGGATCTCTGTTCCTCAGGTAATTTTAGTTCCTTTGCAAGTTCTATAAGTTCCTGAGCCATATTAAAATATTCGGTAGTTTTAACGGGGTTTATCGCCAATGATAATGCAAACTGTTCATTGGCAATGCCTCTTAATTCCTGCCGGTTTTCAGCTATTTCATTCCATAAATTTCCATAGAGAGTATTCAATTCCGGTTTTGCTTTAACCGCATTTTTGAATTTTTCTTCGAAATCTTTTTTCTTCTGCATAAGAACGGGATTTCTTAAACCATCCAGCATTCCTTGATAAGCTTTTTGAGAATTTGTATACATGTAAAGCTGATTAGTTAATTCATTTTTTCTGCCGGGATTTTCGATGATTAGGTTTGTATAGACATCAATTAATCCGTCCAGTAAATCAAGGATTCTGGGGTAAGAGATATCCCGTAAATATTCGAGTTGAGAAACAGTTTTAAGTCGATCCGTTCTGCCGGGATTACCCACAACAAATACCGGTTCTCCTTCAGAAGCCCCGTTATTGCTCCATTTAAAATAATGGTTGGTTTTTAAAGGTTTTCCGTCATCATAAACACGAAAGAAGGAACAATCCAGATCATATCGCGGATAAGTAAAATTATCCGGGTCACCACCGAAAAACCCGATTGCTGTTTCCGGAGCAAATACAAGCCTGACATCCGTATATCTTTTATAACCATATAGAGAATATCTTCCACCGTTATACAAAGGAACTACAGAAGCCTCCAGGCCTGTTGAATCACTTTCTTTCTTTTCTATTTCAGCTATTACTTTTTCCTTATTGATCTCTTTTTCCAGATCTGTTTTACCTTTATCTATTTCCTGCTGTATTTCACCGGTTACATCTTTAATCAGTATAAGCTGGTCTACATATAGATCCGGAACCTGTCTCTCATCTTGGAGCGTTTTCGCCCAAAATCCGTTCTTTGCTAAATCTTCACCTTCCTTAGTAACTTTTGTTAAATTTTCTCTTGCACAATGATCATTGGTCATAATTAATCCGTCACCTGATACAAAGGATGATGAACAATAATTTGCAAAACGTAAGGCTGATTGACGTACATTATCGAGCCATTCCCGGGATGGTTGAAAATTATATTCACTCTTGAAATATTTAAGCGGGGGGTATTCAAATGTCCACATCCTTCCGGTATCGAATTTACCCGCTTGCACCGTGTCAAGGTTTAACCAGCTATAGGATTGTGAAGATGTATTATTATCTCTTTCTACTTGTGATGAAGTAGAACAACCTGTTACATAAAATAAGGTAACTATAATGAGAATCGAAAAAATATATCTTTTGAACATAAATTCCTCTAATAACACGTCTAAAAATAGTAATTATAGTAATGTAATTTACGCATATGTAAAAGTCGGAATCGTTTCGGTAAGCATGGTTATGATTTTTGATACAATTCGAAAATTATATAAAAATGTATCAACAAATCCTAAATTCTTCCCTGATAAACTCTAACCGGCAAAAATTCAAAATATGCTATAGACCTGTTTTATAAACAATAGCTAAATTAACAATCCGAAATAAACATGGATCAAGCCTATAAAATCTTTACCTTACTTCAATCAGCCTTCAGATACAGACAAATTAAATGTAAGAATCGGGCTGGTAAAGCGGTTCAATTTCCCATTCATCTTCTACTGTCCCTACGCAATGAGAACATTTCGGAACATTAAAAACAACTTTTTCTTCATTAGGTGCAGCACGAACGAAATTCAATATAGTTCTGCAGCTCGAGCATTGCACAATATGTGAAGTTGTTGTTTTTGTACTGCAATCAGGACAAATAAATCCCAAATCTCCCGGTGTCTCATCAGGATTTACTAAAAAAATAGCATTGCATTTCGAATTATTACATTTTGCGAAGTGCCACTTAATAGTATCTCTTGTATCGATAGTAAGCTCCCTAAAATTTTTAAGAATTAAACTTAAAGAGTAATTTTAAAAAATTCCATTGAAAAATAATCCCCCTTTTATTTTACTAATTCACACATTCTTTTTATCAAAATTAGTATTTTAATAGTAATAAAAGAATTCAAATTAAATTTCCTCAAAAATTTAACTAAATTTTATACTCGTAAAGGAGCAATATGGAAAGAATTAACAGCTTCAAAGCATATGATATAAGGGGTAAAGTTCCTTCTGAATTAAACCCCGAATTGGCATACAAAATTGCGTTATCCTTTGCTAAACTGGTTGAAGCAAAATCAGTAGTTGTCGGGTATGATATTAGAAAATCTTCAGGTATTATTTCAGATGCTGTTAAAAGCGGGTTAACAGACTATGGGGTTAATGTAATTGATATAGGTTTATGCGGTACTGAAATGATCTATTATGCGACACCGGAATTTGAAACTGACGGTGGGATAATGATTACGGCATCCCATAATCCTCCTGAATATAATGGATTAAAGTTTGTAAAAAAAGGTTCTGTCCCTCTTGGTTATGATTCAGGGTTAAATGAAGTAGAAAAAATGATTGTCAATAATGAAATTTCTGCTCCAAAAGTAGAAAAAGGTTCAGTCACGAAGAAAGATATCATGAAAGGTTTTATTGACCATCTAAAAAAATTTTATAATCCTGATAAAATTAAACCATATAAAGTAGTAGTTAACGCAGGAAATGGATGTGCAGGTTTAACGTTAAATGCACTTGAAAAGGAATTACCAATTAAAATGATTAAAATATTCAATGAACCTGATTCTAATTTCCCCAATGGTATTCCAAATCCTCTTCTTCCCCAAAACAGGAAGCCGACTGTTGATGCCGTTATAGAAAACAATGCTGATTTAGGCGTTGCATGGGATGGTGATTATGATCGTTGTTTCTTTTTTGATGAAAAAGGAAATTTTATTGAAGGTTATTATATTGTTGGTTTGCTTGCTAAATCTATACTTAAAGAAAATGCGGGTGAAAAAATTGTTCACGATCCCCGGCTTGTTTGGAATACTATTGATATTGTGAACAAAATGAAAGGAATAGCGGTTGAATCAGTTAGCGGCCATGCTTTCATAAAAGAAAAAATGAGGGAAGTGAATGCAATATATGGCGGAGAAATGTCTGCTCATCATTATTTTCGGGAAAATTCCTACTCAGATAGCGGTATGATACCTTTTCTGCTAACCATGCAATTAATGTCTGCTGAAAATATGAAGTTATCGGAACTTGTAGAGGAAATGATAAGGAAGTACCCTTGTTCCGGAGAAATAAATTCGGAAATAAAAAATCCTGCCGATAAGTTAAAAGTTCTAGAATCAAAATATACAGGTGGGGAAATTAGTAAAATAGATGGTCTAAGCGTTGCTTATAAAGACTGGAGGTTCAATGTTAGATTATCTAACACTGAACCAATCATTCGTTTAAATGTAGAAAGTAAAGCCAATATAGAATTGATGAAAGAAAAAACAGATGAATTACTAAAGATAATTAGAAGTTAAAATATTTACGAAATATAAATATCTACGATTAACAATTAACAATTAACGATTAACAATTAACGATTAACGATTATCATCTTCCACCGTAAAAGGTATTTTCATCTTTTCCCACATCAAATTTACTACCGTAGAATTTTTCCCGTCCTTGTTTACCTTCATATCCGAGAAGTTATATTCTAACCATTCCGTAAATTCAGTCTGCTGAGGTTTTACAGTAAATCGCATAATATCTTCAGCTTGGTTATACTCAAATGCACCCCATTGATCCGCAACCTTATTAAAGATTAGTGTCCAGGTATTTTTAGTAGGAATAACAAAAAAGCTGTAAGCGCCTGCCGGAAGTTTTTTCCCGTTAATTAAAACATTCCCTCCAAATACGAATTTTGTTGCCTCATTGGCTCCTGCTCGCCAGACTTTATCATAAGGCACAAGATCCCCCCATATTTTTCTTCCTTTTACACCTGGCCGGCTGTAAGAAATTGATATATCTTTTAATCCAATAGTTTGCATCACAATCGCTTTAGGGCTAATCCTTAATTCTTTATTCCAGGGTTGAATTTCGGTTTTATGCTCTTCGGTTTTTTTCATTTTGTTATTTTGGTTCTGCTGAGCAAAACCTCCAGATATATATAAAAGGGCAATAATTGCAATAAGTAACTGTTTAGAAAAGCTAAAAGATTTATTTGTCATCTTAATTCCTTAATATTATTTTCAAATAATATGAATTTAATTTAAAAATAAAAAATTAAATTTCATTAAACTTTTTATTCATTCTAACAAATTTGACCGGGATTTTAATGGTAAAAATTTGGTACGTAATAAGGATTTAATAAATAAAAATTTAGATGTTGAAAGTAAAATTAGTATAAAAAGTTATTTATATTAGGAGATAAAGTTTATAATTACTTAATTAACGAAATATTGTCATGGCAGTCAAAAAAATTTTATTACTTGGCAATCCTAAATTATATGAATCCTGTGCACCGGTAAAGGAAAATGATATTGAGGAACTCAAAACTGTGGTGCAGGATCTTCATGACACATTGATGGATTTTAGGAAGAAGTTTAATGCCGGAAGAGCAATTGCAGCACCGCAAATCGGTGTTTTGAAAAGGCTGGTTTACATGCATTTGCAAAGTCCCGTTGTTTTTATAAACCCTGTATTAGATGATTTTACAAGGAAAACTGTCGAACTTTGGGATGATTGCATGAGCTTCCCTGATATTCTGGTAAAAGTAAAAAGATACAAAAACTGCAGGATTTCCTTTAGAGATTTAAAATGGAAAAGGCACTCTATTGTTTTGGAGGATAATTTATCCGAGCTCCTTCAGCATGAAGTAGATCATTTAAATGGAATTCTCGCTATACAAAGAGCGGTTGATAATAAATCAATCATTTTGAAGAACCAAAAGAGCTTTTTTGAAAATTAATATCCATACTATTTAATGTGGATATAACAAGATCTATCTCTTCTTTTGTATTATAAAAATGAGGAGAAAATCTTAGCACCCCTTCTCTAAAAGCACATGTGATATTTTTCCTTTCAAGCTCTTCAAATAATTCCTTACTTTGTTCATGAGCAATACTTACTATTCCGGCAAGATTTTCCCTGTTTATATTTTGTAATATAGCATTGCATCCTATACTAGTCAGCTTATCTATAAAATAAATAGAATTCTCAATTACCCTCTTTTCAATATTCCCGATACCAAATTCATTAAAAAGCTTTAATGATGCATTTAATGCATAAACTCCGAATGTATTGATTGTGCCGTTTTGAAATCTCTCAGCAGAATTTCTAAGCTTCAGATTATAATCAAGCAGATTCCATGCATTTTTCACCGATAACCAGCCTACATATTTTTGTTCTAATTTTTCCTGCAATTCTTCCGATACATAAATAAATCCAAATCCCTGAAGTCCGAGCAGCCATTTTTGTGTTCCGCACGAAATAAAATCAATATTGCATTTTTGAACGTCAAGACTTAAAGCACCCAATCCCTGTATTGCATCGACTGATAAGATAATCCCTTCTTCTTTGCAAAATTTCCCAAGTTTTTCAAGATTAACTTTATAGCCTGATAAAAATTGCACATAGCTGATCGATATTAACTTTGTATTTTCTCTTACCGAATTAATTATGTCATCAGCCGAAACAATGCCGTTTCGCGATTTAATGAAATCTATTTCAATTCCATTTTTCTGAATATTTAAGAACGGATAAACATTAGCCGGAAATTCAATATCGTTTAATAAAATTCTGTCTCCTTCTCTAAAACGAATTCCCTGTGCTAAGATATTTATTCCATTTGAAGTATTATCAGTAAAGGCTAACCGTGAAGGATGACTGTTAATCATCTCCGCAAGATCCTTTTTTGTTTCCTCACTAACAGCCATAAATTCTTTATAATCATCAATTTTTTCTCCAGTTCTATTCTCAATCAAACGCAATAGATTGTCTTTGACTCTTATAGACATAGGCCCCGTAGAAGCATGATTGAAATAGATCTTATCTGTCTTCAAATGAGGAAAAAGTTCTCTTATTTCATCTAAATTCATAACTGCAAGATTTTTTTTATCATAACCTCGTAGAGGTCAAATTATTGTAGAAAAAAAGTACAACTCTACACTCTAAATCCTTGTAGAGGATTTATAAAATTCTTTATTAAAGGACAAAATTCTTAAACTCTAAGAATGATTTTTTTAGAAATAATATAAATAAATAGACCTAATTTATCCAGCTCCATTAAATAACAGCCAATTTCAATCCAACCCAAAAATATTTATTTTTGTAATAACAGATAACTTTTTATGGAACGGTTAATGAAAATTTTTCTACTTTCTCTTTTTTTACTTTTAAATAATACTCTTTTTCCACAAACATCAATTAAGATTTTTCCTGAAAAAAAGATTTATCAAAAATATTATGCAGATGCCATATCCCATCAATTCTCAATTCTGAAGCATTTTGAATCGAATGAATGGTACGGAAATATTGGAACAGATAAGCCTTTATTAAATGTGGCAATTAGTAATAATATCTATCAGTTTTCAGCTGCTGCTACGGTTTTTAGCACTCTGAAAATTACTCCGCCTCATATCCAGGTTTATACGGCTGACTATCTTGTCGATTTTTTCCTGGATAGAGATTTCGGTGATAACTTTCTGTTTAGGTTTAATTGGGGGCATTTAAGTGCTCACTTTGTTGATGACGGTATACTGCAGTTGAATCAAACTTCAATAAATTATGTTAGAGATTATATTAGTCTTCAAGGAGAAAAATTAATTGATCTTATTAATGGTAAAGTTTATATAGCTGCAACACTTAACTTTCATAATGAACCAAGAAAAAATAAACATACACGATTCCAGTTTGGTTTTGATGCCGGTAAGTCTATTTCAGAAAATATACTTCTTTATTTTGCATTTGATTTTAAAATGAAAGCTGAAGTAAATAACGGTACAACAAAGGCATTTCAAATAGGTCTAAAATATCCTGAAAACGGTGATTCATTTGTTAGACTGGCTTATACATTTAGAATCGGATATGATGTGCGCGGACAATTGTATGAAGACACAAGCAGCAGGAATCTTTTGGGGTTTTATTTTGATTTCTAAATATTCGATAATACTAACTATTACCCTATTTTTTTTAGTTAAACCCCGGTGGGTTTTTGCACAGAGTTCGCCGGTTAAACAAGAATCATCCAGCTCTTTATTTTCCCGCAAAAATTTATCTATTATAACTTTATCGGGAGTTTATGCCACTACTCTAATAGCGGGGTATTCAATGTGGTGGAGAGACGGAAATAGGAGCTTTAACTTTTATAATCCCTCTGAAGGGGACGGCTGGTTAAATGATCATGAAACAAAAGGAATAGATAAAATTGGTCATTTTTATACTTCCTATTTATTTTACAGGCTTTCCAAAGATTTATTGGAGTGGGGGGGATATTCTGAAACTAATTCAAAAGAAACTGCGGCTTTATTAAGCCTTGGATTGGGAATAATAATTGAGGTCGGTGATGGTTTTTCCCGATATGGTTTTGACTATCAGGATTTAACTTTTAATACTCTTGGACTTGGATATGGATATCTTCAGGATCTATTTCCGCTGCTGCAAAATTTTAATTTTAAATGGAGCTATATACCCACGCATAATTTTCATTTTCCTCCTAATTTAACTTCAACTTATGAAGCTCATATTTACTGGCTTACTGCTGATATTCATAATCTGCTTCCAAATTCTATTGAGAATATCTGGCCGGAATTTTTACAAGTAGGTTTAGGTTATAGTATTTCTGACGACTATAAAAACAGGGAATTTATTCTAGGCTTTGATTTTAATCTGGATAAAATCTTTTCTTCTGAAAATAAAGATTGGCAGCTTTTAATTAATACTGCAAATATGAT
This sequence comes from uncultured Ignavibacteriales bacterium, assembly GCA_963742995.1. GTDB lineage: Bacteria > Bacteroidota > Ignavibacteria > Ignavibacteriales > Ignavibacteriaceae > CAVQBP01. The sequence goes on from CAVUOL010000030.1 coordinate 59,209, forward strand.
CCACTTTCCGGCACCCGGTATTAAATTCATAAACAGTAATAAACCTGATTATAGGCTATTCATTTTAAATTAACTTCTCCTGAGCATAAGCGTCAACTAAAAGTAAATATCCCCTCTAATGGAGTTAAATGCCCCTCCACTGGGGCTAAATGTCCCCTCCGAGGAGGGGTGCAGGGGTGGGTCAAAAAAAAAGGAGAGATTTTTCGCTCTCCTTTTCCAGTAATGTTGACGTCCGGGGGAAAATTTATATTATTTTTAAATGCACTTAAAATTTCACACTAAATACAAATTTGAACATTTTGAGAGGCTTTACCCCTTTTGCTATCATACCCAAAATCAAAAGTTAAAGATATAGTATATATATTAATAAAATCTTAATAAAAGATTAATATTTCTTAATACTAAATAAAACAATATTTTTATGATTGTCTGTGATCTGGATTAAACTTATAATATTTTTCATTCTCATAAAAAAATTTTACATTTTAGTATTAAATGAATAGTATTACTAACAAAACATATGGGGGAAACCTTTATGGCAAAATCAGTGAATATTTCAAAACCTGCAGGTAAACATATTGAATTAAAACCAGGTGAATTAAGATGGAAATGCAACCCGGATATTTTCCAAGTTGATTCTACAATTGATCTCGAACCAATCGAGGGTATTCTCGGACAGGAGAGAGCTTTAAAAGCTTTGAAGGTAGGGGTAGATCTGCAAAGTCCCGGATATAATATCTATATAGCAGGATTATCAGGAACCGGTAAGGCTACAACAGTAAAAAAGATGCTTGAAAAGATTAGCTCAAATTGTCCCCCTCTTAAAGATTATGCTTATGTGAATAACTTTAAAGATGAAGATCGTCCTTCTCTTCTGGTTTTTTCTTCAGGAAAAGCGAAGGAATTTAAACAGGACTTCTCATCCGGAATAAATATTTTGAAGAAAAGAATCCCGCAGGCGCTTGAAAATGAAGCTTATATACATAGAAAAAAACAAATTGTAGACCTTTACAGTCAAAAAGAACAGGAACTATTAGGCCCTTTTAATGAAAAGTTAAAAAGCGATCACTTTACTCTTGGGCAAACAAAAATTGGCGAAGCTGCCCGTCCCGATATTATTCCTATAATTGATAACAAACCTATTCCGATTTATCAATTAGATGAGATGGTACAGCAAAATAAAATTTCTAATGAGGAAGTTAAAGAAATTATTTCTAAATATAATAATTACCAGGATGAGCTTCATTCTATATTCAAAAAAGGATTAAAAATAAGTCAGCAGTTCCAGGAACAGCTTTTAAAATTAGAAAAAGAAGCTGCTGAAGTAGTCGTAAAAGGTGTTATTGAAACTATAAGAGATAAATATAAGAGTCCAAAAATTATTGAATATATCGAACAGGTCGAAGATCATATCCTTGAAAATATCCAGATATTTAAAGGATTTAAGCCGGATGGCGAAACCACCGATTCAGGTCTTCCTATTGATTACTTCAAAACTTATGAGGTTAACATTATATTGGATACTTCCGGATTAAGAGACTGCCCCGTAATTGAAGAAACCAGCCCAAAGTATGTAAATATTTTCGGTACCATCGAAAGAATCAACGACGGTAGAGGGGGATGGTATAGTGACTTTACTAGAATCAAAGCCGGATCCTTGCTGAGAGCAAACGGGGGGTATCTCATTATAAATGTCAATTACCTTTTTGAAGAACAAGGTGTTTGGCATACCTTAAAACGAGTTCTGACTTATAATAAGCTTGAAATACAGGACCTGCCGAGCTATTTTCTTCCTTCTACCTCAATATTAAAACCGGAACCTATAGAGATTGATGCTAAAATTATTCTGATTGGAAGTCAGGATATTTATTCACTCCTTGCTAACTATGAATATGACTTCAAAAAAATATTTAAGATAAAAGCTGATTTTGATTATGAAATTAAAAGAAATGATAAAGTACTAGTTGAATATGCAAGGGTAATTAAAAAACTGATTACTGAAGAAAAGCTTTGCGAGTTCGATAAAAGCGCTATAGCATATTTAATTGAACTTGGCGCAAGGTATGCGGGTAATAAAGGTAAATTAACAACTAGATTCTCTTATATTGCCGATCTTGCCCGTGAAGCAAACTTTTGGGCTAAAGACGATGGTTTTGATGTGGTTTCCGCAGCACATGTTCAGAAGGCTTTTAATTCTGCTAAAGAAAGACATGGATTACTTGAAGCAAAAATTACGGATATGTATCAGCAGGATATGTTTCTCATTGATACCGAAGGTGAAAGAGTAGGACAAATAAATGGGCTTGCTGTTTATGGCGGTGACTTCTATTCATTTGGAAGACCTACGAGGATTACAGCTACTGTTTCTTTAGGAAGTGGTACCATTATAAATGTTGAACGAGAAGCCGGAATGAGCGGAAAGCAGTATAATAAAGGAGTATTGATAATATCCGGTTATTTTAGAGAGACTTTTGGTCAGGATCTGCCGCTCGCTTTTAATGCTAATCTGGTTTTTGAACAATCATATGGTACAGTAGATGGTGACAGCGCTTCATGCGCCGAAATTTTTGCACTCCTTTCAACTTTATCTAATCTCCCGATAAAACAGTCTCTGGCAGTTACCGGCTCATTGAATCAAAAAGGAGACGTCCAGCCTATTGGCGGTGTAAATGAAAAGATAGAAGGTTTTTATGATATTTGTAGGATGAAAGGATTTAATAAGAAGCAGGGAGTCATAATCCCTATTCAAAATGTAGGCGAATTAATGCTTCGCGAAGACGTCATTGATTCCGTAAAGAAAGGTGAATTTCATATTTATCCGATTTCAAGGGTTGAACAGGGGATCGAAATTCTTACAGAAAAAAAAGCCGGTGAACGTACAATGAAAGGATATGAAAAGGGGAGTGTATTTTTTCTTGTTGAGGAAAAGATTAAAGACCTTTATACAAAATCCAGAATGAGAAAGGCTTTAATTTCACAAACCCTTGTTAAGAAAAAGAAAAGATGAATAAAGTTAATACAGACACATTTGCTAAAACAAAAATTTTATGTACTCTTGGTCCGGCTGCATCCACGGCAAAGGAGATTGAAAAGTTAATCCTTGCCGGTACGGACGGAGTCCGGATGAATTTTTCGCACGGTGATTATAAATTTTACGATAATTTATTTGATGAAATAGATAAAGCATGCAAAGAAGAGGGAACTCCGTTATCAATTTTAGTTGATTTGCAAGGTCCCAAAATAAGGGTTGGGGAGCTTTCAGAACCGGAAATTGAGTTAGTTCAGGGAAATAAGATTGAAATTACTGTTAATGATATAAAAGGGACTAAAGATATTATTTCAACCTCGTATAAATCTTTGGTCGATGATGCACAATTGGGAGATCCCATTCTTATTGATGACGGATTAATAAGGCTTAGAATAAACAATAGGAAAGCAGATTCTGTAATTTGTTCAATTGAAATTGGGGGTATACTCAAACCTAGAAAAGGGATGAATCTTCCGGGAATGAAATTATCTACTCCTTCGGTTACTGAAAAAGATTTCAAAGATCTTGAATATTGTATGAAACACCGGGTCGATTATATTGCTTTATCTTTTGTTAGAAAAGCCTCTGATATCTCTCATTTAAAGGAATGGTTAAAAAGAAAAAATTTTGAAAAGCCGGTAATTGCTAAAATTGAAAAGAAGGAAGCTGTTGATAACTTCGATGAAATTTTGCAAATAGCAGATGGAATTATGGTTGCAAGAGGTGATCTCGGAGTTGAATTACCTCTCCAAGAAGTTCCGGTTATACAGAAAGAAATAATAAAAAAATGCAATGCATCCGGGACGCTGGTAATTACTGCAACTCAAATGCTTGAATCTATGATTCATGCTCCAATTCCTACCCGTGCAGAAGCCTCAGATGTTGCTAATGCAGTTTGGGATGGAACCGATGTGGTTATGCTTAGCGGGGAAACTTCAATTGGAAAATATCCGGTTAAAAGTGTTCAAATGATGAATGATATTATAAGAAATGCAGAACTTTATGCACCGCTTCATGTTATAAATTTTCAAATACCGGAACATATTGAAGAAAATCTATTTGATTCGATGGGTAAAGCTATTGTTGAAGTCAGCAGACAGGTAAATGCTGCTGCAATTGTCGCATTTACATTTAAAGGAAGAACTGCAAGAAATCTTGCAAAATTTAGACCTAAAGCAAAGATAATAGCTCTTTCAAACAGTTTTGATACTATGAATAACCTTTGCCTGAGATGGGGTGTTACCTCTATTTTCTGTGATGAAATTGATAAAGAACATATAGTAATCGACAAAGCTAAAAAATTAATTCTTGAAGAAGAACATGTAAAAGAAGGAGATGTAATAATTTTTGCAGCCGGTGCACCTTACTCCGAGAAAAGCCGCGTCAATTGGATACGGTTTGAAGTAATTTAAAGCTGAGCTTTACCCGTACATCATTGATGCGAGGCCAATTGTCCGCATGCTTAGGCCAGAAGGAGGCCCAAATCTCAAACGTTTTCCTGCCCAATAGATAATGTTAGTCGGCTAATCTTCATTTATTCAACCCTATTGCCATCTTATAAGCAATTGCAGCATCAGGTAGCGGTGTTAAGGTATCTAATAAAATATTGTAAGTCCCTTTTTCAGACAGTTCATCAGCAGCTTTTTTAATCAAAGCTAAAGTAGCTTTCATCAAACATGAGCCAAGACTTAAACGGGCAACACCTAAATCCTGCAGTTCACTTACTGATGGGGGTAATCCTATCCCAACCTTAGGGTTTGCAAGAATATTAATTGGGGCATTAATTTCCTTAACCAATGTTGAGATTGTTTCTTTTTCCCATACAGGTTGTACAAATATACAGTCGGCACCAGCTTCCCGGTATTTATTGCCGCGTTTAATTGATTCAGATAACTTTTCTTGTGGTGAACCTAACGAAGTATAAAATGAATCCGTTCTTGCATTAATTACTAAATGAAAACCCAGTGAATCTGATAATGCACGAATGGCTGATATTCTTTCACAAAATTCCATCTCGTCAATTAATATTGGATTTAAATCAATACTGTCTTCAATGTTTATTCCAACGATTCCTGTTGCAATTATCTTTTTAATAGAATCAATTATTTCATTTAAATTATTTCCATATCCGGCTTCTATATCCACAGTTACCGGAACTTGTACTCCATTTACGATTCCCGTTATTACTTCAATCATCTCTGACAATTGTATTACCTGGCAGTCAGGATATCCTAAAGAGGCAGCTATTCCCATACTTGTTGTTGCTATTGCTTTATAGCCGCTTGCTTCTATTAATTTTGAACTTCCGATGTCCCACGAGTTTAGTAAAACCAGAATTTCTTTGTCTTGATGAAATTTCAAGAACAGTTTGGCTTTTTCTTTTTGAATACTTGAAACCATAATATGGTCCTTTTTTTAGTGTTTAATATAAATAAATAATTAGCTCACATTCATAAGTAAATTTAATAAAATGTAAGATAATTCATTTGATTAATGCCATGAATAAGTTAGAATTTACATGTAAGTAGATGAATAAATTTCGACGTGATGATAGGGGCTGTCCACCCCTATTATTTGCTGGGAATTGCAGCATATATATGAAAATACATGCTCGTTCCTCTTCCATAATCACTAGGGCCTCCGGAAAAATACTATCGATGCTTATAGCTTGTATTTGAATTCATTTATACCTATCATGTTTCAAAGAAAGGATATACATGATAAACATACCTATGAATATTTTAATTGCTGAGACTGATTCGAAAGTTGTAACCCAGCTTAATTATTGTCTTGCCTCTTTAGGTCACAAAGTTTTCCCGGTTGTTACTTCAGGTGAAGATTTAATGGAGCAAGTGAAACTTTTAAATCCTTCACTTATCATTACTGATATTAATCTTAATGGTCAGCTGGATGGTATTGAAGCAATTGCCCGTTTAGAGAGCATCTATAAAATCCCTTATATTTTTATTACTGCTTTTGATGACTTTAGCAGACTCATTAATTCTTACTATCTAAATCCTGTTAGTATAATAAGAAAGCCTATTGACCAGACTAATCTGTATGAGAGTGTTGAAAAAGCTCAAATGCAATTCGAACTGGTTTAAATTCCTTTTACAGTAAAATTTTCATTTAACCAAATCTTACAATCCTAACCAGCATGACCGTATATGGGATTCGTCATCCGGTTTACCAGCCGGAGGTTCGTATCAGGAATCTGGAATCATTCATTCAGCCATTCAATCAATCACTCATCAAACACCGCTCATCTTTGTCCTCGAGTCACTCCCTTTCTTAACAATGTAAACTCCTATTAAAATTATAATTGCCCCAATCATTATAGTATAATTAAGTCTTTCATCCAGTATCAGCCACCCCAGGAATAATGCGATAACCGGGTTTACGTAAGCATAAGTGGAAACGAAAGAAACCGGTAAATTTGCTACTGCATAGATGTATGAAACGTATGCAATAAAGGAACCAAATACGAGCAGGTACAAGAATGAAAATACACCGTTTTGAGTCAAATGCAGGTTTGAAGATTCGCCGATAATTACACCCAGCAGAGATAAACAGATTCCGGCAATGGCCATTTCTACTGCGGCTCCCATTAATGGATGAACAGAAACTTTTTTATACTTTGAATAAAGTGTGCCGGATGACCAGCAAAATACGCAAAACGTCAACCCCATAACTCCCTACCATGTACTGTGTGTTCAAAATAGCCGAAAGATTATTTCCAAAAATTAAAATTACACCTGCCAGGCCGAGCAGCACGCCGACTACTATTTTTAAATTCAATCTTGGTCCGCCTGGTAATAAAGATTCAATCCCTACAATCCATAACGGATCCGTTGATATCAGCAATGCAGTTAAGCCGCTTGGTACCCACTGCTCTGCAAAAACAACAAGACCGTTACCGAAGCCAAGTAATAAAATTCCAACAACTGCGAGATGTTTTATATCTTTTAAAGCTGGAAGTTTGTATCCGCGTAATTTTAGAATTATAATAAGAATAGGTCCGGCAATTAACCAGCGAAATCCTGCGAACAAAACAGGCGGAAAATCATGTACTCCTATTCTGATTGCAAGATAGGTTGTTCCCCAGATCAGGCAAATCGCCACCCACGCTAAATAAGCTCTAAAATTTTCTTTTGGCATATCTCCCATTTCCTTCTTCAAAACCACTAAATTATTTTTAAAATAAAAATTCAATCCCGGCCACAGGTAGAAAAGAAAATTGATAAACATTCTCTTTAGTGCCGTCGGAAATATATTGATAGAAAGCAATGTTCTTCCTGTTGTAAATATTCTGCAAGGAGAGGAAAACAGATATAGCCCATTTATTAAAATTAAACCTGCTGCTGATTGCTATATCAAGCCTATGGTAAGCAGGATATCTTGCACCATTCACATCATCAGTTGGAACCCAGGTTCCGTTAGTCCATTTAACCGAGCCCTGCCTGTGCTGCTCTCTAGTTGTAAAAGTCCTCAGAGTATAAGGCATACCGCTTGCATACCGCCATCTTACACTGATCTCCATATCATTTGAAAAAGGAAGTATATATGTTGGAATTCTTAAATAAAGAGGTAATTTATTTATGTCATTCCTTAGATCTTTAAATCTTTTACCAATAATGATTGTCGCTACGTAAGGGAAATTATAATCCGAAGTATAAGTCTTTCCTTCATAGCCAATACGGGGATCATTAAACTTACTCCACATCTTTGAAAAACATAAAGTCCCGTAAATATCTTTAACAAGCTTTTGCTGAACCAGGAGGTCTATACCATATACTTTTTGTTCACCAATACTTAACTTTTTATCGGACCTGAATGTTCTATCATTATAATGAATAAATGTTTCATCCACCGGTATATGATCATACTTCTTGTAATATCCTTCAAAGTTTAATTTCAATCCATCGGCAATAATGTGTTCTATTCCGAAAACAAAATGCTCCGCATGCGAATTATCCAGATACCTGTTAATTTCCATATTGTACCTGTCGCCGTATTCCGGATAAGATAAACTCTGATAATATTCACCGTAAGAAAAATTTAAGCTTGTTATAGCCGGCTGCAGAAAATATGAAAGTGAAAGCCTGGGGCTGAAACTCCCTTTTTTGCTGTAAGAAAAATAATCATATCGGAATCCCGCATTAATGAGAAACTTATCATCAAAAAACCTTAGTTTATCATTCACAAAAGCGTAATATTTATATTGACTGAACAAATTGTAATTTACCGAAAAAGCGGATGCAGGCTGTGTAATGAGAGCATCAAAAACTCTGTCTCCGCTAATGTCATACCTGGCAGTATCTGCGTCAATAAAAATATTTTCGTGATAATTTCCAGTCTTAATTGATCCGCCAATATTAACTTCATTCCATGAATTTATATTCCAGACTGACTCTGTTTTTAATGCAGTTATGCCGTCATCACCTTTTGATCTGAATACGCTCCTTGTACCCAATGTCCTTGAATTATAAACTTCACCCACATTATTATATCTCCTTTCCGAAAAATCAAATTTTACATCAATGTTGCGGAAGTAGCTATTTGTATAAAGAGTTGTAAGTGTATAGAAATTATTTGACCATAAATTTTTAAGGGACATCCCTGCTGCATATTGGTGGTGTCGTACAAATACATTTTCAATATCTACAGAATCTCGCGAATCCTTTAATAATAAATTTGTATGATCGGTTTCACCTTCAACATCAATTTTGTCGTTTCCATAAATCCCTGAAAGAGACAATTTATGAACAGGTGAAATATCATAGACTGTTTTAAATTGTATATCATAATAATACGGTATGGAAGTAAGACCGACACCACCTGCTATCAGGTCTAGAAAGCTGTTCCTTGCCGAAAGGATCCATGATCCTCTTCCATCATTAATTTTGCCCTCCAAAACCGCACCATAACCTGCCATAGATATATTCAAATTAGCTGCAATATCTTGAATACGAGTTCCCTCTCTTGTATCAACAACAAGTACCGATGAGAGTTTATCTCCGTATTTTGAAATAAAACCTCCGGTTGAAAAATTAATGTTTTCTATAAGATCAACATTCACCATGTTGATGGGACCACCTGAATTCATTTCATTCGGATAATGGTTTGTAGAGTGTATTTCCATATTATCAAGAACCGTAAGGTTTTCATTCGGAGAGCCTCCCCTTACAAGCAGTTCGTTTGTCTGATCGGTAGAAAATGAAACACCTGCCATCGCCTGAAGAATTCTCTGAAAATCCTGGTCAGATCCCGGGGAACGCCTCACCTCTTCCGAACCAAGAACTATTGTGCTAAGGTTATTTTCAGTTATCGATTTATCAAAGTAATCGCCTTGAACTGTTACCTGTTCAAGCTCAATAGATGTAGATGAAAGCTGTATATTTAGTGTCTTGTTTACACCTGATTTTATTATTACATCCGTTTTAATTACCGGTGTGTATCCAATAAGACTTGCTTTTAATGAGTAGCTCCCGACAGGCAGTTTTAGTTCGAAGTAGCCATTTTCATCTGCCGCCGAACCGGTATTCTCAAGCTCAAGAATTAATATGTTAGCACCTATTAAAGGTTCCCCGTTATCTGCATCTGCTACTTTGCCGTTTAATATTCATGTCTGAGCTTTCAAAATAAAGCAAAAAGTTAAAGTGAATAAAATTATTGAAAGGACTATCTTCTTATAATGCATTTTCTCCCTCAAAAAGGTCAAATTAGAAAATAAATCAAGTATCGACAATTTTATAATACGTTCTTTTACAATCTAAATTAACAATTTTAAAAATACAGCTTCGCTCGGCCAGTTACATACAATTTTTCATTATTTTAATTTTTCACCCGGATTAAATGTCCAATAAATTATATTATCCCTATTCCACTATTATTTTTTTCTACCCCTTTTTTAATCACTTGGTAATCATCTACGCTCCATATACGTCTCAGATACGCTTCACATACGCTCCACATACGCTATTACCCCATTTAATTATTGCATCTCATAAAACACATATCCAATATTTTTTGCAATTGGATTTTGAGGTACATCTTCCTCTCAAGTGACGAATTTCATTTTTTTATCATGAATAAACTTATTAAGCATCTCAAAATTATTCTGCCACTTGTTTATCAACCGGCTGTCATTTTGTCACTCACCTTTTACTCCATTTTAAATCCCAATTTTACCTCCGTTCCACCACCAAGTCAACTCCAAGACAACTCCAAGTTACTCCCAAGTAAACAGAACCCTAAAGAATGACTAAAATTTCACCCATTTTCATCCAGTCAATTTTCAAAAATTGACAAAATTGACACACTAAGATTCATTAAAAATGACAATCGAATGACCATATATAAATGACTATCATTACCGGTTCTGCAGCATGTTTTTATATGCTATAGATACCAAAAATATAACTTTCATCTGTTCAATTAAGAAATTATTTTAGTTGATATATAATATTTTTAGATACGATGGAAATAATTGACAGAAATATAGATGAATTAAAAGTGGCTGATTGGTGGGAACCTGCCGAAAAAAATAAAATATTATGCACTCTTTGCCCTCGTTACTGTAAGATTGGAGAAGGACAGCCCGGCTTTTGTTTTATCCGCCAAAATATCGGGGGTAAACTTTATAGTATCGGCTATGGCAGACCTACAGGTTTTGCTATTGATCCTGTCGAAAAAAAACCACTGAATCATTTTTATCCGGGAACATCAATTTTAAGCTTTGGAACCGCCGGCTGCAATCTTGGATGTAAATTCTGCCAGAATTGGTCTATAAGTAAAGCTAAATTAGACGATTCAAATTCAATGAATTCTTCTCCGGAGGATGTTGTCAATCTTGCTAAACAATATAGGGTTCCTTCTATCGCTTATACTTATAATGATCCTACTATTTTTGGTGAATATGTTATTGATATCTCAAGAATTGCAAGAGATGAAGGTATCAACTCGGTAATGGTTACGGCTGGTTATATAGATAAGAATGCAAGAAAAGATGTTTATAAATATATTGATGCTGCAAACGTAGATTTAAAAGGATTTACCGAAAGATTTTACAGTAAGTTAACTTTTTCATCATTAAAGGATGTGCTTGATACTTTGATATGGTTGAAAAATGAAACTAGTATCTGGTTTGAAATTACAACTTTATTAATTCCCGATGAAAATGACTCTTCTGAAGAAATTCAAAGAGAATGTAATTGGATTTTGGAAAATTTAGGGGATTCAGTACCTGTTCATTTTACAGCTTTTCATCCCGATTTTAGAATGACAGATAAAACAAGAACACCCCAGATTACTTTAAAGAGAGCCAGGGATATTGCTGTTAAATCAGGGTTAAAGTTCTGCTATGTCGGTAATATCCATGATCGGGAAGGCCAAAATACATACTGCCCCAATTGCAATTCTACTTTAATCAAAAGAGACTGGCATGATGTTTTAATGAATAAAATTGAAAATGGATGATGCTATAAGTGCGGCCACAAAATCCCCGGAGTATTTTAATAACTTCCGAAGTCTCAAAAACTTTATTTTTTTCACCTGCCCTATAATCCGTCCAAAAAACCTTATTTTTTGTTGCAACCTTAGTACATAAGTTCATAAATATAGTTGCGTATCTAATAGAACATCGTAGATGTTCCATTATTGTAGTAAGAGACTCCCCGCCATTCTCAAAATCCTCGTAGTCTCAAAAGCCTTATTTTTTTCACCTGCCCTATAATCCGTCCTAAAAACCTTATTTTTTGTTGCAACCTTAGTAACCCTGCTTACCCCTGACCTACAGAAACCTTATTACCTTATCTTTATGTATCTACCCATTCCCTGTTTATATAAGAATGTAATAATGTTTCCACACGCCGAAATATTTTTCTATGAAATATTTTCCACTTATTAAAAATATCCTTAATTTGATATTTTGAAAAATTTAATAGGGAGAAATGGAATCATTAAAAAATAAAATTGTTCTCATTACCGGAGCCTCATCCGGAATTGGAAAGGCATGTTCAATTGCTTTTGCAAAAGAAGGAGCTAACCTCATATTAGCCGCAAGACGTTTAGATAGAATAAATAATATGTCCGTATCTTTAAAAAAAGATTATGGTTCAAAAGTCCTAACTCTCGAACTTGACGTAAGGGATTATAAAAAAGTAAAAGATATTTTTGGTAATCTTCCGGAGGAATGGAAGAAAATAGATATTCTAATTAATAACGCGGGTCTTGCAAGAGGTTCCTCCAGACTTTATGAAGGAGAGATCGATCATTGGGAGGAAATGATTGATACAAATATCAAAGGACTTTTATATGTTACACGTATGATACTGCCCGGTATGGTTGAAAGAGAAAAAGGTCATGTAATTAATATTGGTTCGACTGCAGGTCATGAAGTCTACCTTAATGGCAATGTTTACTGCGCCACCAAATATGCAGTAAATGCTTTAACACAATCAATACGATTAGACGTTCTTGATAAGAATATTAAAGTATCAACTGTTGATCCGGGTATGGTTAGAACAGAATTTAGTGATGTCAGATTTTCGGGTGATACAGAAAAAGTTGAAAAAGTATATGATGGAATTATACCATTATCTGCCGAAGATGTAGCCGAAGCTGTTTTATTTTCGGCAACCAGACCTTCTCATGTTAATATAAATGAAATTATTATTACTTCTACCGCTCAAGCCTCTTCAACACAAGTTTATAGAAAAAAATAATAAGCAAAGATGACATCAACCTTTTTCTAAAAACCTCGCAGAAGTTGCAATTACTGTAGAAACCTTTTTCTAATAACCTCCCAAAGGTCAAAATTATTGTAGAAGCTTTTTTCCAAAGTCCTCGCAGAAGTCGCAATTATTGTATAAACTTTTTTCAAATGACCTCGTAGAGGTCCCATTATTGTAGAAAACCAATTCCACCTCGCTCCCCCAAAACCTCGCAGAAGTTGCAATTACTGTAGAAACCTTTTTCTAATAACCTCCCAAAGGTCAAAATTATTGTAGAAACTTTTTTCCAAAGTCCTCGTAGAGGACACAATTATTGTAGAAAACCAATTCCACCTCACTCCCCCAAATCCTCGTAGAGGATTCATAATATCCTTTACCTTTTCAGTAATAAAAATGAAATTGAACAATAAAAGAATTGTTATCAACTGCCGGAGTTTCCGATTGAATTCTATATTGCGGTCTTATTTCAATAAAACTATACGGATAAAATTCAAATCCTACTATCCATCTTGAAATCTCATCATCCGTAATATCATTATTCGGATCAAATCTGTCATACCTTAAGACGGCTTCTAATCCCTTAACAATCTGATAATTCCCCTTTACCATCAAAGCTGTTGTTGATTTATCCTTTACTACCAGATCATTAGCAATATCATATTCTCCGATTAACGTAAAATTCCCTATGCCGAATCCTAAAAAACCTCCGTACATACTTACTTTGGGATATGTTTTAAAAATGAGGGGACCTAAAGTTCCGTCAAATGTTGTATAAGAGCCCCCGATAAGCAGCGGAACTTTATCTGCTATTACCGGAGTTAACTGCAAACTTGCTGTATATGATGGATCAAAGGATAGAAATCCCGGATGGGGATTTCCGGCACTGACTGTTAAAAATGCAAAGTTGGTTAGATATAAGCCAACTTCAACTCCTGTTTCCGTAAATCCTGGCTGATAAATAAGTCCCTCTGTAGAATTAAATATAAATCCCAGATCCCCGCCACGGGTGTATGCAGTATGGTCATCAACCCTCACTCCATAATTTGGTGAGTATGTACCTGCTTTTATATAACTGTCATTGGGAAGAAAATGAGCTACCCCGTAAAATTCCCAGAATTGATTAATTAAATCATACGAACCGTAAATGTCTACTTTGTCGTCTACTTTAACATCGGTATAAATCAATCCGCTCATCTTTTGGAAATCGGTTCTTTTAAATTCCTGTGAATATAAATACTGCGTTCTATAGTCTACACCGAATAAAATATTTTCTCCTATATAATCATCCAGCTTAATATCTTTATGTGCTGAAAACATCGGGAGTACATTTCTTTCAAAATGGAAGCCTCCTTTATTTCTTAATTCACCTCCCGTGGGATTTATATGGCAATCTGCGCATGTTCCACCCATTCTCAATGCAAATCTTGGAAGCGAATAACCAATTTCTGAAAAAGAAATGATAAATATCAGTATAAAGAAACTATTAAATATTTTCATGATGTTCCCTTTAGTGATTAAAATTTGGTTGTTCCTACAACGTTCACTTTTATCTGGATATCATTTGATACTCTTTTCCCCAATAGTAAATGTTCAACATTGAAATCTGATAAATTGATATCAAAATTTGCAAGGACTCCTAAAAGATCGCCCGGCATCCTTGCTCTGGTCATTTCACTTTCATCAAGGTACGTAATTGTATCTTTTGTTGCTATTTGTTTTGTAACTCCATGAACTGTAAAATCTCCTGTTACTGTAGCACTTAATTTATTCGGTTCAATCTTTTGAACATCACTTACCTTCGTTATTTTAAATGTAATAACTGGGTATTTATCCGCATCAAGCCAGGAAGAGCTTCTAAGATCATTTTCCATTTTTCTTATTCCTGTTCTCAGAGATGCAACAGGAATTGTAAATTCTCCTTTTAAAGTATTCGCAAAATCTTTAACATCAAATGTCACTTTACCTTTAATATCCGTTGTTAATCCGTTTATTTCCTCAAAAGGGGTAGTACTGTGGAATGTTGCCTGGTTTCTACCGCTTTCATCGGTAAATGAAAATGTTTGTGTACCGCTTGCTTTTACTTCAAAGCTTTGAGCAGAAATAGAAATAAAAAGAATTAGAACCAAATATATAATTTTAAATAGTGTTTTCATTGTTTCCCTTTTTTTAAAAATGAAAAATAAAACTCCCGAAACTAAAACTGTAATTCCCGATATGATTAATGTTAGGTCTAATCCCCATATGAATTTATTCTGCCATTCTTTATATACGGTTCCGAATAATGCATCTTTTTTTTCGATTAAGACCTGTGTCTTAGTAAATATTTCCCCGCCGCTGATTAGCCAGACAATAACTGCTGCTGCGATTATTATCAAACCTATAATGATAGTTCTTTTTTGTCTTTTATTCATTTCTTATCTATTAGATATTTTGATAACATCTAAGTATAAATAAATGGTTAAAAAGTGACGTTAAATAATATTAAAAAATATATTATTGTAAAGTGCGCAAATATCTATATTTTTTTATAACTTATATTTAACGGGAAATCGGTTAATGAGGTTTCTATTAATTATTCATTCCCTTGCTAATTGAAATATTTTGTATTAAATTTACCTACTCTTTTCGCCCATTAATGGGCGATTTTTGTTTGTATGGATTTTTTTGAAAAAAATATTAGAGATATTGCCGCTGATACAGTCGAAAAAAACGGTTTTTTCCTTATCGATTTGGTCTTGCGTGGTAATGAAAAGAATAGGGTTATTGAAATATTTATTGATGGCGAAAAAAATGTATCCGCCGAAGACTGTGCAAAAGTTAGTCGCGATATAGATTCAGTTATTGAAGAGCAAAGTATTATTGAATCGAACTACAGACTGGATGTTTCTTCACCCGGAATAGATAGGCCTTTAATCTTTTTGAAACAATATCCCAAACACATAAATCGCAAATTTGATATTTCTTATAAGCAGAATAATGAAACTAAAGAATTAACAGGAAAGCTTATCGGTGTATCCGGCGATGAATTGACATTTTTGTCAAATAATAAACAAATTTTAATTATCTTTAACGATATAATAAAAGCTAAAGTAATAGCAAGTTTTTCTTAATGGAGGTAACAAAGAAATGAATTTCGATATAGTAGAATCTTTTGCCCAGATGGTAAGGGAAAAAGGGATTGACAAGGATGTGCTTGCCGGAATAATTGAAGACATTTTCGGAATGCTTGTAAGAAAAAAATTCGGCGAAGAAGCCAAATATGATGTTGTTGTTAATATGGATAAAGGAGATATTGAAATATTTCTTGAAAGAGAAATTGTAGAAACAGTTGAAGATCCTAATACACAGATTAGTATTGAAGAAGTAAATAAAAAAGGTAATGATGAGGAGCTTGAGGTTGGAGAAGATTATGTCGAAAAATTAAATCTGGCTTTTTTTGGAAGAAGATTGATTGTACTGGCGAAACAAAACCTTAACCAGAAAATTAGAGAAATAGAAAAAGATATTATTTATAATGAATATCAGGAACTGCTCGGAGAAATAGTTGTTGGAGATATATATCAAATAAGAAAAAATGATATACTGGTAAATCATAATAAAAATGAACTGCTTCTTCCGAGAAATGAACAAATTCCATATGAAAAATATAAAAAAGGTGATACTGTTAGAGCTATCGTAAAAGAAGTCAGGAAAGGTACAAATTCACCGCAAATTATAATTTCAAGATCAGATAATACTTTTTTAAGGAGATTGTTCGAAATTGAAATTCCCGAAATTTATGATGGAATAATTGATATTAAAGCCATTGCCAGAGAACCCGGCGAAAGAGCTAAAGTAGCCGTAGAATCTCAGGATAATAGAATAGATGCAGTCGGGGCCTGTGTCGGTATGAAAGGCGTCAGGATCCATGCAATTGTTAGAGAATTAAATAATGAAAATATCGATGTTGTAAATTACGCTGAAGACCCAATTATCTTTATCCAGAGATCCCTTGCTCCGGCTAAGTTGAAACAAATTGAATTGGATACAGTTGAAAGAAAAGCTGTCGTTACAGCTGATTCCGATCAGGTTTCTTTAATAGTTGGAAGGAATGGGGTCAATATTAGACTTGCCATGAAACTAACCGGGTATGAAATAGAAATTCTGAGGGAAGAAAAACCATTTGAAGAATATGATGAGGATATAGAATTAATAGACATTAAAGAAGAACTTGGAAGTGATATTTACGAAACTTTAATAAATAACCGGTATGATACTGCTTTGGAAGTATTAACCGCAGGCCCTGAAAAATTAAAAGAAATTGAAACCCTGGATGAGGATAAAATTAATGAAATTATTGAAATAATTAAATCACAGTTTGAAGAAGAAGAATAGAGCCGAATAAATTCGAATTAATAATAGGATAGGTAGTTATAATGCCAGAGACGAAATCAAAGAAATTGAGAGTTTATAAAATAGCGTCGGAATATAATCTTGCTGCTGAAAATCTTGTGGAATTTCTACAGAAGAAGGGGCACGATGTAAAGTCGCATATGTCTATGTTGACAGATGAAATGATTACAGATATAAATGCTCATTTTAAAAAAGATATTGAGAAAGCCGAAAAACATTATAAAAAAATAGCTGAGTTTAATAAAAAACACGAAGATAAAGTAAAAGAAGAAGAGGAAAAAGTTGCAGTTCATCAACCGGAACCTGAAAAAATTGAAGAGTTAAGAGAAGAAGAGGTTGTGGAAGTTCCTCTTGAAGAGCAACCGCAGGACCAAAAAGTTGAAGTTGTTGAGGAAGATGCACAAACAGAAATAGTTGAAGAAGAAATTGCCGCTCCGGTAGAATCATCTTCAGAGAAAGAAGAAGTTGAAGAAAGCAAGGAACCCAAGGAACCGGAATTTAAAGCACCAAGCGAAATAGAGAAAGATAAGAAAAGAGGCCTTAAAGTAGTCGGGAAAATGGATCTTGGTGAACCCAAAGAAAAGGAAAAGAAAATTGTTCTCTCTGAAAATGAACAGGATAAGGATGGTAAACCTAAAAAGAAACGGAAAAAACCAAAACCTAGAAAAAAACCTACAGATCAGGCTGAAGAGCAGGCTCCGGCTAAAAAAAGAAAGAGGATTAAAAGATTTGAAATAGATGAAAAAGAAGTTAAAGCTGCTATCAAAAAGACTCTTCTGAGTATTGATGA
Organism: uncultured Ignavibacteriales bacterium; assembly: GCA_963742995.1. Lineage (GTDB taxonomy): Bacteria > Bacteroidota > Ignavibacteria > Ignavibacteriales > Ignavibacteriaceae > CAVQBP01. The sequence continues at coordinate 77,153 of CAVUOL010000030.1, forward strand.
TTCTGTTGCTTCCGGCAGAGCCAGCGCAAGAAAAAAGAAAAGAAGAGAGAGAGAGGCAGAAGAAGAAAGAAGACTTGAAGAAAAAAGCCATGAACAAAAAACACTAGCCGTAAATGAATTTATTGCTGTTAGCGAACTTGCTAATCTGATGGGTGTACCTGTCAGTGAGGTTATTCAAAAATTCATTGAACTTGGTTTAATGGTGTCTATTAATCAAAGACTTGATGTTGATACTATTACTCTTGTCGCCGATGAATTTGGTTTTAATGTTAGGTTCCAGGAAGAATATACAGCAGAAGCCTTAGAAGATTTTGAAGATTCTCCGGAAACACTAGAATTCCGCCCCCCTATTGTGACTATTATGGGACATGTAGATCATGGCAAAACATCTTTGCTCGACTATATTAGAAGAACTAACGTTGTTGCCGGTGAATCAGGCGGAATTACACAGCATATCGGAGCTTATAAAGTTGACGTTGGTAATGGAAAGCAAATAACTTTTCTCGATACTCCCGGCCATGAAGCATTTACCGCTATGCGTGCCAGAGGCGCTCAGCTTACCGATATTGTAGTACTGATTATTGCCGCTGACGATGCTGTTATGCCTCAAACAGTTGAAGCTATAAATCATGCTCAAGCTGCAAATGTGCCCATTGTTATAGCTATCAACAAAATTGATAAGCCAGGAGCTAATTCCGATAAGATTAAACAGCAGCTTGCTGATAGGAAGGTTCTTGTAGAAGATTGGGGTGGTAAATATCAATGCGTTGAAGTTTCTGCAAAAACAGGATTGAATATTGATAATCTTCTTGAAGTTATCCTTCTGGAAGCTGAGTTATTGGATTTAAAAGCTAACCCTAATAGAAATGCTCGCGGAACTGTTGTTGAATCCGAACTCGATAAAGGAAGAGGGATTGCAGGAACTATATTAGTTCAAAAAGGAACTTTAAAGATTGGAGATCCTTTTGTAGCCGGAATTTATCAGGGTAAAGTTAGAGCAATGTTTGATGAACGCGGGAATAAGGTCGATGATGCTCCACCTGCTACTCCTGTTCTGGTTATAGGTTTTGAAGGTGCGCCTCAAGCAGGGGATACTTTCGTTGTTGTAGAATCTGAAAGACAGGCAAGAGAAATTGGTATAAAACGTCAACAGTTGAAACGTGAACAAGATCAGAAACAAGTCCATCATATAACACTTGAAGAAATTGGAAAACAAATAAGTATCGGTGGAGTTAAGGAACTTCCTCTAATTGTAAAAGGTGATGTCGACGGATCGGTTGAAGCTCTTTCCGATTCTCTAATGAAATTATCTAATGAAGAAGTCGTTGTAAGAGTTATCCATAAAGGTGTTGGAGGTATCTCTGAAAGCGATGTCCTTTTAGCGGATGCATCCGATGCCATTATTATTGGTTTTCATGTTAGGCCTCATCTTAATGCGCGTAAACTTGCAGAAGCAGAGAATGTAGATATCAGGCTCTACAATGTTATTTACGATGCAATTAACGAAGTTAAATCTGCTCTCGAAGGTTTACTCTCTCCTGTTATTTCGGAAGAAGTTACAGCTACTATAGAAATAAGGGATACATTCAAAGTTCCGAAATTTGGTACGGTAGCCGGATGTTATGTGCAGGAAGGAAAGATCTCACGAAATAGTAAGGTTAGATTAGTTAGAGAGGGTATTGTAATTCATACCGGTGAGATTGCTTCCCTTAAAAGGTTTAAAGATGACGTTAGAGAAGTTGATGCAGGCTATGAATGCGGTCTTAACATTGCTAATTATAATGATATTAAAGTTGGTGATGTTATTGAAGCTTACAAAATTGTAGAGACTAAAAAGAAATTAGCTTAAATTAGATTTGAATAGATAACCCAAATCTATTCAAATATTATGGGAAGGTTTCCTATGTCAAGAAGAACTGAAAGAGTTGAAAAATTAATAAAAGAAGAGGTTAGTCTTATTTTTCTTCACGAACTTCAAAATAAGCTGCCAAGTAGAGAGATTGGATTTGTTACAATTACTGATGTAAAAGTAACCGCTGATTTGAAAATCGCTAAGATTTATATTTCCGTCTTTGACAGAGCAAAGAGAGAAGAGGTTTTGGAAAAAATAAAGTTAAAAACCGGGTTTATTAGATCTCTTCTTGCATCAAGAATAAAAATTAAGTTTACTCCGGAATTGAAGTTCTTTATTGATGATACTCTTGATTATGTTGAAAAAATTGAAGGCTTAATTAAAAAAATTCATAAAGAAGATGATAACGAATGAAACACTTGATTATTCTGACTTTGATTTTCATCTAGGCGAAACAATTCTAATAGATAAACCTTTCGGGTGGACATCATTCCATGTAGTTCATAAAATTAGAAATGCTGTAGGAGTTAAAAAAGTTGGGCATGCGGGAACATTAGACCCATTGGCTACAGGTCTTCTGATTATATGTACCGGGAAAAAAACTAAAGAGATTTCCCTGTTTCAGAATTTGGAAAAAACTTATACCGGCATAATTACCCTTGGAAAATCAACTCCTTCTATGGATATGGAAACTGATGTGATTGTAGAAAAACCTTTAACCGGTATTACTGAAGAATTAATTCTAAAAGAAAAAGAAAAATTTATTGGTGAAATTTCTCAAGTCCCCCCTATGTATTCGGCTGTAAAATATAAAGGGAAATCTTTGTATAAATTTGCAAGAAAAGGTAAAGAAGTCGAAAGGGAACCAAGAAAGGTATTGATTTCAAAATTTAAAATAACACAAATTAATCTGCCGGATATATTCTTTAAATTTCTGTTCCAAAGGTACTTATATTAGAGTAATTGCAGATGATTTGGGCAAAAGCTTAGGTTGCGGGGCAGTATTAACCTCTTTAAAAGAACTAAAATCGGCAGCTATAATATTGAAAATGCATTATCAGTAGAAGAATTTAGAAATAAAATTAAATTAAAGAATGAATTTACTTGAATTTGCTCTTGCAATTGAACTTGCACTTGTTTACCACTTGGTGTGGTGAACTCAACCGCTTCATTTTCAATCAAAAAAACCATATATTTAATAGGCTTATTGTCTTAGATTAAGTACTTTATGAAAATATTCCGTAAGTTATCTGAAATAGAAAGAAATGAAAATACCTTTTTGACTATCGGGTCTTTTGATGGTGTTCATTTAGGTCATAGAGAAATTGTAAATAGAATTATTGAAAAAACGTCACGAAATGATGGAAGAAGTTTTTTAATTACTTTCGACCTTCATCCAAGGAGAGTTCTTTCTAAAAATTCTGATGTCAAAATTTTAACGACTTTCCGTGAAAAATCATTACTTCTGGAGTCTTTAGGAATTCAAAATCTCCTGGTAATTAAATTCACTAAAGATTTTTCACTAATTACGGCTGAAGATTTTATTAAAAATTATGTGATTAAATCTATTGGTCTTAAAGAGATAGTTATTGGGCATGACCACCATTTTGGAAAAGGTCGCAGCGGTGATGAAACAACTTTACGGAGATTAGGTAAAGAATATAACTTTGAAGTTTCAACAGTCGGAGCATATAAATTAAATGATAAAATTATCAGCAGCTCCGAAATTCGTCAATCTTTAATTAACGGAGATGTAAAATTAACTGCTTCATTTCTGGGAAGGCATTACGGATTTAGCGGTACAGTTGTTAAAGGCGATAAAAGAGGAAGAGAACTTGGCTTTCCAACTGCTAATATCCGGTTAGAGGATGAGCATAAGCTTCTTCCTGCATTGGGTGTATACGCAGTTGAATTTATTGTAGAAAACAAGAAATTTTCCGGTCTGTTAAGCGTTGGAAAAAGACCGACTTTTTATGAAGACGGAGTTGTGATTCCTGAAGTCTTCATTTATGACTTTGATAAAGATATTTATGGAAAATTCGTTACGGTAAATATTATTGAAATGATTAGAGGAGAAATTAAATATAATTCTGCCGGTGATTTGATTGAACAAATGAATAAAGACAAAGAATTAGGACTGGAAATATTAAATAAATTAGTTTGATAAAAAAATAATTAATCCCGGTGGCCTGTTATTTAAGGTTCTCTGGGGTTATATCGTATAAATAAAATAAGGATAAATAAAAATGACTAAAGAAGAAAAACAGGAGTTAATTAAGAATTTTGGAAGCAATGAGAAAGATTCCGGGAAAGCAGAAGTCCAGGTAGCTCTTCTAACAAAAAGAATAAATGATCTTACGGGCCATTTCAATGTCCATAAAAAAGATCACCATTCCAGGAGAGGTTTATTGACGATGGTTGGTAAAAGAAGAAGATTATTAAATTACTTGATGAAAAAAGATATAGAAAGATATAGGGCAATTATTAAAGAATTGAATATAAGAAAGTAATAAAGGTTAATGATGAAAGTAGTAAAAGAATTAAATTTGGCGGGAAGAAATTTTCCATAGAATCCGGGAGATACGCCAAACAAGCTAATGGTGCAGTAATGGTCCAATATGGTGAAAGTATGGTGCTTGTTACTGCTGTGGCTGCCGAACAGGTAAAGGAAGATCTGGATTACTTCCCCCTACAGGTTGAATATAGAGAGAAAACTTCGGCTGCCGGAAAATTTCCAGGTGGTTACATTAAAAGGGAAGGTAGACCGACTGAAAAGGAAATATTAAGTGCGAGATTAGTGGATAGACCAATTAGACCTCTTTTCCCGAAAAAATTCAATAATGAAACTCAAATTGTAGCTCTCGTTTTTTCCTATGATGGTGAAAATGATCCCGATGTTCTTGCTGCTGTGGGTGCCTCTGCTGCTTTAACTATTTCTGATATCCCTTTTTATGGTCCGATCGCTGAAGTTAGGGTCGGTAGAATAAATGGCGAGTTTGTCGTAAATCCTACACATCAACAGATTAAAGAAGGTGATATTGAGTTCGTAGTCGCCGGTACTTCCGATTCGATAATGATGGTGGAAGGAGAATCAAATGAAATAAGCGAAGATGCCCTTCTCAATGCACTAAAATTAGCTCAGGCCGAAATCAAAAAAATTGTTGATCTTCAGCATGAATTAGGGAAGCAAATGAATAAACCGAAAAGGGATGTTGTTGAAAAATCAATTGATGAATCCCTTAGAAATGAGGTAAACCAATTGTGATAAATTGAAGGAAATCGTCTATTCAATCCTTGCAAAAGAAGAACGAAGTTCTAAAAATAAGGAATTGGCTGAAAATGTAAAAAATGCCCTGGCTGAAAAATATCCCAAACAGGAAAAAGTTATTGGAGCATCATTAGGATCTTGAAAAAGACTTATGCGGGAACGAATTTTATCTGAAGGCATACGACTCGATGGTAGAAATACTACACAGATAAGTAAAATAACCATCGAACTGGGAGTCCTCCCAAGAACACATGGTTCAAGCTTATTTACAAGAGGGGAAACCCAGAGCTTAACTACTGTTACTCTCGGTACTAAAGGTGATGAGCAGACTATCGAAGGATTTTCGGGAGTATACTAAAAAATTTATGCTCCATTACAATTTTCCTCCTTTTAGTGTTGGTGAAGTTGGTAGAATGACCGGTGTGGGCGAAGAGAAATTGGTCATGGAAATCTTGCGAAAGAGCTTAAAAATTATGTTCCCGGCTGAAGACCATTTCCCTTATACCGTAAGAATCATTTCGATATTCTTGAATCGAATGGTTCGTCCTCTATGGCAACAGTTTGCGCTGGCCCTGGCCCTGATGGATGCCGGGGTTCCAATGAAAAAACCTGTTGCCGGGATCGCAATGGGTTTTATAAAGGAAGGTGAAAAGTTTGCGATGTTCTCCGATATTCTAGGAAATGAAGATCATTTAGGTGATATGGATTTTAAAGTGCAGGAACAAAAGGGTATTACTGCATTCCAAATGGATATTAAAATTCAGGGAATTTCATTGGAAATTATGGAGAAAGCATTATGACAGGCCAAAGAAGGAAGATTTCACATCCTGAATATTATGAACAAAGCTATTACTAAACCGAAAATCTTCTCTCCATAAGCTCCAAGATTATTACCATACAGATAGAACACGATCAAATCGGAACGATTATCGGTCCCGGAGGAAAAACAATTCAGGGTATGCAAAGAATGTTTGGCGTGGAGATAAATATTGACAATGACGGTACCGTTAGTATTGCTTCTCCAAATAAAGAAAATGCTACTAAATGTAAAGAATATATTAAAAAAATGACTTCCAATCCTGAAGTTGGCGAAATTTATGAAGGTGTCGTAACAAAAATAATGGATTTCGGTGCCTTTGTTGAAATCTTGCCTGGTAAAGAAGGCTTGCTTCATATTTACAAATCGATAATAAAAGAGTAAACAAGGTAACTGATTATTTAAAGGAAGGAGACAAGGTCACTGTTAAACTGCTAAAAGTTAAAATGGAAAATATTCTTTAAGCAGAAAAGAACTCTTAAAAGATGACGGTAAAGAAAAATCTTAAAAAAAATAATTAACTGAAGTTACAGCAGAATAATAAAAAAGATGACATCTTTAAAAAGATAAATCATGTTCAAATTTATTATTAAAATGTAAGTTCTGCTAAAGCCTTATTTTTAGAAAGTAAAGATGTAGTATTAGAATAAGGATAGTTCGTAACTTGAGTAATTTGAAAAAAATATCTGATATTCATCATTAAGGTTTTAATATAATACAAAATATACTCGTTCAATTAAAATTGTTAGATAGTTACAAAGCTGTTTT
>CAVUOL010000031.1:0-86570 GCA_963742995.1 uncultured Ignavibacteriales bacterium
ATTAAATTATATGTCCTGGATGCATATACCGGACATTTTTAGAAAAGATGACATCTTTATTTCTTAAAATAATGTTTATCTGAACTATCCTTTAATAAAACTTAAGAGTAAGTTTGCTTTTTTAAAGATGTCATCTTTACATCTGCGTAATTCAACAAATTATATAAATGAACTTTAATAATAAGAGAGACAACATCTTTCATTTTATGAAGATATCGTCTCTCTTTTTCCGTTCAGGAGTAGTGAATTATTTTAATAAAGTCATTTTCATTGTTCTTACAAAATTTCCTGCGGTTAGCTTGTATATGTACATTCCGGAAGCCAGGTTATTAGAATTAAAAGTAACATTATGTTCCCCTTCATTCTGAACTTCGCTGACTAATGTTTTTACTTTTTCTCCCAAAACATTATACACTTCAAGTGATACAAATTGATTATTGGGAAGAGAATAGCTTATAATTGTGCTTGGATTAAAAGGGTTAGGATAATTTTGATTTAATTTATAGGTAAATTCCTTAGCAATACTTGATTGCTGTGAAGCACTTTGACTTTTTGCAAGCGGAGCCTGGAATTGGTTGAATGTTCGAGTAATTATAACTGCAAATTCTCCTCTTGTTATCACGCTTAAGGGTTTGAAGACGGCATGAATAACCGGCTGCAGATCTGTTGGCCCTTGAGTTAATGAGAAATAAGCATTTATTAAATTAAGATTTAATGCGATCTGGACATATCCACGCATGCTAGCCGGGATTTTATCTGCATCATCAATAGGAATAGAAGAATCGCCATAAGGGACAGTAATTTCGTTATTGTTCAAAGCAACGGCTTCAGACTGTAATCCAAGACTTTGAACCAATGAATAAGCAAGGTCAGCTCTATCTACTGAATTTTTGGGAGAGAATTTACCTGATCCTGTTGGGAGCATTACTCCGTTATCAATCTGAAATAGATCTCTGATAGCAGAACCCTGTGCTGTAACCGATTCGGCAATTAATGTCTGCTCTCCAGATACATCAGAAAATGAATTGGAACCGTTAAAGGGAAGGAACTGTCTTATATTTTCTCCCATCATGAGATAATTAGCAAGATCAATTCTTGTTAACTTATTTCCTGGCTTAAATGTCCCATTGGGATAACCATCCACCAGGCGGTTATTTACAGCCTGTATTATAGATTGTTCATAAGGACTGCCACTTATATCTGTTAATCCGCTTGTGCCTGCAGGTGTAAACGTTGAAAGAGTGCCGTTTACTGTTTCAGATAAAGCTGCACCGTCTGTTGGGTTGCTTGCATCTCCCCTTAAACCTCTTACTTGCAGTGTCCATTGACCGGAAGCAGGTGATGTTACAGAGACTGATCTATCGTAATAAAGAGGAAATAAAAGGTTTATCCCTGAACTATATTCAGTACCATCCGGAGAAATAAGAACGAGATTTAGTGTATTCCCAGTTTGCTGTAGGAGTCCGGCTGCCGATACCTGTGCTTCAAGTACAGAAACCTGAGCCGGCACATTAAACGAGTAACTATTGTTATCGGATGATAAAGAAGGGACAGGATTATAATCGATTGTTACAGGTGTGCGGCTGATATTTTCATTGACGCTGCTGTTGAAGTTTCTATTATAATTTAGAGTACTTCCAAAAGACATATTTTGATTAAATGATTTTTCTACTGCATCATATGCATTAACATAACCGGCACCTACTTCCCATGACTGTCTTCCCTGCATATTAGTTGAGGTTTCTTCAAGAATATTTTTTACATCCGAAGGAGATAATGATGGATTAGCCTCAAGCATTAAAGCTGCAATACCAGCTACATGCGGAGTTGCCATGGAAGTTCCGCTTATTCTCGTATAATATGGAAGATAAGCTGCTTCAATTGTGGTGTCATCTGTTAAACCATTAGCCACGAGATTTGAAAGTAAAGCCCGGCATGAGATTACAAGATTTCCGGGTGCTGTAACGCTTGGGCTTTCATTGTACGTCCATGTTTTTCCATCAAGTGAAAAAGATCCTGATTGACCTTTTATGCCTCTTGAAGAAAAATCTACCAGCATTCCATTATCATCTCCTGCTGCAACTGATATAACCCATGGTGCAACCGAATAGGGATTGAGGGTATTTTCACCTGGCCCATCATTCCCGGCTGCAAAAGTTACAACAATACCTCTATCATAGCACATTTTGGTAGCTACATTAATGGGGTCATTAGGATCAAAAGGTGCTGAAGATGAGCCCCACGAATTTGTTACTACGCGTATACCGTATTGAATTTGATGAGTAAGTGCATAATCAAAGCCTCCGAGCCCATCAAGAACAACTAATTCGGCTCCTGAACCGTAACCGATTAAATTTGCACCCGGAGCTACACCTTCATATTTACCGTTTGATTTTGCGCCTGTGCCGCCAACCGTTCCTGCTACATGCGTTCCATGACCTCCGGTAATATCTGTGTTAGGGACATTTTCCTGGTATGTTACCGGAAGCAGACCGCTGACTGCATTTAAATTAATAGATGCAAGCACATTTTGTACAACGTGAGTACCGTATTGTAAATCAGCATGTGTTCCATCAATTCCTGTATCATTTATAAGAACTGTTATCCCTTTTCCCGAAACAGGCAGACCGCCATTATGAGAAGTGATTTGTTGATCGCTTCTCAATCTATCAACACCTATGATTTTCCGGCTCTTATAATTGAAATATGTAAGTTTTTTATTAAAGAAAATAGAGCGTACCATTGAACTTGAGGCTAATTTCTGCAACTGGTCGTTTGTTATTGCTGCACCTGCCATTGGTAAAGAATGAAAAGTTACTCCCTGAATAATACCAGTGCTTTGTAATAAAGTAATTTCCTTTAGTGAAGGAGCACTTTTTGAGTTAAAAACTATTACTGCCTGAACTGGAGCCGAAGCTTTTGATAGTTCATTTACTAATTGCGGATCTATATCAGCCTGAGAAAATATGGATACTGTTAATAGTCCTGCAAATATTAAAATAGCGATTGCTTTAGAAAAGATTTTCATATATACCTCCGAATGGATTATTTTTGTTAATAATTATCAGCTTTCATATTTCATTTATTATGTAAATGATTTTAGAATGCTGATTCTTGAATTTATTACTCCTTGTCCTTAACTAATTCTCTTATTACATCTTTCACTTTTATAAACTCTTCCGATTTGTCAAAGAAAAGTTTAACGCCGAATCTCAAGAATTCTTTTCGGTATGTTTTAAAGCTGTAATTAGTTAGGACAATAATTAATGGCAGATGGTCATCGTTTTTTATCTCTTTCAAAACATCTATTCCGGTTCCATCTTTTAGCTGGATATCAAGTATGACAATATTCGGAAACCTGCTGCGGATAACATCGACGGTATCGATAACGCTTTCGGTTTCTTCAAAGGATTCTATTTTATTCAACGAGATTAGCAGCTTAATAATTCTTTCCCTTATAAACTTTGAATCATCTGCTATTAAGACTTTCATGTTTTATCCTGAATTTTGATACAAAACTAAGATTTGCAATAATCGGCGGGTAGAGTTGAAACTGTGTTTTTTATGTAGATATTTTTCTAATATGCTTGTGACATTTAGGCTAAATTCTTTGCCGCTAAAATTGCGGCAAATGGTATGGAGGGTTTAATTTTAGAACCGAGTGGATGACCAAAAAGTCTTTTTTCTGTCATTCCGGGGGATACAGATAAAATCGAGATGAAGAATTCAATAGTCATTTATTTCGGGGATGACCAGAAATTAGATTATTTCTTGAAAATGGCCACAGATGACGCAGATTCTAATGGATTTTCAAAGTCCCGACAAAGAGCCGGGATGAAAAGCTTATTTTTTGGACAGCCCCTTTGGATATTACTGCTATTCTATATTATCAATAAAATATCACACCTTCGGTGTTCAAATTTTTTGAAAGGATAGTACCGGTACCTAATCTACAAGCTGCTGCTTTAAGGCATAGCGTATTATCTCAGCATTTGTTTTCATATTCATTTTATCCATTAACCTGGTACGGTAGGATGTAATTGTATTTATACTTAATGATAGTTCTTCGGCTATTTCACTTACTGATTTTCCAAGGCTAATCATTATCATTATTTCATATTCGCGATTCGATAAATTCTCGTGGAGGGGTTTATCATTATCAAGTCCGATTTCCATTGCAAGATACTCTGCTAGAGCGGAAGAAATATATTTACCTCCACCCGATATTTTTCTTATTGCTTTAACGAGGTCCAGGGCAGCAGATTCTTTAGTCATATAACCGGAAGCACCGGCTTTTAAAGCTCTGACTGCAAATCTTTCTTCCGGATGCATACTAAGGACTAAAATTTTTATTTTGGGATACATGTTTCGCAGCTCACCAATGGAATCCAGTCCTGTTCTACCCGGCATTGAAATATCCAGGATAACTATTTCAGCTTCATCCTTATCAAGCAGGTTAAATAGTTCAACTATATTTGAGGCTTCACCGGCAACATGAAAATCTTGTTCTTTTTTAAGAACTTTTTTTAATCCTTCCCTTATCAATTCATGGTCATCTGCTATTAAGATATTCATATTGATTTCCTTTTAAGCATTTATAAAAGTTTTAAAAGTTCGGTGTTAATCTTTTGCTTTAGTTATTTGGCTAAAGCCCAATCCTTCCATTTTTTCTGTCCGTTGGATTAAATCAAACCCGTTGGATAAAGAGGCTGTGTGAAAATATAGAAAAAGCGTTGTGAGGGGCTTTATTTTCCTCTTAAACCAATGGATAAATCCATTGGTTAATAATATTACACAGGCTCTAAATCCAACGGCAATTACACTGGTGAAACTTCATTAATTAATTAAGTTCTATTTTTAAGCTTTCAGATATTATAGGAACTTTTAGCGTAACTGTTGTTCCGATATTTTTTTCCCCTTCAATGGAAAGCATACCTCCGATTAACTCAGTACGTTCTTTCATTCCTATAATCCCAATTGATTTAAAATCATTTATGTCATCTTCATTTATTCCTTTCCCATCATCTTTAACCCGGAGGATTAGATTATAATCCTCTTTTAATATGGAAATGTTTACCTCGTTTGAACCGGCATGTCTTAGTATGTTTGTTAAAATTTCCTGGAATATTCTGAAAATAGAGGTAGCTCTGTTCTTATCTATGTCTATATAATCAATTTCAGAATCAACCGTACATTTTATTCTGTTTCTTTTTTGAAATTCGTTTGACTGCCATTTGATTGCCGCTACTAATCCCAGATGATCAAGGATATCAGGACGAAGTTCGGTGGCTATATTTCTAACCGATAAAATTGAGCTGTCAATTAATTTAGCTATCGATTTCAGCTCGTTGATTATATTGTCCGTTTTATCTTTTTTACCTTCCTTAATATCTTCGGATAAAAGCACAATATCCATTTTTAAAGCCGTTAATACCTGCCCTAGTTCATCATGTATTTCTCTTGCAATTTTTGTACGCTCTTCTTCCTGAGCCTTTTGAAGGGAAATGCTGAACCTTTGAATATCATTCATTCTTTCCTTGACGGCATTTTCAAGTTTTATCTGCATCTCCTTTTGTCCGGTAATATCTCTTGAAATTCCAACAAGAGCGATGGGCTTTCCCGATTCATCTTTAACAACGGAAGAACTCAAATGAACCGGGAATTCATTCCCGTTTTTCCTAATATTTATTAATTCACCATGCCATCCGTTTTTGTGAGTCTCAATTAAGATATCTTCAGAGATACTCGCCGCGTTATTAGGAGATCTTACAATCAAGATATTCTTTCCAATTATTTCATCTTCTTCATAGCCGTAGGTCTTTAAAAATGCGGGATTGACGGAAATTATATAATAGTTTAAATCGGTAATTGCTACACATTCGTTCATGCTGGTTATAGTATGTCCAAGCATTGCTATCTTTTGCCCGGCAAGTATGCGATCGGTTACATTTCGAAAGATTCCAAGCAAAAATGATTTACCATTTTCAAGTTCAACAAAAGAATTTGATATCTCCAGATATAATGTTTTCAAATTTTGAAGTACTACTTTTTTTTCAAAATGTGAAGGAATTATTTTAGATTTATATCTAAACCTGTATTTCTCAATCATTAAAGAAGTATCTTTTGAACCGTCATAAGTAATGGTCAGTGGTTTTCCTATTAAATCCTTTTCTTCCATTTCAACTAAACGGCAGAACGATCTATTCACGGAAATAATGGTGCCGTTTTCGTCTGTTAACCTCATTGCATCTACAGAGTTTTCCCATACTGATCTGAATTTCAATTCTGATTTTCTAATCTCTTCTTCCGATAATTTACGTTCGGATATATCTTTTATAATTAATAATCTGCCTATTTCTTCATTGTTTTCTACAATCTTAGTCTTTGTAAGCAGGATAAATTTTACCGTACCGTTAATATTTATTCTGAATTCAAGGTTTTTATTATCTTCAAGTTTATTAAAATCAGATAGTAATGATGAAATATCCTCAGTAATTAAATCGTTCGATTTTATATTAAAAATATTTTCTGCAGCTTTGTTCATCTGAGCAATTCTTCCATGAGTATCTATAATAATCACTGCATCTTGAACATTCATAAAAATTTCTTTTGCAGCCTCTTCAAAACCGACAGAAAATAATCTGTATTTTATTACTGCTATGAATATAAATATAGACTGTATAACCGTACCCGATTCCGCAAATTCTATAAATTGTTTATTATGTACTATTACCGGTAATATTACATTGGAAATTAAGCCGATAACTAAAGTGATCAGAGAACCTGTCATTAATAAAAAGAGTGAATGCTTTAAACTGTTATTTGATTTTAGTTTTATTTCTTTCTGGATAAGGTAAATTGAGTATGAACCCGGAAGTACAATATCTACTATTACGGAAAGTACAAATAAGGGACCTGTAATTTTAGTCGCTCCCCAATTTACATATTCAAAACCTTCTAATATAAGGTTTGTAGTTAAGCTTACTATTATAGATAATATAACCATAGATAGGCATAGGTAATAAAACGTATCCCGTTTCTTATGTATAAAATCGTATGTAAAATTCATAAATAAAAAAGCAAGAGAGAGCCATGAAATAGACGCCGCTTTCATTAACGGCAATATTAGCCATGTTGAAATATTCTGGCGTAAAATTATTACTATTAAAATCCAGCCTGCTAGAAAGGAGGCATAGATTAGAAAGGCTCTGTTTATTGAGTTTTGCTTTTTCTGAGCAAATATATATGTCCAAACAAAACCGTTAAATAAAAAAGCGATAATCGGAATTGCAGAATAAATGTTCATCGATACAAATAAACGATTTAATTAATTTGCTAAATGGACTTAAGAGAATGATTAGAAGTATAATTTTGGAAAGATATTTAATTTGTTAATATAATTTTGTGATTGCTTTAACAAGGTGAGAGGCGGATCCAAAAAGTGAGGTTCATCTTGGAGGTGAACCTCACGTTCTATATTTATTTCTCCTTAACAGAAATATTTCCTCCGGATGTTTCGGCTGTAAGGGGGTTGCCCCCTTTATTTAAGTCTGCTACAAATTTTGTTGATGAAATTTTCCTTGCATTATTAGCTGTTAGTCCGCAGCTTACTGCTCCTCCCGAAGTTGATAGATTCGCAGCTGCATTAAAATTCTCCGGGAGTCTTATATCGATACTTCCGCCTGATGTACTTAAATAGATTCCTTTATTTACACCTTTATAATCAAGATAAATATTTCCTCCGGAGGTAGTGGCTTTTATTTTTGAATCACTTCCGGTTAAATCTAAACTTCCACCTGAAGTTGATGCATCCAGATCACCCTGGAAATCTATCCCTGATATATTCCCGCCGGATGTAGATACATCAAATCTCCCTTTAACGTTTTCCAAATCTATATTGCCGCCTGAAGTTGATATATCCAGATTACCTGAAATATCTTTCGCATATACATTTCCCCCTCCGGTTCCTGCCTTTACATTAAACCTTTGAGGTACTTTGATTTCAAATTTTAACCTGATTCCGCTTTCGAACCACCCGAATAGCCAGTGTTTTCTTTTTGCTATCACTTCGACTTTATTATCATCATTACTAAACTCAAATTTCACTTTATCTTCTGCTTTTTGGTTTCCCAATATTTTAATATAAACTTCATTTTTATCCCATGATGATATTAATACCTCTCCGCTTGAAGCATCTACTTTTAAATTTTTACCGGGAGATATCTGGAATGTTTTTTCTTTAATTACTTTTAGGTCGCTGCCAAAAGTATCCATATGCAAAAAAATTAAAATTAAGATAAATGATAAGATGATGATATTTTTATTCATTTTAAACCTCCGGATGTATATAATATTAGACTTAGAATTGCGGAAAAAGGTTACTTATGAATTACATCTGGATTTATTCCCCTGCAAATCCATAACATTCAGCCGAAAGGTTAACACCGGAGAAGCCAGGCGTTAATGTTAGGGTTTTATTTCGGGAAAAGCATGACATCGTTGATAAAAGTTATCTAGCTGGAATTAATCTTTGGCTTAGCTGCTATCCGTTGGATAAAGAGGCTGTGTGAAAATCGTCGGACTACAGTATATATAGAAACACCGGGCTAAAGCCACGGTGTTAACCTTTGGATAAAGCTAACCGTCAGCTTAAATTCAAAGGCAAGTGATTGCGAAAGGGTAATAGAGTTGGTATAGGTAAATATTCTATTTATCCAATTCATTAGGAAAGGAAAATTGCCAGGAGACTCCTTTATCTGTGTCAAGTTTTATGGTCGCATTTAATTGTTCGGCGATTATCCTGATTATCTGCAGTCCCAACTTTTCACTTTGATTTTCAACCTTTTTATTAAAGCCGATACCGTCATCGGAAATGATTAATTCTAATAAATTTTCGTTCTCTTTTTTCAGTATTATATCAACGTTTCCGCTTTTATCATCAAGGAAAGCATGTTTTAAAGTATTAGTTATTATTTCAGTAATAATAAGTCCTAAAGCCACAGCAGTATCAATAAGTGCATCGGTTTCCACAAGGTTCAAATTAAAATGAATCTCTTTTGATTTATTTATATAGCTTTGTGAAATTAAATCGATTAATTCTTTTATATAACCGCTTAGATTTATCCGGGATAAATTTTGAGACTGATAAAGTTTTTCATGAACCAGGGCAATCGAGCGAATTCTATTTTTCATATCCGCTACTATTTCTTTTAAGTTCTCATCCTTCACAGTTTGAGCTTTTAAGCCCAATAAAGAAGATATAATCTGCATATTGTTTTTTGTTCTATGGTATAACTCTTTTAATAACACTTCTTTTTCTTTAAGCTGCCTTTCAATCCGGTTATATGCTTTTTCCAATTCATCTTCTGCGGCTTTCTGTTCTGTTATATCTGTATTTGTACCAAACCACCTTATAATATTCCCTTCTTTATCATGTACCGGTAAAGCTCTCGAAAGAAACCATTTATATTCACCGGTTTTGCTTCTCAAAGGAAAAGTATCTTCCCATGATTCTCCCTTTTCTATAGATTCTTTAAATTTATTTACAACTCTATCTATATGATCGGGGTGATGAACTTTCTTCCAGCCCCATCCCTTCATTTCCTGGTAAGTAGTCCCGGTATATTCATACCATCTTTGATTATACCAGAAAATCCATCCGGTATTATCAGCCATCCATGCAAATTGAGAAATATTATCGGCAAGTGTTTTAAATCTTTCGGCATTCTCCTTAAGGTCTTCCAGCGAGCTCCCTAATACCGGAGTATATTTTTTCCCTTCAAAACTTTTTTTACCATCTAAGGAATTGTCGCTTATAATTTTTGCGGAAACAGTTAAACCATTCCGGGTTGGATAAAAATCAAGTTGAAGCAGCAGCTTTATCTTTTTATTATTGTAGTCATATTTAATGGATAATTGCTTTTGACTTCTAAGAGTTTCGGTAAAAAGATCAGTTCCGTTGAAACCCGTTAATATAGAATGAATTGATTGACCGTAAAGATCGACTTTTTCCTCCTTATATATTTCACATATATCTTCATTCCAATCAATTATATTCAGGTCAGAATCCAGAGTAAAAATAATATTTCCCATATTCTTAGAACAATTATTAAAAATTCAGATTATCAGTTTCTTGAAATTTATAATTTTATAATAGAGAGCAATTTTAGTGTCTAAGGATATAAATTTACAGATTTATTTAGAATGATAGTGGGCACAGTTAAAGGTATATGGCTGGCAGAGTCAGAAGGAAATTGTTATGGTTTATAAATTGCTGAATTGCTAAACTGTTAAATTGTTAAATTGTTAAACTGCTAAACTGTTAGAAGAGGAAAATGAATTTAATTTGAGTAAAATATTAAAATCTAATAAATTAGAGCAATATAGTACTCCTCCGGAGTACGGATATTTTTGGTTTATTCAGTTTCTATAAATATATCGCTCCTCTGGAGCGAAGGCAAAAGTAAGATTATCAAAAAGGAAGTCTAGTTAGAAAAATCGAAATTTTGTTAAAAGCTATAAGTTAAATTGACGTCCATATTTCTAGCGGGACTTTGGTTTATTTTGGAGAGGTGGTTCTTACTCTTTATTTTTACTCTTAATCATATTAGTACATTTGCTTTTGCACTTGAACTCATCTGTCCGCCAGCGTTCACTCCTGTTCATAAATGAACACTTATTTATTTAATACAGTTATTTTGGATTTCAATTAAAAGCGTTAATTAGGCATAATCTTTGAGTTTAACACATATTTAACTACACCGGATGAAGGTTTAACAATTTTAGGTTATTCACATTATTAAAATAAGCATATGATAAAAAATTATTTGAAAGTTGCTTTCCGTAATCTTTTAAAAAATAAAGGTATTTCATTTATAAATATTACAGGGCTTGCAATCGGGATAACTTCGTGTATATTAATTTTTCTTTATATACATACCGAACTCTCCTACGATAAACAGAATAAAAAATATAATAATATATTCAGGGTACTTACAATCGATAAAGCACTTGGGGTAAGCAGCAATCTTGTGGGAATAACTTTACCGGCGCTCGGACCTGCAATGAAAAATGAATTTCCTGAAGTTAAAGAAGAGGTTAGAATTAATAGGTCCGGCAAGGATTTAATTGAATATAATCAGAAATCCCTGTATACAAAAGATCTAATATATGCTGAACCCTCATTGTTTAAAGTCTTTGATTTGGACTTTATTAACGGGAATAATACATCTGCTTTGACAAAGCCAAATACTGCGGTCTTAACCGAAGAAATGTCCAAAAGGATTTTCGGGAATGAAAATCCAATTGGTAAAAGCTTTAAAGTTGACAATGACAAGGATATTGAAGTAGTTGGAGTATTGAAAGATATTCCTCAGACTTCGCATTTAGCTATGGATGTAATAATTTCCATCTATCCAACTGCTCAGGATACTAACCTGGCGAAGTATTTAAATTCATGGAACAATATTAGTATGACTACATATGTAGTTTTGAATAATCCCGCATCTGAGTCCACTGTTGAAGCTAAATTAGAACCATTAATAAGAAAAAATAATGTAGGTAAGAACTTTAATGTAACACTGCAGCCTTTGAAAGATGTTCATTTAAAATCATCCGATATCTTATATGATGATGCAAACCGGAATAAAAGCGACATAGGTTATATTTATTCCTTATTTGCGGTAGCGATATTTATAATCCTTATAGCAGCATTTAACTTCATGAATTTATCAACTGCAAAATCTGTCAGCCGTGCAAAGGAAGTGGGATTAAGGAAAGTTGTAGGGGCGATAAGGTATCAGTTGATGCTACAGCATCTTGGAGAAGCTGTTTTATTGAGTTTTATTTCCCTTTTCCTTGCAATGCTTCTTGTAGAATGTTTTGCTCCGTTAATTAATTTACCTATTAAAGGAAGTTATATCTTATTCTTCCTTGAAAATCCAGTTTTTCTTGACAAGTTTAATCATAGGTATAATAATCTTAGGTTTACTTTCCGGTATATATCCGGCATTCATACTTTCAAAGTTTAAGCCGGTTTCAATATTAAAAGGTTCGGCTAAAAACAATAAAAGCGGAATATGGCTGAGAAGAATATTGGTTACGGTTCAATTTACCGTTTCTATAGGGATGATAATCGGTACCTATATCGTTTATCAGCAGCTAAATTATATTAGAAGCAAAAATGTGGGTTATAACAGGGAACAGGTGATGACTTTGGATTTAAACGATCAAGAGCTTCAGAAAAAGTCGCAGCTGCTGGAAGATGAAATTCAAAATCTTCCTTCTGTTGAGGGTGTTTCATTATCATCTAATTTACCCGGAAGAGGTTTTAACAGAACAGGTATTCAGCCGGAAGGTTATTCGAGCAAAGATGATATATGGATAGTCAGTATTATGTCTGCCGATGAAAAGTTTTTAACTAATATGAAAATGGAAATTGCAGAAGGAAGGAATTTCTCGTTGAAATTTCCGGCTGATCAGAAAGAAAGTGTAATTCTTAATCAAGCTGCAGTAAAAGCATTCAAATGGAAAAATCCCCTTAATAAAAAGCTTTCTTTTGGAGGTAATTCACCGAACAAATTAAATGTAATCGGTGTAGTAAAAGATTTTAATTTTGCATCAATGCGTCACCAGATCGAACCATTACTGATTGTTAACCAGCCCAATTCGAATAATATTCTATCAATTCGAATAAAGAAAGGGAGAATCTCTGATGCTGTAAATTCAGTGGAACAAACCTGGCAGAAGGTAAATCCAGGCAGACCTTTTGAATTTAATTTTCTTGATGATGAATTTGAGCAGCTGTATAAGACTGAAAGCAGCTTCTCTATTCTAATCGGAAGCTTTACCTTTCTCGCAATTTTTATTGCTTGTCTGGGTTTATTCGGATTAGCATCTTACATGACCGAGCAGCGGACTAAGGAAATAGGTATTCGAAAGGTTCTTGGGGCTTCTATTTCCGGAATTTTATATATAATATCCAAACAATTTATTATACTGATTGTATTGGCTAACTTAATTGCCTGGCCTCTTGCTTATTATTTTATGAATGACTGGCTAAAGGACTTTGCATATAGGATTGATATAGGAATTTCAACATTTATTATTGCCGGTTCTTTAACTTTGCTTATTGCAATATCCACGATTTCTTATCAAGCGATAAAAGCCGCAGCAGTAAATCCGGCGAAATCGCTTAGATATGAATGAAAATTAATTGTCATACAGTAGTCATTCGATAGTCATTCAAATTCAATGGTCATTCAATGGTCATTCGATAGTCATTCAATTATAGTCATTCGATAGTCATTTGTAGTAATTCATGGTGTAATTTGGGATTAGTATGGAGTTGAGACGTTTTCAGAAGATGAGCAGCAGGGGAAAAAAGGAATTAAAGGAATTTTTCTTATTAAAGATTCATCTTACCATTTGCGTAACTTCACTTCGTTCAGAATGACAGTTGAACGTAACATGAGTTAATAATTAATAATCAATGATATGCAAAATTTAATATTTTGATTTTTTTATTTCAAATTTCACTAAGCGCTTTTTCATTAAGGGTAACTAGCACCTTATGGTTTTCAGCAGACCCTTAAAAAGACCATTTGGACTTTTGACCTTTTTCAAAATATTCATTGATAATCAAAATAATAAATTATAATTTAGTTGTTGAAATAATAGAGGGATGGGGAAAGCGGGCAAATTATAATTCTCTATCAATCTATTTTATCCTATCTAATAAAATTTAGTTAATTGTATCTTAATTTGAGGAGGACTCTATGAAACCGATTACGAGACGTTCCTTTCTCAAAACCGGAGCTACAGCAGCCCTTGCAGCCGCAGCAATCCCCATTTTACCTAAGGGATGGTATTCTCACTCACAGGAAGACATCAATGGTTATTTTGAATCTGAATTCGGAATTACCGATATCTTGTGTAATAAAGTACTCGCTAAGGCTTTATCTAAGGGAGGCGACTTTGCTGATCTCTATTTTGAGCATACTATAAGCAACTGGATTATACTCGAAGATGGTAAAGTTAATAGAGCCTACAGCGATGTAGGACTTGGTGTGGGTATAAGAACAGTGAATGGTGATCAGGTTGGTTACGGTTTTACTCAGGAACTAACTGAAGTTTCTATGCTGGCTGCAGCTTCTACTGCTGCCACTATAGCTGACTCAAAGGCAGCCGAAATTGCCGGGCAATTTGTTCAGTCAAAACTGGAAAATTATTACCGGCTTGAGAATTTGTTAACATCTGTGCCTATTGAATCTAAACTCCCCATTGTTCAGGGAGCAAATGATAAATGTTTCTCACTCTCTCCTTTGATCATCAAAGTCAGTGCAGGTTTTCATGATCAGCAGAAGCGTATTTTGATTGTAACAAGTGATGGTAAGAAGATTGAAGACATGCTGCCGAGAAATTACCTGTATGCTTCGGTTGTTGCAGAGAAAAACAATAAACGGGAAAGAGCAGGATGGGATCTCGGGGGGAGATGGGATTTCTCTTATTATACTCCTGCGGTTGTGGATGAGGTTGCTAAATCTGCAGTTGATCGTGCAGTCATTCTTTTCGATGCAGTTCAACCTCCTGCCGGTGAAATGCCTGTAGTTTTAGGTCCCGGTTTAACCGGCATTCTTCTTCATGAAGCTATAGGTCACGGTATGGAAGCTGATTTTAACCGGAAAAATATTTCTACTTATAGTACTATGATCGGAAAGAAAGTAGCAGAACCATTTGTTACAATTATTGATGAAGGTACTATCCCGAATTTAACCGGTTCTATAAACGTTGATGATGAAGGTACGCCAGCACAAAGAACTGTTTTGGTTGATAAAGGTATTCTTTCCAGCTATATGCATGATAAAATATCTGCACGCCATTATAAAGTTGAACCAACCGGAAACGGCAGAAGAGAAAGTTATCAGCATTATATTCAACCAAGGATGCGGAATACTTATATGCTTGCCGGGAATGAAACCCCAGAAGACATTATTAAAAGTGTTGAAAAAGGGATTTATGTTCAAGATGTAAGCAATGGTCAGGTAAAGATTGGTGAAGGAGATTTTGCTTTCTATGTTTCTCAGGGGAAAATGATAGAAAACGGGAGGTTAACTGCTCCTATAAAAGATATTAATATTATGGGTAACGGCCCTAAGATGCTTCGAAATGTTACAATGGCAGCAAATGACCTTGAAATGTTTAAAGGCGGGGGAGGGTCTTGCGGAAAAGGGGGACAATCTGTTCCGGTAGGTTTTGGCTTACCAACTGTTTTGGTTAAATCTATGACCGTTGGCGGTATTAAAGCACAAGGAGTCCAAAATGAATAAAGAAATGTATGATCTTGCGGGATGGTCTATAAAGACCGCTAAATCTGCCGGTGCTGATGATAGCCGAGTAAGTATAAATAAAGAAAGATTTGTTGAAATCAGCTACCGTGAACGAAAGCCGGAAAATATTAAAGAAGCTTCTACCAATGGTCTCTATATAGAAATTTATGTTAATGGAAGATATTCAGGACAAAGTACTTCGGATTTGCGTAAAGATGCTTTGAAAAATTTCATTTCAAATGCTGTTGGGGCAACTAAACTTTTGGCTGAAGACCCTTACCGGTCATTACCTGATTCAAAATATTATAAAGATAGAGCACAGCTTAATTTACAATTAGTTGATCCTGCATACGAACAGTTTTCACCTGAAAACAGACACAGCCTGGTTAAAACAATCGAAGAATCATGCTTGAATGAAGGAGCAGAGAAAATAATTTCGGTTACCGCCAGTGAATATGATAATCATGCGGAATCTGTTATGCTTACATCCAACGGTTTTGAGGGGGATAGAGAATCAACGATATACTGGGCAGGGGCAAGTATGACTGCAAAAGATGAAGGTGATCGAAGACCTCAAGGTTATAACTATGTTGGTTCGATCGCAAAGAAAAATCTTCCTTCATATGAAGAGATAGGCGCTTCTGCAGCAAAACGAACTTTAGATCTTTTAGGAGCAAAGAAAATAAAAACTGAAACACTCCCTATTATTATTGAAAACCGGAATGCAATGCAATTGGTTTGGGGATTTCTTTCTGCAATGTTCGGGCGCAATATACAGCAGAAGCAATCATTCCTGGCTGATAAAAAAGGTCAAAAAATTGCAAGCGAACATCTTACAGTAATCGATGATCCATTCATTATTGGAGGTATGGGAAGCAGACTGTATGATGATGATGGATTTGCTGCTAAAAAACGGACGATGATTGAGGCAGGTGTGTTAAAGGAATTTTACCTGGATTGGTATTACAGCAGGAAGTTAGGATGGGAACCGACCACAGGGGAACTTCAAATATAATTATTTCCCCTGGAAAGCGATCGGTTAAAGAAATTATGAAAGATTTAGGCAGAGGCATATTTGTAACGGGTTTTATCGGCGGAAATTCCAACTCTACTACAGGAGACGCATCTGTTGGTATCTTTGGAAAGCTTTTTGAAAATGGTGAACCTGTTCAGGCTGTTGCTGAAATGAATATAGCGGATAATCATTTGAAGTTCTGGAATAAACTGGCTGAAGTTGCTAATGATCCATGGATATATTCAGCCCAGCGAACACCGAGTCTGGTTTTTACTGATGTGGTTGTTTCGGGTATTTAATCTGATTTTTGCTATTAAAAAAGTAATAACCCAAACCTCCGGGGTTTAGGAAAACCCCGGAGGTTTTCATTCTATGGAAATTTTTATCATGAGGTTTAATGATTAACTTTTATGAAAATCATTTAGAATTAAGTTTATATAAAACTAAGATACTATTAAAATCTCTCCTAAAGGATAAAAAATATTTCATTCTTAATTTAACAGGACTAACCGTTTATTTCATAACTACCTATTTAATTCTTTCCTATCTGTTTTATGAGAATAACTTCGACAGGTTCAATGATAGATATGATAATATTTATAGAATCATTTCAGTTGATAAAAAGTCAAAGGCTAAAGATTCTAATACTTCATTTGTTGTTACGGATCTCATAAGATCCAATTTCAACAGGAAAATTCAGGCTGCAAGAGTAAAAGAATTATTCAGTGTTAAAATAAAAATTAAAGATGAATATTTCCCGTTTGATGAATTTTTTTGTTCGGACCCTGAAATATTAAATATACTTACATTCAAAGGACTTCCTGCAAATAATAATAATCTAATTTCCCATTCTTCGGTAATTATATCTGAAAGTTTTGCAAAGTTACATAATATTCATCTGCATGAAATCATAAATATTCAATTTCAATCAACTAGTAAATCTTTTCTCGTAAACGGTATCTTTGAGGATTTTCCTTCAAATTCAAGTATGAGACCGAACTGCATTGCTCCGGTAAATTTAGCATTAAATTATTTATACGGCAGTTCTGCAGATTCTGTTAAACCCGACTTAAGTGATAATTATTTCACAACATTCATATATCTGCCATCTTCAATTGACAAAGGCAACTTCTCTGCAGCATTGAATAAGTATATCCGGACTATAAATAATGGGACTGATTTTTTTATACTCTTCAGCCGATGAAAGAATTTCATTTCAACTCCGGTGGTCTTCATGCTAATATTTTAAAGGAAGGTGATTATAAAAGCTATTCACTGCTGTTTTTAATTCAAATACTATTCACAGTTGCTGTCACAGCAAATTTCTTAATCTTCACACTATTAAGAATTTATAAAAACAGCAGATCTTTAATAATTAAATATGTCTTTGGCGGAAGTAAATCGGAAATATTAATAAATTCTTTTGTTGAGGTCTCTTTTATTCTGTTGTTAGCCGTAATTCTTGCATATTTAATTTTTTATTTGATGGGTGATTCTTTATTCAGACAGATCAATTTAGATATACATTTCTCTTACATTCTTAGTTTTAACTACGTTATCGAACTACTGATGATAATACTGGCTTTAACTATTATTATTATGATTTTTCTTTTTTTGTTTTTTCGAAATAAAACCATAATCCGTCTATTCGAAATTAACTCTACCGGTAAAAAGATCTTCTCATTTAGAAATGTTTCCCTTTTACTCGAATCCATTGTTTTCATTATTGTTATTTCCTCATTTTACACAATATACAGGCAGGTATCATTTCTTGAAAATAAATCTCCGGGGTATGATTATAAAAATATTATAATTGTTTCCTTCAATGGAGCTGATCAGGTAAAAGGATATAATTATATCAAAAATTATTTGTCCGGTTTAAGCAGTGTGGTAAAAGTTTCCGGAGCGACTTATATTCCCCCTAATAATAGTTCCATGACTTTTCCGGTTTCAGTTTCCGGCAGCAATAAAAAGCAAATCAGAGTTGAAGCGGTTTTCGTTGATTATTCTTTTCTGGAAATTTTAGATGTAAAACTGCTTTACGGGAGATACGTTTCTCCCAACCGGATTTCGGATAAAGGCAGCATCATTATTAATAAATCATGTATGGAAGATTTGAATATAAATAATCCTATTGGAAAAGAAATTTCAGGGATGAAAATTGTTGGGGTAGTTGATAATTTTTATTTCCATTCCCTATATAAAAAATTAAATCCAATGATTTTTGAGATTGATGAAAGTATGCTGGGTGAAATGGTAATTAAATCTAAGAATCCGTCTATGACTTTGAAGAGTATAAAACATTTTGAGAATAAATATGCGGGAAAATTCAAGGGATTATTAAACTATAGATTTTTGGAGGATGATCTGGAGAAGTTATATTATAAGGAAAGAATAATCCTGAAATTTATAACAATAATCTCATTGTTTGTAACGCTCCTTTTAATTTACGGTTATTTTGCATTCTCAGTTTATGATGCAAGGTTTAAATTAAAAAGCCTAACAATAAGGAAAATATATGGAGCTTCGGTTCAGAATTTATATAAGGAGGGGCTGAATAACTATTTTTTCATTTATTTAGTTTCACTCATATTTTCATTTCCCTTAGTGGAGTATTTATCCGGAATATGGCTAAATAACTTTGCTTATAAAATAAACTTAAGTGTTGTCGATTATTTCATTTTAACGGCAGCCGGTGCATTTATTATTTTTATTTCTATTGGCGGGAATATAAAAAATGCTGTTAAAATGAATCCTTCGGAAGTTCTGAGGCAATATGATCGGTATTAACTTTTCAGAAATAAGATTAATTATAGTCTGTAATCAAATTGGAAAGTTATGACCTTCCAAAATTCAATTTCCTAACCTTATTTTTTGTAAAAACCTTAGTAACCGAGGTACCCAGATAAATGATTAGCTACTGCATTCAACAAAATTGTATTGTTATGTCCTTTTTTGTACATTATTATATAATTATTATATCATTACATAATAAGACATGAGCAATATTCATTTTAAATGGGATCAAAATAAAAATCAAGAAAACATTAAGAAACATAAAGTATCTTTTGAAGAAGCCAAAACTGTATTTTATGATGAAAGCGCCCGGCTTATTTTCGATTCTGAACATTCCAATCATGAAGAACGATTTATTATTTTAGGTATTTCTTATAGTTTGCGAATTCTTGTTGTTGTACATACTTATTTAGAAAATGATGAAGTTATTCGAATTATTTCTGCAAGAAAAGCAGCAAAATCTGAAATTAAGTATTATTATGAGGTAAAATAAAATGAAAAAAGAATATAATTTTTCTAAATCTATTAAGAATCCTTATACAAAGAAATTAAAGAAACAAATTTCAATAAGAATTGAGAATGATACCGTTGAATATTTTAAAAAGCTGGCATCTGAAATTGACATTCCATATCAAAATTTGATGAATATATATTTAAAGGAATGTGCCGAACAAAATAAGAAACCGAATCTACATTGGGAATAATAGACAAAAAAAGTTCATATATCACCCGCACTTAATGGTGTTTACAGATAGGTTCACTTCATGACCTGATTTAGTCATTCTCTTATTTTGTATGGTCAAAAATGTATTCTTTTTCTCCGGTAAAATTGTATCCAAACATGAATCCGACCGGAATAGCAGCACCACCAATATATAGAGGGCCAATATTAGGATGATATGTACCGCAGTCATTTATTTGTGAAGCGGCCACAGTTACTAATATTCCACTTCCTAATCCAATCCAGAATGCACTAAGTAAACTCGATGCATTGTCTTTCACAAATACTTTTTCAAGCTGATTGATTG
Source organism: uncultured Ignavibacteriales bacterium (assembly GCA_963742995.1). Taxonomy (GTDB): domain Bacteria; phylum Bacteroidota; class Ignavibacteria; order Ignavibacteriales; family Ignavibacteriaceae; genus CAVQBP01. The sequence continues at coordinate 20,166 of CAVUOL010000031.1, forward strand.
AAATCTGATGAGTTGAATCAGTATCATCAATAAAATTTACGGAGTCTTTTGAGATATTTAAATATGAACAATAAAAAATACTTTCATCTGAAAGATAAATTTTTGAAGAATTACTACTCCCCAGGTAATTGATTTTATTTATATTATTTTCATAATCATTTGAAGGTGAGACTAATTTTGAAGAGGAACAGCTAGGAAATAAAAATATTAAGGTTAAAGGCAAAGTGAATTTTTTTAAATGAGTAATTGACATCTTATTTATTTTTTGCATTTTTTATCCTTTTATCAAGGTCAATATGTATCTTTTCAATAATAATAATTTTAAACTGATATTAGATTTTTATTTTAAAATCTGATGGTTCTTCATTTAAACTTTAGTTTACTGCTTTTAGATAATATCCTTTTTTTACCCGCTTTATTTTTATGAATGATCAAACTTATGTTGAAAAAATCTTATTTTCAATAAAAATCTTTAGTGAGTGAGTGGTAATTTGTCAATGAAAGGAGGAGAATATAAAGTTTTAAATAAGATTTTATCTCTGCTCTCTCTGTGTTTCCTCAGTTTCCTCTGTGGTTACTTTATCTCAGCGGCAAAATTTGATACGAAATAGCGTAGGTTTTAAGCAGTTTTTTCATTTCTAAGGCATTGAAAATTGAGTGAGCGACCATTTACCCCTCCTTTTTAACATTGAATTAAGGAAGTCCCCATTTCCCTTTGAATTTTTCATATTCTTGTTTAGGAAGCTGAACCAGGACAGGGTTTGAATTTATATTAAGCCATTTGAGAATATTAACTAAATGATCTTGGGTCATAGCTGAACAGCCTGCGGTAGCTCCTTTATTTTTATCCTGGATATGCAGGAAGATGCAGGAGCCTCCTTTCTTTAGACGGGGCATAGTGTTATGTTCAATAAAAACTCCCCATTTATATTCATTGTCGCTTAGCTTCATTATTTCGGAACTGTTCCAGTCTTTATCGGCAACTTTCCGGTTATCTACAATGGTATTATAATATCTGGAATTGATATCATCCACGCATTCGGTACATGAATCAACCTGTATATAGGGCATGTGCAGCCATTGTGTATTACCTTTTGGTTCGTATCCAAATACTTTGCTCAATTTGAATACACCTGCAGGTGCTTTATAATCACCTTCATGTTTCACAGGACCATCATCAAGAACAGTTCCATGCAATCCTTTTCCCCATGCTAAGCCAGCCCGTCCTACAGTTATATCAAATTCATTACCAGTCTGCTTCCACTTGCCGCCAAGTTCATTTCTCTCGTATCTGCGCAAAATCCCCGATGTGTCTTTCCAATTTTTTGTTATTATTAATATCATTTGAGTAGAAGATGCCAAAGGGGATATATCACCGGAATGCAGAACCGAATCTGGAGTATAAGGATATGCAACGGAAAAAAAGGTAGTAATAAAAAAGTATAAAATGCAGAATATCTTGTTCTTCATATAATTCTTTTTAGTTCGGGAATTCAGGATAATATAATCTTTCACTTAAATTTAATAAATTTACACCATGTTTTTAAAGAAATATGGAAATTAATAAAATGATGGAATTATCAACTGTAGAAAAAATATATCTGGAAAAATCAGGGAAAGAGTTATTTTATCCTCCGAAAGAAAAAATTGGGATTATACAGGTTAAAAACTTTCCTGAGCTGGGGAAATTAACGGCATTAAGGTTTTTAGAGTGGGTTATAGGAAATCCAGGCGGCGTTATCTCTTTGCCAACCGGTAAAACTCCCGAACATTTTATTAAATGGGTTACATATTATCTAAATAATTGGAATAAAAAAGAGATAAGTGAATTATTTATCGAAATCCGGGATCAATATTTCCTCAAAACCAGATATGAAGAGTCTCTACTTTGTGCAGATAGATGAATTTTATCCGATTGATTCATTCCAGCATAACAGCTTTTATTATTATATACAGCAATTTTATTTCCGGAATTTCGAATTAGATCCTACAAAAGCACAATTAATAAATGTTAATAAAATACCTACTGCAGAGAATCTTCCCATTGATCAGATATTTCCGGATAAACATGTAGATTTATCTCTTCGCTATAGATATGCCAGAACAAGGCAGGAACGCCGGCAGAAAGAAACTATTGAATTAGTAGATGAATACTGTACTAACTATGAAAGGAAAATACGTGAATTGGGGGGGATAGGTTTTTTCCTTGGGGGTATTGGACCTGACGGACATATCGGATTTAATATTGAAGGGAGCGACCATTTTTCAACGACGCGTTTAACTGAGACTAATTATGAAACTCAGGCTGCCGCATCAACTGATTTAGGCGGAATTGAAATAGCAAGGAACAGGCTTGTTATTACGATCGGGCTAAATACTATAACGTATAATAAAAATGCTGTGGCTTTAATTATTGCATCAGGTGAAGCAAAGGCAAATATAATCAGGGATTCAATTGAAAATTCTCAGAATAACCAATACCCTGCTACGGTGCTTCAGAAATTAAATAAAGCAAGGTTTTATCTTACAGATGGTGCTGCCCTAAGATTAAAAGAAAGAAGATTAAGAGATATTAAGAAAGAAGAACCTTTATCAAAATTTGCAATTGAGCGAGCGATAATAAACCTTGCTGTGGATAAACGAAAAGAAGTTATGAAATTAACCGAAGAAGATTATATGAATGATCAGCTTGGAAATTATATTCTGACAAAAACCGGATTATCGACGGAAGAGATCAATAAAGAGATTCAAAACTCAGTATTGGAAAGATTTAAAAGGGGAATAGAGAATGTTGAAAATGAAAGAATACTTCATACCGGACCACATCATGACGATATAATGCTCGGTTATCTGCCTTATATTGTTCATCTTGTCCGCAATGCGACAAATAAGCATCATTTCACCGTTTTAACTAGCGGTTTTACTGCAGTTACTAATTCATATATGCTTCAGGTTATTGAAAACCTAAAGCAGCATTTTTATAATCAGGATTTTATTGCCAGGTTAAATACAAAATATTTCGAGGTCTCCTTTGAAGAAGGGAAAAACCGGGATGTTAATCTTTATCTTGATGGGATTGCCGCTAAAAGTGATGTGTTCAAAAGTGAAGCGCAGGCTAGAAGATCTCTTAGGAATTTAATAGAGGTTTATGGTAAAAATGATATCTCCTTTTTAAATGATAAAATAAATGAGCTTATAAATTATTTTCAAACGCAGTATCCTGGTAAGAAAGATATACCTGAGGTTCAGAAACTTAAAGGAATGCTTAGGGAGTGGGAAGAGGAAATTCTGTGGGCTCATCTTGGTTTTAACAGTGATGGTGTATCTCATCCGCGCCTTGGTTTTTACCAGGGAGATATTTTCACCGAAAATCCTGAAATAAACCGTGATGTTATACCTGTACTGAATCTTTTTAGGAAGTTTAAACCAACAATAATTACTGTTGCTTTAGACCCGGAAGGAAGCGGACCTGATACTCATTATAAAGTTCTTCAAACTATAACGGAAGCACTTCGTTTGTATGGTGAAGAGAGTGATATTTCAAATCTTCGAATTTGGGGTTATAGAAATGTTTGGTACCGATTTCATCCTGCCGAGGCAAATATTTATATTCCGGTGAGTTTAAATAGCTTTGCATTGATAGATAGTATGTTTATGAACAGCTACGGTTCTCAGAAAAGTGCGAGTTTCCCTAGCTGGGAGCTTGACGGACCTTTTTCGGCACTTTCTCAACAACTTTTAGCCGAGCAGTACCGTACAGTTAGGCTGTGTCTTGGAAGGGATTTCTTTATTAAGCATGAAATTCCCAGGGTTAGAGCAGCTCATGGGATGGTTTATCTCAAAGAATTGACAATAGATGAATTTTATACCAAATCGATTGAGTTGAAGAAATTGACGGAGAATTTTTGAGAGGCAGATTATAACAGTTTATCTAAACTAGGTTATAAGTGAGGCTCACCTTGGAGGTGAACCTCACTTTTTATAGGTTTACTGCGGAGATCATGGCGATGTAATTTTCGTCCGGGATATATTCGGGGATGCTGTTTCCGGAACCTAGAGCGTAACCCCCTTGAGCTGATCCTTTTTTAAGAATCGCTTTTGACCTTTTAGTAATTTCTTCCGGTGAACTGCGTGCAAGGAAGTCCATATCAATACCTCCGAGAATAGCAATCCGTTCTCCCCATAGATCGAATGCTTGTTCTACAGGAGTAATCTGGTCTTCAAATGAATGTTTTGCGTCATATTTCATATCGTCTATTATATCATTCATGACATCTTTAAGCTGTCCGCACGAATGCAGTATTGCCGGTTTACCTGCCTTATGAATAGCTTCAACCATTTTTTTATGCCATGGGAAAATCCAGCGTCTCAGCATTTCGGGGGAGAGCATAGTTTGATTTTTGAATCCCCAGTCATCATTAACAATGCATGCGCCTATAGTCTCAATAGGGGCAACAATTTCATAAAAGCGTAATAATCTTGAACCTACCGAATCGAATATGTTAGTTGTTAGATCTTCATCAAGCATGCACATAAGGCATAAATTTTCGAAACCTACAATATCAATTACATTTTCAAGCAGACCTCCGTTCCCGCTGGCTATTAATTTCATTCCATCGGGTAGTTCGATACGCAGATCATAGTAAATATCATAATCACCTTTTTCCGGATCGGGCCATTGATACTTTTCATAACTTTCACGATCGGTAATCATATCTCCTGCATTAAGTGACCTGCTCTCTTTTTTCTCAATTGTATTCTTCGGGAAGTTAAGTGTATTTGTTCTCCATGCAGAAATAGTGGTATAATCATATCCTGCATTTAAAAAAGATTTTATTAGTCTTCTGAAAGGGGCTGTTCTGGATGAGGTATCTTCCTGATACTCGCCGGATAATTTTGCTATGATTCGATTGTTAATTCCGAACTCGAAAAGCGTAGGTCTTTCCGGTTTCCTTCGATTAATAACCGAAAGTAAATTATTAAAATCAGGTTCAAAGTTTTCGGAGCGTTTGTAAATAATATTATTCATATTGTACTATAGACATTCGATGGTATTCGATGGTCATTCAATAGTCATTCGATGGTCATTCAATAGTCATTGATGTCATCTTTAAAATACTTATTATTTATATAAAAAATACTTTTTAGAAAATTCTCTGAAATCGGATGCTTCTTTTTCAAAGTAGGGTTTTAATTCATTAACATTAAAATTGCCTTGAATCATTTCTCTGACTTTACTTGTTCCGGCAACATTGTCAAACATTCTGAACCTGTTTTTATATTGATCGTTAAAGAGAGAGGAATCAGGGTATAATTCTTTTAGTGCCTGAATAAAATAAAATTGTACGGGCATAAGTTTGGCATTCTTATAGTCTGTAATATAAGTTTGAACTCCGTGGAGATCCTTTCCCATACCGAAGCCGTAGAAAGGCTTGTATGTAATAGGTCTAAACAATACTCCTTCCATACCATAGCTATTCATTTTATCGGTAAGCTTTTGAGAATCAATCCATTCAGCGGCAAAAGTTTGAAAGGGGAGTGTATAACCTACACCGATTGATACACCATATAACTCACCTACAACACCCGATGCTACATAATAAAAAGGTGAATCCATATTGGGTATATGAGGAGAAGTAGGAACCCACGGAAGTCCTGTTTCTGCAAATGTCATACCTCTGTTCCATCCTTCCATAGGTACAACGGTTAATTTACATTTAACTCCTCCGGGCAGCATTCCCTCGTTATTAAGCAATGCGGCAAGCTCCCCGCAGGTTAAGCCGTATACATAAGGTATTTTGAACATGCTGACAAATGAAAAATGCCCCTCTTCTACGAGTCCGCCTTCAACTCTGCTTCCCCCTAAGGGATCTGGTCTATCAAGTATTACCACTTCAATATTATTTTCAGCGGCCGCTTCCATTATAGTTCCCATTGTACTTATATATGTATAAGAGCGGCATCCTATATCCTGGATATCATAGACCAAAACATCGATATTCTTCAGCATTGTTGAATCCGGTTTGCGTGTCTTCCCGTACAAAGAATAAACAGGTAGCCCCGTTAAATCATCTTTATAGGATTCGACATAATCACCAGCGGCGAAATTTCCTCTCACACCATGTTCGGGTCCGAAAAGTGCAACGAGGTTAACATCAGGAGCTTCATCTAAAATATCAATTGTTGATTTCAGCTTACTGTCAACTCCTGTTGGATTGGTAACCAGACCAACTCTTTTTCCTTTAAGGATATCAAAGTTTCTATCTCTTAAAACTTCAATTCCTGTTTTCACAACAGGCCCGGTTGTGAATATTTTATCATAATTGATCTGAAGACCGGCAAGCTTTTGTGCTACAAGTTTCGGAATTGTATTATCTCTTATAAATCTATAAAAATCTTCTCCCGGACAAAGTGTTAAGGCATAATCTTTATGTCCTTTTATACTATCCAACGATACATGATATTTTTTTACGAGGAAGCTTGTTAAATCTACAACGGCTTTTAATTGGTCTTTATTAAATTTCTGGACTTCATAATTTCCCATAACGCATATGAGAGCGTGTCCGCGAACATCATAATCAGTATTAGTATCTCCGGGATATTTTAACGGACGTGCTTCATAAATATTTCCATTCAAATCGATCATATAATGATAGGGAATATCCATCCAGCCTTTTTCAGATCTGCTCCATGACTGAAGATTTCTCAAGTAATCAACAACATTTTTATCTTTAGCGAAGAATTCTCCGCCATGATGAAGAGTAATTTTTGTTACGGTCTGTTCGGGTAATGTTTTTGTACCGGGTTTCCAGCCCCATTCATCGCGGGTAATGACTTTCATATCCGGAGGATACTCAATCCCGATAGTATTTGTTTCATATTCGCTTGTTGAACATCCGTAGATAAATAAAAAAATTATGACAGGAAGGTTTTTCAGATATTTCAATTTAATTGCCTTAGAATATTTTTAGAAAAAAGAAAATTTAAATTAGTACAGGTGTATATTGAGTGTCGATTTTATCACCGTCTTTTAATCCCGCACATGATTTGTGAGTCGCATTTCTGGGATCGGATTCATCAAATGTATCTCCATCGGCTAAATAAATTACAGTCATTCCTTCGCGCATTTCATCCGAGATATTCTCTCCGGCTCCGTGGAATGTTAAACCTGAGTGAAATGTTACATCTCCTGCGTTGATAGGTGTAAATATTTTTTCTATTCCCTTTACTATTTCGGGCTGATGAGGGTTCTTAAAGATGTCCACATATTCTTTATTCTTTCCTTTATGGGATCCGGGATAGAAATAAAGGCATCCTTTTTCTTTAGGGACATCATTAAGTGCCATCCACATAGTAATAGTTTTTTCTCCTTCATTAATCGGCCAGTAGCTTATATCCTGGTGAGCATCGGTTACCCTGCCATGAGGTTCTTTGAATAAAGCCTGGTCATGCCACAATCTTACATGTGGTACTTCCATAAGATCCCTTGCAATTCCGGCAAACCTTTTGCCGAAGACAAAGTCTTTAACAGCGGGGAAATCCCAGCATAGGTATCCGCATTGAAGGAAGGATTGTTCGTACTGTGATTTTTCTGCAAGTGTCCTTTTATCTTGTTCTTTTCTTATTAACACAGCCGCTTCGATAACATGTCTAGCATATTTTAATGCATCACCGGTCAATATTTTTTCAAGGGGAATGAATCCGTTTTCTTTGTAATGGTTTATTTGATTTTCGGTAATTGGATATTCCATATTATAAATTTTCGATACTGCGTCCGGAGTTGGTTCATTTAGTGTTTTTAGTGCATTTTCTTTAGTCAATCCTTCAAAATTTATCATTTCTTTCTTTCTTTGTTACTAATTTGTGAAATATAACAATCAAAAACTTATTAAATTTTAAATGACAATCAAATATGGAAAAGGGAAAGATGAAAAATTGAACCACATAGGAACATAGAAGGAGAAGTAAAAATTCCAAAGAACAAAAGACAAATATCAAATAAATCCAAATAAATAATTCAAAATTCGAAACGATAGGAATATGATAAATTAGTTAATGGATTCATCCGGGATTATGATAGTCTTAAGTACGTAAAAAGATTTGTTAGATACGGTAGTTATATGGATTTACCGGCTGTTTAATGGCTGTTAGACGGCTGTTAGATAGTTAAAAGATAATACCCGGACGGTTAATAAATTTAATTTGAATGTCTAAAAATAAATTGTTCATGTTAATTATTGAATATAATCCTCAAATTAAAGTTGGAAAATATAAAAATGCAGGTTAAAATTAAAGAGACGGTTTTGATTTTTTGATAAGCAGTGTACTATCCAAAATACCAATGGATAAATCCATTGGTTAATGATATTCATAGATGCACTAAAGTCATTTAGTTCCACCAGGAAACCAATGGATAAATCCATTGGATAATGATATTCATACAGGCTCTAAAGTCATTTAGTGTCATCAGGATTATTTGAATAAAAAATAAAAATATTTTTATGGTTTACCTTATAAAGCAGAATTAATTTGAGTATTTTATTGTAATTGTTTGAAAATAATTATTCAGAATTTTTATGGAAAAAACTAAACCTACTTCAAGAAATCCCTGGTTTTGGATCCCGTCTCTTTATTATACCGAGGGGATTCCTTATGTAATGGTGATGACAGTAACGGTTGCTTTTTATAAAAGGATGAATGTTTCGAATGCGGACATTGCGTTCTTTACAAGTCTGTTATATTTTCCGTGGGTACTTAAGCCTATATGGAGCCCGACAATAGATATCTTCAAAACAAAAAGGTTCTGGATTATTTTGATGCAGTCAATTGTCCTTGTAGGGTTAATTCTTGTAGCATTGACGACAACTGCCACAAATTTTTTCCTTTATACTTTGTTATTTTTCAGCTTAGTAGCACTTTCATCCGCTACTCATGATATTGCTGCAGACGGATTTTATATGCTCGGATTAAGTCAGAGCCAGCAGTCATTCTTTGTTGGAATCAGGAGCACATTTTACAGGCTTGCTATGATTACAAGCGGTTTTGTTGTAATGTTTGCAGGTTACATGGAAAATACAACTTCTAATATTCCGCATGCATGGCAGATGACATTTATAGGTGTTACGGTGCTGTTTTTTCTCCTTTTTATTTATCATAGTTTTATTCTTCCTCACCCCGTTCAGGATGCTCCTGATAAAGAGAGAGAAAAAGGGTATCTGAAAGAGTTCATAAAAGTTTACAAGTTATTCTTCAAGAAAAGGCAAATCGGGTTGATTATAGGTTTCCTTTTGATATACAGGCTTGGCGAAGCACAGATTGTTAAAATGTCGCAGCCCTTCCTTTTTGATCCGAGAAGTGTGGGAGGATTAGGATTATCGACAAGCCAGGTTGGTTTTGCTTATTCAACAATTGGTGTGATTGCTTTACTTATAGGCGGGATACTCGGCGGTATTGCTGTTTCAAGAGGAGGACTAAAATCATGGATCTGGTGGATGTTTGCTGCAATCAATATTCCCCACGTGTTATATATTTATTTATCTTTTTTTCAGCCTGGTAGTTTTACCCTGATTACATTGTGTGTTGCCGGAGAGCAGTTTGGATACGGGTTTGGATTTACTGCCTACATGCTATATATGATTTATGTTTCCGAAGGTGAGTTTAAAACTTCACACTATGCACTTTGTACAGGTTTTATGGCTCTCAGTATGATGATACCCGGAGCATTCAGCGGCATAATAGAAGAACTCTTAGGTTATAAATTCTTTTTTGTGTGGGTTTTTATCAGCATGGTTCCAGGTTATTTTATTATTAAAGCTTTGGATATTGACCCTGAATTCGGAAAAAAGAATGACGTAACTTAATGAAAAAAATTAGTTTATTTACGGTTTTAATTTTTCTTATTCCATTTATCAATTATTCGCATGATGGCGGATTTAAACATGATAATGCGAGTAGTTCTAATAACAAATTTGCTGCTGTTGACAGTATTATAGATGCTTCAATTTCTGATTCCGCCTTTCCCGGTGCAGTTTTATTAATACAAAAGAACGGGAAAATAATCCATGAAAAGGCGTACGGTTATTATACATATGATTCCGTATCAGGGAGAGTTTCCGTAAATACAATGTACGATTTAGCATCTTTAACCAAAGTTACTGCTACAACTACTGCTGCAATGATCTGCTATGATAGAGGTTTATTCGGACTCGATGATAAAGTGGAAAAGTATCTGCCGGCTTTTGGAGTAAAGGGGAAAGAAAATGTCACAATCCGAAATTTATTAGTTCATGACAGCGGTTTAAGGCCAGATATTCCTTCTTATAAAGCATTCGATTCAGTAAAGAATAAAGAACGGGGGGTAATGAATGAAATTTTTAATGATACACTTGTTTATCCTTCCGGAAGCAAAATGCTTTATTCTGATTTGAATTTTATTTTAATGGGAAAAATTATTGAAAAAGTAACCGGTAAATCACTTGATGAATTTTGTGAAGAGAATATTTTCAAACCTCTGGGAATGAGTAGTACAATGTTTAATCCTCCCGATTCGTTAGTATACAGAATTGCACCTACGGAGTATGATAATTATTGGAGACACAGGCAAATCAGGGGGACTGTACATGATGAGACTTCACAACTTTTAGGAGGAGTTGCAGGACATGCAGGTCTATTCTCTTCTGCCGGTGATCTGGCAAAGCTTCTGCAGATGCTGCTTCAGAAAGGAATTTATCAGGGGAAAAGATATATAAAAGAATCCACAGTTAAATTGTTTGTAAAAAAGCAATCCGATTTAAGTTCAAGAGCTTTGGGATGGGATACTAAATCTTCGGAATATTCCTCTGCAGGAGATTTATTCAATGATATTTCTTATGGACATACAGGATTTACAGGTACATCAGTCTGGACAGACCCCACGCGAAATTTAATCGTGGTATTTCTAACAAACAGGGTTTATCCAACACGGGATAATTTAAAAATAATTAAGGTTAGACCGGAGGTGCATAATGCCATTATTGAAGGGGTAAATTCCAAATAAACAAAAAGCAAATAACAAATAAATTTCAGATTTCAATATTCAAATATTCAAACGAGTAAATTTAAAATTTATCAAAAGGGGAGGAGGTCGATGAAATGGGGATGAAGAATATTAATAATTATTTCACCCCTTCGGGGTTTTGGATACCTTGGCTGTTTTATATTGCTATAATAATATCACACCTTCGGTGTTCAAAACATATCTTTTAAATTTCAAATGTCAATATTTAAATATCAAACACGTAGATTTAAACCTCCAAGGTTTAGGAAAACCTTGGAGGTTTTTCTATTTCATACTTTGTCTAGCTTTCATTAGCTGATATACTTTTTCTGAAAGGATTTTCATTTTAGGCGATACAGCATCTTCGATAACAGGCGTGAATAATGCGATCACGTATTTTACTTTACCGTCATCAACTATACCTACATCATTTGTATATATGCTCCACCATCCCGTTTTGTGATAATACATCACATTTTTCGGAAGACCGGCAGAGAGTTTCGATACATCCAATTGTCTTCCCAGCAATGATTTCATCTGCATGCTTACCCAGGGATTGACCAATTCATTATTATATATTTTATACATAAAATCCCCTGCATGAAGAGCGCAGGTCTCTGTTCCTCTTACAGTATCATAACCAGGGTCTTCGTATTGCCGTTTCAAAAACTTCCGTGTAACTTCACTTCCGTGCCATCCGAAATCATTTATCATTTTATTTATTTCAGGGCGGGTAGCTTTATCAATTAAACAATTTGCTGCTGAATTATCGCTCCGGGTTATCATTAAATCTAAGAGATAATTAATTGTGACAGTATCTCCATCTTTTAATAAGGGCCGGGGATCATTATCTAATTGTTTGGATTTATCTGCATCATTCGGTGATTTAACAATGAATTCATCGTATAACGAAAATTTACCTTCACTAATTTGTTTTAAAATAGATGCAGCTACATACATTTTATAAACGCTGGCAGGATAAATAAAATTATCAAAATTCACTCCTCCAAGTCTGGCAGGGTTTGAGTTCAAATCAATAACGGCAAAAGATATTGTCTCGATTCCGTCTTCTCCTGCATCATACTTCCCGTCGAGCCCTACGCTTTTCACGATCGATAAAAGAGAATCGGAAAGTGAATCGTCGATTTGATAGTAATCAGGCACATTTACTCCTGTTAATGTGTCATTAAGTTTTTGAGGATAAATTAAAATAGACAAACAAGATATGGCGAAAATTAAGGTTTTCATTTAATTAATCCATTTCTAAGCTCAATAATATTTATTTAACCACTAGAGGTTTTGGTTATTAATGTTATTTTATATTGTCTACAATAACTGTCACACCTTCGGTGTTACTTCCATATGAATTTTTATTTTTTCTTCGTTGTAGAACTTATTATTCTCAATAGTTGTTACGCCATTGGAGCCGATAGAATTTAAAACTCTTTTGGCGCAAACAAAAGAATCATCTCTGTAGGCACTGTAATTAGGTTTATCTTTGGAAAAACTGTCAATTCTGATACTTCCGGCAGCATTGATAAAATCGCCGTCACCGAGATAAATTGCTACATGAGTAATTTTTTGTTTTGTATCTGCATCTCCTTTTTTACCGAAGAAAAGCAGGTCTCCCGGTATTAGATTCTCCAATTTATCCTTAGTATCAATAGGATTTCCAATATTAACCTGTTGAGAAGCATCCCGTGGTAGAACAATTCCGTTTAGAAAAAAAACAGTTTTAGTAAAGCCGCTACAGTCCATTCCTTTTGCAGAAGTACCTCCCCACAAGTAAGGAATGCCCATAAAAGTTTTTGCAGTTTTTATAATATTTTCTGCCGTAGGATTTCTTTCACTGAGCCATTCATTGAAATCTTTACATTCGTCTGATTTTATGTATGCTGTTCTTCCATCAGGATAATTTACTTTGCAGTAACCATTTTCTTTCCCGGCATATTTAAGAATATCCCCGATGACTATATCGGAGACTCTTTGGGAATTTTCATCAGGCATAGTATAAGCAAAGCCGAAATCTTTAGTATAAATAACTTTATCCGATCTGTTCCATCCGGTCAAACTGTCATAATCAACTCTATAAACCCCATCATTTTCAGTCCAGGAAATATATTTATCAGGAGTCTGAACTAAATACCAGCCTCTTTTTCTTTTCAAAACTTTAACAGGTGTACCAAGTAATGCCTGTGATGCCATTTCAGCCTGGTTCTCAGGATTAGTCCGGAGATTAGCAACGGAAAGATTGACTATTCCGTATATTTTACCATCAAGTTCTTTTTCGGGTAAAGTTTCAATCTGATCGGTTATATCTAAATTATTCAGCTTTTGAAGAAGCTCTTCTTTGACGTTAGGAAGATTTGTTTCACCTTTAAGAATATAACTGTTCTTTTCCTTTTCAACATTTATTCTAAAGAGAGCTGTTCGTGCATCCGGTGCATATTTATTTTCCAGCTCTTTAATAACATTTTGTATCTTATCCATATCATTTCTTCCCTGTGGAAACAAATTGAATGTAAATAAAACAAGAAAGATTAAAAAAAATACTTTTAATTGTTTTTTCATAGTAGTTTAAGTTTAAGTTCAAGAGCAAGTTCAAGAGCAAGAACAAGTTCAATTTTGCCAAATTATTTATAATCGACTTTCATATCATAGTTCCATTTATCAAAATAAAGATTCCCTCCGTGCCATTCCAGTTCGCCTCTCTGGAAATCAACAGTTTCACTTCTCGGGTAAATTTTTGTGGGGTATAATGATTTGGAGAAATCATCATTAACGATAAGATGATGCGCATCTATTCCGCCAAAGTAAAAATATTGTTCATCGTAATTGGTAAAATTCTGTATTCCGAAATCGGGATCAACAGGAACCCAGCCGTAACCGTTAAAATAAATTTCTGTCCAGTCATGCATATTAACAGAGCCAGGATGAAGCATCCAGCCGCTCTGCCATTTTGCGGGTATTCCGTTATATCTGCAGAGGGTTATATACAGCATTGATTTTATACCGCAGTCACCATAACCTTTTAATGCACAATACCGGGAGATATCTTCAATTGTTGAATATTCTCTGGCACCTGCCCACGGGACATTTTTGCTTATCCAGTCGAATATCTTTTTGGCTTTCACATAAGGATCTTTTTCCTCTCCGATAATTTTATTGGAAAGCTCTTTAATTTCTTTTGTAAAAACGATATGGGGTTTTCTTTCGGCAGTAAATGTTTTATATAATTCACTTTCTTTGTCATAAGGCAGAATTTTACTAGAGTCTATCTTGAAAAGCTGCGAATAATTAGTTACTTCAAGGACCATATTAAATACTGTAGGCTCATCCTTATGCGCTGTTTTTTCAAAATAAATGGTTCTCTGAAGGTTATCATTATCTGCAATAGTATATTCTTTACTGTTTACAGATAGCAGTTTAATGTCTGTTTGTCTGTCATGTCCTTTTCTGGGGAATGGGAGCCAGCAGCGGATAACTTCACCGTCAGGCACTGCATTTGGTTTTAAGGTAATAGTATAGTCAAGTTTATGAACAACTTTTTTCACAAGATTTTTATTTAATTCCTTTGATTCCTTAACAGCTTCTGGAATATAATCCGAAAGATACTTACTAAGTTCACTTATAGCAGGTCCGTCAATTTTTTCTTTCTGTTTTTTCGCTTCTTTATTCACCCTGAAGAGATTTGCAGCGGCACGGTTAAAATAAAATTTCTTTCCGTCAATAATTTTATATTCAAGGGAACCATCCTTTTCCCATTTCTCCAGCATTTTCTCATCAGCATCCGGATAATATTTTCTTATGAATTCCAGAACATCGGCTTCAGTTTTCTGAAAATCCAGCCTTATTCTATTCATTCTGTCTTTCTGGAAATCAAGTTCATATTTTTCTTCCGGCGTAAGATTATTTTTATTCATTATTTCATCAATCATTGATGATGCCTTTGTAAAATTACCGGCTTCAATTTCTTTATTTAACTGCTTTTCAAAATCTGGATAACCGTTTGATGTTGTCTGGGAGAGTATTACTGCACCCGAAAAGAGTAAAAACATAATTAGAATTTTATTCATTTTTGTATTGGAATTCTATAAAATAACAGATTATATTAAAATAGAAAATATTTATGAATTCTTCTTTAGATAAATTTATCCTAATTAGAATTATCCAAAATAATTTCATGAAAGAAAATTTGTTTAGAAGATTAAAAGAAATGATAAATTTTAATTTAACAAGGAACCCCTCCCTAACCCTCCCCTTTAGTAAAGGGGAGGGAAGCATTAAGTGCGTAAATTAACCCCCGGGATTAATCCCGGGGGTAATAAAAAAAGATGAATACTTGTAACCATTTCCAAAATGCGGTAAACTTGAGTTTAATAAGGAGAAAAAATGCCGGAAACATTAGAGAATATAGTTGAAGAGAAATCATCAAGAGTACTGCCTGCTAAAACGAGCGGCAGGCTTCTTTCACTCGATGTTTTCAGAGGTATTACAATTGCGGGAATGGTTCTTGTGAATAATCCCGGTACATGGAGTGCTGTTTATCCGCCTCTTGAGCATGCCGAATGGAATGGTTGTACTCCTACAGATGCAATATTCCCATTCTTTCTTTTTATTGTTGGTGTTGCAATTCCTTTTGCACTCGGAAAAAGGA
Organism: uncultured Ignavibacteriales bacterium; assembly: GCA_963742995.1. Classification (GTDB taxonomy): domain Bacteria; phylum Bacteroidota; class Ignavibacteria; order Ignavibacteriales; family Ignavibacteriaceae; genus CAVQBP01. The sequence goes on from CAVUOL010000031.1 coordinate 35,858, forward strand.
TGGAGAAGGGGGAAGAGCATTCAAAAATTATTCTGCAGATAATCAGAAGAAGTATAACACTTTATTTATTGGGATTTATCCTGGCTATTTCGCCATTTGGATTATTTGGGCATCATCTGGATTTTGCAACCGTCAGATTACCCGGAGTACTGCAAAGAATTTCAGTTGTTTATTTAATAGCTGCAATATTATATCTTAAAACAAATTATAAAGCGCAGATTTATATTGGTGCCGCTGTGCTTGTAATCTATGCAATTCTAATGACTTTAGTACCCGTTCCCGGTGTCGGTCATCCAAGCCTTGAGCCAGCAACTAATCTGGGTGCATGGCTGGATAGGACTGTACTGGGTAATCATTTATGGTCTCAATCCAAAGTCTGGGATCCCGAAGGAATTTTAAGTACTATGCCTGCAATTGTAACAGCTATAATGGGAATGATTACAGGATGGTGGCTTAGGAGGGAAGATAAGGATAAAACTACTAAAACAGTCTGGTTGTTTGTTTTGGGGAGTATTTGTATGACATTTAGGATATATCTGGGATGGATGGTTTCCAATCAATAAAAATTTGTGGACAAGCTCTTATGTTCTTTACACAGGGGGGTTAGCTCTTTTATTCCTTGGATGCTGTTACTGGTTCATCGATGTTAAAAATTACAGGTGGTGGATTAAACCATTCCAGGTTTACGGTCTTAATGCAATTACGGTATTTTTTCTATCAGGTTTTGTTGGAAGATTGCTGTATACAATTAAAGTATCTTACGGAACCGAGCAGGTTGGTCTGGGGACTTATCTTTTCAGAAGTTTATTTTTACCATTGTTCAGCCCGATAAATGCTTCACTAGCGTGGGCAATTTGCTATGTTTTGGTTTGGCTGGGGTTGATGTGGATATTATATGCAAAGAAGATATTTATAAAAGTATAGATTGATTGATTGCATAATTGCAAGATTACAAAATTACAAGATTGTTATAAGATCTTGTAATGTTAATAACAAGTGAGGCTCACCCTGGAGGTGAACCTCACTTTCTTTAAGAAAGTATGAATAAATCTAAATATCCAAGGGAATTGTCGCGGGGCAATAATAATGTTGTTATTGCCTTGAATAAAAGTGAAGCCGGCAAAATATTTACACCGGACTCCAGGGTAGAAATATCCACTGAAGCAGATAATATGAAATATGCCAATAAGATAAATGATCTGGTAGTGAAATTTATTCGTATCGATATTGATGGAGATAATCAGATTTTAGTTATGGAGAGGCTGCATATAGTGGAGCCCCGTACATTTGAAGTAGGAGTGCGTGATGCAATGTATTCTGTATTTATGGATAAGCTTAGGGATTTGCATAAAGACGGATTTGTGCATCGTGATATAAAACGGCCATCGGGTTTTGGCGGCAGACCTTTCGATAATATAGTCTATACAGATGAAGGTATAAGACTCATAGATGTAGGTATTTCAGCTACCAGGGAAAAGGCAGGGGATGAATTATTTCAACGTTATATTGAAGCAGAATGCGCTGAAGCCGCAGAATATTATGCCTTTGTAATGGAAGTATAATGTAAATAAATTGGAATAAGTTCTCGAGATCCGCTCCTATTTTATATTTACAATAAAGAGGCATTTATTTCACCCCTTCGGGGTTTTGGTATTATTTTTATTTTATAATTTCTACAATAATATCACACCTTTGGTGTTCAAAATATTTTGGGGCTGACCAAAAAGTAATTATTTTTTAAAAAATGGCACGCAGATGACGCAGATTTTAATGGATTTTCACTGATTTTTAAATAGAAAATTACTTTTTGGTCAGCCCCTCAGTGAGATTGGTGAGTGTAATTTTGTTAAATAATTATTAATTTTACAATTATATATGCCTGAAATATGCACTTTTTATTGAATAAAGATTGCCATGTTCTTTAGTGAATTTGAGCGACCACATTTTCATGCTCTTTATGCGGAATATTCTGCCCAGGTGAGTATAGAGAATTTGGAGATTATGGCTGGTGACCTGCCTGCCAGAGCTTATCGATTAGTCAAGGAATGGGCGCAAGACCACCAGAAGGAACTATTTGAAATGTACAATAGTAAATTAATTCATAAATTAAATCCACTAGAGTAAGTATGAAAATAACAAAAGTAGAATATGTTAGTGGTCATACAGTCAGAGTTACATATGCCGATAACACTTTTCATAATATAAATCTATATTCGCCAATTAAACGATTTGTTGATAAGTATCAAAGATTCAATAGTATGCTTAATCCTGAATATTTTAAGATGTATAAATTTAATTCTACGTGGAATACACTTGAATGGGCAAATGGATTTGATATCTGTCCTGATCTATTGCAACCGGAAAAGATCCATACCCACTGATTCCGGCAGAACGTTCTCGGGAATCCTTTGCTAATAACATTTCACCGCTCTGCGGTTAAATTCACTACTATTGTTTTCTAAGAAGTATTGTCTTACCGTCAAAATCATTTAACAGAACCTGATTTGAATTCAGGGGAATTACAGTGTTTATAATAGTTACTCCAACTTTGTGTTTCCAGAGTATTTTACCGGTTGATGAATCTAAAGCAATGAGCAATCCATTCTTAGTACCGTAAAACAATACGCCGTCTTTTTCGGCAAGCTGGGCTGAGTTTATATCATATACGAACCCTGCATTGGTAATCCATAGTGGTTCAGGTAAAGTTTCTGAAACCGGAAAAGCAATTATTGAATCTCTCATTGTCCTTACAAAAAATTGTGATTTATCTGCTGAAATTCCAATTGATTCTCTTACCTGGTATTTACCGGTTCTCCAGAGCTGCTTACCGGTATTAACATTTACAGCAGTCAGCATTCTATCGGGTGCAACAATGAATACTATATCATTGGCAGCAACAGGCCAGAAAGCTGCGGGTGAATAAAGAAGCCCGTCACGGTCTCCTTTCCATTTCCATAAAAGCTTGCCGTTTGTTTTATCTAAGCAGTAGAGATATGTATCCCATGCTCCGAAAATTACTTTATCTTTGTAGAGCAGAGGTTTAGTCTCAATAAATCCATTTAATCCGTCAAAAATCCAGAGAACTTTACCGGTATGTAAATCTATCCCCCTGAATTTTCTGTCACTTCCTCCGATATAAACGATCTCATTATCAATTGAAGGTGAGCCTAAAACTTCTGCACCGGTTTTTACTTTCCACGTTAATTTACAGGTTTCAGCATCAATGCAATAAATATTACTGTCAGCAGAACCAAATACAACAAAATCATTTTTAACTGCAGGGGTAGAGTAAATAGGACCGTTGGTTTTGAATGAACCTAATATATTACCATTTTCTATTGATAATTTATGCAGAATACCTGACTCATCTCCTGTAAAAACTGCGTTCTTCCATACTGCGGGGGAGGAGGCACTTGTGAATCCAGATTTATGAACCCATTCTTCTTTTACTTGAGAATAATTTTCATTTACCGAGAAATCAGGTCTGTCGCCTTTAACGGATTCATCGTAATGATGTTCACCAAGAGCAACTTTATACAGGTATCTTTTCCTGTTTGTTAACGGAGTTTTTTCATAAAATTTAATAGTATTGTCTGTTATTTCCGCAATGGTATAGCCGCCAACAGTATCTTTTGCACGAAGAGTTGATCTGCACATAATTCCGGGGATACCTTCAAAGTTATAGGAGCCGTTTCTATGTCCGTGACCAAACAGAAAAGCTTGCGTATTATATTTTTTCATTCTGTCAAGAACTTCATACCAGTTATCAATACCATTATCAATCGGGTAATGGGTAACGAAAAAGAGCCTTCTCTGTTTGGAAATTTTATTAAGAGTTGAATCCAGCCATCTCAGATCTTCAGGAGCCCAATGTCCATCACCCATTTTCATTATGGGACCTTGAGCCATCCCGATAAAAAGATAACTCCCTAAAACCCCCCTTGGTCCCCCCTTTGCTAAAGGGGGGAAAATAAATTTGTCTTTACCCCATAGTTTGGGAAACATTGTCGCACCAGATTCAGACCATTTGCAGTCATGGTTGCCGGGTATAATGTAATAGGTGGTATTAAGGCTGTCGAGAATTTGTTTTGCAAGCTTCAATTGCTCGTTAGTTCCCATCTCTCCTATGTCACCTGAAATAATAGTAAAGTCTATCCCATGAATTGAATTTATATCTTCGACACAATTTCTTAAATCTTCAGCAGCGGTTTGTTCGCCGATGTGTGTATCGCTCATCCATGCAAATCTGATTGTGTCTGATTGGGAGAAGAGGGTTGTTTGGAAAAAGAATAGTAAAACGAGAAAAGATAGTTTATATAATTTCATTATGTATAGATGGAATTTTGTTAATTAAATTTATGTCACCCCTTCGGGGTTGGGGGACAGACATTATAATTTGTATCTACAATAATATCACACCTTCGGTGTTTAGAACATAATTTATTTATTTTTTCGCGTCTATGTGTTACAAATATTTTTTGCGTTAAAAGATGACATCTTTAAAAGGGAAAATCATGTTCAATTTATCATTAAAATGTAAGTATCTACAATAATATCACCCCTTCGGGGTTTTATCGCTATGTGCCTATGTGGTTAATAAATTTTGAACCACATAGGCACATAGAACACATAGTTGAAAAAGTTATTTCAGTAAGATCATTTTTTTACTAATTACTGAGTTGTTAGTCGATAATGTATATATGTATACACCGCTTGAAAATCCTTCGGCATTGAAATCGACCGAATGGTAGCCTGCATTCATATCTTCATTTATTAAAGTTGATACTTTTTGTCCCAGAAGATTATATATTTCTAATTTTACAAATCCTGACTGCGGTATTCCGAATTTTATTTCAGTAGACGGGTTAAAAGGATTAGGATAATTCTGTTCAAGGGTATAATCTGAGGGTACTCCGGTATTAGTTTCATCTTTTACGCCTACAGTTGTCTTATTTACTATTTGAAGATCATCGAAATAAACAGAACCGGTTGATTTACTGCCGGGTAAATAAGTTAACTGAAAACTGTCGAATTTCAGGGGGTCATTTAGAACACCATCACCAATCCAGGTACCTGTTCCGTCTTTAGTCATATCCCAATTAATTAATTTCCAGCCTAACCAGTTTATATCATACCATGGACTTACTTCAACAGTACTGGTATTATCCCTAACCGCAAACCGGAACTCATTGCCGCTATCGTCACCGAAAAGGTAAACTTGCAGAATATTGCTGCTGGTAAAGTTTGGAGTGCTCAACGAATAATATTCTCTTATGAGCCAATCGGCAGCTAATGTATCCCATGTATAATTTAGTTTCATAGATTTGGAACCGCTAATTGTAGAATTAAAATAGTTGGCATCACTCGAGATTCCTGTTTGTTCAGACTTAATTCCTACAGTACTCCCGCTTTGCTGCGGCGCCCACCATTTAGAAGTCCCTCCTTCAAAATTATCTATCACACTTACGCTTGTAAAATCCTGATCTCCGGTTGTAAATATTGAGGAGAACTGATCTTTTATTGCATTTCCATATATATCCTCCACTCCCGGTTCAATTGAAAAGGTATATTCTGTATTTATTTCCAACGGATTCTTTAAGAAAAGATTTATTACACTTTTGCTGTTAACTATATAATGTTTTGGAACTACTGTCACGATTGACTGATCAGAATCTTTAATTAATTTGTATTTGCCGGATAATGAAGCGGTACTTATTTGTTCGTTAAAAGTTACATTAATTACAGGATGTAATACTACTCCGGTTTCATTTACGGGAGGGTAAGAATTAACAATAACGGGAGGAGAAAAGTCCTGAGCTTTGGTTTTAAAGTTTAGTATAAAATCATCTCCGCCCGTACCATCACCGTTTCCATCAAAAGGATGATTATATTTATCCATCGCTTTCCCTGAAATTGTAATCTGATAATCGGTATTATATTCAAAATTATCCGTTTTTATGGCCAATCTTCTATTTCCATCCGACCATATAAAGTTGAATTCCACCGCGGGTGAAATAACGAGTGTAGATTCAACAGATGCTTTATCCATCGGGCGGTTGAATATAATCTGTATATTATCAACTCCCAGATATAAACTATCATTCTGTCCCGGCGAAATTGAAGTAATGTACGGCGGCACTTTGGAAATCATCTTAACGTCATTAAATGTAAAAAAAGTATCAGACAATGCTACATTACCCGAATATGGTTCATACCCTTCGGCAGAGACAGTGACGGGTACTGATCCATGAGGAAGATCTTCAAAAAAGTAGAATCCGTTATGAAGTTCATTAGGATCATTAGAGTACAGATGGAATAAAGATTCATAAGTATCTGTACTGTCGGTTTGTCCGTTTACTGAAACTATGGCTCCATTTAAAGGCTGACCTGATTCAATATCAGTAATAATTCCGGTAACAATTCCGGGGAATGGTCTCTCAATTTTAAAAAATTTAAGAATTGACCAGTAAAGAGTATACGCCTCGAGTCTTTTCCATTTAGCATTCATATTAAGCTGATTTTGGGTAGGGTTGGTATGAAAACCGGCTTCACTCAATTCGGAAGGCATATTGGTTGCATAATTTACCCACAAATACGGGCATGGATGAGTGCTCGGGCAGACGCCGTAGAAATCATGGTCTCCCCATGGTCCTCTTGTAGGTATTCTGTATCCGGCTGTAAGAATAGGGATCATAGTTTCACTCATCTCCTTTCCGCCGTTTGGAATTTTTTCCGAGTAATCAGCATATTGCCCATAAAGCAAAAGAGTACTATTTACACCGGGGGAACCGGCATCACTATGAATTGAATGATACCAGTCTGCACCAACCGAGTTAGCATAATCAGTCCTCTGGGATAAAGAGACAAGCTGAGATTCATTAGTTCTACTCATGTAGACCGTATCAATATCGGTTTTTGAAAGTAGAAGCTGGCGGAGGTTCAAACCAACCTGAAGAACTTTTTTAGCTTCCGAATAACCGTAAATTCCTACATTTTCGTTCTGACTATGTCCCGGGTCTACAAAAATATTCCATCCTGATAATCCCTGCACCTGTGCATTCGAAAAATTAGATAAAATAAAAACTATAATTAGAGCAAAGAAGAAATTGTATAAAAATTTCATTATTGTTAATGGTTAATTGTTAATGGTTAATCGTTAATTGTTAATTATTAATTGTTAATCGTAATGATGTAAATGGCTCCTTCATCAAGAATATCGTATGCTATTTTATTTCCATCGGGTGACCAGTCAGGGTCCATTTCAAGTTTATCATCTGTGTTGGTAAGGTTTGTTTTATTAGAACCATCAATGTTTATGGTATAAATATCAGATGATAATATCTGGTAGCCGTCATCTTCGGTTATCATATAGACAATATGCTGGTTGTCGGGGGACCATTTGGGTCTATTGCCTTTCCCGAGATCTATCAAGCCGGTTCCATCTATATTCATTACATACATATCACCGCCGATAATTTCGAAAGTAACTTTTTTACCATCCGGAGATGTCCGGAGATTCAGAACCCGCTCATTTTTAACCGGTTCATAAATATTGATTTGATTGGTGGTCAGATCTTCTACTGCAATCTTATCATCTTTTAAATAAACAATTTTTGAAGAATTATTTGATTTCTTTAAAGAGTTTGTTTCAATCCCGGAATCAAATATCTCCAGATTATGCCTTCCATACATAAAAACCTTATTATCTCCTGAAGTAAATGCCGGCAATCCCGGCATCATAGTTCTATAGTCTGTTAATTGATTTGAAGTTCCTGTTTCAACATTAAAAGTTTTTACGGCATTGTATCGTTTAGGTCCTTCATACTTTGCTACCCTGGTAAGGATTGTTTTAGAATCATCAGACCATTTAAATCCGAACCCAGCCGCAGATTCGCCGGTAATTTGTTTAACATTTTTATTTTCAAGAATTATTGTCCAGATACCTTTATATTTAGCGCTGGTAAAAGCTATCATTGAACCGTCAGGCGACCAGACAGGTGCAGTAAAACCTGTTTCAATACTGCCTACAAGCTTTTCCGGTTTCGATTGAGCATTTACGGATAAAACAAAAAAAGAGCTGATTAGAACAAAGGAAAAGAGGAAATTCCGGTAAATTATTTTTTTCATAAAAATTCTTTTTATTTTTTGATAAATCATTTAAAGAAATAAAATCATTCCTAAAGGAATTTATATTAAGAAGTGAGAAAATATAAAATTTCTTCTTTGAATGAAAGAAAGAAATAAATCAAGTAAACAACTTTCTTTAATATTTAAAAATAATTTGCACAATAATTACAAAAGGAAAAAATGGAAAAGGTAACTGTTTTTATCCCTTATAGGGGGATTGTCGATGAGAAATCTATTAACAATTTGATACTATCGGCTGGTAGAAGTGAATTACTTAGCGAAGTTTATCTTTTATCACCGCCTGATATTCCGGTTATTGCCGGAAGTAAATCAATTGAAGCTGAAAATATTTTCAGTACAAAAACATTAATTGGAATCTCAGAGAATGTTAATACAGGTTATCTTCTTCTGCTTCTTGAAGAAGTACCGTTTGTACCAGGTCAGTTCATGCTGGAAAGATTACTCAAAGTCGCTATAGATTCAGGAGCCGGAATAATATATTCCGATTATTATGAAATCATAAAGGATAAAAGGGTGCTGCATCCTTTGATAGACTATCAGACCGGGAGTGTTAGAGATGATTTTGATTTCGGTCCGGTACTCCTTATAAAGACAGAAGTATTTAAAAGTGCGGTTCAATTATGCAAAAGCCAAAATGAAGACTATAAATATGCCGGGTTGTATGACCTTCGCCTGAAAATTTCTGTAAACAATAAAATTATCAGAATACCGGAATTTCTTTATACGGTTATAAGAATCGATGAAGACAGTGAGGAAAAAAAGCATTTTGCATATGTTGATCCGAAAAATCGGGCAGTGCAGATAGAAATGGAAGAAGCCGTAACCGGGTTCTTAAAACAAATAGGAGCTTATCTTAAGCCGGAATTTAAAGAAATAAGATTTGATGAGGAGGATTTTGAAATTGAAGCTTCTGTAATTATACCGGTAAAGAACAGGGTTAAAACTATAAGCGATGCTATTAATTCGATTCTGAAACAGAAAACAGATTTTAATTTTAATATAATAATTGTGGATAATTATTCGAATGACGGGACTACCGAAATGATAAGGTCCTTTACTTCGAAAGATTCACGGATTATACATGTAATTCCCGAAAGGCAGGATCTGGGGATAGGAGGGTGCTGGAATGAAGCTGTTCATCATCCTAAATGCGGAAGGTTTTCGGTTCAGCTTGATAGTGATGATATGTATAAAGATGAAAATACGCTGCAGATAATTATAGATAAATTTAAAGAAGAAAAAGTGCCGATGGTTATCGGCAGTTATACAATCACTAACTTTAATCTTGAGGAGATACCGCCCGGTATTATTGCACACAAAGAATGGACATCGGAGAACGGAAGGAATAATGCATTGAGGATTAATGGTTTAGGTGCACCGCGTGCTTTTTATACACCTTTAATCAGAGAAATTATTGTTCCGAATATAAGTTATGGTGAAGATTATGCAGTGGGCTTAGCCATTTCCCGGAATTACCAGATAGGAAGAATTTATGAATCGATTTATTTTTGCAGAAGGTGGGAAGATAATACCGAATCGCAGATTGATATTAACACATTAAATAAGTTCAATTTATATAAAGATAGATTGAGAACATTTGAAATTTTAGCACGGCAGAGGAAGAATAGTGGTGAGTAATGAGGTTCATGATTTTATGTCACCCCTTCGGGGTTAATGTTTTTGGGTATTAATTTTTCTATAATAATGTCAGCCCTTCGGGCTTGGGAACGCTGAAGGGGTGAAATATAAATTCTAAGATATTTGCATATGTTGTTTGGGTTAAATAAATATATACCACCCCTTCGGGGTTTTGTTGTCATTGTAATTGATATATCTATAATAATGTCAGCCCTTCGGGCTTAAGTCAAAGAACACGTAAGCCTTGAAATTATAATATAAAAATAGAATGATGTCTGAAGTGTTTTTATATTTTGGGTGTATTGAATAAATATATATCAGCCATTCGGGCTTAGGGACTCTGAAAGTGTGAAATTATTACAGAGCCAATGGAGTAGTTCCATTATCCACAATTCCGAAGGGTGAAATAATAAAATATCATATATTTAAATTCTATAAAAAAACATTTTATAATTAAAATAAAGGGAGAAATATAATGTCGGGGACTTATTCTCAAATTTATTTACAAGTTATTTTCGCAGTAAAAGGACGAGAGAATCTGATAAGCAAGCATTGGAAAGATGAAGTTTATAAATATATAGCAGGAATAATAAAAGAGAAAAACCAGAAACCCATTATTGTAAACGGAATGTCCGACCATATACATGCTTTTATTGGTTTGAGGCCATCAATGACAATTGCTGATTTAGTTAGGGATATTAAGAATAATTCTTCCAATTTTATTAATGATAACAAATGGTTAAGAGGAAAATTTTGTTGGCAGAATGGTTATGGGGTATTTTCTTATTCTCATTCACATGTAGAATCGGTTTATAATTACATAAAGGACCAAGAAGAACATCATAGGAAGAAAACGTTCCGGGAGGAGTATATAGGATTCTTGAAAAAATTTAAAGTTGAATATAATGAAAAATATTTATTCGATTGGATAGAATAGTTTATGTCACCCCTTCGGGGTTATTGTTGTTCTTGGAATTGATGTATCTATAATAATGTCAGCCCTTCGGGCTTGGGAACATTGAATGTTTGAGATTATTATAGAGCAAATGGGGTATTACCAATATTCACAATTCCGAAGGGGTGAAATATAAAGTCTAAGATATTTGCATATTTTGTTTGGGTTAAATATAATATGCCACCCCTATCGGGGTTATGGTTGTCCTGGAATTGATGTATCTATAATAATGTCAGCCCTTCGGGCTTAAGAACATTGAAAGTTTGAAATTATTATAGAACCAATGGGGCATTACCAATATTCACAATTCCGAAGGGTGAGATAATGTCAGCCCTTCGGGCTTAGATGGGGAGGGGTAAGAACAATTATCTTTTAAGGAAGATTTTTAATGATAAAAAGAAATTTTTTAGGGTCCATTTATTCAGGAGGCAGTTTAGAATTACCTTGGAGTTACCTTGGAGTTATCTTGGAGTTGAAGCGTATGTGGAGCGGATTAGGAATTGCTAAGCCCCTCTTATATATGAAGTAATTTATACTTTGCTTATTACCCCAAAATTTATTAAAGGTCTCTATAAAATTTTTTAATTTATGTAAATTACAATTAATTTACATCCTTCAGGCTTAATAAATAAGGTTGACTTAAGAATTTTAATTCTTTAATTTCTTGGCAGTTCTTATAAATAATTTTTCCTAAACAAAGAATGCGGTTATTCTTGTTTTTTTGAGTAAATAGGAGCGAGAAAGTATGAAGAAATTTTTACTTTTACTTTTCTTAACTTTAATTCAAACATCCCTTCTATTATCACAAACCGGTAAAATCGCCGGTATAATAAGAGATACAACAACAAACGAGCCTTTAATCGGAGCGAATGTTATTGTACAAGGGACTACTATGGGAGCTGCTACAGGGCTTAACGGTGATTATGCAATTTTAAGTATTCCGCCCGGAACTTACACACTAAGATTTTCAATGGTCGGATATACAACTTATGTTGTTAATAATGTTATCGTTCATATTGACCAGACAACTACCATTGATGCTAAGCTATCATCTCAGACTATCCAGACCCAGGAAGTTGTAGTCACCGCGCAAACACCTATAGTTCAGAAAGATGTGTCTGCCAGCCGGATAAATCTCGATGTTCAGCAGATTCAAAGTCTTCCGGTTACCAGTGTTAGTGCTGTTGTCGGACTTCAGGCTGGTGTGGAACCAGGACTTGTTATTCGTGGCGGCAGAGCTAACCAAACTGGTTTCGTACTCAATGGAATGACATTAAGGGATGAAAGAGATAATTCACCTTTTACAGGTATAAGCTATACTGCTATTGATCAAATCCAGATTCAGACGGGCGGCTTTACAGCAGAATACGGCGGAATTAGATCCGGTTTAGTTAATGTTACCACAAAAGAAGGCCCAAGGGATAGATACTATTTCGGTTTTCTCGGCAGATACAGCCCTGCAGATGCAAAACACTTTGGCCCTTCACCAAATGATCCCAATACATATTGGCTGAGACCTTATCTTGATCCGCAGGTAGCGATGCTAGGGACTAATGCAGTAAATCCTGCTACCGGTCAGGCTTATTGGGATGCAAATACCCAGCAGCAGTATCCTTCCTTTGAAGGTTGGATTGCGGTAGCAAATAAAACTTTGCAGGATAAAGATCCCAATAACGATTTAACACCCCTTGCTGCTCAGAAACTTTTTCTCTGGCAGCATAGGAGACAGCTTGATATTAGGCTCCCCGATTATGATATGGACTTAAGCTTTGGAGGACCTGTACCTATAGTAGGGCAGGATCTCGGAGGATTAAGGTTTTTTGCTTCATACCGACAAACCCAGAATGAGTATGTGATTCCTTTATCCCGAAATGGCGTAAATGACTATACCGGTCAATTAAAATTAACCAGTGATATCGGGAGCGGTAAAAAATTAATGGTTCAGGGATTACTTGCACAGGATTTAGGTACTAATGATAATAATGCAGGATTAAACGGAATATTTACATCTCCAGATGATATCGCTTCTGTAATGAACCAGGTAAGCTATATTGACGCAAGAATGTTTGCAACTGATTACTGGGCACCCAGCAAAATAAACTATTTTATGTATGGTGCTAAGTACACTGATGTTATAAATCCATCAACTTTTTATGAAATTACATTTAGTACTTTTGGCTCGATTTATAAAACAGGACCCGGAGCTGATAGGAATACTGACAGTGTTTATCTATTCGGAAATAATTATTATGTAGACGAAGCTCCATTCGGGTATTCCGATTTTCCTGTTAGCGGCGTCGGAAGCGGTTTAAGAATGGGAGTCGGGTTCAGCAATTCCCGCGACAGCAGTAAAATAACGAACTATAATATTAAGGGTGATTTTCAAAGCCAGGTTGACGAACATAACCAGATTAAAGCAGGAGTGGAATTTAATTTTACCGATAATAATGTCTATTACGGTTCTATTGATAATTATCTGCCCAGCGGAAGATCAAGATCTATCTGGCATACTTATCCCAAAAGAGCTGCAATTTATGTTCAGGATAAACTAGAATTTGAAGGGATGGTTGCAAATTTAGGTCTCCGTGCCGAATACTCAAATCCGGGGGGTGATTGGTATGATTTCAGCAATCCTTATACGGTTGCTTTATCTGCCAGCGGCAGTCTTGATTCTGTTGCAAAATCTCCGGTTGTTAAACAGTTTGATATTAGCCCCCGATTGGGAATTGCTTTCCCTATTACAGATAACAGTAAGCTTTATTTTAATTACGGACATTTCAGACAGATACCTACACCGGAAAATTTATATTTAATAAGAAGATTTGTACAGCCCACTGCCGTATCCAGGTTAGCTGATCCTAATCTGCCGCTGCAAAAGACTGTAGCATATGAATTAGGATATGAACAAAATCTTTTTGATATGTTTTTAATTCACCTTGCCGGATATTACAAGGATGTTTCTCTTCAATCCGGATATTCATCTACGATACCTTCAGGTGCCGTCAGCGGCTTAGTTACATATATCAGCAGGGACGGTAAGGTTAGTTATTCAGTGAGCGAATCAAATAGTTATCAAGATGTAAGAGGTTTTGAGCTAACATTAACAAAAAATCGTGGTGATTGGATACAAGGATTTGTAAACTATACATATGATGTCGCTACCAACGGCTATTTTGGATACTTGACATATTATCAAAACCCAGCCGAACAAAAAAGATACGAGCTCACAACCAATGACTATTACCAGGAAAGACCTACTCCAAGGCCGTATGCCAATATGAGCATTGATCTTTTTACTCCTTCAGACCTTGGCCCAAAATTCGGCGGCATTAGTCTTCTGGGTGATTGGAGATTAAATCTTGTGGGCAACTGGAGAAATGGCTATTATCTTACATGGTCCAACGGAGGGTCAATTCCGGGTGTAGTAAACAATGTTCAGTGGAATGATTATCTTGATTTTGATATGAGATTGAGTAAGCAGTTCAATTTAGGTGTTGCTAATATTGAATTGTTTATGGATATGAATAATATCTTTAATTATAAATATATGTCTCAAGGCGGATATGTTGATGTTAATGATTATCTGGCATATATGAGATCCTTACACCTTCCTAAATCATCATTTGACAACTATCCGAAGAATCCCGATGGTTCACCAAATATCGGATATTCTAATACCATTGATGCAAGCCATTTCGAATACGGCACAGATAAACCCGGCGATTCACGTATTGGTCCTTACCACGCCTGGGACCCAAATGCAGATCAGGCAACGAAAGATCAATGGACTAAGAATAAATCTTATATAGATATGCCGAACCAAACGTTTTTTACTTTTCTTAACCCCAGGGATATCTATTGGGGTCTAAGATTAACATTAGAATTGTAATTCTTTACAGTTAAAAGTTTGAGGAATAAATGAAAGTTAAACCGGATAAAAAAATAAATAAATATCTAATATTAATATTGACAGGTTTTATAATGGTTCTGCCGGGTAAAATATCTGCTCAATATAATATTAAGTGGATGTCAGCGGGATCACTTCAGAGCTGGTTCTCGGAAATAGGTTCCGAGATAGAAGAAGGAAGAATCCTGGAGCAGCAAGATGGTATGCAATGGCCTGCAATTTATCAATACCAGGATTGTGAAGCTGCACGCGGTTTCTGGATCGGGGCATCAAACTTTACGGATCCAGGAGGAGTAAACTATCAGTATAGAGTTGTGCATGTTGGGCCAAGAGTAACCGGAACGGGAGAATTTTTCCCTCAAGAATTCAAGATGGTCAGCAAATTCGACCCTCCGGTGGTCAGCGTTGATGGTCTGGTTTCTTATAATAATCCGACAGATAATGATGAAGTTGATCCGAATATGAAAGCCGACAGGATGATTGTGGATAGTGTAAATACACTGCTCGGTATCACTATGACAAGAAAAATTATGCAGTTCAGCCAGCAATATCACGATAATTATTTTATTTATGACTATACTTTTACGAATACGGGCAACACGGATGGTGACCCTGAAATTGAATTGCCGAACAGTACCATAACTGGAGTTTATTTTTACTGGCAGTACCGTAACGCTGTAAATAAAAATGCCGGGTACGAGATTGCAAATGCTACCAGGTGGGGGATTAATACAATGAATGATACAAGAGGTGATGGTGTAAAACCAGACCCTACCGGAGAACAATTTAGAGCTCAATATTCCTGGCAGGGGCATTATCCTCCGTTTACGGCTTACGATAATTTGGGTGTTCCTATCTGGACTCCTGCAATAAATATTTCTCCCAGTGATACTATAGGCAGGCTAGGTGCTCCGCAATTTATGGGAATGTTAACAATTCACGCAGATAAATCTGCAGACGATACAACAGATGATCCCGGTCAGCCTTCTACAACTTCCTATGAAAGCTCGGATGACCCGCTTAATTCTAATAACGATGCATATAATACGGCTAAAATGGGTGCTGAATATAATAATTTTATAGCAAGAGGACAT
Organism: uncultured Ignavibacteriales bacterium; assembly: GCA_963742995.1. Taxonomy (GTDB): domain Bacteria; phylum Bacteroidota; class Ignavibacteria; order Ignavibacteriales; family Ignavibacteriaceae; genus CAVQBP01. The sequence continues at coordinate 51,600 of CAVUOL010000031.1, forward strand.
GTAGATCCGCGCCATGCGGATAAAGTTCAGCCGGACGGAGATTTTATTAATCCATCTAAATGGGGTGATCCTTCATTAGGAACTTCAGGCGGTTTTTCTTCAGCTAATGGTTATGGACCATATACTTTAGCGCCTGGACAAAGTGTTCATATTATAATGGCTGAAGCAATCAATGGTTTGAGCAGGGAACAATGTATTGAAATAGGCAGAGCTTATAAGCAACAGTATACTTCAGGAAATAAAGATGCTGCTAATGTAGCAAAAAATACTGCCGTAATGACCGGCAGGGATTCTTTATTCCAGACTTTTCATAGAATTTTAGCCAATTATGAATCAGGATATAATATTCCTGAACCTCCCAAACCACCACAGACTTTTACAGTAACCTCCGGAGGAGATAGGATTTCACTTGATTGGACAGCCGATGGTACTGACCCGGCTCTCGCAGGATTTGAGATCTATCGTGCTGTAGGAAGTTATGACAGTACTTATCATTTATTATATTCTGCAGGAGTATCTGAAAGACATTATGATGATATAACACCGGTAAGAGGACTCTTATATTATTATTATATAGTAAGTGTTGGGAGAGGATCTGATAATGATGGTTCTGCAATGACTCCTGCCGGAGCTTTGAGAAGCAGCAGGTATTATACGCAGACATATAATCCGGGTACTTTGAAGAGGCAGGCAGGAACAAGCCTGGATCAGGTTAGAATTGTTCCGAATCCTTTTTATATTGGTGCTGCGGCAGAGTTAACCTTCGGGGATCAGCAGCCTAACCGTCTTGCTTTCTTTAATATTCCCGGAAAGTGTACAATTAAAATATATACGGAAATCGGTGAATTAATTTATACTATCGAACATACGGATGGGAGCGGTGACGCTTACTGGGATTCGGTTACTTCGTCAAATCAAATAGTGGTTAGCGGTTTATATATAGCAGTAATCCATAATGACGAAACCGGCGAAAATAAAATATTAAAATTCGTAGTTATCAGATAATAAATTAGAATAAAGAGTATGATAATGAAAAATAAATTTAAAATATTAGCAATAGTTGGAATAGCTTTATTTTTAGTTAATTCCAATATATTAGCACAACAGAAGCTTGCTCAAACCGGGATGAAATTCCTGAATGTTTCACTTGATGCCAAAGCAAGTGCAATGGGCGAAGCAGTCACTTCGCTTCATTCGGATGCAACAGCTATGTTTTATAATCCGGCAGGGATGGCAAGAATTACTAATTATGCAAGTATTACATTAGGAAGCACGAACTATATTGCAGATATAAAATATATCTACGGAGGAGTTGCTTTTGCTCCTTTCGACGGAGATTACGGAGTGCTTGGAATAAACATTGAGTCTGTCGATTACGGAGATCTGCAGGGGACCATTAGGTATAATAATGACCAGGGATTTCTTGATGTAGGCACATTCTCTCCAAATGCTTTATCGGTAGGAGTAGGATATGCAAAGGCACTTTCCGATAAATTTTCTGTCGGTGGAAATGTTAAATATGTCAGGCAGTCCCTTGGTACAGCTATAACCGGTGACGTACAGGTTGACGGTAACGGAAATCCCAGCGGCAGAACTTCGAATGCGGAAACTAATGTAATGGCTTTTGATTTCGGAGTTATCTATAAAACCGGCTTTAAAAGTCTTGATTTCGGTATGGATGTAAGAAATTTTTCACGGGAAGTAAAATATGTAAAAGATGGTTTCCAACTTCCATTAATGTTTAAAATAGGTATATCCTTTAACGCGGCAGATCTGCTGGATGTTGATAAGGATATGCACTCGTTATTGTTGTCATTTGATGCTTCACACCCTAGAGATTACCCGGAACAGGTAGCGATTGGCGCTGAATATACTTTTATGAAATTGCTTTCTTTAAGGGTGGGTTATCAAACTCCGAACGATGAAAAAGGAATAAGTGCAGGCGTAGGTCTGGAACATTCTTTTTCCGGTTTTGATTTCGGAGTCGATTATGCCTATACATCATTCGGTGTATTTGATAAAGTACAGCAATTATCAGTTCGTTTTGCTTATTAATTTTTGCTCTAAAAATATTTGGAAAGAGTATGAAAAAATTTTACAATATTTTTTATTCAGTTATAATAATACTTATAATAACTATTGCCGGATGTAAGGAAGAACCGACACCAAGTCTGTTTAGTGATGTTCCTACCGGGCCAATAGGTGCAACCCCAGCTATTACTTCAATTTCTCCTTCGGATTCTGCTCTTGCAGGTCTGGATCGGCTGACTATAACGGGAACAAATTTTTCTCCGGATGCCAGTAAGAATATAGTTTACTTCAACAACCGGCAGGCGACTATAATCTCGGCTACATCAACGTCAATAGTAATCAGTGCGCCAGCTCTATTAAGCGATACATCCAGATTTGAAACAGGAAACTTTAGGGTTGCCACAACAGATGCGGAATTATTTAGTAATGAAGTAAAATATAAGCTTAATCCTGCTGTTTATCAGTTCTTTGGTTTTACCCAATTCCAAAAACCGTATGATTTTATTATAGATGCATCCAGGAATGTATATGTTTCTATGACCAATGAATTAAATGTCGGACAGGGAGTTAAGGAAATAACTCCTGACGGGACGTTGCTTGATTATGCACCTAAAGGTACAGAAGGAAACTGGATTTCTATGCGTTTTGGACCCGGTGGAATTATGGTTACGGTAAGGCAGGATAATGCCAGAGCTTTGTTCCAGATTCCGGCTGGAGGAGGTGCCCCTTCTACATTTGTAGTTATTTCTGATAGTAAAGCCAAAGTTTCTTCAATTGATTATGATCCATCAAGTAATTTATGGGCTGTAGGTAATAATACTTCCATATATAAAATAAAAACGGATAATACCATTGTTTCGTATCCGTTTACCGGAAACATTACCGCACTAAGATTTTTCAACGGCAGCCTTTACTGTGTCGTAAAAACCGATTCATCTACTGTTATACAGAGTTTCCCGATTGACGGCAACGGAGATCTAGGAAATCCTTCAGTGTATTATGATTATTCAAAAAATTACGGCAGTCCAAATGTTAACGCAATTGAATTTGCAACCGACGGTACTATGTACCTTGCTACAAATAATATTAACAACCCGATAGTAGTAATAAATTCTAATCTGTCCTCTGAAATATTGTTCCCGGGAACTTTAGCTAAGGCACCTGCATTGTTCTTATACTGGGATCAGGACGGTTATTTATATTACACCAGAGGTCAGGTTGTAGATATTGCTACGGGTTCACCCACAATATTTCAGACTATTTTACGTTTAACTGTCCAGAAACAAGGTGCTCCATATTACGGACAATAACATTTTTTTTCTTAATCTTGTTTACTTAAAAAGGAAATATTTCCCCAATCATAAAAAAGGAGTAGAATCATGAAAAAAATCTTTTCTATTATTTGCGTTCTTTCTTTGATAATGAGTGCGCAGCTTTTCGCTCAGGGATGGAGCTATATGGGTGCTTTCCCTGATACAAGTTTCAGAGGCGGCGGATTAGGCGCACATGGTATAGCTGCGGATCCCGATGGCAAAGTTTGGATACAGCTTTATGGTACCACCGATAGTCTTCAAAATGCTCAGGGTACATTTTCTAAAGTACGCGAGGTATTTGTATATAATCCGGATGGCACCCCTGCCTCTATTAACGGAATTAAAACAATAACAGTCGATGGTGTAACTGATACCAACTTTAATAGCTCCAGAGGCATGAGAGAAGATCAGGATGGCAACATTCTATTTGCAGCTTTTAATGTTTTATATAGAGTTAATTATAAAACAGGTGAAGGAATGAATAAGTTAGTAAATCCTGCAACAGGTGATGGTGCTACCCTAACAGCACCCGCAGTTGATGCTTCAGGTAATATCTTTACCAGAAGCGTTTTCCCTGGCTATCCTATTTATGCCTGGGGAAGTGATTTTTCATCTGCCGGATCTGCTGTTGATACTGCAGGTGGTTTCTCGCGTACATTGGAAGTATCTGCAGACGGAAACACTATCTATAATGCAGGTTATACTTTGAACTCAGTTGTCGAATATAATAGAGCTTCGGAATTTGATCCGTATACCGTAAAAGATACTGTTATGAAAGGGTTTGCTTGCGAATCTATGGCATGGAATCCTAAAACCGGTTATTTATGGGCAAGTTCAGGTTCTGCGGCAGGTGGTCTTCCGAATGGTTATCCCGGAACAACAACCGGTTATACTTATCCAACATGGTATGCATGGGATGTTAATACCTGGACAATCAAAGATAGTTTACATTGGCATATAACCAATGCCGGTGAAGATGCAAGACCAAGAGGAATTGCATTCAGTCCGGGTGGAGATACTGCTTATGTTGCATGTTTCGGTAACGATACATATTCACCTGTTCAGATGTTCGTAAATACTGCTACCGGTGTTAAAAAGAATGATAATGTTATTGTAAAAGATTTCAATCTTTCACAAAATTATCCAAATCCTTTTAACCCGACAACACAGATTAAATTTTCTGTTGCCGAACCGGGATTGGTAACATTAAGAGTTTATGATGTATTAGGACAGGAAGTTGCTACTCTTGTCAATGAGAATCTTGTTAACGGAAATTATAGTGCAACTTTCGATGCATCAAAACTTGCTTCCGGTACTTACATTTATCAATTAACAGCAAATGGTGTTAGAATTTCTAAAAAAATGATGCTCCTGAAATAAGGAAATCTTTTTTGAGAAAATTTATAAAGCCGGGTCATGTACCCGGCTTTTTATTTTAATTTAAAGATTGGTGATTATGAAAAAAGTTCTACTATTATTTTTATTTCTTTTCAGCAGTTTGGTTTTTTGCCAGTTCGACTCTCCTAAAAAAGAATTAAGAGGTATCTGGGTTGCTACTGTAACAAACATAGACTGGCCTTATACACAGGGTACAACTGCAAATGATATTAAAAATCAGAAAAACCAGCTTATTAATATTTTCAATTCTCATAAAAGTTACGGGCTTAATTCTATTTTTTTCCAGGTCCGCACAATATGCGATGCTTTTTATAAAAGTAAATATGAACCGTGGTCCGGTTATTTAACAGGAACACAGGGAACTGCACCGTCTGATACAAGTTATGATCCTCTTAAATATGCTATAACTGAAGCTCACAACAGAGGAATGGAACTGCATGCATGGCTGAATCCTTACCGGGCAGAATTATCAGGCGGGAGCCAGGTTTCAGCCAATCATGTAATTCAAAAGCATCCGGATTGGGTTATAAAATGCAGCGGAAGTGAATACCGCTTTCTTAATCCCGGTTTACCTGAAGTGAGGAAATATGTTTTACGTATTGTGATGGATGTAGTTGAAAGATATGATGTAGACGGAATTCACTTTGACGATTATTTTTATCCCTATACTGATTATGGTTCATTCAATGATGATGCAACTTTTGCAAAATATCCTAACGGTTTTACAAATAAAGCTAAATGGCGTGAAAATAATGTTAATTTGTTATTAAAAATGATAAACGATAGTATTAATGCCGTAAAACCATGGGTAAAGTTTGGTGTTAGCCCTTCAGGGAATCCTTCGGTTAACGGGACAATATATTGCAATCCGGGAGACTGGCTGGCAGGGAATTATACCGATTCTACAGGCATTTCCTTTTCGGGAGAACCATATATCGATTATATTATGCCCCAGCTATACTGGGAAAATTACGGAGGTTATCAGGCTAACTGGACCAGCCCTTCATTTCTTAAGGGACGGGATTTATATATCGGACAGGCTGCTTATCGATACAACGAATTTGCTTCTACAGAGCTCACGTGGGAAACTGCTACCAATAGGAATACTTCAACTATTAAAGGCGGAGTTTTTTTCAGTTCGAATAGTGTAACAAACAATTACAGCTTTTGCAACGATACACTTGAATATCATTATTTTACCCATCCGGCTATAACTCCTAAAATGAAATGGAAAGATAAGAATAACTACAAACCAAACGCTCCCTCTAATCTTAGATTCGAAATAAATTCAACCAATGGGAAATATGAACTTCACTGGGATAAACCTGCTGCATCAGCGGACGGAGACACTGCATTTTTCTATATAGTATATAGATCGGAAAATAATCCGCCGGATATCAACGATTCTACTAATCTTTTCGGATTAGCAGGCTTAACGATGCTGCCTTCAAACGATGCTAAATATTCTGTTACAAAAGGTGAGTATTATGGTGTAACTGCAATTGACAGATATTCAAATGAATCGGATATGAGCAATGTTGCTTCATTAAATTTAGCTTCCTTAATACCTGAAAAACCTGAATTAACTTCTCCGGCTGACGACAGTCATGACTTAAGTATGACTGCAAAATTAAGCTGGTCGGCAGATACAAGTGCGGAAAGGTATATTGCTCAGGTTTCTAATGATTCAACTTTTAATTCCGGAATTGTTTTATTAACGGGCGAATACAGAAGTACACAAATAAATTTTAACAATATTGTACCGGGACAAAATTACTACTGGAGAATTAAAGCCTTTGGACAGGTAGGAGAGAGTGACTATTCGGATGTATATAGTTTTAAGTCAGGGATTCCAATACCTCCGGTCCTGAATACTCCAGCCCATACGGCTACGGGAGTTTCATTAACGCCGGTATTTACCTGGTTTTCTACAGAAGATGCTTCTTCTTACAGGATTCAGGTATCTACATCTGTACAGTTTCATGATAATACTTTTGTTATAGATACTACTCTGACTGATACAACATTGTCAGTAGTAGCACCATTAACAGCAAACAAAATTTATTATTGGCGTGTTAATGCAAAGAATACATATGGTATAAGCTTCTGGTCGGATGGGTTTGGATTTAAAACAACCTCTGCTTTATATGTTTCAGATAATGAAAATATACCAGCTGAATTTGGTCTTGAACAAAATTATCCGAATCCATTTAATCCAGTTACGGAAATTAAATTTGCGATTGCTAAACAGGGACTTGTTACATTAAAAGTGTATGATATTTTAGGCAGGGAAGTTGCCTCTCTTGTTAATGAAAATTTAGGTGCAGGCAATTATCATGTCAATTTTAATTCATCTAATCTAGCTTCGGGAACTTACATATACAGGTTAATTGCGGGTAATGTAATGATTGCTAGAAAGATGATGGTGGTGAAGTAAGAAGAGCAAGAGCAAGTTCAAGAGCAAGTGTTAAAAATTGTTTTATTGCTAAATTGTTAAATTGTTGGGGCATAGCGATAGAGCAATATAACAATAGAGTTTAATAGTTCTGACTTGCTGGTTTTAGGAATATCGAGTAAGATTACGATTACGAGCAAGAGTAAGAGTACGAATTAAAAGCATTTATGGATTGGTTTATAATAATATCAAATGTAAAGTAAATTGTTTTTTATTGTTAAACATAATAGGGATGATTAGGATTTTTATTAGATTATTTCTACCGGTTTTAATATTCCAAATATTAATTAATGCACAATCAAATCATCCCAAAAGAGAATTCAGGGGTGCCTGGATTGCTACGGTACTTAATCTTGATTGGCCTTCTTCCCCGTTTCTTACTACAGACCAGCAGAAACAGCATCTTATAGATATATTAGACGGCTTAAAGGCAGCCGGAATTAACGCGGTTATTTTTCAGATAAGATCTGAATGCGATGCCATGTATTCTTCCGATATTGAACCGTGGTCATATTGGTTAACCGGACAGCAGGGAAAAGCTCCCAATCCTTTTTATGATCCACTTCAATTTGCGGTTGAAGAGGTTCATAAAAGAGGGATGGAGATACATGCCTGGTTCAATCCTTATCAAGCTGACAGAAATACGACTGATTATCCTGTAGCACCTAATCACGTTACTGTACTACATCCTGATTGGCTGATTAGATTCGGTACGAAGATTATACTGGATCCCGGGTTACCAATGGTTAGAGATTATGTAACATCGGTTATTATGGACATTATTAAAAGATATGACATTGATGGTGTTCATTTTGATGACTTTTTCTATCCTTATGAAGGTATAACCAACGAGGATGATGCAACTTTTGCCCATTACAGCAGGGGCTTTACAAATAGAGGCAACTGGCGGCGTGATAACGTCAATATTTTTATCAAGGAAGTTCATGACAGTATTCAAGCTGTTAAACCATTTATAAAATTCGGAATCTCTCCATTCGGAATCTGGAAAAATGGTGTTCCTCCAGGAACAACAGGTCTCGATGCTTATAGTGAAATATATTGTGACCCTATGGCATGGCTGCATCAAGGCACTAGTAGATTACATTGCTCCGCAGCTTTACTGGAAATTCGGAGGAGGGCAGGATTACAGAAAACTCTTACCCTGGTGGGGAGATTCAGCTGCTGCCTATAACAGGCATCTTTATCCCGGTTTGGCTCCATATCATCTGGGGGATCAGCAAAATTGGGCTGCAATAGAACTTCCTAATCAGGTTAGAGCGAATAGGAATAATCCTCATGTTCAGGGAAGTATATTCTTTAGAACTATGGCGGGGGTGCTGGATAACGAAAAAGGATTTACAGATTCATTAAAAAATAATCTTTTCAAATATCCTGCTCTGCTCCCAGTAATGAACTGGAAAGATACTATTAAACCAAATCCCCCATTAAATCTGGTATTTGGAAGAAGCGGTTCTTCCGGTATATCCAAACTAAAATGGGATTTACCCGCTACCGCAATTGATGGTGATACAGCCAGCAGGTATGTAGTTTATCACTTTAATAATTCTACTCCTCAACAAAGTGAATATGAAAATGCTGAAAATATTTTGTCTATAGAAGGAAAAAGGGAAAGTTCTCCTTCCTCATCAGGCATTGCATCTCCTTATTATTTTTCTGTCACTGCGTTAGACAGAAATTATAATGAAAGTCTTCCGGGCAATATTGTGGAAATTACTAAGCCTTCAAATCCTCTATTGTCAGAGCCGTTCGATTATCAGATGAATATTAGGGATACTGTTAGGATTAAATGGTTCTACGCTGATCAGGCTTCCGCCTATCATCTTCAAATTGGAACAGATTCAACTTTTAATTCAAATATCTTATTTAATGTAAGCAGTTTAACGGACACTACATTCTATAATAACAGGAATATCAGGGCAGACTAAATATTATTGGAGAGTTAAAGCATTAAATATAGCGGGAGAGAGCAGCTTCTCTCACGGTTTATAATTTTACTACCGGTTTCCCGGTAAATGCTTTTTTATTAGAACCGCCGCATGCTTCTTTAAATGTTTCTCTTAATCCTGTTTTGAAATGGACCGGTTCCTCAACTGCAGATACCTATAGGCTGCAGCTATCAAAAAGTTTAACTTTTAATGATCAGACAATTATTTTAGATACTTCAGGTATTACAGATACTTTATTTAACCTGGAAAACCTTAATCCTTTAACAAATTATTTTTGGCGTGTCGCCGGAATAAATGAATATGGTTCAAGCTTATGGTCAAATGCGTTTGGATTTAAGACTATGGAAGTACTGGGAGTTCATGATAATAATGAAATACCTGCTGATTATTCTTTATCGCAAAATTTTCCCGAATCCGTTTAATCCGTCAACAAATATAGACTTTAGTTTACCCCATTCAGGCTTTATTTCACTGAAGGTCTATAACCTTTTGGGTCAGAAGGTTAAAACTATTATTAACGGATATAGAGATAAAGGTTATTATGAAATTACTTTTAATGCTTCAGATCTCGCATCCGGTATTTATATTTACAGACTGGCTGCAGAAAATTATTCTTTTTCTAGAAAAATGGTGGTTTTGAAATAAAAGTTAATGGTTAAATTGCTAAATTGCTAAATTGTTAACCCATAACAATATAATAACTTAGTAATTTAACCTTTTATCAATTTAACAATAGCAACAATTAATTTAAGAATAAAAAATGATGAAATATTTATATGTCTTCTATTCAGTTTTTTTAATTGTTCTAATTTCGGGGTGTGCTTCGGTAAGCAGGGTGTCGGTATACGATAAATCTGCGGAGTTCAAACAGGAATTTCATAAAAGTTATTCCTCGCTTCAAATTCCTCCTACTGCCAAAATAGATACAGTTATAATCGATAAAGATCTTAAAAAAATTGATATCTATTTTAATAGGAATCTGTCTTATATGCCTTTTAGGAAGAATAGTGTTGAGGAAATATATTCTACAGTGAAGAGTTTTTATGGAAATGATTTTTCCGATTACAGCTTTTCAATTCATACTTTGCATAAAACTATCGAAGAGCTTATACCGAATTTTTACAGGGATAAATCCGGGTATGATAAAAGCAGGTTACCGATAAATAGAGAACGTCCAGAACCAGTTATAAAAAATATCAGCAGACCATACCAGGCAATAAACGGACTGATTGATAGAAATATTTTAGTTTGGCCGAGCCATGGCTGGTATTATAATAACAGAAGGCATAGATGGATGTGGCAGCGTGCGCGGTTATATCAGACGGTTGAAGATCTGGGACCTTATTCTTACGTAATCCCGTATTTAATGCCTATGCTTGAAAATGCAGGGGCAAATGTTTTTATCCCGAGAGAAAGAGATTTGCAGAATAATGAAGTAATAGTTGATGATAGCTCGGGAAATTATACCGAAGGAGATGAAAATGATTCTGCCTCCTGGTTTGATGGAGAAGGAGAGGGGTTCGGAATAGGGAATCCGCCTTATAAATCGGGTGTTAATCCCTTTAAATTGGGTAAATATAGAATTACTTATTCCGGAGTTAAACAAACTACTGAAGCTGCCTGGATTCCGGACATACCTGAGACCGGAGATTATGCAGTATATATTTCATACGTGTCTTCTGAAAAGAGTATCGATGATGCGCATTATACAGTAAATTATCTTGGCGGTTCGACTAAGTTCCTGGTTAACCAGCAGATTGGAGGGGGTACATGGCTTTATCTCGGGGAGTATAAGTTTAAGAAAGGAAAGAGCGGGGAGACCGGCAGTGTTATTCTTACAAACGAAAGCAGAGTATCCGGGAAAATTGTATCTGCAGATGCTGTAAGATTCGGCGGCGGGATGGGAGTAATTGAAAGAGGAGGAGGTACAAGCAGCCGTCCGAAATTTGCCGAAGGTTCAAGGTACTGGCTTCAGTTTGCAGGCATGCCCGATACACTCGTTTATAACCTAAATCATGATACATTGGATTATAATGATGATTATCAGAACCGGGCGGAATATGGAAATTATTTATACGGTGCACCCTATGGCCCAAGTAAAGATAGAAATGTTAAAGGTCTCGGGATTCCTATTGATCTCTCGCTTGCATTTCATACTGATGCCGGAATGACCAAGCATGATACTACAGTCGGCACTTTATCAATTTACAGTATACCTTCAATTGATAATAATAATAAATTTCCCGACAGTGTATCAAGGTTTGCCAACAGGGATCTAGCAGATATTGTACAGACTCAAATCTGTGATGATATAAGAGCTAAATATGATCCAATCTGGAATAGAAGGTGGCTATGGGATGCAAAATACAGTGAAGCTATGCGTCCTAATGTTCCTTCACTTCTGCTTGAACTCCTTTCACATGAAAATTTTCTCGATACAAAATTTAATCTTGATCCGCGCTTCAGATTTGATGTTTCAAGAGCAATATATAAAGGTATGCTCAAATTTCTCTCGGCTCAATACGGATTTAATTATGTTGTTCAGCCTTTGCCCGTAACCCATTTTTCCACTGAGTTTAATGAATCAGGGGGATTTATTTTAAGATGGAAACCTGAAACGGATCCTCTCGAACCTTCAGCCGTTCCGGATAAATATGTAGTGTATAAAAGGATTGGTGATAGTGATTTTGATAATGGAATAATTGTTAACGATACTATGTATGAGGATAAAGATATTATTCCAGGTAAAATTTATAGCTATAAAGTAGCAGCGGTTAATAATGGAGGAGAGAGTTTTCCGTCGGAAATATTATCTGTCTGCAGAATGGATAATGGTAAAGAACCTGTTTTAATAATCAACGGGTTTGATAGAATTTGTGCACCGGCATCAGTAAAAACCGATTCGTTTTCCGGATATTTAAATAATGTTGATGCGGGAGTTTTTGATAAGTATGAAATGAGCTATGTAGGGGCACAGTATGATTTTGATCCGGAGTCTAAGTGGATTACAGATGATAATCCGGGTCATGGTGCGAGCCATTCGGATTATGAAGCTAAAATTGTTGCGGGAAATACTTTTGATTACCCTTACGTGCATGGTAAATCCATAAAAGCTAACGGATATTCTTTTGTATCATGCAGCAATGAAGCAGTTTGGGATAAGCTAGTTAACTTATCAAAATATAAACTCATTGATTTGATTTTAGGGGAAGAAAAAACAACTCATTGGGAGAAAGCGGTTGAGGATTCGATTCATGGATTGCTGTATAAAACATTTCCACAGAAGTTTCAAAATGTAATTAAGAAATATTTAAATTCAGGGGGGAATATATTTATTTCAGGTGCCTATGTAGGTACGGATTTGTTTTCCAAATCTGATTCTTTAGACATTGGATTTGCAGAGAATACATTGAAGTATAAATGGTCAAACGGGTATGCAGATAGATTAGGGAATGTATTTTCAATCCCTTCAACTTTTAGTAAAGACAGTATATTTATTAAATATAATACGGAGTTAAATGATAGTATATATGCAGTTGAAGCTCCCGATGCACTATATCCAGCAGACGGGGGAGAAACTATACTCAGATACTCTGAAAATCATTTTGGTGCGGGTGTTGCGTATAAGAAAAGTTATGGGGTGGTTGTGTTAGGTTTTCCGTTTGAGACGATACTTGGGGAAAAGAGCAGGGATGAGGTGATGAAGTTGGTGATAGATTATATGAAATGAAAAGATGTATAATATCACATTCTGACTATAGTATATAATAGAAACACCGGGCTAAAGCCACGGTGTTAACCTTTGGATAATATAGTCATTAACCCCTTCTTAAATTAATCCTATACCGGGTTTATCATTTAGGACGAGTCTGCCGTCAATAACTTTTGTTCCTTCATATGGGTCATTTTTTATTAGTAAATTTCCGTCGAGGTCAGCCCAGTCAACCATGGGGGATAGTTGGGAAGCAGCGGAAATTCCGCAGGAGGTTTCAGTCATGCATCCTATCATAACTCTCATTCCTAAGGAACGAGCGAGTAAAAGCATTTTATGTGCTTCCCGAAGACCGGTACATTTCATGAGTTTAATGTTTATACCGCTAAAAACTCCATATGCTTTAATAACATCATGAATTCTTTGGACAGACTCATCTCCGATTATCGGTAAGGGACTATGTTCGGTAAGCCATGCAATATCATCGATTTGATCTTTGGGCATAGGCTGTTCAATAAATTCCACATTTTTTTCATTAAGCCAGTTAATCATATCAAGAGCAAAATGTTTATCACGCCATCCCTGGTTTGCATCAATTGTAAGAGGTTTATCTGTAAGTGAAAGAATGGTTTCAATCATTTTTTTATCATTTTCCCCACCAAGCTTTATTTTCAGTATTTTATAAATTTCAGCTTCCTTCACTTTTTGTTTTATAACCTCAGCAGTATCTATTCCGATTGTAAAAGAAGTGTTAGGAGTTTTATTCTTATCAAATCCCCAGATCGAATACCATGGTTTATTAATCAATTTACCAATAAGGTCGTGAAGTGCAATATCAATTGATGCTTTGGCAGCAGTGTTCTTTTCGGCAACGGAATCCACATAATTAAGTATATTCTCCAGGTCAAAAGGGTCCTTAAATTGATTAAGATTGAGTTTTGATAAAAATGATGCAGCCGTTTCATGAGATTCTCCGAGATATGGAGGCATTGAGGCTTCACCATACCCGATTACCCCTTCATGTTCAATTTGCGTAAGCATTACGGGAGTTGTAGTACGTGAATTTACTGCAATAGTAAATACATGTTTTAGTTCGAGAATATAAGGCTTGAATGTTAATTTCATTTTACTCTTAAATATAAATATATTTTATAAAAATATCTGAATTATAGACTAAAAATAATGCAGGAACAGTTATTAATTCTACTAAATTTCGAAAAATTTCTTTCTATCGGGGATTGCACTTTTGTTTTGTATAAAATTACCGCATAAATGCATAAATTTTATTAAAATAATTATTGCATAAGGAGAAAATAAAGTTTAATTTGTAAATGTTATTTTTCGATAACCACTCACATAATCGGAGGCATCATGAAGAAACTTCTTACTGTTATATTTTTCATTTCATTTATAATTTCTCTGAATGCACAGGATGTATTTCAAAGAACTACAATTCACACTCTTAAATATGAACCCGGCGGCGGAGGATTTGGAAACGTAATCGCTGGAGTTGATTGGGATAAAGACGGGAAGCCGGATCTTTATACCGTTAATGCAAATTATATTGATAGATTAACCGGTGAACTGATTCCAAAGATCTACAAGTTTGAATGGAATTCAACCACTGCATCATGGGATTCAGTATGGGGTGCTTCTCTTCCAGGGCAGGCACAAAATACATGGATTGGGCTTGCTTGGGGTGATCTTGATAAGGATGGAAAGCCTGAATTAATTTGGGCGCCTCCTAATTATCCTGATCCTCCTGATCCTTCGTTAATTAATCATAATCCAGAACGTATAATAGTATACGAAGTTGTTGGTGACGGCAGTGATAACTTAGGAGTAGATGATGGATTCGGCAGTTATTCACCGAATGCTTCTACTACACTCACTGATGAGGCTGACTATAATTTAAGACCGCTTCAGCTTAAAGTTACTGATATTGATGGTGACGGAACTGATGAAATAATCTTTTGCGATCAGGCTGCAGAATGGCATTACGGGGTAGTTTCCGTAGATAAAATCCCGGACAATGGAGACGGAAGCGAAACCTGGACTATTGAAGCAAACGGACTGAATGATGCGAATCAGACAGGTATGGGGAGCGTATGGGATTGTGATGTAGTCGGCAATACCATATATCTGTTTGCTGGTACCGGTTTAATTTACCCGGTTAAAGTTGAAAATGGGACATATACCTCTATGCCCGCATTAACAAATGTAGCAGGAGAAACAGGTTCTTTTAAAGGAAGCGTTACTGCAGATTTAGATAACGATGGAACTCCTGAAATTATTTTAGGCGGCTGGTCGGATGATACTGTTTATGTATTGAAACAGGTAGCGGATACACTGCAGACTTTTCATGTTGGCACCTGCCCTGGAGCTGGAAGGTTGAATGGTGCAGCTGGAGGGGATTTAGATAATGACGGACATCCGGATTTTGTATTCGGTACAAGAAATGCGAGTACTCCAAATAATGCAGTATACCGTGTTGAATTTGAAGGTGGAGCAATAAGTGATCCTGCAAATTATCAAATTTCCACAATCGACTCATTATTAGTTCCCGCACCGGGCGGAGCGGGCGGTCAGCTTGATGTTTTCTATGTTGCTAACGTTGACGGAGATTCTGCTGACGAAGTGCTTTATACTCAGGGTTATACAAGAGGAGTTGCTAATGATACTACTGCCGACCTTGCAATACTTGATATACAATATACTCCTGTTAGCATTAGAATGGCAGATAATAATATACCGGAACAATTTTATCTAAATCAAAATTATCCTAATCCTTTTAATCCATCAACTACTATTAAATTCGGGTTAGTAAAGGAAATGGTTGTTGAGTTAAAAGTGTATGATATCTTAGGAGAAGAAGTTGCTACATTAATTAACGGGAAGTTAATGAAAGCAGGCTCATATGATGTTAACTTTAAAGCGAGTAATCTTGCCAGCGGCACTTATGTATACAGATTGAAAGCAGGTAATCAGGTTACTTCGAAGAAAATGGTTCTCTTAAAGTAAGACGCAGATTTCGCAGATTTTCACAGATTCTGATGAAAATTTCAGGTGCCAAAAGGCATTATAGTAATAACAATATTATATTTCTTAAAACCTCCGGGGTTTTTGGCATAGCCACCCGGAGGTTTGAGTTTTGGACTTATCTCATAAAATAGGGTTAAGCTCCATTTTATATACAAAAACGATGGGAGAAATCTAAAGATCATTTTTACTCTTTAAACCAATGAATATACTAACCTTTTTTAACACTGAACTATTATATAATTCTATTAATACATTGATGTATTGAGGTTACTATGAACAGAAAATCAATTTTTTATATTCCATTTCTGTTAATTTTGCTTTCATCTATAAATATTTTTGCAGGGAATACAGGGAAAATAACCGGGAAAGTAACAGATGCACAATCATCCGAGCCCTTGCTTGGTATTAATGTAATAATACAGGGAACAACTCAAGGAGCTGCAACCGGAGCAGACGGTTCTTACATAATAATTAATATAGAGCCCGGTACTTACAGTCTTGTTTTTTCAGGTGTAGGCTATCAGAAAAAAATGGTTACAAATGTTAATGTATCCAGTGATTTTACAACTACCATTGATGTTCAGCTTTCTTCCGAAACTATAGGGCTTGAAACTGTAGTTGTAGAAGCTCAAAAACCTCTGGTAAGAAAGGATTTAACTTCTTCACAAGTTACTGTAGATGCTGCTCAAATTTCTGCTTTGCCCGTTGAAAATGTAGATCAGTTATTAACTTTGCAGGCTGGTATTATTAAAGATGTAGACGGAAATATCCATATTAAAGGTGGGCGCTCCAGTGAGGTTTCGTATAATGTAAACGGTATTTCAATTGTGAACCCTTATGATAATTCCAAATCAGTTGAGATAGCTACCAATGCTATACAGGAATTATCTGTAGTCAGCGGTACATTTAATGCTGAATACGGTAATGCATTAAGCGGAGTTGTAAATTCAATTACTAAAGAAGGAACAAATAAGTATACCGGAAGCGTTTCCTTTTATTCAGGGGACTATCTCAGCAGCCATAAAGATATTTTTTATAATATTAATTCGGTTGATCCGGTTAATAATTATGTAACTGAGTTTACTCTAGGTGGACCTATTCCTCTGCTGAATGATTATGTAACATTTTTTGTTTCAGGCAGACTTAATGATGATAAAGGATATTTGTACGGTATTAGAGAGCACCAGCCAGGTGATTATATTCAATACCTTAGTGCCGACAGTATAAGTGTTCTTGCTACAGGTGATGGTAAGGTTGTTTCAATGAATCCAAGCAAAGACTGGAACGGGAATGCAAAGATTACTATTAAACCTTCTTCAACTTTTAAAATTAATTACGACTTTTTAATATCAAATTCGAAATATCAGCTTTATAATCATGATCTAAAATATAACCCTGATGCTGGCTATCACCGCTACAATTCGGGGCTGTTTAATTCAATTGAATTTAGGCATGTAATAGGTAATTCTACTTTCTACTCTCTTAAAGGGTCCTATAATGTAAATGATTATAAAAGGTACCTGTATCCTTTACTTGATGCCTCCGGTAATGAAGCAGATTTCTCTGCGGGCATGGATTTAACCGGATTACAGGCTGACCCAAGGTATGCAAGCAGTCTACAGTATGTGGCTGATAATACTTTTCCGGTCGGCGGTACTTTGAATGAACAATTCTATCAAAAGACCAGAACCCTAAACGGAAAATTTGATTTAACTAGCCAGCTTAATCTTCATCATGAAATTAAATTAGGTGCCGAATATTCCAATTACACACTATATTATGAGGATTTTACTGTATTAAAAGATGGTCAAGCATCTTTTATCCCCCCTGTTGATAATATTCTGCATGACAGTTATACAAAAAAACCAATTAAAATCTCCGGTTATATTCAGGATAAAATGGAATTTGAGAGTCTTATATTAAATGTTGGATTAAGACTTGACTATTTTGATTCCGATTCAAAATATTCTACCGATACAAAGTATCCTTCGCCATATGATCCTGCGATACCGGATAATGTAGATAAGAGTATTTTATTAAAAAACTCATCGGCCAAGTATCAAGTTAGCCCGAGGGTGGGTATTTCCTTCCCGATAACCGACAGAGGAATTATTCATTTTTCATACGGACATTTTTTCCAGATACCTCCATTCACTTATTTATATGACAATCCGGATTTCAAATATCCGGTATCGGGGACTCCAACTTTTGGTAATGCAAACCTGAATCCTGAAAGAACTATTACTTATGAAATCGGTCTGCAGCAGCAATTACTTGATAATCTGTCATTTGATGTTACAGGGTTTGTTAAAGACGTAAGGGATTTACTTGCTCTTCAGAAAATCCAGGCGACAGCAACTAAGGCTTATTTTATGTATGTAAATAAAGATTATGCAAATATTAAAGGGATTACATTTTCCTTAAGAAAAAGAAGGAATCCGGATGAATTTTTTGGTGCAACTCTTGATTATACATATCAAACTACTGAAGGAAGCGATACAAGATCTGCAGCTGCATTTTTAGATCTTGCTTCAGGCAGACAAAGTGAAAAGATACCTTATTACCTGAACTGGGATCAGCCTCATACATTAAATGCAACTTTAAACTTTGGCGGTAAAACGTGGAATGCAACGATTGTCGGAAGAATAGGTTCCGGTTTACCTTATACCCCGCAGCTCCTTTTTGAACAAGTATTTTTAAAGACAAATAGTTCTCGTAAACCTTCACAGGCAACCGTTGATCTGCTAATTGATAAAACAATAAATATTTCCGATATCAATGTTACATTCTTCCTGAAAGTATTTAACCTTTTCGATGCTTTGAATGAAAACATTGTATATGATAATACCGGGAGGGCAGATTATACACTAGAGAAAGAGCTGGGAACAACTCAAGCAGCCGATCATTATGCTAGTTTGAATCCTTTAATTAAACCTTCCAGTGAATATTTTGTCCGGCCTGATTATTACCTCCCTCCAAGGGAAGTAAGATTAGGTTTGACATTAGAGTTTTGAAAGTATATTAACGGAGATATTAAATGAAGATAAAATATATTAATACTTTTCTACTAATTTTTACTTTTTTGTTAAGTAGTTTTACTGCAGCACAGAAACCGGATCCTAATACTGCGGGAGAGCATCAGGCTGTAAAGGACTATATTCAGAAACAACTGCAGAACAGATCTCAGATAAAGAGTTTCCTGAATTCGCCAGATAAAAATGAAAGTAAAGCCGGAAAGCTGTCGAAAACTACAGGGATAAAGGATAGAAAAAATTTTATAATGAACGGGAATAAAATTCTGGTTTATGTAACTAATTTTGGAGGAATAGGAGGAGGATATACATTAGATCAATCCAGCAGGTATTTGGGAGATGTAGTGTGGAAGGGATTACCATATGTTTTCCAGTTTGTTCCGATAGTTGGCGCTTCTGTTCCTGATGCAAGGAACCCTAATAAAAGGCTTCATATAATTTCCGATGCACTTGATGATTACCCGCACTCTGCAAGGCCAGGCGATGATCTAATTGAAATAAATCCAACTGAGGATACTCTATGGCAATTTGAACCGCTGTCCGGATATGCTGATCCGAATCAGGATAATATGGCTCACAACCCAGATTTTGATACTGATAGAGATGGCAAACCTGACAGCTGGCCGCGTGATTGGTATAACCCCGCATTGGGAAAATATGTTTGGCCCGGTTATTTAAAACAGGATGCCAATAATGCCGATCTCGAGGTATTCTGGTCAATGGATGATAGGGATAACCGTGAATTCCCTTATTATCCATATAATTCCGATCCGAAGAAAATGGGTATTGGAGTACAGGTTGATGGAAGAGCATTACAATGGAGTAATTCACTAGCAGAAAACGCCGTATTTTTTGTTTATACGATTACAAATGTCAGCGATAAAGATTTAGATAGTGTATTTTTCGGAGTCTATGGTGATCCTGATGTTGGAGGTCAAAAGGATAACGGTGATGATATTGGTGTTTTTTTCCCTCCTTACTCAATTCCAGGGCATAATGTAGATAATATTCCCAATTATTCCAGAAGCATGGTAGCTTTTAAGGATGACGGGAACAGCATAGGTGAAAATGCTATTCCGGATGGTATTATTGCATGCAAGTTTCTTGAAAGTCCGGGAAATGCAAATGACGGAATCGATAATGACGGTGATGGGATGATAGATGAAAGCCAGTCTAACGGAATAGATGATGATCATGATTGGAACCCGGAAACTGATGATGTTGGGATTGACGGCATATCAAATACAGGAGATGAAGGTGAAGGTGATGGAGTACCGACAGCCGGTAAACTATTACCTAACGGTGCACTTGATCCCTTGCATCCCGGAGAACCGAATTTTGAATATACTGATCTTGATGAAGCTGATCAGATTGGTCTGACTAGTTTTAGCACATGGCCGTGGGGTCAGAAGACAGGCAATCCGAAGAATCCCAGAGAAGGTTACTTTGTGAGTAATGATTCTTTAATGTGGGAAAAAAGTAAACCTAACACTCCCGGTCATAATGGTTTTGAAGAAGTTTTAACTGAGGGACAGGATATTACTTTTGTATTTGGCTCAGGATATATTTCTCTCAAAAGGGGTGAAACAAAAAGAATCTCGATGGCTCTCATTTTAGCCAACGATATTGATGATTTGCTTACGACTGCATCTACAGTTCAGGATATTTATAACATTAATTATAATTTCTCAAAACCGCCTGATCTTCCCACCTTGACTGCTGTTCCGGGTGATAAAAAAGTTACACTTTATTGGGATGATATAGCAGAAAGCAGTATTGATCCCATTACAGGTAAAGATTTTGAAGGCTATGTCCTTTACAGAAGCACTGATCCTGGTTTTTCGGATATTCAAACTATTTCAGACGGACAGGCAACTCCATTTTTATCTGAGCCGCTAAAGACTTATTCAGGTGTTGAATGCAAATGGGATTTAGTAAACCAATGGAGCGGTTATCATCCTGTTGCATATAAAGGGCGTGGAATTCACTACTATCTCGGAGATAATACGGGACTTGTTCATTCTTTTATTGATTCAAATAATGTAATAAACGGACAAACTTATTATTATGCATTAGTTGCATATGACCATGGAGATTCTGCTAATTTTCCTCCTGCAGAAACCACAAAGAAAATAAATGTTGATCCTATTACATCAAGCTATATACTTGATAAAAATACTGCAGCAGTAATTCCCGGACCAAGAGCAAATGGTTATGTACCGCCAGGTATAAACAGTTCTAATGTTTTACATAAAAGCGGTGTAGGAAACGGATCAGTTAACTTTTCGATTTTAAATGATTTACTCGTTCCTGATAATGATTATGAATTATTTTTCAGTGATTCACTATTACTAAACGGGAAGAAAGCAGGAGAAAAGAATTACTCTATTCTCGATTCAAAAGTCTATCCTAAAGAAATAAATTTCTTTTCGAATAAGTTTGCTGATATCGGAGTCAGCAATATTCTTGATGATCAGTACCTGAAATTAAAAGATGCAAATGGAAATGTTTTTGCGAGAGTAAACTCGCAGGATACTACAGATTATATAATTGATCTGGAGAAAGGAAAAATAAGAAGATCCGGCAGCAGCAGTATCCCAGATAATTCATCGTTAACATATACTCTTGAATTCAGGTATTTGCCAATTGCAAACAGTCTTCTGATGAATAACGAAGATAACAATCCGGTATTTGACGGTATAAAATTGCAGGTAACGGATCAGACCAAAATTGAATATGATCCAGATAGGTCAAAATGGCTAAACGGTAATTCAAATTTAACTTTTAATGCTGCTTTAGCGTCAGTTGGATCTGCGTCAAATAAAACTGTTTATCCTGCAGATTATGAAATTAAATTTTCATCCAATTATATTGATTCGGCATTTATCAGACCACCGGGACAACCTTTCATAATGTGGCCGGTTAAATATTCGGTTATGGATGTTACATCAGGCGTTCCGCAAAGAATTCTAACATATCTCAATGAGAATAATGCAACAAGAGACTCTGCCTGGAGTCCTGGTGAAGAAATTATTTTATATAAGCCTGGAAGTACAAAGAGCAGTGATATGCTAACATGGGGTGTTAAAATTAATTTGCCTACAGATACAACTATAAAAAATATTATTTATCCGGGTGAAGGTGACATTCTTTTAATTGCGACCAAAAGACCGTTTACTGTTCATGATACATTTTATTTAAAGACGGGTCAAGGTACTGTTGATAATGCATTAGCTTCATCTAAATTAGATAACATATATGTAGTACCAAACCCTTACGTTGCCTATAATGCATTGGAGCCTCAAAACCGTCTACCGGATCAATCGCGTGGTGAACGCAGAGTTTATTTTGAAAATCTACCTCCTAAATGTACAATACGTATATATTCAATAGTCGGGGATCCGGTTAGAGTTCTTGAACATGATTCGGGAGTTTCAAACGGAAGGGAGTACTGGAACTTATTGAATAGAGACGGTTTCAGTGTATCATATGGGTTGTATATTGCACATGTAGACGCGCCGGGAATAGGTGAAAAGATAATTAAGTTTGCGTTAATTAAATAAGTTAATCGTTAATGGTTAAACGTTAATGGTTAATAGTTAAACGTTAATGGTTAATAGTAAATTGGAAAGAATTAGTTGAAGAGTACACAGTCAGTTAGGAGTTTTGAAGATCTGGAATGCTGGAAGGCAGGTGTTGAAGTTAGAAAATATATTTCCGGATTGATAAAAAAGTTCCCTGGATCGGAAAAATATGATATGATTGATAATATGAAAAGAGCAGCTCATTCTGTTACCAGAAATATTGCGGAAGGGTATGGTAGATTTCATTTTAAAGAGAATGTACAGTTCTGCAGGCATAGCAGAGGTTCTTTATATGAACTTATTGATGACTTAATAACTTCAAAAGATGAAAATTATATTACAACAGAAGAATATCTCTCTGGAAGAAACAAAATTGAAAAGGCCTTATGTATATTAAATGGATATATAAATTATCTTAATAGAGCTTTAATTAGTAAAAATGAAAAATCAGTATCTGCCGGGATTAACGATTAACTAATAACAATTAACGAATATCGAAAATAGGAGTTAATAAATGAAATTGTATAAATATATGTTAACAGCTGCAATAGCATTATTTTTTGCTGGGGGATTGTTTGCACAGAGCTTGAAGACAGGAACAACTGCATCGGAGTTTTTAAAGATAGGAGTTGGGCCACGAGCCATAGGTATGGGGAGTGCATTTACGGCAACATCAGATGATATTACTGCTTTATACTGGAATCCCGGCGGTTTAGCCAATTTAAACTCCAACCAGGCTTTCTTTAATCATGTTAACTGGATAGCGGATATTAACTATGATTATGCTGCTTTGGCAGTTAATGTTCCGGATTTTGGAGTTCTCGGATCTTTTGTTTCAATCCTTACGACTAATGATATGTCTGTAAGAACTATAGAAAGACCGGAAGGTACCGGGGAATTTTTTACTTACAGTACTTTGGCGATAGGTTTAAGCTATGCAAGGCGTTTAACTGAACAATTTTCGATTGGTTTTAATGTTAAATATATCAGTGAAAATCTCTGGCATATGAACAGTACAGGGTTTGCTATGGATATAGGTACACTTTATAAAATTCCTATCCTTAATGAAATGAGAATTGCTGCAAGTATATCTAATTTCGGAACAAAGATGAAACTAACCGGAAGGGATATTTTATCAGTCAAGCAGGTTGGTGCCGGCAGTTCCCCTAATTTAATTGATACTGATTTAGAACTAGATTCATACGATTTACCATTACTTTTTAGAATAGGTGCTGCGGTTGATGTAGTTAAATCATCCTCCAACAGAATAACAGTTGGAGTAGATGCAATTCATCCGAATGATCATTCTGAATATATTAATACCGGCTTAGAATATTCCTGGAATGAGACTATTTTTATAAGAGGAGGATATAATTCGCTATTCGAATTGGATACTGAAAAAGGGTTAACATTGGGATTCGGTCTTAAATATACTGTAATTGATCTTGTTAAGATTGGATTGGATTATGCATACCAGGACTTCGGCAGATTGAATAATGTTCAGTATTTCTCTCTCGGAATTAATTTTTGAACATGGGAGTTTTGTTCTATTAAAGAGATAATAGTTAAATGATGATTCCAAAAGCAGTACAGGATTTTTATCCTGATGATCTAAGCTATTGTTACGGATGCGGACGGTTAAATGAACAGGGTCATCAGATAAAAAGCTATTGGGAAGGGGATGAAACGGCTGCGCATTTTACTCCCAAGCCATATCATATAGCTATTCCGGGTTATGTGTACGGAGGATTGATTGCTTCTCTTATCGACTGTCATGGAACCGGGACTGCTGCTTTAGCATCATACCGGAATGAAGGGAGGGATCCCGGTACAGAACCTGCTTTCCGTTTTGTTACGGCATCACTTCAGGTAGATTATCTTCTTCCTACTCCTTTAGGTGTGGAATTAGAAATCAGGGGGAAGGTTATCGAGTTAAAAGGAAGGAAAGTCATTTCAGAAATTACGGTTGCGGCAAATGGGGAGGTAACAGCAAAGGGGAGAGTCGTAGCTGTACAAATGCCGGAGAAGATGATTAATAAAAACAGCAATATATAACAAAAGATGACATCTTTATTTCTCAATTAAGCCTTAAATATAAATTTACTGCTTCTACCAAATTTAACTTTTTCTATTCTTATTAAAGATGTCATCTTTATCAAAATATTTATTTTATTTCTTCTTCTATCTGGAAGACAGGCTTAATATCAACCGGGATTGATGAAAGCTTATCTATTATTGATTTCATTGAAGGAGAAATTACGGAATACTGCATAATTAATTCTTTGGCTCCGTTATAATCTCCGGTGGCTTCAATAGTTAAGAGTTTGTTTGCGAGTTCTTCGATAGAGTCATAAATTTTATCAAAATTAACTTTTACTTTATTTGTTTCAGGGTTGTATTCGTATCCACCTTTTTCCAGAAGATAATTGTATATTATTGCATTACCGCTGCCATGGGCTTCGGTAATACCAAATCTCACTGAACGGAAAATCCCTGCTAAGAATGTAGTCCATGTTTCATTTGCAAAGCTTTTCGGAAACATGCCTTTATCAATCATAAAAATATTATTATACATACCAAGGACATCGGCTTTACATTCTTCTATGGTTGAATAAGCTTCCTTTAGCTCCTTTTTAACTTCTGTTTTTCTGCCGTTAAGAGTAATAAATCCCGGACCAACGCCATGGGACATTTCATGCATTAGAGCATGACTGAAAAAAGCATTTACCGTCACATAGGGAAGCTGATCTTTAGTTAAAACAATTCCTGCTATGGGTTCAAGCTGTTTCTCGAACTTTGCATCATTTATATTTTTGAGCATTACTTTTTTCGAGCCTTTTGCTTTTCTGACTCTCTCATCATTTGGGAGATTAAAAGCTAGTGTCTGCACTCCCGCTTTTGTATCTCCTCCAGAATAAACTTCATTAACAACAACAATGGGGGATTCACTGCCGCGCTGTGTATTCTTATATTTTTCGTCAATAGGGAGATTTTCTTCAATCTCTTTCAAATATTTACCAAATTCCTGAAGCTTTTCACTTTCTGCTGAATCTTTAATAGTTACAAAACTTTCAAAGGAAGCTTTATAGTTGAACATTTCATCTTCATATACTTCATAGGGTCCAATCACAACTTCAATTTTATTATCTTTTAGATCCATCCATGCCATATCACTGTCGTAATAGTCATTGGTTTCAAAAGCCTTTGCCCTTAATAGTAAATATTTTTTTAATGAAGGGTTATCGGCGTATTCGGCAGCCTCCCTTAGAAGAGCTGCAACTTTACTTAATTCCGGTTTGTAAAACTCGGAATATGGTATTGCAGTCAATTTCCCGTTATCTCTGCGAATTATAGTAAATGTAGATGTAAAGGTGCCATAATCATCGGGATGTTCCTTTACCCATTGGTTAAATTCATCTTTAGTCATATCCGGAGGATAAAAATTAGCTCCTTTTGGCTTCTCTTGGGTTCCGATAAATGGCTTATTATGATCCAGTCTATCAAACGGACCGAACATTATATCAAAATATTTTAGCTTTAATTGAGCTGCTTCGGAAGATGAATTCTGCAGACTGTCTTTGATCTCTACATTTTTAGAATAGACCTGATTGAGGTAAATGCTGTCAATAATTTGTGAAGCTTCAAATAATTTTCTAACGACTTTCCTTTGTTGTTCATTCAAAACAGTTGAATCGTATTTAATTTCTACGGGGGCAAACTGTGCAATTTTATCTTTTAACATTTTAATTTCCTTTGAATCTTCATTATTTGAACATCCTGCTAATATAGCTGCTGCAATTAGTGAGTATAAAAAAAGTTTCATCTATTTCCCTTAAAGTTTTGATATTGAAATATAAAGAAATTTAGTAAATGTTTTAAATTGCTTAATTGCTTAATTGCTTAATTGTTTAATTGCTTAATTGCTTAATTGCTTAATTGTTAAATTGTTAATTGCTATATTGTTTTAAAGGAAATAAATTTGATATTGAAATTTTTATCGAAGAATGATTAACCTTAGTAATTACAGAAAACAAAAGATACAAACCTTATGACCTTATTATCTTTTCTGTACAACCGAATGGGAAAATATACAAGATCATTAAGCAATAAAGCAATAAAGCAATAATGCAATAATGCAATTAAACAATTTCCTTCTATTAAGGAGTTCCAAAAATGAAAAGAATAATTCTTACTTCTTTATTTTTTCTTTTTTCTTCTATCTTATTAATTTGCCAGCAATCCGATAAGGGTTCTAATCCGCAAGTCTTTCAAATAAAACAAGGGTATGTTGATGCTAACGGTGTGATGATTTATTATGAAGAGTTAGGCAGCGGTAAACCCTTAATGATTGTGCATGGAGGTCCGGGTGCAACACATGATTATTTTCTTCCTTATCTATTACCTCTTGCAAGAAATAACCGTATAATATTTATCGATGAACGCGGTTCAGGTAAATCAGAGAAGCTGGAAGATTCAACTAAGTATACCGTAGAAAATATGGTAGAAGATGTTGAAGCGGTGAGAGAAGGATTGGGACTCGGGAAAATGAGTCTGCTGGGGCATTCATATGGTGGAGTGCTTGCACAGGCATATGCATTGAAATACCAGAAGAATCTGACTCATTTAATTTTATGCAGTACGTTTCCGAGCACTTCACAAATGAACGAAGTCTTTAATAAGATTAAAGAAAAAATGTCACCTGAATTAAGAGATAGAATTAACAAAATGGAGAAAGAAGGGCTGTTCGGGCATGGTCTTCCATATGAAAGGAACCGCTATACCAATGATTATATGATTGCAGCATGGGGAGAGGGGTATTTTCCTTATATTTATCAAAAGCATCCCGATCCTGATTATGATCCTACCAGCGGCGGTTTAGCATGGACTTTATACCGAGAAATGTGGGGTTCAAACGGTGAATATGTTATTGATGGAAACCTCAAATCTGTTGAATATGTTGACAAGCTTCATACAATTACAGTACCTACATTAATTAATTGCGGGGATCATGATGAATGCGATCCTTCACTCTCTAAAGAGATGCATGAGAAGATCCCTAATTCAAAGCTGGTTATTTTCCCGCAGAGCGGACATATGACTTTTGTAGATCAGATCGGATATGTTTATTAAGGCTATTGAGGATTTTTTGCATTAAAGTGTGAAGTTAGTACATGTGTTCTTAATTATGATAAGGTATTAATTCTATACTTGCTCTAATTCCTTGAAGGATTAGGATTACGAGTAGGATTACGAGCACGAGTATGATTACGAGTAAGAGTACGATTAAGAGCACGAGTAAGAGTACGAAAAGAATAAAATAGGTTCTCGTATTTATGAATAGGTGTACTTAGCTATACTTATCTTTTAGACAAAGGGAGAGATGAAAAATGTAGTATCTCAGTAAAAGGTGGAAATACTATTATAGTGGACAGACAAGAATGTCTGTCCTACACCGTAAATAAATTCATAATGTTATTTATTGTTTCAAAAAATTTTGTTAATTTGGAATTAATAACTCATGTTACGTAAAATTATTTTTTTCGTCATATTGAGGAAGGCGAAATATCTCAAATTTGTGCAAATTATAAACCTTGAGATTCTTCACTTCGTTCAGAATGACAGCTATGCGTAATATGAGTTAATAAGATTAATTATTTTAGTAATTAGTACACGTATTCTTAATTATGGTAGGTAACGTATTAATTCTACACTTGCTCTTACACTTTGAAGGATTACGAGTACGATTAAGAGCACGATTAAGAATAAAATAGGTCACCGTATTTATGAATAGATGTACTTAGGCGGAGAAAGGGGTTATATATGATTGAAAAAGTTCATTTCCAATTAAACGGGGAACCTATTGAGCTAACCGTAGACAGTGATAGACTACTTTTATGGGTATTACGTACAGATTTAGGTTTAACAGGTACAAAGTACGGATGCGGTATTAATTATTGCGGTTCATGCACGGTACTTGTGAATAATGAAGCTGTTCGTTCATGCCAGACACCGGTTAAAGAAGTAGTGAATAAAGAGGTTGTTACAATAGAAGGATTAGCAAGCAATGAAAAGCTTCATCCGTTGCAGAAGGCTTTTGTAGAGCATGATGCAATGCAATGCGGTTACTGTACACCGGGAATGATAATGACAGCCTATTCTTTTCTAAAGAAGAATCCTCATCCTTCAACTTCAGAAATACTTGAAGGAATGAATAATAATTTATGCCGCTGCGGGGCACATAACAGGATTGTCCTGGCTATTCATTCTGCTGCGGAAGAGATGGAATAAGGAAGATAAATAAAAGGAGGATAAGATCATGAAAGAGGATAAATATCCGGAAATAGATTTTAAGGATGTTAAAGAAAGTTTTCCTATTGATAGGAGGGATTTCCTTAAAACTGCCGGGAGCGGTATTTTCATTCTTTTTACTTTGAAAGATGCATCCTCCTTTACTATTGAAAAACAGAATAGACAGCAACAGGGGTATCCTTCTGATTTTAATGCATATTTGAAAATTGGTGAAGATGGACGGGTTGCATGTTATACCGGGAAAATTGAAATGGGGCAGGGAGTTATTACCTCTTTAGCTCAAATGCTTGCGGATGAACTTGATGTCTCTCTTGATGCTGTTGATATGGTTATGGGTGATACTGATCTTTGTCCTTATGATAGAGGCACATTCGGTTCTTTGACTACAAGATTTTTTGGTCCTGCGCTTCGTTCTGCCGGTGCAGAAGGAAGAGCAGTACTGCTTGAATTGGCTTCTGAAAAATTAAAAGTACCCGTTAAGAATTTAACAATTGCGAACGGTACCGTTTTCGAAAAGAAGAATAACAAGAATAAAATTACTTATGCTGAACTTGCAAAAGGAAAAAGAATTGAGAAGCATGCGGATGGGCAGGTAGAGGTAAAGAAACCATCGGAGTTAAAAATTATGGGTAAATCTTTTTCCCGCAGGGATGGAGAATTAAAGGCAACAGGAAAGGCAAAGTACGCAGGTGATATACAATTTCCGGAAACGCTCTATGCGAAAATATTGCGTCCTCCGGCTCACGGAGCTAAATTGATTTCAGCAGATACTTCCGAGGCGGAGAAAATAAAAGATGTAAAAGTTATCAGAGAAGGCGATTTCATCGCCGTGCTTCATAAATATCCCGATGCTGCTGAGGAGGCACTTTCAAAAGTAAAAGCCAGGTTTGATAAATCTCCTTCAACTTTGAATGATAAAAATATTTTTGAATATCTTCTGAAAGAAGCACCTGATGGGGAAGTTACAGCAAGCGGCGGTGATCTGTCAAAAGGGGAAAAGAATTCGGCTAAAGTAATTGAAGAAACTTATTATGATGGTTATAAAGCTCATGCTCCGATTGAACCACATACGGCAACTGTAAATATTGAGGGAGATAAAATAACGGTCTGGGCGTCAACGCAAACCCCTTTTCCTGCAAAGGAGGAAGTTGCAAAAGCATTAAATATTCCGGCAAAAAATGTACATGTTATGCAGACTTTTGTAGGAGGCGGGTTTGGGGGGAAAACCAGGAATCTGCAAATTGTTGAAGCAGCCAGGCTTGCTAAATTAACAGGTAAGCCTGTTCAGGTAGCATGGACAAGGGAAGAGGAGTTCTTTTTTGATTCTTTCAGACCTGCTGCCGTTGTAAAAGTAAAATCGGGTATTACGGATAAAGGCAAGCTCAATTATTGGGATTATCATGTTTATTTTGCGGGAGACAGGGGTTCTAAACAGTTTTACGATATACCGAATCACAGCACAACCGTACATGGTTCAGGGTGGGGTGGAAGTGCGCATCCTTTTGCTACGGGTGCGTGGCGGGCACCTGCAAATAATACAAATACATTTGCGAGGGAATCACAAATTAGTATAATGGCAAATGCAGCGGGAATTGATCAACTTGAATTCAGGCTGCAGAATTTAACGGATGAAAAGATGAAAAAAGTTTTACGTGCTGCCGGAGAGAAGTTCGGATGGAAACCTGATAAATTAAATAATAAAGGGTATGGAGTTGCATGCGGTACGGATGCCGGTACTTCAGTGGCAACAATTGCCGAAGTTGAAGTTGACGAAAAAACCGGTAATGTGAAAGTAACGAGAGTTGTATGTGCTCAGGATATGGGTTTAGTAATTAATCCGGAAGGAGCAACAATACAGATGGAAGGGTGTATAACAATGGGATTGGGATATGCTTTAAGAGAGGATATACATTTTAGTAACGGGGAAATATTAGATATTAACTTTGACACATATGAAATCCCGCATTTTTCATGGCTGCCTAAGATAGAAACCATTATATTAGATAATAAAGAAGAACCTTCTCAGGGAGGGGGTGAGCCAGCGATAATTACAATGGGAGCAGTAATTGCAAACGCTATATTTGATGCAACCGGAGCAAGAGTATTCCAGATGCCGATGACGCCGGAGAGAGTGCAGGAAGCGATTAGGGATTGATAAATTACAAAATTACAAAATTGCAAGATTAGATTGCAAGATTACAAAATTTCAAGATTACAAGATTATTCCATTTTGCTAAATTTACTTATTCCTAAGCAGTTTTTAATGTAAATGAAACATTGGTACCTTTTCCCTTTTCACCACTAATCCATATTTCTCCTTCATGTTTTTCTATTATTTCTTTGCATAAAATTAAACCTAAACCTGTTCCCTTTTCATCCGATGTTCCTGAAGTGGAGTAATGGACATCTATCCGGAATATTTTATCAAAATCATTTTTAGATATTCCTACGCCGTTATCTGAAATACCAATTTCGACAAACTTTTCCTTTTGTTTAGCTGATATTTTGACTTCGCTATCCTGATATGAAAACTTTATACTATTTATTATTAGATTCCTTAAAACCAATTGAAGCATATTTTTATCAGCATATACTTTAATGTTTTCCGGGATAAGGTTTACCAGGTTAATTTTCTTTTCCTGTGCTGTTAACGATAAACTTTCTATAGTCTTGTTCAATTCCTCATAGAGAGATATTTTCTCAAGCACTATATTAAAATTTTCAATCTGAAGCCTTGACCAATCAAGCAGATTATCTAATAGTTCAAACTGGCTTTTAAGGGTTTGATTTATTTTAGTATAAGATTCTTTTATTTCATCATTACTCATTGAATCAATACTGGTAGAAAGTATTTCTGAAAAACCAAGTAAAGTATGAAAAGGTCCCCGCAGATCATGCGCAATAATCGAAAAGAATCTGTCTTTCGTTGAATTAAGTTCTGTAAGTTTATCATTTAACTCCGATAATTGATTATTAATCTTCTTTTTATGGAAATATCCGAAAATAATAAGTGAAACAATTATCAACGATAAAACTAGTGTTACGATCAACCATTTGATAAATATTTGCTGTTTGGCAATTTCTATTTTCTGTACTTCTTTAATTTTTTCCAGTTTATAATTAAATTCTAACCTGGATAGCTTCTTTATTTTATCTGTAACTTTTAAACTATCCGAAGAATTCTTATATAATGTTAAATATTTATATGCCTCTTTATAATTTCCGTTTTTTTGAAAAGCTGACTGCAGGATATCTGCAGCTCTTGCTATGTTATTTACAGAATTTATCGACTCGGCAAATTTAAGCGAAGTAAGTGCATGGTCGATTGCAAGATTTATTTTCCCTTGATCAATATAAATTGAAGCTATCCCAATCTCTGTCTGCGACATTCCATGTTTTTCATCCATATTAGCATAAAGAGCGTTTGCGGTCAAATAGTTATTCAATGATTGCCGGACATTCCCCATTTGCTTGAAAATTTTGGCAATAATAAGGTGAATTCCCGCTTCCGACTTTATATTCCCGATTTCTATATTGGTCTTTAAAGCTTCATCTAAATATTTAAGAGCTTTGACATTATCGCCTAGCCGGTTATAAATATCACCTAAATTTCCCTTAATTACTGCGATTCCTTTTTTATTATTATTTTTTGTTCTTATATCCAAAGCTTTATTGAGATATTCCAGGGCAGTGTCAAATTCTTCTAAAGCCATATAAACAAGAGCAATATTGTTATAGGAAGTAGCTATTTTAATTTCATCCCCGATATTTTCACGCATCTTCAATGCTTTCATATGATATTCAATAGATGTTAAATAATCACCCTGATAATAATATATTACTCCCAACACATTTAACGAGGTGGCAATACCGGCTTCATCTCCTATTTTATATCTAATTTCAAGGGCTTTTTTTGTGAAATCTACAGCT
Organism: uncultured Ignavibacteriales bacterium; assembly: GCA_963742995.1. Classification (GTDB taxonomy): domain Bacteria; phylum Bacteroidota; class Ignavibacteria; order Ignavibacteriales; family Ignavibacteriaceae; genus CAVQBP01. The sequence continues at coordinate 84,373 of CAVUOL010000031.1, forward strand.
TTATTTATATCAATATTTGTATAACAAAAGCCGAGACTTCCATAACAGCCAGCAAGTCCTTTCTGATAATTAATTGCTTTGGCAAGTTCAATTCCTTTTAAGGCATAATCAATGGCAGTTTTTGTATTTATATATTGATAAATGTCGGCTAGCTCATTCAATGCTTCGACCTTTTTCTCCCCATTCAGATACTTTATCTGTTCTTGAAGGCTATCTGCTCTGTCTTGCTGCCCATATAGATTTGTAGTAAAAATAAAAGCACATAGTACTACAAAAGAAAAAATTCCAATCTTCATAATTATATCTAATCTATTCAAAAAATCTTCATAAAAATATCTTTTCCGGTTCCTTTTTATATTTGAGGTTACACATATATAAAGAGGCTGTGTGAAAATATAGAACAAGCGTTGTAAGGCTTAATTTCCTCTTAAACCAATGAATAAATCCAGTGGTTAATGATATTCACACAGGCGCTGGCATCCATCTTTCCCATATAACTCTCCACTTCATTATCGAATTAATTGTTAAAAAATTGAATTATAATCATAATTGACATTATCCACCATTTTCGTCAGAAAATTTATTTATAATATGAATCCGGAAATAGTAAATAGGATAAATGCGATAGAGGCTGCGGTTAATGCGTATGGTAATTGGGTACGAACGTGGTCAATATGGTCGCTTGCAGATGCCATTGAAGAGATTATGGTAGTATCCGAGATGGGGGAGCAGTGGTCTCCGAAAACGCTTCCGCTTAGGACTGAAGCAACAGCCAGAGATAAGTTTATATCCATTACCTGTGCCATAGGTACAGCAATAGGTATCATTATAGCGAAAGTTCCCCAGCTAGTACCAGTTGAAAATGAAATAAACATTGAGGTTACAAAAATTACGGGTGCAACAAAGTTTGGATTTAGGAATCGGTCTGCAACAGATGCAACATAAATCCCTGTGCCCAAAGTTCTGCATGTATCTCCTATTGCAAAGGCAAAAATCATTAAAATAGCAAGCGGGATTAGGCCGCCGATTCCTTTTAAAGTATAATCCATTACCTCATGGAGTGTTAAAATTCTTTGTGCAATTGAAAGGATTCCGGAAACGGTTATTGCTGTTATAACAGACCATAATACAGAAGTAGAGCCCGACCCTGCCGTTAAATCTCCTTTTCCTGTAATAAGAAGGCTTAACGGCATCATTAAAATCATCGTTAAAATAGGAACAACCATATTTACTGCACGGTGAGGAATTTTTGCTTTAGGTTTTAATGATGAAACATCTGCCGAGACAACAGGGACAGCACCATCAGCAATTGTTTTCCCTGTTTCCAGAGATCTTATCTCTGCTTTTTTCATTGAACCAAAGTCTTTAAATGTAAAAGCCATGAAACTTGCAAGAAGTACGGTAATAATCGGATAAAAATTTAATGGAATAGTAGAAAAAAAAGTTGGTATCGGGTTCGAGATATTTTCTTTAGTTAATAAGCCAACAACATATGCACCCCAAGCATTCAAAGGTATTAATATGCAGATAGGGGAAGAGGTAGTATCGCATATATAAGCAAGTTTTTCTCTTGATATTTTGAATTTTTCAAAGATGGGGTGAAAGATTGTGCCGGTTACCAGACATGAAATACTTGATTCAATAAAAACCAGGCAGCCTACAAAGAAGGAGAATATAGAAGCGCGTTTCCTCGAATCGACCAATTTCTTCTTCTGAATAAAGTCAATAAATCCCTGGACGCCTCCAGAGACTTGAGTAAGGGAAATTAAAGCTCCCACAAGTGCAGAGAAAATAATTACCCTTGTATTCCCTTCATCCTTAAAAACATTTATGCATGCCTGAACGGCACCTGCTATTCCATGAAAAGGATTCCATGCGTCAATTATTAACCAGCCGGAAAAGATACCTAGAAATAATGAAAGATATACCTGTCTTGTTTTTATTGCTAGGGCAATTGCAAGCAGGGGAGGGATGATTGAAAGCCAGCCGTAATTTATCAATAGAATATTTCTCTTGAAATTTATAAGAAAAGATAAAATTTAATAAAATTAAATGAAAGGAAATGAGAAAAATTAGTTAGGATTTTTATCTTCGGTTTTTGTTCTGACCATTGTTTCAAACAGATGATTAAGTGCTGCCGCAGGATCATTGCAATAACCTGAGTGTACCGGAGATGTCTGGATAATTGTACTTCTTGG
>CAVUOL010000032.1:0-68942 GCA_963742995.1 uncultured Ignavibacteriales bacterium
AATAATGAATTAAAATTCATTTGTGTAGGTTTAGATACTGATATAAATAAAATCCCTTCCCATCTCAGGACTTCAAATAATCCTGTTCTGGAATTCAATAAAGCTTTAATAGACAAAACATACAGTCATGCAGCAGCATATAAATTAAATTTTGCTTTTTATGAGAAGTTTGGAGCACAAGGTTTCGAAACACTAAAACAATCTATTTCATTCATTCCTGATGATATTTTAATAATTGGCGATGCTAAAAGAGGTGATATTGGAAATACTTCAAAAATGTATGCCGAATCAGTATTCAATTTTTTTAATTGTGATTCAATCACAATTAATCCTTATATGGGTGAAGATTCTATTCTACCATTTCTTGAAAATGAAAGCAAGCTGAATTTTATACTTGCGTTAACCTCAAATCCTGGTGCCGCAGACTTTGAAAAACTTAAATTAGACAATAATCAATTATTATTTCAAAAGGTTATTGAGAAAGTAAAAAGCTGGAATAAGTATAATAACTGTGGAATTGTTTTCGGTGCTACTAAAATTGAAGAATTGAAAGACAATATAGCGTTATTTGACAAATTGCCTGTATTACTTCCCGGTGTTGGAGCACAGGGGGGTAATCTGAAAGATGTTGTCGCCTTATTTAAGGAAAACAATAAGTTTGAGTTTCTGGTTAATATAAGCAGAGGAATTATTTATAAAAGTATCGATAAAAATTTTGCAGATGCTGCAGAAAATGAAATAATTAATCTTAATAATATCGTTAAAGCTATTTTAACTTAATAAAAAATTCAGGATATTGTTTTAGTTATTTATAATTTTTCTTATAAATCAAAGGGCGAAGTAATTGTTTAAAGAAAAATTTAAAACCCTCTCTAATAAATTCATTTTTTTCTCTTTAAGAAAATCATTCATAAATAATTCTTTTAATTTTGATTATTATTAATAATAGTTAGGGGAAGACAATGTCTGAACAAAAAGTGCATGAAAGATTTTTGTATGAAATATGGAAAAATCGTAATTTCAAAAAAAATCTTATTACTAAAAATGGAGATCAGATTGAAGTAATTGATACAGGTACCGAAAATAAAGAACTTAGCGGGCCTGATTTTAGAAATGCCCGGATTAAAATAGGCAATATTACTTACCTTGGAGATGTCGAAATTGATAGTTTCCAGACCGATTGGAAATTGCATGGCCATTATTTTAATAAGAAATATAATAAGGTTATTCTGCATGTCTTTTTTGATGATGATGGTGATAGAGAGTTTGTCCTCACTCAGGACGGCAGAAAAGTGCAGTCTATTTCTCTTGAAAGTTTTTTGAATAAAGACATTAGTTCTACCCTTCAAAAAGCAATTCTATCCGAAAGAAAAAATCGAAACTATATTATCCCTTGCTCTGAATCGAGCGGCAATATTGATGAAAAAATAAAATTAGACTTCATTTATGAATTAGGTATTAATAGATTTAAGAAAAAATGTCAGAATCTGATCTCACGCCTTAAGGAATTGGCATATCTTAAAGAATTAAATCTGAAAGAACCCATTGTTCGGTATGAACTCGATGAAAATTTTTACAGTCGAAAATTTACAAATAAAGATTTTACCAATATCGCAATATGGCAGCAGCTTTTTTATGAGATGTTTTTTGAAGCTCTTGGTTATTCAAAGAATAAAGATATTATGCGCAGTCTGGCAGAAGCTGTTAATATCAGTTTCCTTGAACCTTTGAAAGATAAAGATAATCTGGTAAATATAATTGAAGCAGTTCTATTTAATATTTCCGGTTTAATGCCTGATATTTATAAATTACCCGATGAGGAGACCACTGAATACACTAAACACTTAACTCAATATTGGTCTGATTTGAAATCAAAATATGACGGAAGAACTTTTAAATTAGAACAATGGCATTTCTTTAAATTAAGACCACAAAATTTTCCTACTATAAGAATTGCCGGCGGATCAAGAATTCTTTATAGAATCCTGAATCAGGATTTGATTGGTAAATTGATTAAAAAGACTGAAACAACGTATGACTATAAAAAATTAGTAGCCATTTTTAGAAATCTGATTATTGTTAAAGGTGAAGGTTTTTGGAAAAAACATTTTGTTTTTGATCAGCAGGCAAAAAAAGATATTAAATACTTTATTGGATTGTCTCGTGCCGATGAAATAATAATAAATATTGTGCTCCCCTTTCTTGCGGTTTATTTCGAAATTTTCGGAAACGAAACACAAAAACAAAAGATTATCAAATTATATTCAAATTATTATCAGGTGAGTGAAAATCATTTAGTTGAGGAAGTTTCATCAGCATTAAAGATTAATGATGCATGGAAAAGAAGTATACTTTATCAGGGAATCCTGGATTTATATCGTAGTTATTGCTCCAGAAATAAATGCCTGAATTGTAAAATTGGAGACAAAATATTTTCTTAATTATTACTTGTTAACCGCTGTATATCATCTCTTAATTTTGCTGCTTTTTCATATTCTTCGGCTGCGATTGCTTCCTTCAATTTGTTTTGTAAAGAAGCGATTTTAGCCTCTTTAGTTTTCGGAATTTCTTCTTCTTCTCTAAGGCTTTCTCTTTCTATTCTCTCTTCTTTTCCCCCTTCTTCGGATGGTAAAAATGCCGCCGCTTCCATTACTTTTTCAGCCACAAAAATCGGTGATTGCGTCCTTACTGCAAGTGCAATTGCATCACTAGGCCTGGCATCAACTTCATTTGTTAATGCTGACACCTCAAGTATTATTTTTGCGTAAAATGTATTTTCTCTCAGTTCGTCGATCACTACTTCCATTACAGCAGCACCAAGATTATCAATCATATGCTTTAGAAGGTCATGGGTTAATGGTCTTGGAGGTTTAATCCCCTCTATTTCAAGTGCTATTGCTTGAGCCTCAAAAGCTCCTATAATAATCGGTAGCCTTCTATTACCATTTATCTCTTTTAATAAAATGGCATATGCACCACCCGTAGATGGACTGGAAGATAAACCTAATATTTCACATTGAATTTTCTGCAATTAAACTCTCCTAAATCATTGTGATTTAATTTTTTTAATTTCTTCAGTTAAAGTTGGTAATATTTCAAATGCATCTCCAGCTATCCCAAAATCAGCTATACTAAAAATTGGTGCATCCTTATCTTTATTTATGGCTATAATATATTTTGAAGATGACATTCCTGCGAGATGTTGAATAGCCCCGGAAATACCGCATGCAACATATAAAGTAGGGGATACTGTTTTGCCTGTCTGTCCTACCTGTTCTCTATGCGGTCTCCAGCCTGCGTCTACTACTGCTCTCGATGCTCCCACTGCCGCTCCAAGTGAATCTGCAAGCTCTTCAATTAAATGGAAGTTTTCAGGGCTTTTTAACCCTCTTCCACCCGATACAATTATTTCGGCTTCAGCAACATCCAGTTTACCTTCTGATTTTTTTATCTCCACAACTCTTGTTTTTAGATTTACCTGACTAACTTCTTTCTCTTCAATCTCTACGGATGAATTATTCCCTGATTCAACAGCCTTAAACACATTTGGTCTTATAGTGTAAATCTTCCTTTCGCTTTTCAATTTTACATTAAGCAGTGCTTTACCTGCATATATAGGACGCGTTGCAATTATTTCACCATTAGATACATCTAATTTAGTACAATCCATTAGTATTCCTGCGTCTATCTTCACTGCAACATGGGGAGCAAGATCTTTCCCTAATGCCGTATTTGAAAATACCATATATTCCGCAGAAATACTTTTAGCATAATCGCTGATAATATCAGCATATGCCGATGTTGAATATTGTGTTAAATTATCATTTTTAAATTGAATTATTTTTTTTATTCCATATTTAGATATATCATTTAAATTCTCAATATTATTCCCTATTACTACGGCTTCTGCTTCCAGGTTTAATTCCTTTGAAAGACGGTAAGACACTGAAACAACTTCAAAAGCTCCTCTTTTAAGTTTTCCTTCTCTCTGTTCTAAGAAAGCCAGCAATTTTTTGGACATAAATAAGCCTTCCTATATTACTTTAATTTCATCTCTTAAAACTCTTATTAATTCAGGTACTGCAGATACATCAGTACCTATTATCCTTCCGGGCTGCTTTGTAGATGGTTTATGAAGCTGCAGAACCTCTATATAATTATCAGTCTTTTTTGCAGGCTTCTCCTCAATTACCTTTTTCTTTGCCGACATTATCCCTTTCAATGAAGCATATCTTGGTTCATTTAACCCTTTTTGTGCCGATATTATTATTGGTAATTCACTTTCTACAACTTCTTTTCCCCCTTCTATTTCTCTTTCTGCTGTCACTTTTTTATCTTCTATTTTAAGATCAACTACAACAGTTATACAGTTATATTCTAATATCGAAGCAATTAATTGGGGTACAATCGAATTGTCGTAATCTACTGATTGTTTGCCGCAAAATACAATATCACTTCCTTCTGCTTTAATTTCTTCTGCTAATGCCCTGGCAACACTGATTGAATCACCCGGTTTATCCTCCTTTAAAAATATCCCTCTATCCACCCCCATTGCAAGTGCTTTTCTAATCGTTTCTTTGTTGCTTTCGTTTCCAAGACTTATAGCAGTAACTTCGCCTCCAAATTTTTCTTTTGTTTTTAGAGCCTCCTCAACAGCAAATTCATCGTATGGATTAATTACATAGGTTACTCCATTTGTATCAATCGATTTTTCATCCTCTCCTATTTTGATTCTTGTAGCAGTGTCCGGTACGTGATTTATGCATACTGCTATTTTCATTAATCCTCCATTTTAATTCTTTTATTCTGATAAAAAATATAAACATACACCGCTATAAAATCAAACCAATCTCATGTAATAAATATCATATAATTCGTAGTTTAACTTAAATAAAAATTTCTCTTTATTGTCTTTTTAAAATTACTTAAATTTTACTGCTATGGAAAAAGAAATTACGCAAAACCCGGATATTGATGTTGTAACTGAAGAAGATACTACTATCGGGTTAGCCAGTAAAGTAGTCCTATATAATGATGATTGGCATTCTTTTGATGAAGTAATCACCCAGCTCATTAAAGCAGTGAGATGCACTTTTGATGAAGCAAAAAATTATGCTTTTGAAGTCCATGTTAAAGGAAAAGCCATTGTATTCGCCGGTTCTTTGAATGATTGTTTGAAGGTTACTTCTATTCTCGAGGAAATTGAGCTTAATACCCAGATTATCACCTAAATACACATATCTCTACCTCTTATTGCAATTGTTTATGCCTCCTCATATCCATATATTAGCAGTTCTTTTTTTATTATTGCTTTGATTTTAATCAATGGGTTTTGAATTTCATTATGACCGGGAAATATATTTCGAACACCAGGATTTGAATGCTTCGAAATATGTTATCCCCTTTATTGAAGAAAAAAAAAAGATATCTCCCGCATTTAATGTCCTTGAAATTGGCTGTGGCGAAGGGGGTGTTTTGAAAAGCTTTCTTGAAAAAGGTTGCATGGTTACAGGTGTAGACTTAAGTGAATTTAGGCTGAGTATCGCAAAGAAACTCTTTGATGATGAAATAAAATCAGGTAAAGCAAACTTTATTTGTGACGATATCTACAACCTTGGTGATAAATTAAAAGCAAATTTTGATCTGATTATCCTAAAAGATACCATTGAGCATATTTTTAACCAGGAAAAACTAATGAAATTCCTTAAATCTATATTAAATAAGGATGGGAAGATTTTCCTTGGTTTTCCTCCCTGGCAGATGCCTTTTGGGGGGCATCAGCAGATAAGCCGGAATAAAATCTTTAATGTTTTGCCTTATATTCACCTTCTTCCAAATCCGGTTTATAAGTTTATCTTAAAAACCTTTGGAGAAAATGACAACTTAATTGATGCTCTTTTTGAAATTAAAGAGACTAGATTGTCAATTGAACATTTTGAAAAAATTATTAAAAATGCCGGGTATAAAATAGATAATGTAAAATTTTTTTTAATAAACCCGATCTATGAAATGAAATTCAAATTAAAGCCAAGAGAACAATTTAAGTTTATTTCCCGCATTCCTTATTTAAGAGATTTTGTAACCACAACTTGCTATTATTTAATTAGTACAAATTGAAAGAGACGATAAGATATGAAAAGTAATCTAAGAAACATCGCTATTATTGCTCACGTTGATCATGGTAAAACCACATTGGTCGATCATATGTTGAAACAGACAGGAGCTTTTAGAGATAACCAGCATGTCGAAAAAAGAATTATGGATTCCAATGCTCTGGAAAAAGAAAGAGGAATCACAATTCTTGCGAAAAATTTAAGTGTAAATTATAAAAGTACCAAAATAAACATTATCGATACACCTGGCCATGCTGACTTCGGAGGTGAAGTAGAAAGAACTTTAAGAATGGTTGAAGGGGTTCTGCTTCTTGTTGATGCTGCTGAAGGTCCGCTTCCACAAACGAAATTTGTTCTTAAAAAATCCCTTGATCTTGGATTAAAACCTATTGTCGTTATAAATAAAATTGACAGAAAAGATGCGAGACCGAATGAGGTATTAAATGAAGTATTTGATCTTTTTGTCTCCCTTGGGGCAAATGAAGATCAGCTTGACTTTCCTTTTGTTTATGCTATTGCTAAGCAGGGAATTGCAAACCTTAATCTTGATGATGAAAATAAATCTTTAACTCCCTTATTCGAAATAATAATCAATAATGTTCCGGAACCTAAAGGAGAACTAAGTTTGCCGTTCCAGATGCTGATTTCTGCTATTGATTATAATGATTATCTCGGAAGAATAGGGATTGGAAGAGTCCAGAATGGTTCATTGAAAGTTGGCGATAATGTTGTCCTAATTACTAAAGAAGGGGAAAAAATAAATTCTAAAATTACTAAGTTATATGCCTTTGAAAATATTAAAAGGATTGAAGTTAAAGAAATATCCGCTGGTGATATCGGAGCTATTGCAGGACTTGAAGATGTCGACATTGGAGATACCTTGGCAAGTCCTCAAAAGCCTGAGCCCCTTCCTTTTGTCGCAATTGATGAACCGACTATTACTATGAATTTCATGGTTAATAATTCTCCTTTTGCAGGTTTGGAAGGAAAGTATGTAACTACAAGAAATATTAGCGAAAGATTATCTAAAGAATTAAAATCTAATGTAAGTCTAAGGGTTGAAATGACAGAGTCTCCCGACGTATTTAAGGTAAGCGGGAGAGGAGAATTACACCTTGCAATATTAATTGAAAATATGAGACGTGAAGGTTACGAGATGCAGTTAAGTAAGCCTCAGGTAATCTTCAAAAAAATTGACGATGTTGTATCGGAACCTATAGAACATTTAATAATTGATGTCCCTGAGGAGTTCGTTGGTGTGGTTATAGAAAAGCTCGGTAAAAGAAAAGCCGAGATGAAGAATATGATTACTTTTAACGAGAATACAAGACTGGAGTTTTTTATCCCGTCAAGAGGTCTTATTGGCTATCGGACCGAATTTACGACTGATACAAAAGGGAATGGCATTTTACATCATAATTTTGAAAGGTATGAACCATATAAAGGTGACATTGTTCATAGACAGAGAGGTGCAATAGTCGCTATGGAAAATGGCATTGCATCAGCTTATGCTATGTTCAAACTGCAGGAAAGATCTATATTTTTTATTGATCCGGGAATCAAAGTTTATGAAGGAATGGTTGTAGGTGAAAATTCAAGAAACAATGATATGCATGTGAATGTTACAAAAACAAAACAGCTTACTAATATGAGAGCCTCTGGCGCTGATGAAGCTATCCGGTTAGAACCCCCTATAATTTTATCTCTTGAACAGGCGATTGAGTGGATTACTGAAGACGAATACGTTGAAGTTACTCCTGAAAGTATTCGTTTACGTAAGAAATATTTGACCGATCAGGATAGAAAAAATGCTAGACTGGCGGAAAAACAAAAGGCGGATGCATTAGCATAACCTTTTGTATAACCCTCTGCAAATAAATAGAATCTTTTCTCTAAATTCTTTAATTTAGTTTCTAAAAATAATGGAGAAAAAATGTCTGCTGATGTAATAAAAAATCTGGAACCCAAAACCCTGTGGCAAAGATTTTACGAGATTTCACAGGTGCCCCGTCCTTCAAAAAAAGAGGGGAAAATTGTCGAACATATGAAAAACCTGCTGGATAAATTGAATGTTGAATATACTGAAGACAATATTGGCAACATAGTTGCAAAAATTCCTGCAGATGCCGGATATGAAAATGCACCCACTGTAATTCTTCAAGGTCATGTAGATATGGTATGCGAAAAAAATAAAAGCAAACTGCATGATTTTGAAAAAGACCCTATCGGTTTAATTAAAGAAGACGGCTGGATTACTGCAGATGGAACTACTCTCGGAAGCGACAACGGTATTGGTGTCTCGGCTGCTCTTGCTGTAATTACAGATAATACGATTAAACATGGACCTCTGGAAATCCTCTTAACTGTGGATGAGGAAACCGGTATGACCGGTGCAGGTAATATTGAACCCGGATTTATTAATGGAAAAATTCTTCTTAATATGGATTCTGAAGAAGAAGGGACTTTTTATGTCGGGTGCTCCGGTGGTATGGATACTATCGGTGAATTTAAAATTGAGTATGAAGATGCTCCGGATAATTTTATCCCTTATGAGTTAATGATAACCGGATTAAAAGGTGGGCATTCCGGACTTGATATAATTAGTGGAAGGGCAAATGCTATAAAATTATTAGCAAGATCATTGAAAGTACTTGAACAATTTGAGTTCCAAATTTCAAAAGTCAGCGGAGGCAGTTTAAGAAATGCTATTCCAAGAGAAGCTGAAGCTGTAATTTTAATCAAACCCGATGATGAAGTCAATGTTAAGAAGATTTCTGGTGATATTAAATCTCAATTTTTGAATGAGTATAAAAAAACTGATAGTGAATTAAATCTCGTATTTAAAAGGCTGGATGAAAAACCTGCTGAAGTATTTTCTAAATTTTTTAAAAGAAAATAATTAATACGTTATTGGCAATACCGCATGGTGTAATTGCTATGAGTCAGGATATTCCCGGTTTAGTCGAAACATCAACTAACCTTGCTACAATTGTAATGAATGACAGCACTTTAAGAATTGATACAAGCCAGCGAAGTTCAATTGAAAGTGCAAAACGTTATATAGTCAATAATGTTAAAGCTGTATTTGAATTAGCAGGTGCGCAGGTTAAAAATTCCGATGGTTATCCAGGCTGGAAACCTAACCTGGATTCTAAAATTCTTAAAGTTTCAAAAGAAGTCTATAAAAATTTATTCGGCAAAGAACCGGAAATTAAGGCAATACATGCCGGATTGGAAACTGGGCTGCTCGGGGATAAAAACCCTGGTCTTGATATGATTTCTTTCGGACCTACTATAACCGGTGCACATTCCCCCGATGAAAAAGTGAATATCGAAACCGTTGAAAAATTTTATGAATTGTTAAAAGGTATTCTAAAACGAATTGCAGAACCGGCTTAGAATTTTCTAAGATACTTATACATAGATAGAATATAATGGTTAATCGAAAGTCACGATTAACCATATTAACTTTTAACGATTAACAAATCAAATCGCTTCCCTGTAAATACACTTATCACAATTACAATATTCATAAATCTCATCATAACCGTAATCTATTGTCAATTCTTCCCCCTTTTTTATATCTCTGTAAGCAATTAGGTTTAAGCTGCTCTCATCTTTATCCGTTACATCACAGTTAAAATTGCAGTGATGATTTATATATTTAATTTTCTTTGTCTTAGAAGTATCTATATAACAATTGTCATTTACCCAGAAGATGTAAACATTATTTTCTTCATTCTCACGCCTAACACATTCTTTAGCTGAAATAATTTCACCTTTTATAACCATTATTGTTTCCCCTTCATGAATATCAATTAATGTAAATAGTCCGTTCCCATGAATATCCGATTCGTGTACAAATATATAATTTTCTTTAGTACCGGATTTGACTTTTTTAATTATCATAAATAATTCTTTAACAAATAATGATTAAAATACTGATGCTAATTTAGGTTAATTCATTTAACTTTGAAAGTTAATTAGACCGGTTTTTAATCACATTATTTCTTAAGAATTAACAAATATGAGCTCCCTCTTTTTTTTAATTTCTTTATTTTTTTAACTTATCAACTAGATTACACACAAGTAAAGAGGGTTGTCTGCCTTAAAAAAACTTTATAAATTTAGAGTCATTAAAATGTTTGAATAACAATTAAACAATTAAACAATTAAGCAATTTAACAATTTACTAATAATGAAATTCAAACCTAAAAGTATATGGAATTTTATCAAAGATGTTTTTGATAAATTTATAGATGATAAAGCTCCCAAATTAGGGGCAGCACTTTCATTTTATACTATTTTTTCCCTCGCTCCATTATTAATAATAGCTATTTCAGTTGCCGGTTCAATTTTCGGAAGAAGAGCTGCAAGAGGTGAGATAGTAGGACAAATAAGATCTCTTATTGGAGATGAAGGTGCCAGGGTCGTTCAGACTACGCTAAAAAATGCTCATCTTGGACATGAAAGTGGGATTGCATTAATAATTAGTATAATTACATTAATTATTGCTTCAACTATTGTTTTTGTTGATCTCCAGGAATCACTCGATATGGTATGGAAAGTTAAACCAAAACCTGGAAGAAGTATGATTAAAGGTCTTTTAAAAGATAGGATAAGATCTTTCACTGTTGTTATGGGTACAGGTTTTATTTTATTAGTATCACTTATCTCTAGTGCCGTCATATCAGCTTTAAATAATTACATCAGCGAGCAATTTTTTGCTCTGCCTGTATATTATCTGCAAATTTCTAATCTTTTAGCTTCACTTTTTATAGTATTCCTTCTTTTTATGATGATATTTAAATTCTTACCCGATGTAGACATAGAATGGAGGCATGTTTGGGTAGGTGCGCTGGTTACTGCTGTTCTATTCGTTCTGGGAAAATACCTTATTGGCCTTTATCTCGGTACAAGTTCGTTGAGTTCAACTTATGGAGCTGCGGGATCTTTGGTAATTCTTCTTTTATGGGTTTATTATTCTACTCAAATATTTTTTTTAGGTGCGGAATTTACTCAGGTTTATGTTGAAAAATATGGAGAAGGGATTAGACCTTCAAGAAAATTCATGAAATACCATGACCAAAATGCTCCTCTTGAACCCGTTGATAAGGTAATTAAAAACTAATCGATTGGAAGTCCCTCAAGTCTCATTATTTTGAGAGCATTTGTAGTTGGACTTGGACCTGCCGTTATTTTGTATTTAAATATCATTTTGTCTCCTGTTATTTCTTCTTTAAAATGATAATTTGCTGCAAACGGAGTTTCTTTCTCTAATCTGATGAGTTCTAGATCATGCGTTGAGATTATACCTGTGCAGTTCTTCCCTGCAATTGACTTTATATATGAACGGCTTCCGATTAATCTTTCATAATTATTAGTCCCCTTAAATATTTCATCAATAAGAAAAAATACCGGGACATCATCTTTATTTATCTCATTTAACAGTTCTTTAAGCCTTTTTACTTCTGCATAAAAATATGATATACCGTCTACAACTGAGTCGGTTATATTTATTGATGTGAAAATTCTGAAAAGGTCTGTTTTTAATTCTTCTGCATTTACAACACCACCCGCAAAAGCCAATGCCAGATTTAACCCTACTGTTTTTAAAAAAGTGCTCTTTCCCGACATATTGGAACCTGTTATTATGATCACTTCCCCTTTTCTCATTATTTTGAAATCGTTGGTAATATTATTTTGAAAGGGTATTAAGGGGTGTGCAATATTCCTGGTTTCAAAGATGATCCCGGTTTCACTTGATGCACTTTTAATTTCCGGAAATGAATAGTTTGGGTTTAAATAAGCAAAATTTGCTATCGATATCAAAGCTTCGAGCTCATACCATTTATCCAGCCACCCTGGTAATAGTCGTACTAGTTCAGATTTAATCCTTTCAAATTTATAAGCCTGGAAAAAATCCCATGGGAATAAAACGTTTAATAAAATTCTTATTAAAGGATTTTTTTGGATACTGAAAATAAATACAAGTCTATCGATTTTTTTGAAATATGTTGAAGGAGCTTGTTCTTTGATTATAAAAGGAGAACAAAAGCTTTTCAAATTTATTTTATTCCCGTATTTGTATTCTTCAAGGAACTTTAAAATCACATAAAAATTCCCAATGTCATCTTTTAATTCCTGAGACCTGTCAAAAATATCTTTAACATATTTTGAATTGACATAATAAATAAAAAGCAGTATTAACAAAGAGACCGGCCATATGGAATTTATAATCCCGAATATACCTAATAAAATAAATAATGTATTTACAGAAATAATGATAGAATATTGAAGTATTCCCCTTTTTAATTTTATTAAATTGGATTCTCCTGTCAGCCATTTCAGCATCTGGTTTCCATGCAGCTCTTTTCGTGTAACTAAATTTGAATTTAAAATTAGCTTTTGACGGAATTTTGTTAACGGAATTAACTCTTTAATAATTCTCTGACGGCGCAGTATATCATCGTAAGAAGGGGAGGGGATAGTCAGCCATTTTAATAATTTCAAGCTCCCTTCTTTGGTAAGAGATGAATCAATTAACCGGTGAACAGAATGCTCTCCCGATATGTTCAGATCGAATTCAAATGGATGATGTGTATTCGCTCTTTCATTTCTCCTTAAAGGCAGGTTTTGCCAATCGATTTTTATCCTTGCAAGATTTGTCCTTTTTATACCTATCCATATTCGATGTCTCTTTAACCCGTTGTCAATTTCATTGTGGAACATTGTTAAAATACCCAAACATATCAAATAGAAAGCAGTAATAATAATAACAGCCAACGTGCTCAAATAAAAAAAGGAGATGAAAAAAGCTATTATACCTGTCAAAAGAATACCAGCCTTTATAGAACCCAAATTTCTACTTTTTGATTCCAATTCATTTAATCTTTTTTGAAATCTCTTGACTTCGTTCTCAATTTCCTGAATTCGCTGTGCTTGTAAATTCATTGTATATAATTAATATGAAAAAATTTATTATCTAAAATAAAGATTTTTTTCTCAGAATTTTATTTTTATTCAATGTAACTCGAAATTCCATTTCGAATTAAAAAAGGAGAGAAGATGTAAATACATTCAGCGAAACAAAGTTTCCCGTTACAAATAAAAAACCCGGCTTTTCAGAGGGATAAGCCGGGTTAAATAGATTCAGTTCAGTTTAGAACAGATAATGAATATATTAAATTCATTGTCTGTGAAATCTGCGTCTTACTTCATTAGTACCATCTTCTTAGTTTGTCTAAATGAGCCTGAGCCTCCAACTGCTTGAGCTTCAATTGTAAAGAAGTAAATACCGGATGACAACTGAACTCCGTTGTTGTTGGTGCTGAAAGTAACTTCATGATTACCGGTTGGCTGTTCGGAATTAACAAGAACTTTAATTAACTGACCGGTAATATTATATACTGAAATCTTAACATTGCTTTCAAAAGGAATCGCATATTTAATAGTTGTTGACGGGTTAAAAGGATTTGGATAATTCTGGAATAAAGTATATTCCTTTGGTCCGGCAACAAAAGTAATCTCAACTTCTTTTGAATATTTAAATGAACCGTCAAGATCAATTTGTTTCAATCTGTAAACTGCTTTATCTGCATTCAATTCGCTAACATCATCTTTGAAAGAATATTTAGAGAATTGACTTACAGTTCCGTTACCTTTAACAAAACCAACACTCTGCCAGGTATTTGAAGTTTTTCTCTCAACCTGGAATCCATTATTATTGGTCTCAGTAGCGGTTTCCCATTTCAGGGTAACACCGTCAGTACCTGCAACTGCATTGAATGAAGTAAGTTCTACAGGTACGGTGCTTCCTAAAGCTTTCATAGCTTCGGAAATAATACCAATTGTGTATTTAGCGTTGTGAACACCCATACTCTTATCTTCGTTTACGAAGAAATAAGTATAGATACCTTTTATAACATTTGGTTTGTCTTTAATTTTTAATGAATCAGCCATCATGCTGACAACACTTCCTTTGGAATCTTTTGGCAATAAAGCTGCAAGGTTTGCTAACATACCTTTAATTTCTGTTTGAATACCTTCAACTTTTCCATTCTGATCAAGATCAGAGCTTGCCTGGATATCATCAAATGATGTAATAGGACCGTGGCATGGTACACAACCTGAAACGATATCTTTATCTGCTCCGCCGGTTGTATCAACCAAACTGAATTCATGGTTTGGAGTATCGGCTGAACCACGTAATGCCATATGACAGGTGACGCATGCGTCTTTAACTGAACCATGTGTCATTAATCCATCAAGAGTTGTATTTCCGTAATTGTAGGCATTTCGTCCAACATACATATCTGCTTGCGGACCATGATGTGGTCCAAAACGATCTGTAAATCCATAATAAGGAGCTTTGTTCGTGATAGTAGTCGTTATGTTTTTACGAGATTGATGGCATGTCATACATAATTGACCTTCACCGCCTTCAGTTACACTGTAACCATTTGCTAATTTAACCGGAACTATTCTTAAGCCAGGATTACCATCGCTGACCACATGAGCTTCGTGGCATACTGCGCATGAAATCGGTACATCACCGTCTGCATTTGTCCATTGTGGCGATGTTGGATTTTTCGAATATTTATAATATGCTTGACCGCTATGACAAGGGAAACATCCGGTTTGAGCAGTATGTTCGCCATTCGGTAATCTTCCATGTGCCGATGCGTTGTAAAAATGTCCAACCATATGATGTGTTGGAGCATCATGACACTGGTTGCAAACACCTGCATCAAGACTTTTGCTTATTAAATCCGGATTTCCAAAATTGTCTTGATGTGCAGAAGCCGGTCCATGGCAGCTTTCACACCCTATAAAAGCAACTCTTGCTGCTTTTGCATTTTTTGGATCAGTATTTAAAGCATTCACAGCTGTCATATCATTAGTCGGAATTAAGTATGAAGTCCCGCTTTTCGTAAATGTTTTATACCAGGTAGTATCAAAACCGCTCTGGTGAGCTTCATAACCGTAGTTTCCGTTATCAACTAAAGGAGACCAGCCGGTAGTGTGGCATTTAATGCAATTTGGACCATAAGTTCCTTTGAATGTACCATTCACATTGCCAGCCTCAAGTTGACCGCTTATACCTTCCTGGAATATCTTAGCATGTGCGCTTGCTTTCCATTTAGGTATAACAGTTTGCCAATCTCTTCCTGAAGAAGCATTATGACAGAGACAGCCAAGGATTTCACCATCTTTATAGCCGCGATATGTTGCAGCTAAAATTGTATCCTGTGCAAAAGCTCCTCCGTTAACTTCAACCTTTACTATATAATATCCTATTGAGTCAGGAACGAAGGTAACTTTTTTATCTGAAGTACTGCTTAGTGAAGTAGCAGAACCTGCAGGCTGGGAAATAAGAGTCCATGTTATTGATGTAACTCCTCCTGCTGTATCTGCAGCTAAATAAACTTTCATTCCTTTACCTACAGTTTGCAATCCGCTGTAAATTGGAAATGTATTTGCGGGCATTGTTCCCAGTGTACCCGATGATTGTGCATCTCTTTTAAGCTTTACAGTTTGAGCTGATGTTTCGCCCAATGTAAAGAAAAACAGAAGCAAAATCACACTAAAAAAAGTAACGTATTTCATAAAAGCCCCATAATTAATAATTAGTTCGCCTATTATTAGCAAATTCCGTTCCTATTTAAAATCTGTGATATGTGTCAATTTTATGAATTTATATTTAGTATTTATAAATATAGTTTCTAAAACAAAAGAATCTGTTTTCATGATTTTATTATAATTGAGAGAAAGTCGGGAATTACTGTTGAATATTTACACTCTTTGTATGGTAATTCTTTTAATATTATTTTTTATAATTCGAATAATTTTGAATTTAAAATAGGTGGAACCTTTGGATAATACATATAAATCAGCTGGTGTAGATATAGAAGCAGGAGACGAAACTGTAAAAAAAATTAAAAACTTTGCAAAATCAACTTTTAATAAGAATGTTTTGTCCGATATTGGATTGTTCGGAGCATTTTATGAATTGGATATTTCCAAATATAAGAATCCTGTTCTGGTTTCAAGCGTTGACGGCGTAGGCACTAAATTGAAAATTGCATTCAGTATGAATAAGCATGATACTGTTGGACAGGACCTCGTAAACCACTGTGTTAATGATATTGCAGTCTGCGGTGCCAGACCACTGTATTTTTTGGATTATCTCGCTTTCGGCAAATTATTTCCCGATAAAGCTGCTAAAATAATTGAAGGCTTTTCAATTGCCTGTAGACAGAATGAATGTGCTTTAATCGGAGGGGAAACTGCCGAGATGCCTGGTCTATATAATGAAAATGAATATGATATATCAGGAACCATTGTTGGTATTGTTGAGAAAAATAATATTATTAATGGTAAAGAGATAAAAAGGGGGGATATATTATATGGATTTTCATCAAATGGTCTTCATACAAACGGTTATTCTCTTGCCAGAAAAGTTCTTCTCAATAAATTTACACTCGATGCGAAATTTAATGAAATAAGCGATACTCTGGGAAAAGAACTTTTAAGAATTCATAAATCATACCTTAAACTCATTACCCACCTTTCTTCAGAAATTAAAGTAAAAGGATTCTCACATATCACCGGCGGAGGTATAATTGGTAATACTAAAAGAATTCTGCCGGAAGGTTTAAATCTGAAAATAAATTGGTCGGCCTGGGAAATGCCTTTTATCTTCAAATTAATTCAAAAAACGGGACGGATAACTGATGATGAAATGAGAGCTGTTTTTAATCTCGGTATCGGTTTAATAGCAATTATTTCAGGTGACGATAAAGAAAAGCTTGAAGAGATCTCCAGAGAATTAAAAGAAGATGCTTATTTTATCGGGGAAGTTGTGTGAGGAT
This sequence comes from uncultured Ignavibacteriales bacterium, assembly GCA_963742995.1. Lineage (GTDB taxonomy): Bacteria > Bacteroidota > Ignavibacteria > Ignavibacteriales > Ignavibacteriaceae > CAVQBP01. The sequence goes on from CAVUOL010000032.1 coordinate 16,988, forward strand.
TTTTAACCATTTAGGTGTTATCATTCCAGCATTAAAAGTTTCCTCTCGGTATAAATCAACTTTCCGGATCATTTTTGTCCTTATGAATCTCTATAAGATTATTCAAAGCTTGTTTAATTAAGCTTACATGATTTGGAATCCTCTGAATTTAGTACTTCTTTCAAAACCTTTAAAGTTTCATTCGTTAATTTTTCCGATTCATCATATATTAATAACACAAGGAACAACTTACTGGAGCGAATTATCTGGTAATATATATTATTTACCGGTTTTATTTACTTAATCTATTAAAAGTTCGGTTTTATATATTATTGTCAGGTGCAGAATATTTTTTGCAATTATCGACAAAATTATAATAAAGTTTAATATTTTTTTAAGTATTTCAAATTAAAAGACTTACGGCATACTTTTTGTGGAAACCAGTTTGAGGTCATAAAGAGGTTGTGTCAAAAATAAACATCAAGGATTAGAAGTTTCAGAAACTAAGTAAAGCTAAAATAACTCAGTTACATGAAATGGTTCTTTGATGAAGTATCCTAATAAATAATTTTTAACTTTTAGTTAAAAAAAACAAAAGAGGACTTTTATGCAAACCGAACAAAATATCTTGTTAGGGGAAGATGATTTAATTACTGCAAAAACTATCAAAGTATTCATTGAAAAAAATGAATCTAAAGTAATTAAAATAGTTGAAACGGGAGAGGAATTAATCTCCGCAGCTTTATACGAATATCCTTCAATGATTATTACTGATATTTCTCTTAAAGGTCAGTTAGACGGAATAGAAGCGATAGCCCGTATTTCTGAGATTATGGATATTCCTTACATTTTTATTACCGGCTTTTCCGATTATATACCTTTAATCAAAAGTTATAGTTTACATCCCTTCAGAATATTTACAAAACCCTTTGATTTAAATTTATTAATCAAAGCCGTTAAAGAAGCTTTTAAAACTTACTCCGAAATCCCAAGCTACTACGTAGGGTAAATGATCACCTGCTGGAATGATGGAGTGACTAAATTAAGTGAACTAGGATAATTGGAAGGAGTGAGGTAAAATTCAAATATCAAATGATAAAAACAAATAAATTTCAATATTTAAATCCTAAATTTAGCCTCTGTTAATCCTCTATTCTAAATCGAATATAACTCCAATATAACTCCAAGGTAACTCCAAGATAAATCCAAGGTAACTCTAAGGTATATCCACTAAATATCTGAAAAACTATCAATGACTATAAATGACCATCGAATGACCATCGAATGACAAAGATTTTTCCCGTTCCTAATTGAATCCCAAATGTTTAACCATTATTTTAAAAGATTGAAATTAATTATTTTCTTTCAATTAACAAGAAATGAATTCTAAATTCAACTGAAATGGAGTAGACATGTCTAAAAAAATTCAAGAATTACTTGGTGCGGATGCTGAATCGCTTTTAACTCATAAAGCAAAGTTTCCTAAAGAACAATTACATCTTCCGGGACCTGATTTTATTGATAGAATATTTTCACAAACCGATAGGAATATAAACGTATTAAAAAATCTGCAATGGATAATTTCTTCCGGACGATTAGCCGGAACCGGTTATGTATCAATACTTCCGGTAGATCAGGGAATCGAACATAGTGCAGGCGCTTCCTTTGCACCTAATCCTCAGTATTTCGATCCTGAAAATATTATTAAACTAGCCATTGAAGGGGGATGTAACGCTGTTGCATCAACTCTGGGTGTTTTGGGAATGTGTTCAAGAAAATATGCACACAAAATTCCTTTCATTATGAAAATCAATCATAATGAACTTTTAACCTATCCTAATAAATTTGATCAAATAATGTTTGCCAATGTTGAACAGGCTTACGATATGGGTGCCGCTGCAGTAGGGGCTACCATATATTTCGGATCCGAAGAAAGTGCAAGACAGATTATTGAAGTCAGCGAGGCATTTCAATATGCTCACGAACTAGGTCTCGCTACCATCTTATGGTGCTATCTAAGGAATTCCGAATTCAAAAAAGATAAAGATTATCACGTTGCTGCTGATCTTACCGGACAGGCAAACCACCTGGGGGTTACAATTGAAGCCGATATTATCAAACAAAAACTGCCTGAAAACAACGGCGGGTTCAATGCTATAAAATTTGGTAAGACTAATAAAAAAGTTTATACCGATTTATCTACCGATCATCCAATCGATCTTTGCAGATACCAGGTTATCAATAATTATATGGGAAGAGCTGGATTGATTAACAGCGGCGGCGCTTCAGGTGACAATGATTTTGCCGAAGCTGCTAAGACTGCTGTAATAAATAAACGTGCCGGCGGTATGGGCTTAATTTCAGGAAGAAAAGCATTCCAGAGACCAATGGAAGAAGGAGTTAAACTGCTTAATACTATTCAGGATGTTTATCTCGATAAAGAAATAACCATAGCTTAAATTTTAACGTTAAGAGGTTGTCTATAAATTGTTTAGACAACCTCTTTGTAAATTCTAACTATCTTTAGTTATTATCTAGGGCTTTTCCTTCAGCAAATAATCAGCAATCTTTCCCAATTCTTTTACATCGATATTTCCGAAAGAAGGCATCATAGTGTTAGGATATTTTTGCTGATATTCCTGAAAACGGCCCGATGACATGAATGAAGAAGGATTTCTGAAATAATTTATTAAATTATCCCTGCTCCAATTCTGCGAGATGTTTTTCAATGCAGGTCCCATTTGTGTACCTGATAGATCAGAACCATGACAATTAACACATCCTAATCTTGAAATTAATTCCTCTGCTGTAGCATTCTGTGAAGCCATTCCTGTTTGCGGTAAAGGATTATTTTGAGTTGTATTTGTTTCTTGTTTACTCTCTTGTGTGGCTCTTTCCAGCAAAAATAGAAGTACAAATAATACTAAAAAAGCCGCTACCCATATTTGAGGTTTTGTCATTGTTATCCGGAATTTATTCTTTGATTTACTTTACAAATTTGCCACCCCAAAATAAGGAATTACAACGATATTATTAAATATACTCCTAACAATTTTTCCGGCAAATGTTATATTTTGTTTTCACTCTTTTATAGGTGAAAAATTATTAGAACAGTCCTAATAAAAAAAATGTCCACCCTATTTCTGATAATCGAATGACAATCGAATAACCACCGAATGACTATCGAATTACTATCGAACGGAATGACCATTTGCTAATTATTCAATCTCAAAAGAAGCACTAACCATCGATGTTATCTCTTTATCAATTGATGCTAAATCATTTTTACCTAAAGACGAAACTTCGTTTGAAAACCTTGGCTAATTTGAAGTACTCCGGTAACTGTTATTATCTGATTCGAAGAATAAATTCGATTTCCATGTTAATGACAAAATTACAGCACAAATTATTAAACCAATTGCAATTATTATTGAACGTATAATTTATTCGCTTTACATTAATATAATTATTATTTATAAAATTCAAAAAATAAACGTTAAAACAACAGACAACAAACTACAAACAATTAAACAATTAGACAATTAAGCAATTTATCTTTTGAATGCTCAATGAATAAAATTGTAAAAAACCATGATAAAAGAAATTAACTATGAAAAAATCAAATAAATTAATAAACGAAAAAAGTCCTTACCTTCTCCAGCATGCATACAATCCCGTTGATTGGTACCCCTGGAGCGAAGATGCATTTGAAAAAGCAAAAAGAGAAGATAAACCAGTATTCCTTTCAATCGGATATTCTACCTGTCATTGGTGCCATGTAATGGAGAAAGAATCGTTTGAAGATAACGATGTCGCCGCTTTAATGAATGAATTATTCGTTTCAATAAAAGTAGATAGGGAAGAACGACCCGATATAGATGGAATTTATATGACTGTCTGCCAGATTCTTACTGGCAGCGGTGGCTGGCCCTTAACCATTATTATGACCCCCGATAAAAAACCATTCTTTGCGGGAACTTACTTCCCTAAGGAGGAACGGTTCGGCAGAATTGGAATGATGAGCTTAACCAGGGGAATAAGTAATGTGTGGAAAAATAAAAGGGATGAGATATCTAAATCTGTTGAACAAATTTCCGCAGCTCTTAACTCAGAACTGTTCAAACAAACCAATGAAGAATTGAATGAAGGAACTTTGGATAAAGCATTTAATAATTTTGTAAACAGGTTTGATTCTGAAAATGGAGGCTTCGGAAATGCACCCAAATTTCCTACCCCTCACAATTTCCTTTTTCTTCTCAGATACTGGAAAAGAAAGAATTCCGGAAAAGCTCTTGAAATGGTCGAGAAAACATTAAATAAAATGTATAAAGGCGGTATCTACGATCATGTCGGATTTGGATTCCATAGATATTCAACCGATAAAGTTTGGCTCGTTCCTCATTTTGAAAAAATGCTTTATGATCAGGCACTGCTCACAATAGCTTATACCGAAACTTTCCAGGCTGTAAAAAAAGATATCTATAAGGAAGCTGCAGCCGAAATATTGGACTACGTATTAAGAGATATGACTTTACCTGATGGAGGTTTTTATTCTGCAGAAGATGCCGATAGTGAGGGAATAGAAGGGAAGTTCTATTTATGGAAAATAGAAGAAATAGAAAATATTCTGGGTAAAGATGATGCAGATTTATTTATAAAAATATTTGATATTAAAAATGAAGGAAACTGGAATGACCCGGTACACGCTGAAAATACTGGAACAAATATTCTGCACCTTAAACAGGATATAAATATAATAGCAGAAGAATTAAATACGGATGAAGATAAACTGAAGCAGACTATTAAAACAATAAAAGAGAAATTATTTCACTACCGTGAACAAAGAATACATCCTTTTAAGGATACAAAAATATTAACTGATTGGAACGGACTTATGATCTCCGCATTTGCTAAGGCTGCTCAGGTATTTGATAAGACTGAATACTATGAAGCTGCGGAAAAGGCAGTCTATTTTATTTTGAAAAATTTAGTGAATAATGAAGGAAGATTATTGCATAGGTTTAAGGATGGTGAATCAGGTATACTTGCAAATGCTGATGATTATGCATTTTTTATTGCCGGTTTACTTGACCTCTATGAAGCAGGCTTTAATTCAAGTTATTTAAAAACCGCAATTGACTTAAACAGTGATTTTATTAATTATTTTTGGGATGAAGAGGAGGGAGGATTTTATTTCACTCCAAATGATGGTGAAAAATTACTTATCCGTCAAAAAGAGATTTACGACGGTGCAGTTCCTTCTGGTAATTCGGTTGAAGCATTAAACCTATTAAGGATTGGAAGAATTACCGGGAATACCGATTATGAAAAAAAAGCTTCCACTATATTTAAAACTTTCTCAGGAATAATTGAAAATTCACCTCAGGCTTTTACTCAAGCACTGGTTGCACTCGATTTTGCTTTAGGCCCTTCAAAAGAAATCATAATTTCCGGTCAGAAAAGTTCTCCCGTTACAAAGGAAATGTTAAAAACAATCAGAGAAAAATATATTCCAAATAAAATAGTTATTTTAAGTACGGAGCCCAAGGACCAGATGGAAATCATTTCTCCTTTACTAAGAGAATATACCCCTCAAGATAATAAAACTGTAGTATACATCTGTGAAAACTACAAATGCAATATGCCCATCACCACCCTGGAAGACCTCAACCAGCAGCTTAACTACGAAAATACTAAAGGCGCCAAACTTCACTAAAAAAAATTTTGAAATATTTTACGTTAAAGATGACATCTTTTAAATAAAGATCACTATCAATTCATTTAAAAAAATAAATCTATCTAAATCCTAATTTTAATAAGTAAAGATGTCATCTTTTAAAGGTCTGAATCTATACACAAATCTGCTTTTACCGTTTGAATTTTGGATTTTATTCATTGGTGCTTATTTGTCTTTTGTAATTTTACTTAGTGTTCCTTCTGCCAAAGGCATCACTTTGTGAGTGTCCTTAGTGCCTTGTGGTAAAGCCTCTTTTCGAGGGTGCTTAATTCTTCTTTCAAGCCTTCCGGCAGTTTATCTCCGAATATTTTGAAATACTCCTCAATGTCCTCTACCTCTGCCTTCCATTTGTCTTTGTCTATTGAGAACAGCATTTCCATTTCATTCTCAGAGATGTCAATGCCTGAAATATCAATTGCGCCTTTTTCAGGGATATATCCTATTTCCGATTTAACTGCTTTGTCATTATTACTTTCTGTTCTCTCAAATATCCATTTTAATACCCTAATATTTTCTCCGAATCCCGGCCAGATAAAATTCCCATTCTCATCTTTCCTAAACCAATTTACATAAAATATCTTAGGTAATTTATCGGCGGACGATTCTTTGCCGATATTAAGCCAGTGAGCAAAGTAATCACCCATGTTATATCCGCAGAATGGAAGCATTGCAAATGGATCATGACGTATTTTTCCGACTACTCCATCTGCAGCAGCAGTCCTCTCTGAAGATACAATAGACCCAAGAAATGTTCCATGCTGCCAGTTGAATGCTTCATATACTAATGGAATTGTATCTTCTCTTCTTCCGCCAAATAAAATTGCTGAAATTGGAACCCCTTTAGGATTTTCCCAATCAGGGTCAATAACAGGGCATTGACTTGCCGGTATGGTATACCGCGAATTAGGATGAGCCGCTTTTTCTTTACTTTCCGGTGTCCATTTATGCCCGAGCCAATTCTTAAGTTTCTTGGGTAAATTATCCGTCATTCCTTCCCACCAGACATCACCCTCCGGTGTCAAAGCAACATTCGTAAAAATAGAATTCTTCTCCATGGTATGCATTGCATTTGGATTAGTCTCGTATGAAGTTCCAGGTGCTACCCCAAAAAACCCCGCTTCAGGATTAATGGCGTAAAGCATGCCATCATTAGCAAATTTCATCCATGCAATATCATCACCAACGGTTTCAACTTTCCAGCCCGGCAAAGTTGGCTGCAGCATTGCTAAATTAGTTTTTCCGCACGCGCTTGGGAATGCTCCTGCTATATATTTTTTCTTCCCTTCCGGATTTGTTATTGCTAATATCAACATATGTTCTGCAAGCCACATCTCTTCTTTTGCCATGAACGATGCAATTCTTAATGCAAAACATTTTTTACCTAAAAGTGCATTCCCGCCGTAACCGCTGCCAAATGACCAGATAGTCCTTTCTTCCGGAAAATGTACTATATATTTGTTATCCTCATTACATGGCCATGGAACATCATTTTTGCCGTTCTCCAGAGGAACACCAACAGAATGAAGACATTGTACAAAATCTTTATTTCCAAGTAAATTTAATACTTCTTTTCCAATCCTGGTCATAACCTTCATATTACAAACTACATATGCGGAGTCAGTAATTTCTACTCCTATATGAGATATATTTGATCCAAAGAGGACCCATGCTGAAAGGAATCACATACATAGTTCTGCCTTTCATACAGCCAGTAAACAATCCTTCCAATATCCCTTTCATTTTTACTGGGTCTTCCCAATTATTCGTAGGACCGGCATCTTCTTTGTTCCTGCTGCAGATAAATGTTCTGTCCTCAACTCTTGCTACATCAGATGGATCAGATAAAGCAGCAAAACTGTTGGGACGTTTGTTCTCGTTTAATCTTACAAATGTACCGTTCTTAACTAATTGCTCAGCTAGTTTATTATATTCATCATCTGAACCGTCACACCAATGAATATTATCCGGTTTACACATATCGGCAATTTGATTTACCCACTGAATTAATTTGATGTTTTCTGTTATAGTATCAGGCATAATTATCCTTAAGAATTAAAATTTTATGAGCTGAACTTCACTTTGTGTAAGCAGGCATTTTGTGCCTGCACAACCAGAGTTTATTTCAGTATGCAGATGTGAAGCATAACTAAAAAGATTACCAAAGTCCGGATAAATCAGGGCTGAGGAAAAGAGGATTATTTTTAGTAATTATACCTTTTTAAGCAAGCTCATTCAAATATTAAAAAAAATGTAAGTATTTTTATCGAAGAGATAAATTTATTTTCTTAATTATTTAAAAATAACTAAAATTAAAAGAGCATACAATTTGATTCTTTTTTATAATAATAAAATTTTTCGCGGTAAACTATTGTGATAGAAAAACTTCTACGAAAATTAGGTAATAAAACCATTAAGTTTTTTCAGGAGTTCGGTCAGGTAGCAAATCTATTTTGGGGAATTGTTAAAAGTTTCGCTTTGATTCCTAAAAGCAGGAAAATCATCTTCTATCAAATGGAACACATAGGAGTTAACTCACTTCCCCTTGTTCTCATTATAGCGATATTTACAGGTGCAGTTGCTGCTTGGCAGGCTGCTTATCAGCTCAAAGGTCTGGCGCCATTATCCTTTTTAGGAGGTGCTACCAGCAGAGCTATAATCACTGAACTCGGTCCGGTATTAACAGGTATTGTAATCGCCGGAAGAGTCGGTGCTTCTATAGCAGCTGAATTAGGAACAATGAAAGTGACCGAGCAAATTGATGCACTCGAAACTATGGCTATAAACCCTGTAAGATATCTTGCAATGCCAAGATTTCTCGCTTCGGTTTTAATGATGCCCGTACTCGTTATATTTGCAAATGCTATTGCTGTCTTTGGTGCATTTATCGTATCTAATTATTTCCTGGGCGTTTCTTTTGACGTCTTCTTTCAATCCGTAAAAAGATTTTTTGTCTTTTCGGATTTAATCGCTGGATTGATTAAAACTGTATTTTTCGGCGGTGTTACTGCTCTTCTAGGATGCCATATAGGTTTTAGAACTGAAGGCGGGGCAGAAGGTGTTGGATTGTCAACAATTAGATCTTTCGTTATGTCTGCAGCATTAATTCTCATTTTGGATTATTTATTATGGATGCTGTTGTTTTAACTTCTATTGAGTACTGAAAACCAAGCATACATTGTCATTCTGAACGGAACGAAGTGGAGTGCCTGTCCCGCTTTTTGCGGGGAAGAATCCCATGGTTAAACTTTGAATCATTTTAAGATATTTTCTGTACTGAAATAAAAATATTTATCTTTAAATAGTAATTATTAAAATAGGATGAACGAATTCCATCTAATTATGCTCGTTGTCATATCTGCGTTGGTTAGTTCCTTCGGAACAATAGTCGGTTTCGGAGGCGGCGTATTTATGATACCTATACTGGTTATTATTTTTAATATACCTATTAACATCGCCGTTGGTTCTGTTATATTTGCCTTATTTCCCGCTGCAGTAATTTCTTCTTATTTCAATATCAAAGATAAAAAAGTCGATTATCAAGCCGGTATTGTCCTTGAAATTCCTACTATGGTTGGTACTGTTATAGGCGCTCTGCTTACTAAAATACTTCCACTGAAAATGGTTGAAATTGGCTTTTCTCTAATAATCTGTATGGTCGGGATTTTTAATTTAAAAAACGCTGAACCGGTTAAACATGTTGATAGAAAAGATTCCTTTTTTTATAAATTAAATTCAATTGGACCTGGCATCATTAAGCGTTCCAAATATGGCGCTTATAAAATCAGCTTTTTATTAAGCGGGTTATTTGGATTAACTTCAGGCATAATTGCCGGATTTCTCGGTATAGGCGGCGGATTTATGAAAACTCCTATTATGGTTAATGTATTCAATCTGCATCCGATTATTGCAACATCTACTGCACTTTTTATGATTATGTTTACAAGTCTTACAGGTTCTGTAAGTCACTACTTGCTCGGCAATATTCATTTCAGATATGCCGCACCTATAGTTATCGGATTTATAATAGGTGCTTTTGCAGGTAATTTTTGGGGAATAAAAATAAAAGGGAAGACCTTAAAGATTTTTATCGGCATAGGATTAATCCTCGCCGCTCTTTCAGTTTTAATCTATTCTTTGTTTAATTAATAATCGAAGATGACATCTTTATAACAAATAAAAAATCTCACATTATTGAAAAGTATTAAATATTAGGAAATCTTTTAAATAGTAGTAAAGATGTCATCTTTTCACCCCTGAACCAGAATCCTTATAACAAAAACAATAGCAAAAACCTTAAATTATAATGTTTGAAATTTTGAATTTTAAGAATTGTTATTTATTTGTTATTTGTATTTTGTTACTTGGAATTTAAAAAAACCTTTCTCTCAATATTTTAATACTTTTCGGATTTCCAATAATAGTGATCCTATCTCCGCTTTTTAAAACCGTACCTCCCTTTGGAATTATTATATTCTCATCCCGGCTGATCATTGCTACAAGTGTATCTTCCGGGAGTGATATTTCTCTTAAAGCTTTATCAAGTAATCCTGATGTTTTATCAGTTCCGTTTATTACTAAAGACAAAAATCTTTCGTTATGCAGCAGAGTTTCTTTTAATTCCTGCTCACTATTTGCTTTATACCAATCTTTCATAAAATCATCATCATCAACTCTTCCTGCTATTTGAGCCAAAATTCGTAAATGCTGTGAAGGATTATTTTCCGGACTTACTAGGAAAAATATCGCATTAACTACCTGAACTTCTTCTTCTTCCTGCGTTAACGGATTATAAACCTTAATTTTAACGCCAGATTTAGAACGGACTAAAATCATAATGGCTTTATCAATTCCATCTGATCTGAAATGAGGCAATGCAACTCCATGAGTAACCGGCGTCGCTCCAATTCTTGTCCCATCTAATATTTGAGTTGCAATTTCTTTAGGTGTGAAAGGAAGCAGCTTTGATAAAAGTTTTGAAATATCTTCCACAACTTCTTCGAATTCTGATTTATCAGTTATATCAACTACATGACTTTCTGTTACAATCGCATCAAATGGGTCATCTTTCCGCAATCCTTTTTCCTTCAATATCCCTCTTAATTCACTATCAAGTGCATCATATCGTTGATGTCCAAGTCTTTCAAATACATGGAAAATTGCCCCGCTTCTTTTTACTTTGCTTTTCGCATAATACTCAAACCAAACAAATCCGATTAAGATTAATCCGGTAGAAAATAAAATAGGTACCCACCCCATTTCAAATATTAAAATTAGCGGAGCAAAAATTCCAATTATCTGCATCCAGGGATAAAATGGAGATTTATATCCCGGATCGTAAGACTGGATCCTGCTTTCCCTCATGACTATTACAGCTAAACTTGATAACGCAAACATTAAAAGCTGAAATGCACTCGCCAGCTTTGCTATCCTGGATGGATTGAATAACAAAATTGCTATTATGATAACAGCAACTGTAAGAATAATTGAAACAAACGGAATTCTGCTTTTATTTAGTTTTCTTAAATATCTTGGTAAAATATGGTCGCGGCTCATTGCAAGGGGATATCTGGAAGCACTCAATGTACCTGCATTGGCAACAGATATAAAAGCAAATAATGCTGCTATAGAAAGCAGTATGGTACCTATCTTACCAAATATAATATTCGCAGTTGATGCAACCGGTGTCAAATCTCCTTTCAATTCTTCCATCGGGAGAACTCCAACCATTATTGTAGTTCCGAGTGCATAGATTATTAAAGTTGTAATTATCGATAGAATTACTCCCAGAGGAATATTTCGCTCCGGATTTTGAACTTCTTCTGAAAGACTGGCAACTTTAGTTAAACCTACATAACTTACAAATACCAACCCGGCAGTTGATAGAATCGAACTAAATTCTACATCAAAAAAACCTTTAAAATGTTCCCTATTTATTTCAGGAATTCCCCCTGTAATAAAAATGGCCAGAAGAATAAGAAGACTGAAAACCAAAACCGTTTGAAAATTTCCGCTTTTCTTTGTCCCGAATAAATTAATAGCTCCTATTAAAACAGCAATCCCGATTGAAATTGGTATAATTGGAAGGTTAGGGAAAAAAATTTCGAGATATGCACTCATACCAATCAAAGCAAAAGAAACCTTTAGAATTAAAGCAAGCCAGGTACCAATTCCGCCTATTGTACCTAATGCAGGACCAAGTGTTCTGTCTAGAAAATAATAAATTCCTCCTGCTCTGGGCATTGCTGTAGCAAGCTCTATTATACTGAACATGCCCGGTATTAACGGAACTGTAGCAATTAAATAAGCTGCAATTAGAGCAGGCCCTGCCTGTATTGCCGCTAAACCGGGTAATAAAAAGAATCCTGCACTCAATGTTGTACCTGTCGCTACAGAATAAACATCAAGAAGCTTTAATTCTTTCTTTAATCCTTTTGATTTTTTTAATGGAAGCATAAATAAAATTTATTTACCGTTAAGATAACATTTCATCAAATCAACTCAAAACTTTCATTCCCATCAGCCTTTATTGCCGTCAGCTTTAGAGTCTGTGTGAATATCATTAACCAATGGATTTATCCATTGGTTTAGAAAAATTAAGCCCCCTCTAGCAGTTTTTCCGTATTTTCACACAACCTCTTTAGCTGACGGAAAAATAAAAGCATAAAACACAGAGGCTTTAGCCTCATAAATAAATTAGTGTCTACCTTCAATTTGAATTTTAAATAGATTCACTATATTTCTTTTATGAATTTTATTCTTAATCAATCCCATTTATTTCTAGCAACATAATATTTAAAAATATATGACTCATTTTCTCCCTAATCCTTCAACTACTCATACTAGTAATCATAATCATACTCATAATCGTGCTCATACTCCTACTCGTACTCGTAATCGTACTCCTACTCATAATCATGCTCGTACTCTTAATCGTAATCGTACTCGTTCTCGTACTCATAATCTTGCTCATACTCTTGCTCTTGCACTTGCTCTTAAACTTTTTATTACTAATTCAATCAACACTTAAAAACTTCTATCCATCATATACATTGGAAAAAATATTCAAAAATAAAAATCTCTGGACAATTATCCTTGGCGGTTCAAGCGGTCTCGGATTAGCATCTGCAGTAAAATTAGCCCGGCACGGAATGAATATATGCATAGTACACCGGGACCTTAAATCAGACATACCCGAAATAGAAAACAATTTTGAAAAAATAATCTCCGAAGGCGTAGACCTCATCTCTTTTAACGCCGATGCCTTAAATCCCGGTAAAAGAACTCAAATTATTTCAGAAATAAAAAATAAAATTTCGCCAAATGGAAAAATAAAGTCACTGGTGCACAGCATTGCAAAAGGGAATTTAAAACCAATGGTTTCCGAAGATAAGCCGGCTTTAAGAAATGATGATTTTCATTTAACAATTGATGCCATGGCAGTCAGCCTTTATGATTGGACTAAGGAATTATTTGAAGCCGATCTATTCTCATCAGATGCAAGAATTATAAGCTTTACAAGTGAAGGAAATAAAAAAGCCTGGAAGCACTATGCTGCAGTCTCAGCTTCCAAAGGAGCCTTGGAAGCTATTATGAGAAATATTGCTTTGGAGTTTGCACCGTTTGGAATCCGGGCAAATTGTATCCAGGCCGGTATTACTGATACAAAATCATTCCGGATGATACCCGGAAATGATAAGTTGAAAAAATATGCATTGATGCGGAATCCATTTAAAAAATTGACTACACCGGATGATATCGCAAATGTTGTATATTTACTTAACCTCGATGAATCTTCCTGGATAAATGGTTCCGTTATTCAGGTTGACGGGGGAGAACACCTGGGATAAATTCTCTATGAGAAGTTTTCGTGTGACCTCGTAGAGGGCAAATTATTGTAGAAAATATTATCCCGCAAACCAGACATCCTTGTAGAGGATAAATTGTATGTTAAAATTTTATTAGATGGTCGAAGAAATTTAGATTATGAATAACAATAATATTCTATCATTATTACCATATTCAAAACCATTTTTATTCGTAGATTCTATTTCAGAAGTAAATGAGAACTCCATAACAGGTATATACCAATACAAAGAAGATGAATTTTTTTATAAAGGTCACTTTACTAACTATCCGGTAACTCCGGGAGTTATTCTAATTGAAACTATGGCCCAGATTGGATTAGTCTGCTTCGGTATTTATTTGTTAAAGGATGAGCTCTCAAATATTAAATTTCCTAAAATCGCTATGGTATCAACTCAAATTGATTTCTTTTTACCTGTGCTGCCTGGCGAAACTGTCAAAGTAATTTCCGAAAAAATTTATTTTCGATTCGGCAAATTAAAATGTAATGTTCAAATGGTAAATTCAAAGAATGAAAATGTTTCACGAGGCACTATTTCCGGTATGATTAAACTATTAAAGAATGAATAATAGAGTTGTAGTAACCGGTATCGGGGTTGTCGCACCTAATGGAGTAAGCATTCCTGTTTTCGGTGAGGCTATCAAAAATGGTAAATCCGGCATAAAATATTTAAAGGAACTTGAAGAACTTAAATTCTCCTGTTGTATAGCAGGTATTCCTCCTGTTTCAAAGGAAATGATTGAAGAATATTTTACTCCTTTGCAGTTGAGAAATTTTAATAGTTCAGGCATTGTTTATGGATGCATTGCCGGAATAGATGCATGGAAAGATGCGGGCATTAGCATAAATGGAGATACTGATTGGGATAGTGGTCTAATATTCGGCACAGGTTCTTCCGGCGTTGATAAAATGCGCGAAGCAATATATAAAGTAGATGATAAACAGGTGAGAAAACTAGGCAGCAATACTTTAATTCAAACTATGACAAGCGGTATTAGCGCTTACTTGAATGGAATGATTGGTTTCGGAAACCAGGTAACCACCAATTCTTCTGCTTGCTCAACAGGTACCGAAGCTATTTTAATGGCATATGAAAGAATAAAATCCGGTAAGGCAAAAAGAATGCTTGCAGGCAGTACTTGCGATCACGGTCCTTATGTCTGGGGCGGTTTCGATGCTATGAAAGTAATAACTTATAAGCATAATAATGATCCGGAAAAAGGTTCTAGACCTATGAGCAAATCTGCCTCAGGTTTTGTCCCCGGAAGCGGAGCTGCCGCTGTTGTCCTTGAATCTTTGGATTCCGCTCTCGAAAGAAACGTTAATATTTATTGTGAAATTTTAGGCGGTTCAGTGAACTCGGGTGGTCAGAGAGGGGATGGTTCTATGACCGCTCCTAATTCTATCGCTGTTCAGAGATGCATCAAAGAAGCTGTTTTTAATTCCGGAATAAAACCGGAAGATATTGATGCAATTGACGGACATCTCACTTCTACTTCAAAAGATCCCCTGGAAATAAAGAACTGGGCTGAAGCATTACAGCGAAAAGGGAGCCATTTTCCCTATATCAATTCATTGAAATCCATGACAGGTCACTGCTTAAGCGCTTCCGGTGCCGTTGAATGCGCGGCTGCAATCCTGGAACTTAATCAACAATTCTTATATCCATCTATCAATTGCGAAGATATTCACCCTGAGATTGAGGCAGTAATTGATATTCAGAAAATTCCCAAAGAAATTCTTCGCCCAAATCAGTTAAATATTATAGCAAAAGCAAGCTTCGGCTTTGGAGATGTAAATGCCTGCATTATCTTTAAAAAATATAATTAAAACTTATGGAAAAAAAAGAACTATTAGAGAAGTTAAAAACAATCGTAAAACCTTATACTCAGGATGAAAAAGCTCTTGAGAATATCTCTGAGGATACAGAATTTATAAATGACCTCAAAATCAACTCTATGAATTTAGTTGATGTTGTTCTTGATGTAGAACAGCAGTTCAATATTGAAATAGATAATGAATCCATGGAAAAAATGCTGACCGTAAAAGCTGCAATAGATATAATAAATAACAAGATAAACAATAAATGATCAGTAATTCCAAAAATTCTATATTTTATATTTGCTATTCCCGAATTAAGAACCCTATTAATTAGCGGGTTTGAAATTTTGAATTTTGAGATTATGATTTATTTGTAATTTGTATTTTGTCATTTGGAATTTTTAAGATTTGGCTGTAACTTTCATTTCACGTAAAAATAAGTATTTATGGAATGAATTAAATAATTGCATCTAACAGCCATCTAACAGCCCTCACCTCCTAATTAACTCCAGGATAAATATATTTCCTAGTATTATTATCCCTCTTGCAGTAGGCGGCATCTTCTCCTTAATCTCAAGGTCACTGGATATTGCTTACGGCATTTATGAAAATTGTATCCCCGTATTGGTATGAAATTGGTACTGTGCAATATAACTTCCAGTATATGGGATTTAAATAAATACCGGAAAAAGAATTATGAATAAATTCAAAATATTCCAAAAATTACTATTGAATTATTCATCTTTTAGAGATAAGTTGGATATAACATAAAAAAAAGTGGGGAAAGGGAGAACCTTTCTACAAAATTTTAGATTAAACCAGCATTCATGTGTCTCAAAATGCGAAGCTGTGCCCGGATATTAAAGACGGAGCTTATTTTCGATGAATCATATACCATTAACCAATGGATTTAATGATCATCCTATTTCCTTGTACGATAGATAATAATAAAGTATCATTAACCAATGGATTTATCCATTGGCAAATGAATAAAAATCCTTACATCTACCAAACGGTTTTAACCGTTTTTTAGCTTTTATCTCTATTCAAACAAAATTATTTTATGGCTATTTAAGACTCTCTGTAATCCCTTTAGGGATTAAATATCTATAGAAAATATGTAACCCAAAAACCACCAAAGTCCAGTCAGGGACTTCATATATTTCTTATTTAGAAGTATGGGAATTAGTGGAAACTATAATAATATACAAATAAATTTTTTCTATGATATTTCATTAGGAGAGGATATATCCTTATATATTCCTAAACTTTCATTAAAGTTGGGCTATAATATTTTATCTGCTGCAAATAATTTTATAAAAGAATCTTCCGTAAGTAATCGTTCTGAGGGAAGCTCTTTAAAAGAGAGGTTTAATAAGCGTCTTTTATAGGTAATATATGCAAAATATTTATATCATTAGCTCCATTATTCTTGTATTTATTTTCGGAAGTTGCAATATAGTTGAAACAGGTGAAAACACTGCAATAGATTCAAAAATTGGAATAAAATTTATTGAGTGGCATACGGAAACTATTGGCAATCCTAAAATATATTTACATCTCCAGACAGATAAAATATATCCTTATGCCAGCTATGGATTAAATATAAAAGAAAATATCATCGGAAAATATATACATATTAATATTTTAGGTATAAAAATTGCGACTAATGGTCCGACCACATTTGGGCCTGCAATTGAATCTCTGCCTTTAGATTTACCAAATGGAGAATACAATTTAATAATAGTTATAAATAGGAGATCCGATAGATATTTAGTTAATATATCTGATTCGGAAATATCCATTAATAGCTCAAATGGGGTAGAGTCATATGTAGTAAACGATAAGTATTTTCGTTATCCAAAATATTCACTTGCATATTGCTGCCAATCATCTATACCGGATAAATATATTTTTGAAGACTTTTTAGATTCATTAAAATCAAAAATAAGTATCAAAGAATTTTCTTTCCCGGATGATGGAGAAATACCATATCCTGAAGCTGGTTCAGGGGAAACTTATATATATCAGGTTAAATATTTTCTATATGAATCCGAAGAAGATTATAATAAAATTAACAGTATTATAAGGAATTACAATAAAACGGTTATAAAAGATAAACAAGGAATATTTATAAGCATATTTAATTGGCGGAATGACAACATTTATGCCTGGTATATTAACAAGTAATCTCACGTTAATCTTCAGTTGTAATACAATGATTAGAAAAAACACTGATAGAATATTTTAAGTAGTTATTCCAGCTGCATTAAAAAATTATAGATATTAAGCAATTTATGATACGGTTAAATCATATCTGTCTCTTCCGGGGAATAGTTTTATAATCAAAGGTACGTACAATCTTAAATAAAAAAGGGTGAAATCATGAAATATTATTTATCTCTCATTCTCTTCTTTCTTCTCATAAATTTTACTTTAGCTCAGGATTCTTCTAAAACAAACCAGGATGTATTAAAACATGGTTTACAATTTCAAATAAGAAGTCTTTTAGAACTTACAAATTTTAACGGCTATACTTTTTCATATAGATATAGATTTAATAATAATTCCGGTATAAGAATTGGAATTTTTACCAGCGTAAATGAAAATGATTATGATATAACTCAACAGTTAGATAGTATTATTAGCAATCCGCCAAATTATAGTCATAATTATAGTTTTAAATTATCTTTTCAATATCTTAAAAACTTAATAAATTATAAAAGCTTTTCTTTAATATTTGGAGGAGGTCCCTTTATTTCATATAGTAAAAGTGAATCAAGTTCTGATTACCTCTCAACATCTTATTCGAGGAATTATACTAGTAAGGATAAAACTACCGGTTTTGGTATAGACTTAATTTTAGGAGTAGAATATAGTCTAATAGAAAATGTTCTGCTGTCCGGTGAATATGGAATTACAGTATCTAAAGAGAATTCAAATATCGATGATTCAGAAAATTATATTTATACTGACACCAGTCAGAACAGAATATACCGTGAAAATGGGGAAAGGCATTCAGTAATTGTAAGAGGTATTGGAGTAAATTTAGGTATCTCGGTTTTCTTCTAAATAAAAAGTAGTTAAAAGATAAGTCTCTTATTTCAACGCTGGCGGCTATTATGTGGCATTTTACCTTTCTGAACTTTTATGAGGTAGAAGGTGAATCTTTGATTTAATGAAGTGAAAGTGAAATTTTAATTGCTTTATCAATTTCTTCCATTTTTTCTTTTTCTAAACTCCCAAATTTTGTAATTAGTCTTTTTTCTTTATCGACTGTTCTGATTTGTCCGCAATCAACATAGCTTGATTCTTTTAAACCACCATTACCTTTTTCAAGAAAAATCATAATCGGAAGTGGTTTTGTTATTTCTTTTACGCTTGAAATAGGTGCAATTATTGTAACAGGACTAAATTTATTGCCAATATCATTTTGAATAATAACAGCAGGTCTTGCTTTACCAATTTCTTTACCTGCAATAGGGTCAAGATTGACTAAATAAATATCTCCGCGAAGAAGTGGTTCAATTATTCCGGTTTTATTCTTTATCTGCATATTTCCATTCTTCCTGAGATTTTAAATAGTAACTATAATTTGCTTTATAACCAATTTCTAATTCTTGTTCAGTTTTCTCTTTTTCAATTTGTTCAATATACTTTTGCAAAGCTTTTCTTGCTAATTCACTTACCGTTTGATTTGTTTGTTTAGAAATTTTATAAATCTTTTTTGATAAGTCTTGATTAATAAAGAAGCTTAATCTTTCTTTTTTACTTTGAGATTGTACCGAAGGCATATAAATCCTTTCTCTTTTTAATTATACTAAATACGTGTAAATTAATACACATTATCAAGATAATAAACAGAGCAAATATTATGTGCCATAAATTGATATAATAGATAGATTATAATTACATTACAAAAATGTAATATTGGAACTCAATTGTAAAATTAGTAATGGCTGAAGCATAGAATATGAAACAAAATAAAGAAAGCGTTGAACCGGATAATACAGCAGTAAGAACGGCTTTGTGGAGAGCATTGCACGTTCAAGCGGATGCAAAACCTCATATATTCAAAGATGAAATCGGTTTGAAGTTAATAGCTCCGCCTGATGATTGGCAGGAACGCCCCGATATGAAATTTACGAAACGCCTTAGAGCATCCATTATAGCTCGTGCACGTTTTATAGAGGATTTAATTATTAAACAAATTAAACAGGGGATTGACCAATACGTTATTCTCGGTGCGGGACTTGATACTTTTGCCCAGCGCCAACCGGATATTGCCTCCAAAATTCAAATATTTGAAATTGACTTGCCAAATACATTAGCATGGAAACAACAAAGGTTAAAAGAACTTGGATTCGGCAACCCGGAATATTTGCATTTTGTGCCTGTTGATTTTGAAACATCTTCCTGGTGGGAACAATTATTAAAAGCTGGATTTGAGACCAGCAAACCTGCTTTCGTTGCCTGCACAGGTGTTAGTCTGTACCTTACAAAAGAGGCAATCACTTCTACGCTAAATCAAATTGCGAATCTGACCCCTGGTTCAAAATTGGCAATGACATTCTACTTACCTTTGGAACTCCTAGAGGAGGAAGATAAATCTATGCAGCAAATAGCAGAAAAAGGAGCTCGCGAAGCTGGAACTCCAATGTTAAGCTTTTTTACTCCTAATGAAATATTGACATTAGCTGATAAATCAGGTTTTAAAGACTCAAAAACAATATCTACAAAAGATATGGAACAATATTATTTTGCCAACAGGGCCGATAACCTCTTACCCGCAAGTGGAGAAGTTTTTCTATTAGCATCAACATAGAACAAATTTAATCAATATATGTCAGATAATAATTAAATGGAAGAAGCTATTCCGGTGTAAAGATGACAATATGGCGAAAATTATTTATAGTTCCTTTAAGGATTGACATAATCCCGTAGGGATTAAATATCTATAGAAAATTCACAACCCAAAGAAACCATCGTCCCGCAAGGGACGATATATGTTTTCTTATTCTGTTCTATCAGTTGAAATCGAATAATACTATTGAGACAAAAAAAATGTTGATGCTTAGATAATTTTGTCCCTTTAGAGACATAATATCTATAGAAAGAAAACTCCCAAATAAATAGAGTCCCACGAGCTATTTTAAAGGAGAGTTACTTAAGATGCCGGTCACTTTGGAAGTGACCGGCATCTGGAAATGAATATATATCTAAAAAGGAAAAGTTTTTGTTTTACATAACAAAATTTCAAAGAATGGGTAAATTTAAAAAGTCATTTGATACCTCTTTTAATTCCATTCTCATATTAAAGAAAGGGTAGAAAAATGTATAAAGTATTTTTTGCTGTATTGCTCATTTCTTTTATTTTCTCATATTCTATTTTAGCTCAAAACAATCATTCTATTCAAATTAATGGGGGAATTGTAATGCCCATGAACTCTTCCAGGGGTTTAACTACTTCTATTCAATTTAATTATTCAATTAATCCAATAACTGAAATCTATGGATATATAGGTTACGCAAATTGGGATTACTATAGGGTAACTTTTCATGAGGATTTGTCAGAGGTGCAAAAGCAGCAATATTTTACTACTCATCCAGAAACTGATCATGTTTTAATTCCATTATATTTAGGCACTAAAATAAATTTTCATACCAATAAACTGTTTACTTCGTTCGGAAATATTGAAGCAGGATATTCATATCTAAATTACTACAGCTATGATGTAATCAGAATAATTAATCCTGAGACAAATGCAGTACTATCATATCAAATAAATCCATCAACAAAAAAGAAAAAAATTGAGAATCTATTTGGCTTAGGAATAGGGGCAGGGATATCACATCCAATGACAAAGAAATTAAATTTAGTCTTATCATTTAAACTAAATACATATATAAATTCAAATTACTATGGATTGTTTAGCACGAGGGGCACTTATACAACTTTTTTAGCAGGATTTAATTATAGTATATAGAGAATTCGAATTTATTAATCCTGAATATATTGACAAGCCAGGTTTCTAAAGATGACATCTTTTAATGTTTATTAGAAGTCTAAATAATATTATATTTTTATTCATTAGAGTTATTTCAATCTGCTTTCTTAAAGATGTCATCTTTATTTTCACCACTTTTTATTTTTTAAAATTTTATTTAATAAAAGAAGTAAGAGGAAAAATAAATGAGAAATATGAAGTTTTTAATTCTAATATTTTTAGTAGCTGTAATTCCATCCTGTAAAGATTCTTCTACCTCTAATCCGGTAGTCCCTTTAAGCGATAATTTTATTTATCCTTTGAATATTGGAAACAGATGGGATTATAATGCTTCTGTTGACTATTTAAATATTAGTCCGGATTCTGTCAGACATTATCTAAATAGTTATTCCATTAATTTGCACGTATCGGTTACGAGAGATACATTGCTTAACTCAGTCCGTGTTTATGAAATTAAAGAAGAGAGTCAGGGTAATCCTGATTCTTACTCATACTATTCAAACGAAGAAGACGGGTTCATTAAATATGCTTATAGTAACAATCCTAGTTTAATGCTGCCAAAAAATAATAAAACAAAAAGATTCATTTATAAAGGTAACCCATATAACAACATAGATGAACTTATTAAAAAGCAGGAAGACATTTCAAATGCTCTATTTGATAGCATTATTTTTCTAAATCCTCCGAGAATAATTTATAAACATCCATTGGAAATAGGACAGGAATGGCTCTTAAATTCAAACTATATTAAAATTAATAAAAAGGTTATAGGTAAAGAAACTTTAAAACTTATTTAGGTTCTTATGAATGTCTTAAAATTCAAAGGATATACTTTAATTCAGATGGAACAATAGATAATGATTTTACTTATTATGAATATGTTAGTTCAAAAGGATTGTTAAAAATAGAAATAGAATTGAAAAATGTAGGAATAAGTACAATAGACCACCCTGAAGGAATAGGTCAAGCAGATGTAAAATATGAAAGGATAATAACTGGAATTAATTTTTAAGTAAAGGTGTATTTTCATTAGTCAATTAATCTCTCATAAGGGGAGTCAGCAGTTTAAAAATATGAACAATAAGAGCACACTTTGGAAAAGAACAATTATATTTCTTATTCTTCCTGTCATTTTGACTATTCATTCCTGCTCTATACTGCATTCAAAAAAATTAGTAAAATTACCGGAATCAAATAATCTAAACTCACTGGATTCGATACAAGCTGAAATAATTTATAAATATGCTTTAAATTATCCGGATAGTACACAGCTTTCCATTGGTGTATTAACTGGCACTAAGGAAAAGTATGTTGGTATCGAGCGGCGTAATGATTCTCTGATTTATATAGAAAATAGCAGTCGGACTTTTGAAATCGGTTCAATAACTAAGTCTTTCACTGGTATTATGCTGTCTAAGCTTGTTTATGATAAACAAGTCAATCCCGATGAACCAATAAAAAATGTTTTACCTATAAAATTAAAACAAAGTTCTTTGAACGGGGTAGAAATAACCCTTACTCACCTTGCAACTCATACTTCCGGTTTGCCGTTTGAACCGCCCGATGTTAAATATAATAATCCGGAAATCCCGTACGACTGGTATGACCCTTATAGATATTATGATGTACATAAACTTTACAAATACCTTGAAAAGAAAGAGGTTCTATTGTCTACTCCGGGAGAAATACGAAGATACTCAAATCTTGATCTAGGACTACTGGGAAACATACTTACTTTAATAACTAAAAAATCTTATGAGAATTTACTTTTTGAATTTATCTGTAATCCTTTAGATATGAATGATACATATATTAACTTCAACGTTGAGAGGAAACGTTTCTTAGTTCAAGGAAGGGATGAAGACGGACGACCTATTAATTGCGATGAAGCCCAAAATAATGCCTTTATCGGAGCCTCTGGTATCAAATCTTCAGTAAAAGATCTGGTTAAATTTTTAAAAGCAAATATTTATGATACTACTTATTTCTATCTTGCTCAAAAAACAGTCAAAGTTACAAATGAGCATTTTACAGCAAGTTTAGGATGGGAAACTTATAATGAAAAAGGGAAGCATCACGTTGGTGCATTTGGATCTACGGGAGGATATACAGCAGGCATTATCTTTGAACGAAACGAAAGGGTAGGGATAGTCGTCTTAAGCAACGTCTCAGCCTATACAGCTCCTAAAGGAAGTTCTATAGAAGATTTATGTAAGGAACTTTATGGTCCGCTTCCGTTTCGATAAAGCAACAGTCTGTGTAGGTATTCAAAGATTGTAGAATTGTTAAACCCAATAGAATTTTGTATAAAAGAGGAATTAAAATGAAAACAAATGAATATATAAATGAAGAAGAGTTATTTAATAAAGCAATAAGATTATTGACAGAAAAATTAGGTCCACTGGAAACCAGCCGATTCCTTTCCAAAGTAAATCAAAAAAGGACAGAATCAGTAAAGCGTCATCGTCAATGGCAATCTACACTTAATAAAGAAAAACTATTTAAGGAAATTTTTGGTTAAGTAAAAGAACGTTTAACAAATGCATTTTAGGCTGTCATGCGTTTACGCAATCGGCATCCGGTTTCGTTTGATAACTACGCCGGTCAAGTAAAGATTTTTAAAGTAGATGATCCTCTTCCGTTTAACAAATAATAAGAAATTAGAAAAGCAGAATCGATAAATCGAGATATTAATTATATTTGCTTATTGAAAATATTTTCTAAAGGAAAAATATATGTTGATTCGATTAGTCCCCAAGGTATTCTACAATCAAATGGATGAAGGTCTCGATCTTTTTGTAAATTGTATGGGATTCAAAGTACTTTACCAGGAAAGTACGTTAGCAGTAGTCGGAAGAGATGGTGCAAAAGCTTATATAGTAGAGAGTCCAGAATATGCTGAAAAAGATCGGCCGGAAATAGCTATCGAAACAGATAATATATATGAGATATATGAGGAGATCTCAGCCAGACGTCCTGAAATGCTTCACCCGAACCTTCCCAGAGTAACCAAAAGACCGTGGGGAGCACTCGAGTTCTCAGTGTTAGACAAAACAACGGTCTGCATAGTATTCCGCCAATGGCCCGAAAATGCTGCAAATGCCGCAACATAAAATGCTTTATTAGGCTGATTTTACTTTATAAACCTAATTTATTAATTTTTTCTTCTTCATATCGACTATCTTCTCCCGGGTATCTTAAAATATTTTCGTACTTTCCAGTCTCCTTTGCCAATCCCCATATTATACTTTCACCAACTGGAAAATTTCTAGGTATAATTTTATAAACTCATCAGATAAAGCATCATTTGCATCAATTATCTTCCAACCTTCATCTTCAAATGCTTTAATCACATCCCCAAAAACAATGCTGCCGATAAACTATGGTGTAATAAAATACTATGCTTAATTCTTCTTCCAAGCAATGTAAATGCAATGTTATCATAGAATTTAGCCCTATCCAATAGATGAGCTATATATGCCTTTTTATACGCCTCAATACTTTTACCAGGATTTTTTTTCAATAGTCAATTAATCTTATATTATAATACCAGTAGAGTCAATAGTATCATAGCGTTTTATAATTGAAACTTTTAGAAATCCATTTAAGGTATCTCTTTTCTCTATGGTATCGCCATATTTCAAATAAGGTGCTCTAAAATATCTTTAAAAGATTTTATATCCATTTATTAATAGACATGTTAAAAATTCTGCTTTATATATTTAAAATATATTTTTTTATTATTATAATTTAAATGGGGGTATGTATGATTAGCAATGATATGGCCTGCTTTATCCCAGCTTTCCAGAATTTTCTTCCCTTCAGGATTGTCTAATCTTTCCCCGCAAACATAAAGCACTGCCTGTAAATTATTTGTCTTTAATGTATTCAATATCATTGGTTCCATTGCAAATAATTATAATTCAAAATGTCTTTGGTATTGCCGTCATCAAACGTAAAACATACTGAAGATTTTTCTTGTGCATACAGAATAATATTCGTAATTGAAATGAAATGAATTGAACAAATTAATAATACTTTTAACATCTTCATTATCCTTTCTCTACAATACTGTAATAATTTTTATAACCCCTTCTTCATTGTAGCATTCAATTGTTCGGCAAAAACTCTCGATTCATTCTCCCGTAATCCTAAATATATTGGCGGTAATTGTTAGCCTACCCCTTTTATATTTGATTGATAATTTCTTTTACTTGAATTTTAAATTTCGGTAAGTCTTTTTGTAATATATCCCATACTATTTTTATATCTATTCCAAAATATTCATGGATTAATATATTCCTTAAACCTATTATTTCTCTCAATCGATTTCTTTATAGAGTTTTCTAAAATGTTCAGTTAATTGACTTGCAGCTTCCCCTATTATCTCTAATTTTTTATTAGCGAATTGCATCATTGAATTAGTTTGGAAATCTTCATAAGAAACATTTTTAATATAGCTTTCAATTTCTATAATTGCATCAGAAATATGTTGAAGTCTTGATTTATCCCCGAATTTACTTTTCATATATCAATATTTTATCTTTGTCTATAAATGGTTTTATGTATTTTGACATTCCTCCGCTTGAAAGTAAATCTACTTTTTTATTTATTAATTCTTCAAGTTCTAGTTTCATTTTTACGAACTCTAATCCAATAGGTTTAGAGTAATCTAGTTCTACTAAAATATCAACATCACTTCCCTTGTCTGATTCGTTCCTTGATTCCGAACCAAATAAGTATGCACGTAAAACTGGTTTAGTTTTGAAAAAGTTACTTATTTTTCTTTTGAGTTTATTATCCATAACAAAATGAAATTTATATTTGCTTGGTAAGATACCTTAAATTATTCTTAAAATCATTACATTTTGTTTATGGGCATGTAGTCCGCATTTAAGCCGCAGCCCAGTTTACCAATCGGAACTTTAGTGTAGATTGGAACAAGTAACTTATTTTACTTACCAATATCGAAGATTAAGCTGGTGGTGCGTAAATTTTCTTGTTTGCACCAAAGGCATGATTATTAATTAGAACGAATATGTGCAACAACAAACTTTAAGCTGAATACCACCCTAAAAATCTTAAAAATGCGAATGTGAAAATGCGACTTGAAATCCATTGTTAAACCCTCCCATTTTTATATTTTATAAAAGGTATAACGGCCGCATTTAAGCCGCAGACCAGAACAAGAAATTTATATTATTTACTACTGCCAAAGTTTATACAAATTGTGCTTAACTTTCCGTTTACGAAAAGCACAATTTGCAAGAAACTTATCAGAGCACTTCAGTTGAACAAGATACCTTAAGCGGTTGTTACATTCAAATACAAAGACTCCAAAACTAAGGTTTACAAATTTATGAGACTTACTACTGAAGAATTTATAAGGCGCTTTCTTCAACATGTACTACCTATAGGCTTTGTTAAGGTTAGATACTTCGGGGTTGTTCGCCATAAAAAACCGGAATCTTCTTAGCATTGTTAGGCAACTATTCGATTCTACTACTATAATCAATACAAAACCTAATGATAAAACCGCTGCAACAAAAAAGTCCTCGATAATTTTATGTCCGGTATGCGGAAATCAAATGAATTTAGTCCTTACACTACAGCGCCTTAATTATTACAATAAGTCTCCGCCTTTAAATAATTTTTCCTTTTTTATAAATGATGAACACTTAGCTATAAATTAAAATCTTAATAGTTCTCAAATAAATTATTTCTAAATATGGAAAATTACCTCAATACTAATGAATTTATAATTACGCTTAAGCTGGTTATCGAAAATAAATCAAATTTTATCTCTTCAATATCCCTCTTTCGGATATATTCGGGTTTATTACTTCTATAAACGATTTTATTGAAATTACAGGTAGTCGAGTAAGTCGCTTGCGGCTTAGTCCAACAAAGGATTATGCCTCGGCAGGCTTCGGCATGAATCCCTAATAACGTTAGCTGCTAAACCATATTATTTAACAAATTCATAATATGTATTTGTATCATTGTTAATTAATTTCAAGATAGTACCATTAAATTCAAATTTGTTGGATTCAATAATTCTATCTACAAGTTCCCAATCAACTATTGAAACACCATTGCCCTCATAAGATGAATTTATTTTTGTAAAAAGAATTCCATTATTTTCATTTATTCCAAATACTCCAGAATATTGATTTATAAAACCAGTATTTTGGGGTGATTTATTATACCACTGAATATTGAACTCTTTGTTAGAGGTTAATATTAATTTAGGATAAAGACCGAGTGAATCAAAAAAGAAAATATTATTATCATTTGAATTTTTAAGACTCAAAGTATCTTCTAAGAAATTTTGTCCTGAAATATTTTCAGTATAATTTGAATTATAAACATAGGTGGTATCATTTTTTATTAAAACTAGTTCTTTAGTCCTCATCATTACTTTGGGGTTACTGAATAAATGTTTAAAGGGAAATAATTTGAAAGAAGGGCATCCTATTTCTGTTATTCCTCCATTTGAAATTATCAAGCTATCATTTTTAATAGAGTAATCACTTTGTAAAAAATTACAATTGTCAGTTCCCCAAATTGTATTATTCAACAATACAATCCTAAATGGCTCATAATCATTCAAATTAATATAGCGAGAAGGAGTTTCAACCGAAATAAGGTTCCATTGAATATTTACAACCTTTGAAATTTCTATAGATGATAATTCTTCTGGTCCTGTGCTATTGGAACAAGAAGAAACAAAAAACATAGAAAACAGAATAAAAAATGAGAGTTTACAATTATTTCGAAACATATTATTTACCTTTAATTGAAACACTGTAAAGGTCAATTTTAGAATCGGAAGAAGACTTTATATAAGTTTATGACAGCTAACGAGGTGGCGGCTAAGGCGCAGCCTAAAACGACAATGCAGCTTTAGTTAAAATAAATTTTATGATTTAAATAATTCTTCATAGCAAGACTTCGTTACACAAAATACCGAAACGGAACGACTACTTTAAAAATATCAAAATTGTCGAGTGCGAAAAGGCTGTCGCCTTGAGTACCACAAAAAGGCACTTGCCTTTTCTCATCAAACTAGTGACTTTTCCTGAAAGAAAAAAACATTAATACGATAGACATGGAAGCTACCGGCGTTTATTGGAAAGAACCTTCCTGGCAGAAAAAGCGACGTTGAAGATTGCCAGTGGATTCAGCAGCTTCACTCATTTGGACTTCTCCGGCGTTGTTTCATTCCCGAAGATATTATAAGGCAACTCCGCACATACACAAGACTACGTGATGATCATATCTCTATGGCTTCTCAGCATATACAACACATGCAAAAAGCTTTTGATCTTATGAATATTAAACTTCATAATGTAATCGGTCAAATTCATGGTGTAAGTGGTCTACGTATCGTTAATGCAATTATTCAAGGCAATCATGATCCGGAAAAACTTGCTGAGCTTTGTGAGAAAAGCATCCTTAAAAAGAAAAGAGAGTCTGTTATTGCTTCACTTAAAGGAACCTATAAACAGGAACATATTTTTTCTTTGAAACAAGCTCTCCAGGCTTACTAGTTTTATCAGAATCAAATACGGGAATGTGATAATCAAATGGAACTACTACTTTTCACAATTAATAAGGATACAGATACTCCGGAGAATATCACTAAAGCTAAACCTGCACGCCATAATAATCCTAGTATAGAAGACCTTCACAAAAATTTGATGATAATTACCGATGGTAAAGACACGGCACAGATTACCGGTTTATCCGATAAATCCTTGTTAGAACTAATTGCCGAAACCGGTACGAATCTTCAAGATACATGGAAAACTGAAAAACATTTTACAAGCTGGTTGTGCCTTTCTCCCGGTAAAAATCAATCTGGTAAAAGGAACAAAAAAAAGTAAGAAAAAAGGACATACCAGAGCCGGACAAATATTCCGGAATGCTGCTTATTCTATTGTTACAGTAAGTACTCGCTCTTGCTGGTTTCTTTTTCCAAACTGGGTTTTCTACACTCATTGTAGAGTGGTCATTAGCAGCAACTTGTTAGGTTTTGTTAATATTTTCCAAAGCTATCACAACATTTCCCTTCTTATGTCCTTTATCCACATACCTGTGGGCTTCAGCTATTTGTTCAAACGGATATTTTCTATCAATGACTGGTTTTATTTTCCCTTTTTCCAGAAGTTCATTTATGAAGTTCAGATCTTTAGTCCTTTCTGCCGGAGGTCTTAAACCTGTTGCCATAATCATCGCTTTCTTTTTGCTTAACATTGCAGTCCATAGAACGGAAGGAAAAATGTTGAGCGTAATTGCAGCCTGAAGAAATTTTCCATTTTTCTTTAGTGAGTTTTTGCATTGTAAAAAGGTTGTCTTACCAACTAAATCAAATATAATATTATATGTTTCACCTGATTTTGTAAAATCTTCTTTAGTGTAATCAATTACTTTGTCGGCACCAATAGACTTCACTAATTCTAAGCCGGATGTGCTACAAACCCCAGTTACTTCTGCACCAAAGTAGTGAGCGAGCTGAACTGCAGCAGATCCTACACCCCCTGAAGCTCCAATGATAAGAACATTTTGCCCCTTCTGAATTTTTCCTTTATCACGCAGGAAGGGTAATGAAGTCAAAAAACCATCACAACAGGCAATTGCTTCTTCATAACTTTTATCAGCATGAATATTTGCAAGAGTTGATTTATCTACAGGCAAACATATATACTCTGAGTAAGAACCATACCCAAGAGTTGTACCAACTACTTTGTCACCTTCTTTAAATAGTTTTACATCCTTGCCGACGGCTTCAATCTCTCCCGCAAACTCACTGCCAAGAGTTTTGTTTTTGGGTTTTGTGATTCCTGTGAATAATCTCGAAAACTTGGGTTCACCTTTTCGAAATGTGCAGTCTGTTGCTGTTACTGTTGTTGCATAAGTTTTTATTAATACTTCGTTGTCTTTAGGAATTGGCTTTGTGATATCTTTGAGCTGAAGCACTTCCGGTGGACCGTATTTTGTATATTCAACTGCTTTCATTTAATTCTCCAAGCTTATTTCCGGAATTTTATTCCCTGTAATTAAAAGCCATAAGTAGAAGGATAATTCTCCAATAATTCCTGGTACTAATACAATTAAAAGGAAAATTACCTGGTAGTTTTTATAGTTGGGCAATAGAAAACTTGCAAAACTATCTGCTAAATAGCCCACAGAAGCTATAAATAACAAGACTCCAAGTATTTTGGGAATGTAGTCAGATTTAATGCATGGTTATACAGTAAATTTTCTTAATAGATTTCTTTAATTATTTAAATTATAATTTATTAATTCTGTAACATTTCCCCAATCATTTTTAGACTTTATCATCCCAATTCCTCTTTTATATATTTCCGTATAGTTACCGTCTATCAATCCTCTATCAGTAAATAATTCTATTTTATCATCGTCTTTTTTGATTGCTTTTATTGAATATCTATTTATAGTTGGGAGTCTTTCAATTTTATTTCCAGTATCCTTTTCTTCTATATTTAATTTTAATAATACCACTTCATTGGAATCTAAAGTAAATATCGCAGAAACTCTTTCTATATATTTATTTCTTTTTTCATCAAAATTTAAAGTGTAAAGAGTATCATTTGAACTTCTTTGATAATAAAATGTAGGAGCTATATTTGGATTAACATTTTCATATTTAAATTTAAAATACTTTTTACCTTCAATTGTATCTATTGATATTATTTCACTAGTAAAAGAAATTTCTGAATTTGCTTCGACATTTGAAGGATGAACATTATAAAACCATTTATTTCCAATAACCAAGGGCATATAATCATTATTGAATGAATTTAATGATTGAACTGATGAACAGCTTAAGAATAAAATTGAAAGGAAAGCGAAAAATAAATATATAACTAATTTCATTTTACTCTCTCTATTACTATAGACGTTGCGGCTAAGGCGCAGCCCAAAACAAGGAAGTAGATTAAAAACACAAACGAAAATGAATTAAAAAATTTGTTTATTAAGAACAACTTGAACAAGTTATTTGAACGAAGACACTAAACTTAAAAACCTAAAATTGCACACGGTTCTATTTCTATCTTGGTTTTTCTTTGTTAGACAATATATGGTTTTGAAATTTTTGTATTTATTCAAATCATCTTGGATTATAAATATAGAATTCATTGGAAAATAATTCTATAGATAGATCTCCATTTTGTTGAAGATTATAAGGATACTTAAAACGATATGTGCCGGTTGGGCGTGAAAGTAAAATTGTATCCTCAATTCATTTCATCGATTAAAAGGATAAAAACATCAGGATATATCGCTTGATAAACTATTCCAATATTGCTATCATCAATACAAGTATTTGAATCTTTTTTTTCTATATAAAAACCTATGTGATAATTACAATGTGAAAAATCTACTTTGGTTTTCGAATCATTCTTAACAACCACAATAATACTTGATATCACAGAATATGAAGTTTTATCAGTAGTTGCAGTTATATTCTCATAGGGTTCTAAGGAAGTTTCATTGCAACTAACAAATACAAAAAGAATAAATGTAATAAATATTAGTTTATACATATCCCCTCCTTTACTATTAGCTCTCATATAAATTCTGTTTTCTTAGTTAAAAGGCTCTATCCATTTTGGCTAAGGCGCAGCTCATAACAGCGAAGCTGAATTAATTAGTAATTTTTATAATTAAAAAAATCTTTTATAACAGAAAAACGTTGAACAAGAAACTAAACACAGCTTGTCTCACTAATAGGGGGAACGACAAACACAAAAACTTCAAATTTGTTGGGAGCGAAATCTCGGTCGCCGCGGGTTAGGTCGTATTTTCTCTATTTTTAAGCACATCTTTTGGTCTCATAAATCTGATACTGAACGAAACTCTTGTGGTTCGCTAATCGGCAAAATTCCAAATCGCTTATATAGATTTTAAAGCAGGGCTATCTCTTAATGTGACACCTAATTCTAGGTCATTCACACCTTTAAGTTCTGCTCACGTTATGATAGTTTTAAGAAGTAAACTTTCAGTTCCTTTTGAACGATGATTTGGTGCGATCCACATCTGATAAAGGTTTGTTTTTTCTGGGTTAGATTCTTTGATCTTTCTTTATGCAAGCTCAACAGGTTGTTCATTTACTTCTGCGATTAATGGTAAATCTCTATTTGATTGAATATCAGTTAAAAGTCGGCTCGACTATTTGGCATCAGATATTCTTTGCTCTTCTGCAAGAGTTTTTTTAAAAGCTTCTGGGGAATCATCTAAAGATCTTAACAGGAGTTCTTTATAGACTGCTTATTCATTTGCTAATAATTCTCGTACCTTATTTTTTTTATTTTTCATATCTGACTTACAACTGTCATGGTATAAATGTCTGTTACTAAACATCCTCTGCACGCTTTAACTATTAGTCTATAATTTCATCGGAATATTTTTTCTTATCTCAAATCTTATCATCTTCTTTTGTAGTCTTACGAGCGTAATACTTTTCTAAAACAGTTTTCAATTTCTCAAGCTCTTTAGTTGAAAGATTAGTAGAATATAATTTTAATAATTCTACTTGAATTTTACTTAACGATTAAGATAACTATATTTAGGTCATCATGTTACTATATGTAATATAATTACTAACAATAATAAATCTTTTCAATGACTAATTCTTTTATTACCAGTGATTTATCTGTCGGAACTATAGTGTAGGTAGGCTTAGTTTAAAAAAGGATTATGTCTTTGCAGGCTTTTTTTTTTTTTTTTTTTTTTTTTTTTTTTTTTTTTTTTTTTTTTTTTTTTTTTTTTTTTTTTTTTTTTTTTTTTTTTTTTTTTTTTTTTTTTTTTTTTTTTTTTTTTTTTTTTTTTTTTTTTTTTTTTTTTTTTTTTTTTTTTTTTTTTTTTTTTTTTTTTTTTTTTTTTTTTTTTTTTTTTTACACATCTTTTTCCAAAACTATCTATTATTTTTTTTTTTTTTTTTTTTTTTTTTTTTTTTTTTTTTTTTTTTTTTTTTTTTTTTTTTTTTTTTTTTTATATTCAATAATGTATAAATTTTTTGTTTTTGATTTTAGCTCTTTTTCATTTAATAAATTCCGTTTTTTTTTTTTTTTTTTTTTTTTTTTTTTTTTTTTTTTTTTTTTTTTTTTTTTTTTTTTTTTTTTTTTTTTTGAATTGGGGAAGTATTTCGAAAAATAATAATAATCTGTCAATGCTCTGTCGAATGATGCTCTTTCTGATGCAGTCGGTATAAATAGCTCAAATGTAAAAGTTGATCTTCTATTTTCAATTGTTGGAGATTTTGTTTGTAATCCTATAAAGATATTACCGAAGCCGGCTTCTGAATAACTATAATTTCTAAAACCATAGATTACGCTGTAGCTTGTATTTATATAAGGAAAATTAGCTATAATATTTAATTTTGAGCTGATGGGAATATTCGCATATAACTGATAAACTCCTGATAAAGTAGACATGTCTCTATGGGTGGAATAAAATATTTTATTAAAACTAAAACCAAATTGTTTCTTAGTATTTGGAATAGTTTGAAAGTATAACGTTTGAGCATAAATAATATCTATTGTTACAAACATTACTAAAAAGAAAAGAATATTTTTTAAGATTACCATTCCCCATCTTTAACTCCTCTATTTAATTTTAAAATTTATTTTGCGGGAATCAAATGAAATTAGTCCTTACACTAAAGCGTCTTAATTGTTACGATAAGTCTTCGCCTTTAAATAATTTCCTTATATAGAAATTATGAACACTTAGCTATTAATTACACTGAATCTGGTTATTGAAAAAAAATCAAATATAATCCATTCTACATTCCTGTTCGGATATATTCGGGTTTATTTCTTCGATAAGGATCGGTTTACCTACGGGAACTATAGTGTAGGAGGCTTAGTACAACAAAGGATTATACCTCGGCAGACTTCGGCATGAATCTCTAATAATGTTATGTGATCCTACTTTTAGCTAATATCTATAATTAATTTCTGGATTTTATCTTTCAAATCTGGCAAATCATTTTTTGCTTTCTCTCAAACTACTTGGATATTTACTCCAAAGTAATCATGGATTAGCAAATTCCCCATTCCGCCAATTTCACGCCAGGGAATTTCTTGTGATTTTGATTTGACTTCTGCTGGTATCTTTTTACTTGCTTCCCCAATTATTTCGAAAACTCTTATAAGTGCATATTGTGTTTTTTCATCTTTTACCAAAAATCTACATATAGACATTTTATATATAAATGAAATTACTTTATTTATTGAATCATTGATGTCATTGAGATAATCTAAATATTCCCTTTGTTTTTTCATATAGCAATAGATTCATCAAAAATATTTATACCTATTCTTGCTCTTCAATGAATCTTTCATAACTAAATCAACATTAATTTCTAATTGGTCAGATAGATAATTTTTTAATTCAAGAAATTTTAATAAACTTGGTATCTTTGAAAATGATACAAGTAAATCTAAATCGCTATTTTTATTTTGTTGATTCTTTACATATGAACCAAAAACTTCCATAGAATTGACGTGATATTTTTGATTCATATATGGAAGTAGCTCTCTTAGTTTTGTTAATATTTTATGTAAATTTTTTTTCATATATAAAAAATGCTACATTTTCATCAATTTTTCAACTTCACTTCTAAGCACCGTCGTGATAGAAATACCTGTTGCTCGGCATCCCCTACACAGAACTCGGCTTGTAGTTTTTCCGCACCGGGCTGTTCAATGATATTCGCTTCCGTATTCAGCTGCTATTTCTAATCTAATCTGTAAATAAATTCTTCTATTTCTGTTTGCCTAGCGTTTGCAAAACCTTTATCCTTACCGATTTTTACAAAGCCACATTTCTCTAAAACCTTTTGTGAACCATAATTGTCAAAAGCAACTCTTCCCAAAATTGGCCTGGTATTTTCAATTGTTAGAAGATATTCAAGTGCTTTGGTTGCTATTCCTTTACCCCAGAAATTTTTATCTATCCAATATGTAACTTCGGCTTGGCCATCTATTTCAAACTTGGCAATACTTCCTACTATAATATTGTCAAATATAATTGTCTGATTATTTACAGTTGGATCACTTAATAATTTTGTGTATTTGCTTAAATATGCAGATTTGTCTGTTGGATCTTTTGATGTGAAAGCAGCTAAATTAATTGCTTCTTTATCAATTTGAAATTCAAATAAGAGCTCCAAATCATCAGCCACAGTCTTACGAAGTTTTATTTCACTAATATTCATAATTTCCTTATTCATGTCTTTAATATTTTAATATTTTACATTCAAAATTGTTACCAATTTACAATGATTTTACAATCATTTCTATTTTTGTAAACTGAAAATATTTTATTATAACCTAGAAATAATCAATATAGCTTATAACGAACCAAAATGAAGTTGCAGCCCAAAAATAGAAACTTTCTTTTATTACTTCTGCCAAAAATTAACTCGACTTCTTTTTGTTATTCCAACTTTCACTTTGGGCAACCAACCAACTCCAACATTCCAAAATACAGCTTCATCAATAATAATTTCTCATTGTTTTTTTGATTTAATAAATGCAAATCTGTAATCCTAACTGTTATATAATAAAAGATTTCCCAAATAGGTTCCTTTATTGGATTATCTTCAGATACTGAAAATAATAACTTTTCGGAAGTTGCTTTATATTTTATTGTTGTGACACTATTTGGATAAACAACATCATTACAGAAATTAAAGTAAACACTATCTAGAGGGTTTGGAGATATGCGGCTTAAAATACATTGTTAGACAATTGACACTTTTTAGCGTAATAAAACCATCTTTTTTGTTAATACAACATCATGCGTCTTTAATTGATAGAAATATATACCACTTGGAAAATTGCCGGCGTTAAAATTAATAGAATAATTGCATGCAATTTTCCTTTCCTTTACTAAAGACGTAATCTCTTTTCCAAGTATATCATATATTTTTAAAGTAATAAAGGATTCTTGTGGGATTGAATATTTTATAGTTGTTGTAGGATTAAATGGATTCGGATAATTCTGATAAAGCTCAAATGAATTTAAGACATTATGAATTATGTTTTCCTGAGCCGATAGAATTACACCTTCCTCGTTAAAAACAGCAAGCCCGCTTTGTTGAACACCAAACCATTTATTATTATTTCTATCAACTGCAATTCTTTCAACTTCATTTCCTGGGAGACCGGAATTAAATTTATTATAAACAATCCATTCATCTTTTCTGTTAAATTTTACAGCTCCTCCGCCCCACATTACCTGCCCAGAGGTTTTAATCTTTGTCTAAACAGAGCTGCATTACAGAATTACTTGGCAACTCTGAGTTATAAATATCATAGCTTATCCAGTTTATTCCATCATATTTTTTTATTCCGCTGCCGAATTCTACTCCCACTGCGTCTCTGCTTAAAATTCCAATCCATAAGTTATCGGAGGAATCAATCTCAAGTCCGGCAATCCAATAATGTACTTGTTCACAAGTATACATAGTTACCCAGTTTGTCCCATCAAATTTTACAAGCATTCCCTTTTCACCAAAACTCGGTGATGTTGCAAGCCATAAGTTATCTGAGTTATCAAAAGCAATTTTACTGATTCGATTGCTGGGAACAGATGAATTACTTGTATTATAAATAAATAATCTATTTCCATCAAGTTTCTGCAAACCTTTATCACTCGCTATCCATATGTTTCCGTCTTTATCCTCTTTAACAATCGCCCCCTGGTGTTTGTTATCAGATTCGGAAACAATCCATTCACGGTTATCTCTGTACAATATTATTAACCCGGAACCTTTCCATACTATGTTTACGCTGTCTTCATAAATCCTTGTAAATAATAATTCAAGCAGATCAAAATTAGATTTGTCATAAACAATCCAATTCTTCCCATCAAATTTAGCTAATGAACTATATGAAGATATCCATTTATATGAATGGTTGTCTTCAGCAATTGTTTCTACTCTGTTATGTCTTATCCCTGTTGCAGAAAGCTCGTAATTTTTGATTAGAGTTTCGGAAAATATATCAAAATTTGATAAATAATTTTCAAGGTATCCGATCCATAAAATTCCTTCATCCATTCCTAATGATAAAATAATATTCGAAGGCAGACTATTATTTTCTGTATTAAATACTTTCCAGTCTGTATCATTAAATTTGGCAAGCCCATTGACCGTAGCAATCCAAGCAGAACCATCCTTATCAAACTTTAGATCATAAGTTTCATTACTGGGTAAATTGGAGTTGATTGTGTTATAATTAATCCATTCAAAGCCATTATATCTATACAAGCCACTTGTTGAAGTTGCCAACCAGGGGTAGCCGTTTGAATCAATTTCTATTGCTTCTACTATTGCCCCGATACTATCGTATTGCTGATAAAAAATTCCCTTCGAATATTTTATAAGACCCCACGAAGTACCAATCCATCCATTTCCATCTTTATCGAATTCTATATCATTAATTGCATAATAAGCTGACGGTATGATATCCGGTATTTCATAAATTGACCATTCGTCTCCGTTTATTTTTACTAAAAATCTTCCCGAGCCTGCCCAGGTATTTCCATCAGCATCTACTTTTATAGCTGTATTTATTTGATCTCTTGGCAATTGGGAGTTAATACTGTTAAAAGCCTCACCCATTGTACCATTAAATCTTCCGATTCCATTATCCTGTGTTCCCATCCATAAATTTCCCGATGAATCCATTGCAAGACACCTGATATCATTACCCGGAAGATTTGCATTCGCTTTTGTAAAATACGTAAACTCATCAGTAATTTTATTTAATTTCACTAATCCTCCATTCCCACAAATCCATAATTCATCTCTTGAATTTACAATACCGAATATCGTTTCAATTGATGTATAATTAATCCACTCAGGATTTTGTGCTTTTATTAAAAAAGATATAGAAAGCAAGAAAAATAAAATTATTATTTTTTTCATTTCCAAACTCTCTGCAAATTTTATTTATTCCCTAACATATTGATTAGCCGCCGAAAGCGTCTGTTTTTTATTTTCTATTATCAGGAAAATTTTTCTTATAATAGAAAACTTTTTTTTCTTGTATGTCTCCATAATTTTTTGTGCCAACCACCTACAACCAACAGACTATAGAACACAGCTTCGCCAGTTGAGTCACATCAGCTTTTGGGGGGATTTTTAATTCATTGAGAGTTCTCCCTTGTCCCATTTTATTTTATAAACAATTCAATTTATATTGAAAAAATCTAATTTTCAACACAAATCTTTTATAAATAAAAATTCCCAAAAGTACAATAAAAATAGACGGATTTAAATATCCAATTGACCACCAACTTCTGACTTCTGGATCCATCTGTCTTACTGACTTCTGATCCCAGACCTCTGACTTCTGTGTGCCGGCTTCTGACCTTCTGACCTCAGACCTCCGACTTCTGACCTCCAACTTCTCTGCCATAGGTAGCCGAGTATTTAACTAAATTTCCTTCATCATCCTTGGTAGCTGTACACACTAATAATACTTTCCCATTATATCCTGCCAGTTTATTCCTGGTAAACCGGTCAAAATTTACCAATGCCTCCAACTTATCATCCGGATCAAAATCGGCTTCCGTATAAGTAAACGGCATTACTATATAATAATTGTCATTCTCATCAACAGGGTCAAATCCGGTTATAATCATAAAAATGATAAGTTCTTTTTCATCATCATTGAAGTCTGTTTTACTCCTGAGGGGTGCCAGATTAACAGTAATCCTCTCTTCAGTGACAGCCATTGAATCTACTGCAAGATCAAAGCCGCCGGGAGTAATTATATTCTCTGCAGTCGGTTTACCCGGATCTGCAAATTGATAATTCCTTTGAATCACTGTATTGTAAACAGTAAGACCTGCCTCTCTTATTTTATCCCAGATTTTATTTAAGTCATCAATATCGCTGACAGTCTTTGCAATCCTGGAACATACGGAAAATCTGTTTCTTCCTTTAACTGCACCGGGACTTTGTGAAACATTGAACTCTTTAGGACGAGCACTTATAATAGTCTCACCATTCTTAATTCTTGCCGAAAGATTTCCTACTCTCCCGCTGAAATTGC
Organism: uncultured Ignavibacteriales bacterium; assembly: GCA_963742995.1. Taxonomy (GTDB): domain Bacteria; phylum Bacteroidota; class Ignavibacteria; order Ignavibacteriales; family Ignavibacteriaceae; genus CAVQBP01. Next base: position 56,498 of record CAVUOL010000032.1, read on the forward strand.
CGAAAGCTGAACCCTCTAATTTAGCCATGATAGAACTCCTTATATATTGTGAATAATAATATTATACTAAATAAACGTTCATTCTTACTGCAAAATAAAGCATCAATAATTCTTTGTCACTGTAGTTTTTTCGCATAGTCTAAAAAGAATGAATCATTGGGGAGTCTGTGTGAATATTATCAGGTTTATCTGCAGAAAATAGCTGCTAATCTATCTTTTCACTAAGCCTGTGGAGGTAGGGTGGAGGTAATATACACGGCTTGAAATGCATTGATATTCCCTTGCTCATATGAATAATTTTAAAGTTCTTCTGGATTTATTATCTGAAAAAATTCTTTTGCTATGTTAAGAAGCTTTTTATCTGATGAAATGAAATAATCTATTTTTGAGTAATTGTTGGAAAATATTGCAGTAGCTAATTGAAGTGAATCGAGTGTGCTTAAACTATATTTTAATCCTAAATTATCAAGTAATTGCATGGCTATATTTTTAATAAAATTGTCTACTGAGATTACATTGAATTTTTGAAAATCCTTATCATATAATTGAAAAACTTCTAATAAATCTCTCTGGTTTATTTCTTTCATCCTATGTTTTTTGAGCAATGCAGAATGAAATTCTAATCGTGTTATATCCGATGTAGTGAAAAATAATTCTTCTGGTATTTTGGATAGATATTTTGTGAATTCGTCTGTACCTTTTCTTGATGATAAATCTTTATTACTCCACTTGTATCTAGAAAAAAAGGTTCATTCTTCTTCTCTTTCCGTACTAATTTCATCGGATATATTATCCTTAATTGATTTTGTTAAATCTCTAACCTTTAAGAATGATAAATCGTTGAATTTAACTTTTGGCATTACAATTACTTTGACATCTGTTTCTTCTTTAAATGGTAAATCACCTATTGATAAATATCCATTCTTAATTTTCGCATCTACAATATATTGTTCCATTCTTTTCTTTGCCTTTCTAATTTTTGATCATCAATTTAAGAAAATTCATATTTATTTACACTAATCTCTTTTAAAAGATAGAACCGCAGTTAAGTTGCAGCCAATTGGTTTTAGCTTAAATCCCTTGGCAAGGGAAGGGGAGAGGGATGGTTTTTTTTATTAAACAATAATTTTACCATCCCCATTACTTTTCTAAACAAATTTCCTTTTATGTAATTATTTTGGAACACCACTGATTCTCCTAGTCAATCTTCATTTATTTTGGTATTACAATATTACTTCTTTTTTTATATCTTACATAAGTTGTAGGAGATAGACATTTCATATAAAGAGGAGAACAAATGATATCGGATACCTTTTAGTTTCCGGTTCAATTAAAAAGAAAGGGTAACAAAATGTCTAAATCATTTTTTGCAGCTTCAATTATTGTCCTGATTATTTCTTCTAATATTTTATTAGCTCAGAGTACTAGCTCTATTCAAATTAACGGGGGTCTCCTTATTTCAATGAGTGCTTCAAAAGGATTAAGTACTTCTATTCAATACAACTATTCCTTTAATAGAAATATTCAGCTTTACATATATACAGGATATTCAAATTGGGATAAATTTAATGCCGGTTTTTTAGAACAAAGTTCATCTTTACAGCAACAAAACATTTTAGAACTTATTTAGCAGATGAGCATATTTTAATACCTTTATACATTGGAAGCCGAATAAATATTCACACAAATAAGTTATTCACTTTTTTTACCACAATCGAAGCGGGCTATTCATATTTAGATTATAATGCTTATGGATTTAAAAAGAAGTAGACCCGGTCACAGGAGTAGTTTTAGCTTACATTACAGACTTAAACACAAAGAAAAAAACGAGTGAGAATTTATTTGGAGTTGGAGCAGGAGCAGGATTATCGCATCCAATAAATAGCAATATGAATGTGATATTATCGTTTAAATTAAATAGTTCAAACAAATTCAAGCTACTATAGTTTTTTTAGTAATCAGGGAACATATACCTCATTTAATTTTGGTTTTAATTTTACTATTTAAGGATGCCTAACAAAAATCTGAACCTTATAAAACAAGGGAGGTGTGGTGAAAAAGATATTCTTGTTATTCTTTTTTTCAATAAATTTAACAACAATTACTGCGCAGACTATATTTAATTCAAATTCAACGAATAAAAACCAGCAATTTATAGAACAAAAACCCGGACACTTTTATTATTCGATTCAGACTAAAGACGATTCTATTAAAACTTATGATCTGGATCTATTAGAGACAGAGAATGTAATCGTTGAATTCACTACTCCTCCAATGTTCAAAGCCAATAAAAATAATCTTCAAAAAAGATTGGTATCAGATTATCAAAATTTATTCGATAGATTTTCAAACGATCTTTCTGCATTCGCAAATAGCCTGTCAAAGAATGCAAAACTTTTAACAACCGCTCCGGTAATAAAAAAGAAATTTTACAAATTATTTACCGGTGTTAATGTTGAGATACCGAAAGGATTATTAGCCTCAATTTCTTCTTTGAACTATGTAAAAAGTATTTATAAGAATAATAGAGTTTATCCTTTGGAAAATGATATTCTATCCAAATATAATTATTCAAAGAAGACAGGCAGCTTTTCAGAACTTAAAGGAGATAATATTGTAGTTGGAGAAATTGATACCGGCATTGATTATATGAATCCTGAATTAGGAGGAGGATTCGGGCCAGGGTATAAAGTTATCGGCGGCTATGATATAATTAATGATGATAACGATCCAATGGATGATATAGGGCATGGAACTCATGTTGCAGGAATAATTGCAGCAGATGGAGATAGTCTGGAAGGAGTAGCTCCACATGCAAAACTGATGGCTTTCAAAATATTCAGTCCCAACTAAAGGATACTTATGACGCAGAGGTTATTGAGGGAATTGAAAGAGCTGTAGATCCCAATAATGATGGAAATTTTGAGGATAAAGTGGATGTGGTAAATATGAGCCTTGGGAGTGTTGGTGATCCGGATAATCCGGTATCAACAACAGTAGATAATGCTTCTGAATTGGGATTAGTTTTTTGTGTTGCAGTTGGTAATTACGGAAGTTTTTTTACAATCAGCACTCCCGCAAATGCACGTTCTGCAATAGGAGTTGGTGCATCGGATTATGAGAATAATATTGCTGATTTCAGTTCCAGGGGTCCTACAAAAAAAACTTATTCGATAAAACCGGATGTACTTGCATCCGGGAGTTGATGTATATTCGACTTACTTAAATAATACTTTTAAAAAAATGAGCGGTACATCAATGGCTACTCCATATATTGCAGGGATATGTGCATTGTTAAAGCAGCTTCATAAGAACTGGTCACCGGAAAAAATTAAATCTGTAATCATGACTACCGCTGCGTCTCTTCCAGATGATATAATGGAACAAGGAGCGGGAATTGTAAATCCCGATAAAGCTCTTAACGAACAAACCATAATAACTCCTTCATCATTAAATTATGGATTTTGCAACTCTCAAGTAGATATCTGGACTAAAACTGACACTTTACTTATAAAAAATAATTCTGATACTTCAAAAGAATATTCAATTAATGCATCAAATCCAATGTTGGAGGCTTCTCCTTCAAATTTAAGTATAGGCCCGAACGATTCTGCATATATATACGTTAAGCTAACTGTAGACAATAGTAAAGTTAATTTTCTGCATTCAGGCTCTTTTTCTTATAACGGGAACTTAAATATTTCGGATGGATTTGAACAAATACATATTCCCTGGGCTTTTGTAAAAACCACAAGAATATTTCTTTCGTTTGATATACCTCCAGCGTATTTTACTATTTCCAATAATGATAGTATATACTCTCCTCATTGATGCAGATTGGAATGATGACTATACTCAAGCCGAATTGATTTTACCCAGCAGCACTTATAATATTACATCACTTTTTACTCAGTTTAGTAATGATTCCCTAAATAATATTCAGAGCATTAAAATAGTAAATAATGAAAATGTGAAAGTAGAAAACAGCAGCAGCATTGTTATAAGCTCGGAGGATGCAAAAAATCAATTATATTTTGAAGCAACAGATGAAACGGGGACAGAGCTTTCAAAAAAAATGAACTGGTCGGGAGATTTCTCTTTGATTTATCCTGATTCTTTGCAGATAAAATCATTAAGTTTTAATATAGATTCGGGAGTTGTTTTAAGTTTATCAGATATGTCACTAAAATTTTCATTATTACCGGGAGAGTTTGAAAGAGATTACAATTCCAATAGGATATATTTATATTATCATGATATCGTTAAAGGAGTTAATTCAGATATTCATTTAATGGACAACCCGGATAATAATTATATTACTGCAAATCTGGATATATATCTTTCACCTTTTATAGATACACACAAATTATACTTTGGAAAAAGCATAGGTTTGATACATTTTGGCGATTCCCCCGGATATTCTGCAAGTTTATATAGATCCGGTTGAATTAAATACTAATCATTGGAAGGGGGTCTTATATATTTTCCCAAATAAAAGTAACCGGTACGGATTTTCAACTAATATATATGAACCGTTAACTGAAGATAATTATCCTCCATATTCTTGGTTAGCTACCGGTATGCTTGCAGTCAGAAATGATAGTATTGGTTTTCATTCGTTATTTGACTCAACCAATATAAAATATATGGTTCCAAATGGCGGTGAAATTATTATAGGGAAAGGAATATCAGTACCAAATTCAAATTTATTTTATCCATGGAGCTCTGCAGATTATACTTACTATATAAACCTTGGGTTCACAGGACAGTTCGGAGAATATAGATATTCGGATTTTGTAAATACAACGTATAAGCTTTTTAATAGTAAAGATGATATCATTCGCCAGGGAAGTTTTGATAGTTCAAGCATAAACTTTGATGCACTAAACGCCGGTAATTACAGGCTTGAAATGAAACACAGTAATTATACTATTGAAAAAGAACGTGGAACTCTCTCAATGAATTTTAGTTTTAGTAAAGCAGGACAGTACAGTATATCCCCTCCAATAACACAGTCACTTCAAATACTAAATTCCAAAAGTATACCTTCAACCTTATTAGAAAAAAATGAGAAAGCAAATATTTTATTTTCTGTTGTCAATTTCTCATTAGGCGATAGTATTAATATGTTCGTTAAAGAGCAAAACAGTAATAGTTGGGATACTCTTAACATTAAGTATTTATATTATAATTCCCAAATTGGTTTTGTATATTCTGCCGATCTTTCGAATTATACAAACTTTGATTCCGCAGCTCTCGACCTTAAATTAGATTTAGTCGATGGATCAAATTACAAAAGTGAAATAACATGGGAACCTGCAGTGGGAATAGGAAAATTTGTGGGAAAACTTGTTCCAGTATCGGTTGTGTCAGAAGGGAATGATTTGCCGGTTGAATATAAATTATTTGACAATTATCCTAATCCGTTTAATCCATCCACAAAAATTAGATATTCAATCCCATCAGGAACATCAACAACGAATTTCGTACAACTTAAAATATATGATATACTCGGAAGACAAGTTGCAATCTTAGTTAACGAAACAAAAGCTCCCGGTAATTATGAAGTAACATTTGATGCAAAAAACCTTTCAAGCGGAGTATATTTCTATATGCTGAAAGCCGGGAATTTTGTTCAAACTAAAAAGATGATTTTAATTCGTTAGACAGTAACTGTCAATCCTCAATTTCCCCAATTTTATCATCATCCAACCTAAGGTGCATCACCGTGGTAACTCCAAGGTAACTCCAAGATAACTCCAAGGTAACCCCAAGATAAAATCCAGCCTCCTTCTAGTTTAACAACCAAAATCTCCTTGAAATCTTTATCATTCCCAAATTGTTACTCAATGATCCAGCCAAAGATATAAGATTACTGATTACTAGCACCAATCATTCATCCAATCATCCAATCATCCAATCATCCATTCTCCAAAGGTGAACTTATTTTTTATTTAGGAAACAGTAGAGATTTAGAATAACCTTTTTTATTATAATAAATTGGAATATTTGGCAGAAATGTATAATTTTGTAGCTTTAAAAGATTCGCTTTTCAGTTAAAATATTTAAGTCTGAAGATCCGAACAAAGAACTATATACTCGATAATGGATAAAATTAAAATAACATTTCCTGACGGAACTATAAAAGAATTCGATAAAGGAGTTACCGGTTTTCAAATTGCTGAATCTGTTTCTTCTAGATTAGCTCAGGAGGCTCTGGCTATTGAAGTAAATGGTAGGGTTAAAGATCTAGATGCGCAGATTAATTTTAATGCAGTAGTCCGAATTTTGACTTTCGATGACAAAGAAGGAAAGGAAGTTTACTGGCACTCTACCTCCCATTTAATGGCTCATGCAGTTCAGGATATTTATCCGGAAGCTAAATTCGGTGTAGGACCTGCGATTGAAAATGGCTTTTACTATGATATTGATATTAATTCTCATTTGACGGAGGAAGATCTTCAAAAAATTGAAGAAAGAATGAATAAACTGTCAAAAGAGAATAATTCATTTCGAAGACAGGACCTTTCTAAATCTGAAGCAGTTAGCTTTTTTGAAAGTAAAGGTGATAATTATAAACTTGAGATTTTATCAGGAATCGATGAAAATTCAGAAGGGGTCAGCCTCTATAAAGAAGGGAATTTTGTTGATCTCTGCAGAGGACCTCATCTTCCTTCTACCGGTAAAATAAAATATGTAAAGCTTCTTAATATCTCCGGTTCCTATTGGAGAGGGGATGAACATAATAAACAGCTTCAGAGAATATACGGCATTTCTTTTCCAAAAAAGAAAATGCTTGATGATTACCTGGTGAAGTTAGAAGAAGCCAAAAAAAGAGATCACAGAAGACTGGGAAAAGATCTCGAACTCTTCTTAATTTCAAATACTATTGGCAGCGGGTTGCCGGTATGGCTTCCTAAAGGAACTGTATTAAGAGAAAATTTAGAAAATTATTTGAGGGAAGAACAGAGGAAAAGAGGCTATCTTCCTGTCATTACACCGCATATTGGAAATATAAATTTATACAAAACCAGCGGTCATTATCCTTATTATAAAGATAGTCAATTTCCACCCATGCAGCTTGAAGATGGTAAAGAAGAATATTTACTGAAACCGATGAACTGCCCCCACCATTTTCAGATCTATCTTTCAAAACCAAGAAGCTATAGAGATTTACCTATAAGATATGCAGAGTTCGGGACTGTTTACAGATACGAACAATCCGGCGAATTAAATGGTTTAACCAGGGTTCGATCTTTCTCAATTGATGATTCTCATATTTTCGTCAGACAGGATCAATTAAAAGATGAAGTCTGCGATGTAATTGATCTGATTCAAACAATTTTTTCTCAGATGGGATTTACTGATTTTGAATCGCAACTCTCTTTTAGGGATGATAATGTAGATAAATACGGCGGCGATATTAAATTATGGGAAAGAGCCCAGCAGGAAATAAAAGAAGCCGCTGATCAGATGAAGCTCAATTATCATATTGAGGAAGGCGAGGCAGCTTTTTACGGTCCTAAAATAGATTTTATGGTTAGAGATGTTCTCGGAAGAAAGTGGCAATTGGGTACGGTACAAATTGATTATGTTATGCCTGAAAGATTTAATCTCGAATATACTGGGAGTGATGGGCAAAAACATAGGCCTGTTGTAATTCATAGAGCTCCATTCGGATCTATGGAGAGATTTATTGGTGTACTGATAGAGCATTATGCAGGTGAATTCCCCTTATGGTTAGCTCCTGTCCAGGTTGCCGTACTTCCTGTTTCTCAAAATTTTATAGATTATTCGAAAAAAGTTGCTGATGAATTGAAAACTAATGATATACGTGTTGAATTAGATGAGCGGAATGAAAAAATCGGATATAAGATCAGGGACTGGGAGACTAATAAAGTTCCTTATATGCTGGTTCTGGGTGAAAAAGAAATGAACTTATCTAATATTTCAGTAAGAAAACATAAAAAAGGTGATTTAGGAAGTTTGTCTTTATCTGAATTTATTGATAATATAAAAGACGAAATTAAAAACAAAAAACATTAACAGCAGAGAGGTAGTAATCGCTAAAGATAACATTAAAATAAATGAAGAAATTAAAGCTCCGAAAATTCGCGTTATTGATGTTGATGGTGCACAACTTGGTATATATACAGTAAGGGATGCTTTAAGATTATCAAGTGAAAGAGGTCTCGATTTAGTTGAAATCGCACCTCAAGCTCAACCCCCCGTTTGTAAGATTATTGATCATGGAAAATTCAAATATGAACGGCAGAAACGGGAAAAAATTCAAAGAAAAAATCAGCAGACTTCTACTCTAAAGGAGATCCGGCTGCATCCAAATACAGATGTGCATGATTTTGAGTTTAAAGCCAGGCATGCGATTGATTTTTTAGAAGAAGGTAATAAAGTCAAAGTTGTTGTTATCTTTAAGGGAAGAGAAATGGCTTATACTGAGCAGGGTGAAGATTTATTGAACCGCTTTATACTGAGAACGGAAGATATTGCTAAAGTTGAATCGAATATTAAAATGGAAGGCAGGAATATGAATTTAATTCTTGTTCCTGATAAAACTAGGACTAAAAAGAAATAAATTTCATGGAATGTCTCGAACCTCCGGGGTTTCAAAACGCTGAGGTTTTCTCTCAACCAATTGAAATGAAAAAAATACTTTAAAATAATAGGATTAAATTATGCCGAAAATGAAAAGTAATAAGGGTGCAAAGAAAACTTTTAGGAAAACAGCTTCAGGTAATTTTAAAAGAAAAAAAGCTTATAAAAGTCATATTTTGACCTCAAAAACAACAAAAAGAAAAAGAAATTTAAGACACGCTACTCTTGTTTCTAAATCTGAAGAAAAGCGCGTCCGCATTATGGTTCAGTAATTAAGGTTTGATTATAATAAAGAAGGAAATAAATTATGCCTCGTTCAACAAATAGAGTAGCTTCTCACCGTAAAAGAAAAAAAATGCTAAAGCATGCAAAAGGATACTGGGGTGCCAGGAGCAAGGTATTTACAATTGCCAAAAATCATGTAGAAAAAGGCTGGAGTCATGCTTACCGCGACAGAAAGGTAAAAAAGAGAACTTTCAGACGATTATGGATTGTTAGGATAAATGCTGCTGCACGAATTAACGGTACAACTTATTCCAAACTAATTCATGCTCTTGATTCCAAAGGCGTTAACATTAACAGGAAGATATTAGCAAGTTTAGCTGTTGAGAATCCGTCCGCTTTTACAGAAATAGTGAATTTTTCAGCTAATTAATTTTTTGCCCTCTTTAAATTGAAATTTATAATTATTTTAAAGAGGGTATTATTTTAAATATTTGCAGCACTTCTTATGAATAACGAACAAATTAATAATATAAAAATATCGTTTGAAAACGATATTGTTGAAGCAAAAGATTCCAGGCAGCTTGAAGAGATCAGAATAAAATATTTGAGCAGGAACGGATTAGTTGCAAATCTTTTCGAAGAATTGAAAACAGCTTCAAAGGAAGAAAAGCCTATTTTGGGGAAAGAATTAAATTCACTTAGAACTTCTGTTACAGAAAAATTTAATTCTATCAAAGAGAAAATTGAATCTAATTCAATATCAGCTGAAGATGAAATTGATTTAACTTTGCCAGGCTTTGCTAATCAAATCGGCAGAAAACATTTATTAACCCAAACTTTAGATGAAATTCGGGCTATATTTAAAGGAATGGGATTTTCAATATCCGAAGGGCCTGAAATCGAATCCGATTATAATAATTTTGAAGCCCTAAATTTTCCGCACGATCACCCTGCAAGAGATATGCAGGATACATTTTTTCTAAGTAAAGACTTTCTTCTGAGGACACATACATCACCGGTGCAAATCAGGGTGATGGAAAAGCATAAACCTCCTGTCAGAGTTATAATGCCGGGAAGGTGTTATAGGAATGAAGCTGTCAGTTCAAGAAGCTTCTGCATGTTTCACCAGGTCGAAGGTCTATATGTTGATAGTGATGTAACTTTCAGCGAATTAAAAGGAACTCTAGTCGGTTTTGCAAAACAATTTTACGGTGAAAACTTAAAATACAGATTTAGGCCAAGTTTTTTCCCATTTACCGAACCAAGCGCAGAGATGGATATTACCTGTTTTCTTTGCAGTGGTAAAGGATGTAGGGTTTGTAAAATGTCCGGCTGGCTTGAAATATTAGGTTGCGGAATGGTCGATCCTAATGTCTTCAAATATGTCGGTTATGATCCGGAAAAATATACCGGCTATGCATTTGGAATGGGAATAGAGAGAATCGGACTTTTAAAGTATAATATTCCGGACATTCGAATTTATTTCGAAAATGATATCCGGTTCTTAAAACAATTTTAAGTAAATAATTTTATAAAAGTTTGTAACCTATAATAAAATAAGTGGTTGTTGATTTTATTTAATATAAGAAAAATCATTATGGATTCTTTCTGAGACCTTTAAAAGGCTAATAGCACTTAATAATTAAGTTTCTGACACGCACTAATTTGTCATTCTGAATGGAACGAAGTGGAGTGAAGAATCTCTCCACCTCTTCATTGCCAATATCTAGAATTCTAGAATTAATGAGGTTGTCACTAAAAGGTAATAATGAAAAGTAATCTTGCTTTTCAGGAGTTAATAAGTTGAAAATATCATTAAACTGGTTAAAAGATTATATTGATTTAAAAGATATACTTGTTCCGGTATTAGCTGATAAGCTTACCATGTCCGGTCTTGAAGTTGAAAGTATAATTGATCAGAATGAGATCTATAAAGATTTTGTAGTTGGATATGTTAAGGATAAGAAGAAACATCCAAATGCCGATAAATTATCACTGTGCATTGTTTCAACCGGGAAAAATGATTTCCAGGTTATTTGTGGTGCAGAAAATGTAGCAGCGGAACAAAAAGTAGTCTTTGCACCTATGGGTACAACTATTCCTAAAGGGAATTTTAAAATTGGTAAGGCTAAAATTCGCGGTATAGAATCTTTTGGAATGATTTGTTCGGAAGCTGAACTTGAATTGAGTGATAATCATTCCGGCATAATGATTCTTAACGGAGATTTAGTAGAGGGAACTCCGGTTACTGAAGCTCTCTTATTAAATGATGTAATATTCGAAATAGGTATTACCCCGAACCGTCCTGATGCTTTATCCCATATTGGTGTAGCAAGAGATCTTGCAGCAATCTTTAATTTGAAAATAAATCTTCCATCAATTGAAATTGATGAAAGTTCACCGGATGTAAATAAATTTGCAAAAGTTGAAATAATCGACAAAATAAATTGTCCGCGATATTCATCAAAAGTAGTAACCGATGTTATTATAAAAGATTCTCCCGAATGGTTAAAAATAAGATTAAAAAATATTGGGCTCCGTCCTATAAATAATATTGTTGATGTCTCAAATTATGTAATGTATGAAACAGGGCAGCCTCTCCATGCCTTTGATCTCGATAATTTAAGCGGGAAAAAGATAGTAATAGAAAGTACAACTAAAGAGACAAATTTCATCACCCTGGATTCTAAAGAAAGAAAGCTTCCTGAAAATACCCTGATGATCTGTGATGCTGAAAAGAACGTTGCCATTGCCGGTGTAATGGGAGGGGAGAATTCTGAAGTCAGTACTAACACTAAAAATATACTAATCGAAAGTGCATATTTTAATCCTTCAAGCATCCGTAAGACCTCAAAAATAATAGGTTTAAGCACCGAAGCTTCATATAGGTTCGAAAGGGGGATTGATCCTAACAATACTGATTTTTCTGCAAAAAGGGCTGCCAAATTAATCTCCGAATTAAGCGGCGGTAAAGTTGCAAAGGGGATTATCGATGTTTATCCGGATAAAATTGAAAAGAGAGAAGTCAGAATCCGTTTCGCAAGGGTTGATAAAATTCTTGGTTTTAATATCTCAAGAAATACGATTATAGATGTTCTTGAAAAACTGGGAATGCAAATTGTTTTTGAATCCGAAGAAGAACTCCATTGTCTAATCCCTACTTTTCGACCGGATATTGAAAGAGAAATTGATCTGATAGAAGAAATTGCAAGAATAAACGGATATGACAATATTCCAACGCAAAACAAAATATCCATAACGCTCGATGAAAAAACTGATGAAGCAGAAACAACGGATAAAATCCGGGATATATCTACCGCATTAGGTTTTTATGAAATAATTAATAATCCATTGCAGAGTGAGAAACTATCATCAATGATAGGCAGTCCCATTAAGATACTTAATCCGCAAAGCTTAGATATGGAATTCTTACGAACTTCTTTAATTCCCGGTGGTTTGGAAACTATTTCTAGAAACATTAAGGTTGGTGAAAAGAATCTTTCTTTATTCGAGATAGGAAATGTGTTTAATAGAAAAACAGATAATGAGATTGAAAGCTTTAGTGATTTTACCGAAGAAAGTAAAATAATATTTTTTTCAACTGGTC
>CAVUOL010000033.1:0-72729 GCA_963742995.1 uncultured Ignavibacteriales bacterium
TGAAAGAAGCTCCGGCAGAGAAGTGATAAGCATTATTTACAATGGCTTTAAAAAATTCTTCAATGATTCGTTGAAAGATAGGGCAAAAGAATTAGGTTATTCAGTACACGATATTGTTACTCTTGCTTCAATTATTGAGGGGGAGACTAAGAAAGAAAAAGAAATGCCTATAATTGCTGCAGTTTATTATAACCGGTTAAGACGCGGGATGAAACTTGAGGCTGATCCCACTATTCAATATCTTTTGGAAGGGAAGTGGAGGAGATTATTATATAAAGATTTAAGGAATGACAGCCCATATAATACTTACATGTATTACGGTCTTCCTCCAGGCCCAATAAATAATCCGGGAAAGGCGGCTATCCTTGCAGCACTTTATCCTGATAAAAATGACTATCTCTATTTTGTTGCAAACGGGAACGGAGGACATAAATTTTCCAGTACTTATTCCGGACATATTAAAAACGCTAGAGAATACAAAAAATGGCTTCAGGCGCAAGAAAGCAAGTAAAAAATCTTTTGTTACTGCTTATAGTAATGATGTTATCAAACTGTGCTAATCAGCTGCCTCCGGGAGGCGGTGAGATTGATAAAATACCCCCGCAAATAATTGATGTATATCCTCCAAATGGTACAATTAACTTTAAAGATGATTATTTCGAACTGGAATTTTCCGAGTATATTGAAAGACGTTCTCTTCAGGATGCTATTTTTATCTCTCCGGCAATTGAGGGGTCTCTGGATTTAGATTGGAGCGGAAAATCGGTCAGGGTCAATTTCCCTTCAAAGTTAAAAGACAGCACTACATATGTAGTAACAATTGGCACAGATGTCGTAGATTATAATAATAAAAACCGGTTGGCAGAATCTTTCAATTTTACTTTTTCAACGGGAAATAAAATTGATAAGAAAATAATTTCAGGAAAAGTATATGATGAAAAACCTGCCGGCATCATGATTTTTGCCTATAAGATGGGAGTTGATACAGCAAATCCTTTTTCGAATAAACCCGGTTTCATTTCTCAAACCGGCAATGACGGATCGTTTAAATTACCCGGTCTATCTGAAGGAACTTACAGGATTTTTGCTGTGAAGGATGAATATAGAGATCTGCTTTTTCAGCCGGAACAGGATTTAATAGGAATGCCGTTCAAAGATATTATATTCACCAAAGAAGATACCTTATTTAATCCGCTGAATTTTTTCCTTACAAAAGTTGATACTGTGAAACCCAGATTTATAAGTGCATCAATGACTGACCGTTTCCATATTCTTATAAACTTTACTGAGGAAATAGACACGTCAGTAATAAATCCAAAGAACTTTTATATCTATGATTCGACTTCTAATTTAAAGTCTATCCCGCTCTATGCTTATAAAGGAAATACAAAGAATACGGAAATGGTTCTGGCAGATACTTCATATTTCCCTTCCAATGATGACGTGTATCTTATCGCAGATTCAGTTAAAGATTTATCAGGAAATATTTATTCAAACGATCAGACGCAAATAAATCTGAGTGAAAAACCTGATACGGTTAAATTGAATATTTATAAAACAGATCCACAGAATTATTCAAGAAATATTGACTTCATTGAACCAAAATTTGTTTTCTATTTAAATGATGCTTTCAATATATCAGCATTGAAACAAAATATAATTTTCCAGGACACTCTTGGAAGGAGAACAGGATTTAAAATAAAAATTTTGGATGATGCATCTTTCATTATATCACCGGAGAATAAACTTGAACCTGCTAAAGATTATTTAATAAAAATTAATATGTCAAATTTTAAAGACGCTGCCGGAAATTTTGCTGATACTGTTTTCACTTATAAATTCACTACTATCAGCGGACTGGATTTTACGGGAATAACAGGACAAATTAATAATGTCGATCTAAATGAAAATCCTGTGCTTGTCCTTGCCGGAATAGACAATACAAAAGTAGTTTATTCAAAGAACTTGAATAGGAATTACAAATTTAATTTTGACCGGGTACAGCCAGGGAAATACATCTTTTGGTGTTATCTCGATAGTGACAGCAGCAAGTCTTATACTTATGGATATCCGTATCCATTTAAACTATCCGAACAATTTTCTTTTTATCCGGATACGCTCAATCTTAGAGCAAGATGGGTACAGACCGATGTAAATTTTAATTTTAAATAACTACAGGAATTTAAAACTAGTTTATAGCGCGGCACTAATGAAAATATTAGCGATTGAAAAAGAAGTAACCGGAATAAAAGATGAGCAATATATCCCTCATTTAAAATCCGAAGCATTAAAAGCATGGGAACTTTACCAATCAGAGAAAATTCGGGAACTTTATTTTACTAAAGATAATTTTGCAGTGTTAATATTGGAGTGTAGTGATGAAGAAGAATGTAAAGAAATTCTCAGTTCCCTTCCTCTGGTAAAAAAAGGCCTGATAAAGTTTGAAATAATGACTTTATTACCTTATCCCGGTTTTAGCAGACTGTTCAATTTGTAGGATGGATGAATGTTTGAATGGTTGAATGAAATGAAGAAAAATTTCAAATATTTTTGTCTGGGATATTAAAAGGTTCTATAGATAACCTCACCATTTTTAATTGTCATACAGTTAAGGTTTTTATTTATATTGTAAACTATTTCTGCATAATCGTTTGTTTCAAAAATTGCAAAGTCTGCCGATTTACCAATTTCAATGCTTCCAATTCTTTCATTCATTTTGAGAGCTTTTGCAGCATTGATAGTAACTGCCGAAATGGTCTCTTCAATTGTTAAATGCATTTTAATTGCAGCCAGACTCATAATAAAATGTAAATTACTTATGGGAGAAGTACCGGGATTGTAATCGGTAGACAAAGCTATGACTAAATTGTTTTCAATTAACTTTCGAGCAGGAGCATATTGATAATTAAGAAAGAAAGAAACACCGGGTAGGAGGACACAAACAATATTTTTATTTTTAAGCAGCTCAATCTGTTTCTCTTTTAAAACTTCAAGATGATCTATGCTGACAGCACTATATTCCAGGGCAATTTCCAATCCGCCGATATTATTAAACTGCTCCGTATGAATTCTTAAATCTAAACCTATTTCCCTGGATTTTGAGAATATTAGGCTAATCTCATCTGCAGAGAATGCTGTTAACTCACAAAAACCATCACAAAATGCTGCCAATTTATTCTCTGCAATGTAAGGGAGCATTTTATTTATAATATTAACAAGATAATCTTTATGATTTAATTTAAACTCCGGAGGATATGTATGTGCTCCCAGAAATGTGGGTACGATATCGATTAGACAATTATTATTAAGGCTATTTATCACATTTAATAATTTTATTTCATTTTCAAAATCTAACCCATATCCACTTTTTATTTCAAGTGTTGTTATACCTTGCGAAATAAAGTTATTTACTGTTTTAAGGGTGCTTTTATAGATATCTTCACCTGAGCTTTTTCTGACGGATTGAACAGTTGAATTTATACCGCCACCGCTCCTTGCTATATCCTCATAAGATTTTCCATTTAGTCTTTCTTTAAATTCATTAGCCCTGCTCCCTATAAATGCAGAATGAGTATGACATTCAACTAATCCAGGTAAAACTATTTTATTCTCCAGATCAATTACTTCCCCGGCGTGAGATTTTAATTTTTCAGCTTCCGAATTAGATATTATATTTTTTATTATCCTATTTTCAATTACAATTGAATGGTCATATAGTATATTTATCTCCTTTAAAGAATCACCTCTTTTATAGTTTTTTCCATTTGTATCAACAGTAATAATCTGGGAAGGATTTAATAAAATTTTTATCATTTAAATAAATTATAAACTATATCTACTTATTTACTATAAATATTTATTTTATCATTTATAACTCTTGCTTCGGTATAGCCTATTTGATTTAGTTTGAAGCTAAGGTCTTTTGCCTCTGAATTTTTTACAAAGTCACCTACTTTTACTTTATAAAATGGGGGTTCAAAAGTAATATATACGACTTTTTGATTTGTTTTTTGATATAATTCAGTACGGATACTATCGGCTTCCTGAAGATTATCAGTCGAAAAAACCTGAACCCTATATCCATTAACCTGATTTACAATTTGGGGCGCTGAAGTATCGGAGCCCGCTGAAACCTTATAACCATACCATACATCAGGTTTAACAGTTTTGCTGTTTTTTTCTTTCTTTTCAACATCGAAAGTTGCACGGTAGGGAGTCAAATCAAAGTTTTCGGTATTTTCGTTCTTGTTTACTTCTGTTTTCTTTTTTGTTTCCTTTTCACCTTCATTTTCATTTTTGCCATATCTTCCTGCTGTTGAAGCACTGCATGAAATAATTAAAAGTGAGAAGAAAATAAATAATAGAGCTTGAATAATACTGTTCTTCATTATTTACCTAGTAATTATAATTTTAATATTTTAATAACTAATATTGGGCAGAATTTATTAAAATACAATTGTTTAACGAGTTCTACTTTATTCTTATGATAGATAAATAAGATAAAAGTTAATCACCATTGTGACTTGTATTTTAAAATCTTTGAGAAAAAGCGATAATTTTAGTAAATTAGTAACTTAAAAAAAATCCTTTATAGAAAAAACCAACCTTTATAAAAAGAATGGCAACAAAAAAATTAAAAATTTTATTTGTAACATCAGAAGTTGTACCCTTCGTAAAAACAGGGGGATTAGCTGATGTATCTTCTGCCTTACCTCAAAGACTATCGGAAATGGGACATGAAGTAAGGATAGTAGTCCCCAAATATGGAGCAGTTGATGACAGAAAATTCAAAATTCATGAAGTAGTTAGACTAAAAGACTTAAAAATTCAAATAGGTGATAAAGAAGTTACTTTTTCATTAAAATCCTGTTTTCTGCCTGGACAAAAAGTAAGAGTCCAGATTTATTTCCTTGATAATCAGGAATATTTTGGAAGCAGAAACAGCCTATATACTGACCCGCTGACAGGTGAAAATTTTTCTGATAATGATGAAAGGTTTATTCTATTAAGCCGGTCTGTATTTGAATTAATTTCAAAATTAGGCTGGATACCGGATATTATTCATTGTAATGATTGGCAGTGCGGATTAATCCCAGCGTATCTGAAGACTATTTATAAAGATGAAGAGCAATTTTCTCAGTTCAAAACATTGTTCACAATTCATAACCTTGCATATCAGGGACAGTTTCCTAAATCTTCATTCTATAAAACCGGTTTGCCCGAAGAGCTAAACTCTGAAAAGGGATTGGAAATTTATGGTAAAATCAATTTTATGAAAAGCGGGTTAATTTTTGCGGATGTAATAAATACTGTTAGCGAAACTTATGCAGAAGAAATTAGAAAAGATGATGAATTAGGTGCAGGTTTAAAGAATGAATTGGCTAAAAGGAAAAATGATTTATATGGGATAGTTAACGGAATCGATATGAGAGTCTGGAATCCTGAAAAAGATAAATTGCTGCCTAAGAAATACTCCTTAAAAAATTTAGATAATAAAATTGAAAACAAAAAAGAATTAACTCAAAAATTTGGATTTAAGTTTGATGAATCTGTTCCGGTGGTAGGAGTTATTACCAGGTTATTTGACGCTAAAGGGGTTGATCTTATAAGTGAATCATTTAAGGATTTAATGAGTTTAGATATTCAATTAATTTTACTTGGAACGGGTGATAAGAAATATCATACACTTTTTGATAAAATGGCAGAAAAATATAGGGGAAAATTTGCTTGTTATCTGGGTTTTAATGATGAATTAGCACATTTAATTGAAGGGGGAGCAGATATATTCATGATGCCCTCCAGATACGAACCTTGCGGATTAAATCAGATGTACAGCCTAATATACGGTACAGTCCCGGTGGTTCGTGAAACAGGAGGACTTGCAGATACTGTTATTAATTATGATGAAAAAACGGGTGCAGGGAACGGATTTGTATTTAAAAAGTACACTTCTTCTGCATTTATTAAAGAATTAAGAAGGGCTGTAAATATTTTTCAGGATAAGAAAACCTGGAATAAAATAATGAAGAACGGGATGAAATCTGATTTTAGCTGGACATCCTCAGCGAAGAAGTATGTTGAATTATATAAAACTGTCTTAAACAGTGACTAATGCCAAATTATGGTGTTTTTTTAGACAGAGATGGTACACTAAATGAAGATCCCGGCTACCTTGGAGATCCTAAATTACTTAATCTATATCCGGATACGGGGAAAGCGCTATCAATATTGAAAAACAGACTAAATTTCAAGTTGATAGTAATTTCCAATCAATCTGGCATTGCGAGGGGATTAATAACAAAAGAAAAAGTTGACGCAGTAAATTCTAAACTTAATGAATTGCTTTTGAAAGATAATGTACAGATAGATGCCTTTTACTATTGTCCTCATCATCCTGATTTTAGTAGTGAGGAAGAATGTTCTTGCAGAAAACCTTCTCCAGAGCTTGTTTTGAGATCTGCAATAGATTTTAATATCGATTTATCTAAATCTTATTTTGTCGGCGATACAGTTAGTGATATTGAATGCGGGTTGAATGCAAATCTAAAAACCATACTGGTAAAAACCGGATATGGTGAGGAAAGTTTTTCTATCTTGCAAAAGCTAAATAAAATACCGAGTTTTGTTGCCGAAAATATTTTTGATGCTAGTAAATTTATCCATAAAGATTTTGCCGGAGAAAAATAATTTGTTCATTAAAAAAGTCCTTCTTTTTGCGTTTTTTTCAATATCGATGTTATTTTATTCTTGCAGTGATGCTCCTTCTTCGATTGGGGCAGACCTTCTTAAAAATGACTATCTGAATATAAATGAAGTGGATTCTTATAAAGATACTTTATCCCAGGAATCATCATACATAAAAAGAAGTTTACCTATGGGAAGTGCGTATAGGATTCTAGTAGGTAAAACTTCAGATGTTGAAGCTTCAACCCTTATAAATTTTTATATCACCCTAGCTGACTCTATTAAGAGGGGTATTAAAGCAGATTCAATAGAGGTTCTCAGCTCTTCAGTTCAGTTATCAAGAACGTATGTATTCGGAGATAAAAGTGCAAATTATGATTTCAGTATACATCAAATCTTATCAGGATGGACTGATAAGAAGTTTACATCAGACAGCCTTTCTACGTTATCATATGATGCTTCTGATATAGGTTTTAATAAATTATTATCTGATTCTACCGATAAATTCGATATAAGTAACGATCTTGTTCGTTCCTGGCTAAAAAATGCTTCTGATTCAACCGGAAATAATTACGGTATATTAATAAGCCCTTCTCAAGGATCACAAAAAGTTGTCGGATATAGTGCCCTCGTTTCGGGAGATTCTACACAACCAATGTTAACAGTAGTTTTTAAGAGATTAGGTTCATATACTGATACTTTATTGTTTACCGTCAATTCAGATGTTAGTACTGTTACAGGGAATATTCCTTCCGTTAATCCAACATCCTTGGTAATACAAAGCGGATTAGCCATAGATGCAAAATTATGGTTTGATGTCTCCAAAGTTCCCTTCAATGCTGTTATAAATGATGCGAAAGTTACATTAAACTTAGATCCTTCAAAAACAATTATCGCCGATACTACCAATACTATTTTAGCCGGTTTTGTAATTGATTCATCTTCAGTTGTACTTGATTCATCGGTTGTGGTGACTTTTAGTAAATCGAATAATACTTTAACCGGAACCATAACTACTTACGTACAAAGATGGATAAATTCTAGAGTAAACCAGGGATTGTTATTATTTTCAAGGGGTGAAATTAACAGTGTTGACCTTTTTAATATATATGGTTCCAATGCCGCTGATTCATTGAAACCCCGGTTACATATTATTTATACAACAAAGAAATAATAAATTTGAGTATAAAAGAATGAAATTAAAATTTTTATCAATATTTCTAATTATATCTTCTCTATCACTTTTTGGCCAGGTAAACTCAAGTTATACAAGGTTTGGAATTGGGGATATCCAATATACATATTCCGCAAGAAGATTAGGGATGGGACAGGTAAATACTTCTATTGCAGATGTGGATTTTATAAATGTTAATAATCCTGCTGCCCTTTATAGACTTGATTTAACCAGATTTGAAGTTTCTCTCAAATTCGGAGGTGAGCAGCTTTCAAATAATAGTTTGAATAAATTTTATGCTACTACAGTATTTAACGGATTTACTTTTGGTTTTCCGATCAGCAAACTTTACGGAGCCGGAGCAGCAATTGGCATTATCCCGGTGAGCAATGTTAGTTATAACATTGTTGACAATGCTATATCAACCACTAATTCTTCGGATCAATATAACTTTTCTTACAACGGCAGCGGAGGCTTATCAAAGATTTTTATAGGGGCTTCATATAGGACACCATTAAATGTTAATATTGGTGCAACATTTGATTACTATTTTGGAAACCTGCATTATAATTCTGCTGTCACTTTCACTAATAACAGTTCTTACAATGCAGTTTATAATAAACAGTACAGTCCGCAAGGTATCGGGACAACAATCGGACTTTTAAGCCCTGATCTTGCCGATATATTTAATTCTCAGAATATTACAGATTTTCGAATCGGAGCATCAATTAACTATGTCTCGACATTAAATACGGACACGATACTTATAGGGAGTTCATCTTCCAAAATAGATACACTGGGTAAAGCTACGGTAGGTATGAAAATTCCCTTAAGAGTTTCTACCGGTTTTAGTTTTATATTAAATAATAAATATTTAATAAGTATTGATTATTTATATCAGCCATGGAGTAAATTCTCTTTCAACGGCATTAAATCGGATTTCTTAAGAAATGCTTCAAAAATAAACGCCGGTTTTGAATACAGACCATTAAGACAATCCAGCAGCAGTTTCTGGGAACAAATTTTGTTGCGAGCAGGTTTAAGCTATGAACAAACTCAATATATGATTAGAAGTGAAGGTATAAATCAATTCTCAGTTTCAGGTGGTTTTTCACTTCCAATCACTTTTGAAAACACTATTGATATAGGGTTTGAATATGCAATTCGAGGTACAAAAAACGCAGGACTCTATAAAGAAAATATTTATAAATTAAATGTCGGCCTGGATCTGGGTGATCTCTGGTTTATCAGACAGGAAAGATAAATTTTTAAAAACAATCAATCGAGGGAATATCTTGAAAAATGCATCTAAAATTTGGGGTTATTTTATCATTCTTTTGATAATTTTAAGTTCTTCGGCTTTTTCGAAGACCTTTGTTGAATTCAATATTCAGCAGTCTGATTCAATGCAATTGATTGCCCAGTATAGTCTTTTCTCAGAATATTATAAGAATAAAGATTATGCAAGTGCATTGCCTTATGCATGGAAAGTAATTGAAATGGATCCGGTAAAATTTAATAAATGGATTTATTACAAAATGGAAGATGCATTATGGAAAATCCATGATTCTTCAGGTATTTCGGCAGAATTGAAAAAAGAAGCTCAGGATTCTATTCTTACTTTTTATAATTATGCGATAAAATATTTTCCTGATGACAAAGGATATTTTGAAGCCAGAGAAGCTTATGTTGAACAAAACTGGCTGAATAAAAGCGCTGATTCGGTTATAGCCTTGTATGAACAGGCCATAAAAGATAATCCTAAACTCCCATCTTATTATTATAATTTATTGGGTACCCTGTATAAAGACAATATGTCGGCAAATAATGATTATCAAACAAAGGCAATCGATTTATATAATAAATTAATCGAAAGAGAACCGAATAATGATATATGGACTGAAAGTCTTAAGGGTTTAGCTAAAGATCCGGAGCAATTATTATCAATATTAAAACAGACGTGGGAAAGAGATAAAGATAATCTTGCTAAAGCCTGGCAATATGCATCAATGGCTATTAATCTTGGTAAATATCCTGAAGCAATAGAAACGCTTGAATTTCTTACTCAGAAATCTCCGGAAACAGTGAATTATTGGAATCAGCTTGCAACTGCTTATCAGAAAACCGATCAATTAAAAAAAGCGGAAGATGCTTATAAGAAATTAACTCAATTGGAACCTAATAATAAAAATCATTATTTGAACCTTGGAATTGTTTACAAGGATGAGAAGCAATTGGCTGCAGCAAGAACACAATATGAAAAAGCAAGTAAAGTCGGCAATGGCTGGGGTTTGCCTATTTTTTATGAAGGTTTATTATATGAGCAGGCAGCCAGGGATTGCGGTACGTTTGATTTTAACGCTAAGGTTGTCTACCAACTGGCAGTAGATACATATAGAAGGGCCGCAAGTGCAGATAATACTGCTACTCAAGCTCAGGAGAGGATCACTGCCTTAAAAGGCTCAGTACCAACTCAGGAAGATTACTTCTTCAGGGGATTAAAGTCGGGTCAGTCTATTCCTATAACCGGTGATTGTTACAGTTGGATTGATAGAAGTATAACGGTTCCATAAATAAGGTTCTCTCTATACTCGTAAAATATCATATTTAATTTTAAAATAAGGTTTCAGAATTACTCTGAAACCTTTCTTTTTCATATTCATTCTTGAATTCTTTTAGCGTTTAAATTTCATTTCATATTCCTTTTTAGTTAATTTTAATATATAAATTATATTGCAAATAAAATAAAGAGACAAATGTTCGAGCATTTAAAAGAAGATCAGGAAATATTTAAAGTATTAAATCTTGAAATAAACCGTCAGTTGGAATTCCTTGAATTGATAGCTTCGGAGAATTTTGTTAGTAAGGCAGTTTTGGAGGCAGCAGGTACAGTACTAACAAATAAATATGCGGAAGGATATCCAGGAAAAAGATATTACGGCGGATGTGAAAATGTTGATATGGCGGAAAATATAGCCCGCGAAAGATTAAAAAAATTGTTTAACGCAGAATATGTAAATGTACAGCCTCATAGTGGTTCTCAGGCTAACATGGCAGTTTACATGACTTTACTAGCACCAGGAGACAAGATATTAGGACTGAGCTTAGCACATGGAGGACATCTAACACATGGTTCGCCTGTTAATTTTTCAGGAAAACTTTATCAAGCCATAGGTTATACTTTAAATAAAGAGACTAAGACTTTAGATTACAATATTATAAATGATTTAGCCCAAAAAGAGAAACCGAAAATAATAGTAACCGGAGCCAGTGCTTATTCAAGGGAATGGGATTATAAAAAGTTTAGGGAAATTGCTGATTCTGTTGATGCATTTTTAGTTTGCGATATGGCTCATCCTGCCGGACTTATTGCTAAAGGCTTGTTAGATAACCCTCTTCCTTACTGTGATGTAGTAACTTCGACTACTCATAAAACTTTAAGAGGTCCACGCGGCGGAATTATCCTCATTGGAAAAGACAAAGAAAACAGGCTTGGTATTAAAACACCTAAAGGTGACAGAACTAAGATGATGTCTGAACTTATTGATTCCTCAGTTATGCCCGGTATCCAGGGAGGCCCTTTAATGCACATAATCATGGCAAAAGCTGTTGCTTTTGGTGAAGCTCTGGAAGATTCATTTGCAGATTATGCCAAACAAATCATCAAGAATGCAAAAGCACTTGCTAATGAACTAATTAAATATGAATTTAATATTATTTCAGACGGAACGGATAATCACTTGATGCTTATTGATTTGACTAACAAGAATATAACTGGAAAACAAGCTGAAAATGCTCTTGGAGAGGCGGGAATTACTGTAAATAAAAATATGGTTCCTTTTGATGAAAGGAGCCCGTTTGTTACAAGTGGAATTAGGATTGGTACTCCGGCTGCAACAACAAGGGGCATGAAGGAAGAAGAAATGAAGAAAATTGCCGGCTTAATAA
Organism: uncultured Ignavibacteriales bacterium; assembly: GCA_963742995.1. Lineage (GTDB taxonomy): Bacteria > Bacteroidota > Ignavibacteria > Ignavibacteriales > Ignavibacteriaceae > CAVQBP01. The sequence goes on from CAVUOL010000033.1 coordinate 11,807, forward strand.
ATAGAGTGATAGATAATACAGAAGATAAAAAATCATTAATTGACATCAAGGAAGAAGTGAAAAAACTTTGTTCTAATTTTCCATTATACCCGGATTTAAATTAATCTAATATCGTGGCCTCTCAAGATACTATTAACCAAAATGAAATTGAGAATGAGGAGGAAAAAACCGGTGCGGAAATGACTTTCCTCGAACATCTCGAAGAACTGAGATGGAGATTAATTTATTCATTAATTGGACTTGTAGTAGGAACAATCCTTTGCTGGATATTTATAGATTATTTGGTTGATGTTGTATTACTTAAACCAGCCCGCGATGCTGGAGCTCCTCTGCAAAATCTAAAACCTTTTGGACAGTTATTCTTATTTTTCGAAATCGCAGTTATAGGGGGAGTAGTTATCAGCATTCCGAATATTTTTTATCAATTCTGGAAGTTTATTGCTCCGGCATTGAAAAGAAATGAAAGGAAATATATTTTTTCAATCGTTATTTTTTCTTCGTTTTGTTTTTTAACCGGAATTGTTTTTGCTTATTACGGTATGCTCCCGTTAACGCTAAAATTTGCGACACAATTCGGTTCATCTGCGATTAAAAACGAGTTTGCGATCGATGAATATTTTAATATAATTATCAGTGTAATGCTGGCTGCAGGAGTTGTGTTTGAACTTCCGATGATCTCCTTCTTCTTAACAAAATTAGGAATATTAACACCAAAATTCATGATTAAATATAGAAAACATGCAATAGTTATAATTATGGTATTGGCTGCAGTATTAACTCCCGGAACAGATCCGGTTTCGCAGATCGTGTTGGCAATTCCATTGGTTTTCTTATATGAAATAAGTATATTTATTTCGAAACTTTCCTCAAGAAAAAATTGATTAGTAAAGGTATCTCTCAAATAAGCCAGCCGATAGATTCCGAATTAAAAGAATTTAACGAAATATTTAAACAATCAATGAAGTCCAAGATTGGCCTAGTTGATTTAATTGCCCGGTATATCCTAAGACAAAAGGGGAAGAAGATTCGGCCGCTTTTAGTATTATTGACAGCAAAAGTAGCCGGCGGAATAAATGAGCGGACATACCGTGGTGCGGTTCTGGTTGAACTGCTTCATACCGCCACTTTAGTACATGATGATGTAGTCGACAATGCCGATAAAAGGAGAGGATTCTGGTCTATCAATGCTATTTTCAAAAACAAAGCTGCGGTTTTAATGGGTGATTACCTCTTATCGCGCGGATTAATGATAGCAGTTGAAGGTAAAGATTATGATTTTCTCAATGTAATTACCAATACAGTAAAGAGAATGTCTGAAGGGGAATTACTTCAAATACAGAAAACCAGGAAGTTAAATATCGATGAAGAAACATATTTCAAGATAATTTCGGACAAGACTGCATCTCTTCTTGAAACTTGCTGCCAGATAGGTGCGTTAAGCGCTACGAATAATACCGAACAACATGAAGCTATGAAAAATTTTGGTACAAATCTGGGGATAGCTTTTCAGATTAGAGATGATATTCTTGATTATGACGGGGCTGCCAGTCTTACAGGTAAACCAATAGGAGGAGATATAAAAGAGAAGAAAATAACATTACCCCTTATATATTCTTTGAACCAGGTGAATAAAGAAGAAGCAAATAATATTAAAAAATTAATAAAAAACGGTAATAAAAAAGAAAATATTCAAAAAGTCATAGGGTTTGTCCGTCAGAATCGAGGCATTGAATATGCCCTGGAGACAGCTTCCGCTTATTCTTTAAAAGCCAAAGAATCACTTCAGATATTTCCTGATTCCGCTGTACGAATGTCTCTCGAAGCTCTGGTAGATTTTGTTATAAATCGAAAGAATTAGCGCTTATGCGTATTGAACGAAATTGTTTCTTGCAAGCCTAACTGCCTGTCTTCTTTAACTCCGTTAATGTTCTTTCAAATGGTATATCATTCAAATCAACATTTGGATTTTTTTCCTTAAAATAATTAAGTGACCATTCACTGGTAACAAGAATTGCTTCTCTTTCTTCAGTGTCATAAGCCCAAGCAGCTCCTGCCGGAAGTATAATCCCGCTTTTCAATTGTTCTTCAATTTCAGGTGAAATCCACCTGCAGATTTTCCAGTTTGTTTGTTCCAATCTTGATTCTGCTCCATACTCGTCCTGGAGCCTATATTGTACTACTTCAAACTGTAATGGACCGACTGCACCAAGAAGAGGTATCTTTTGTGCGGAACTTTTCAAATAAAAGGACTGAACAACACCTTCCTGTAAAAGCTGGTCAAGTCCGTCTCTGAATTTTTTATAATTAGATGGGTTTGGATTATGCATAAATACAAAATATTCAGGAGCAAATTTTGGAATTTCATTATAAATAATATTTGAATCGTCTGTTATTGTATCACCAATTCCGAAATTCGAATTACCAATAAAACCAATAATATCTCCTGCAAAAGCTTCATCAACAGTTTCTCTTTCCTGACCAAACAATTTTTGTGAGTTGGATAGTCTTATCTTTTTTCCTGTTTTTGGGTGAAAAGCCTGCATATCACGTTGAAATTTTCCGGAGCATACACGCATAAAAGCAATTCTATCCCTATGTTTCGGGTCCATATTTGCCTGTATTTTAAATATGAATCCAGAGAATCTTTTATCTTCAGGCATTATTTCACCTTCCGAACTATCTCTTGAAGTAGGTGGGAGGGCATATTCAAGGAAACCATTTAATAATAACTCAATGCCAAAATTATTTACTGCGCTCCCAAAGAATACCGGAGTTAATTTACCTTCAATTACAGCGTTTTTATTAAATTCAGCGCCGGCAGTTTCAATCATTTCTATTTCTTCAACAAATTTATTATAACTTTCTTCACTTAATCTGTTCTTGACAAAATCACCTGCAGGATCATGAATCTCAACAGGAGCTTTAAATGCCCCGCCTGTTGTTTTTTCAAATAAATGCACTTGTTTTGAATGTCGATCATAAACACCCTTAAAATCCAGCCCGGTGCCTAACGGATAGTTCATTGCGTAAGAATGAATGCCCAATACACTTTCCAATTCGTCCATTAATGCAAGAGGATCAAGAGTTGGTCGGTCAAGTTTATTCATAAAAGTAAAAATCGGAATTTTCCTCTTTCTGCATACCTCAAAAAGTTTTCTTGTCTGAGCTTCAATACCTTTAGCTGCATCTATGACCATAACAACAGAATCCACTGCAGTGAGGACTCTATAAGTATCTTCGGAAAAATCTTCATGTCCTGGAGTATCAAGTAAATTGATTTTATAACCTTTATAATCAAATTGGAGCACGGTTGAACTAATAGAAATTCCTCTTTTCTTTTCCAGTTCCATCCAGTCTGATGTTGCTTTCCTTTGATTTTTTCTAGCAGTAACGGATCCAGCTAATTGGACAGCCCCACCATATAATAATAATTTTTCGGTTAAAGTTGTCTTTCCCGCATCCGGGTGAGAAATAATTGCAAATGTTCTTCTTCTGTTTATTTCTTTTAAATTGCTCATTGGTTATTTTTATTTCTGATTAAAAAATGGATTGAAAAAATAAGAAGAAAATTCTAGTGAAAGAATTCACGCATAAGATATGTACAAAAAGAGCCTTTAAGTAATACTATCTGATTCATTCTTACATAAAATTTTTAATAAATACATACAAAAATAGTTAAATATTATCAATTTACAAAGGTATATTTCGATAGACATTTAGTTGATAGAATGGTGGAATGTTGGAGTTTTGGAGTAATGCATGAAGGAAGGAAGCTTGATATATGAAGAAAAAAGAATGCCCTGCATGTGCTTTGTATACAGAAGCAGATAAAAAAATATGTCCTTTTTGCGGTTATGAATTTCCACAGGAGCAGCGGATATTTAAAATACTGGCAGCTCTTTTGGTAATAGTATTTATAATATTTATTGCTTTAAGTATATAATGTTAACTTATTATAAATCAAATATATGGAGTTGTTTTAGTTAAACCTAAATATACTGATATATCAGGAGTTCCATATATTGGTTTATAGGAAATACCAAAGTAAATTAGGGAGGCAATAAAAGCTCCGTTTGATATACGCTGTTCGGACCATCTTTCAATAGAATGAGCGAGGAAATAGCTGTTAAAATGATATTTTAGATAATTATAATTTTTAAACTCTCTTTTTTTAATATTTGTCCTATATTTTTCAATCCATTCGCAGCAAATTCTAAATTCATTAAATCCCTTTTCCAGTGCGCTCCTATTATCGAGAAATTGTTCACTATTTCCCAGGCTTTCAAAACCTAAGCTTGTGAGATTTGGTTCTCTCCTTAATATCCCTTTAAATATATCTTCACTCATAATTTTTAATTATTAAAGTTGATAAATAATTGTTAATTACAATAACCCTTATTAACATCATAAGTTTTAAAGCAGCCCAATTTTGCGGCTGTAACAAAATCAATTCTACCGTTTTCTTTATCTCCTTTATTAAATTTTATTAAAGCTCTGTTATGATAAGCTTCCGCGAGCTTAGGATTTAGCATTATCGCCTGATTATAATCATTGAGAGCATTCTCATAATCCTCCATGATGAATTTTACGTTTCCTCTTTTATAGAATGCCTCTGCAAATCCCGGATTTAGTTCTATCGACTTAGTAAAATAGGATATTGCAATATTATAATTTGTCAGGAGTTTTTCAAGGTTTCCCCTGTTAAAAAATTCAATTGATTTTTGAATAGATTCATTTTCATTATTCTTCATTTATAATTTCCTCCAATTCAGGATATTCATTATTCCCTAATTAAGGGACGGAGGGAAGATATTATAATAGTTATTGTTTAATTTTAATAATTGTCTACTTGCTCTCTTGAAACTAAATCTGCTTAATTGATTGAATTATTAAACTTTTTACTCTAATAAACAAAGTATATGCCATCATAAATATTGAGGAAATTCGGTTTTAATAAACAGTATAGTTTTTGGGTCTGTTTCAAAATGGAAGGAAATTTATTAAATGTGTCATATATTAGTACTATTCATTAGATATTGTGATTTCACTTAATGAGTCTTTTTAGAGCAAAATTAAAATGATTATATTTGAATAAAGGATCTCACATTCTTTGCTTAAAAGTATTTTTAAATCATTTAATCATTATTTGCTATGAAAACTAAAGTTATATTAAAAACGGACTTTCCTAATTTAAAACTGGCAAAACGGGGTAAAGTAAGAGATATATATGATGTCGGAGAATATTATTTGATCGTATCGACAGATAGGCTCTCTGCTTTTGATGTAATCATGTCTCAGGGTATTCCATATAAGGGGAAGGTTTTAACTAAAATATCAAGGTTTTGGTTTGATTATACGGGGGATATTGTTTCTAATCATATTATTAGTACTATGGTAAAAGATTTCCCCTCTGAATGTCATGAATATTCTGATGAACTGGAAGGCAGATCAATGCTTGTAAAAAAAGCTGAAGTTATTCCCATAGAATGTATAGTTAGAGGTTATATTACCGGGTCAGGGTGGAATGATTATAAAAAAACCGGAGAAATATCCGGAATAAAATTACCTGAAGGCTTGAAGGAATCACAAAAGTTTGCTGAACCAATTTTTACTCCTTCTACTAAAGCAGAAGTGGGCATTCATGATGAAAACATTTCATTACAAGAAGCAGAGAATATTGCTGATAAGGAAACTCTCAAGATAGTTAAGAAATATACTCTTGATATTTATTCGAAGGCAGCTGAATTCGCACTTAAGAAAGGAATCATTATAGCGGATACAAAGATGGAATTCGGTTTATATAATAATGAAGTTATATTGGTTGATGAACTACTTACACCCGATTCATCGCGTTTTTGGCCGAAAGATAAATATGAAGTTGGCAGAACCCAACAAAGCTACGATAAACAGTTTGTTAGGGATTATCTCCTTTCCATAAATTTTAATAAACAACCTCCGCCGCCAACCTTGCCGGATGATGTAATAAATAAGACCAGTGAAAAGTATATTGATGTACTTTACCAGTTAACAGGAGAAAAAATAACCTAAATGGTTCCTGCTCAAATAAAGATCATTGAGAAAAAGAAATTAAATATTAAATGGGATGATGGTTCGGAATCGAGTATTGAAATTCCAAAGTTGAGAAAGTTTTGTCCATGCGCTACCTGTGCAGCAGAGAAAAATGAACAAAGCAAATATTATATTCCAATTGTTTCAGTCGAACAAACTATAATAAAAGATATTTATCCGGTCGGCAGTTATGCAATCGGAATAACCTGGAAAGACGGGCATAATACCGGAATTTATGAATATGGTTTTCTTAAAGAAATATCCGAAAAATAAACTTTATTTAAGAAAAACAAATGGTATTACCGAATCAATTAACTATTTTAAGAATAATATTAACTCCGGTTTTTCTTTTCTTTTTTCTATCTGAAGATCCGCTGCTTAAACAAATTTCGCTGGGTATTTTTATTGTTGCTGCATTAACAGACTGGTATGACGGGTGGTTAGCCAGAAAATTTAATTATATAACCTCATGGGGAAGGTTCTGGGACCCTCTAGCGGATAAAATTTTAACATCTACTGCATTTCTTGGTTTTGCTTTCCTGCATATTCTGCAACTATGGATGGTTATTGTTATTTTAATTAGAGACCTAATTATTACTACGATCCGGGCTTATGCGGATTATAAAAAATCGCCTTTCCCTACAAGCAATTATGCGAAATGGAAAACTTTTATCCAGATGACTTTTTTATATTACCTATTAATTGTATATGTAGGAGAGAATACAGTTCAGTTATATTCCGGAAATGAAAAAATCTTTTCTGTTTTGCTCAACAGCAATTTCATATACTTTACCATGTTGTTCATTACAGTGATAACCTTCCATTCCGGGGTTACTTATATTTATAAAAACAGGCATTTAATTGCAAAATTATTCGAGCGTACATCTTAACTTTTTCGAAAAACTACTTGGTTCCGGATTTTATACAGGATACATTCCTTTTATATCAGGTACATATGGAAGTCTTGCTGCATTAATTATTTATTATATACCTGGTTTTGAAAATCCTTTTATATTGATTCCTGCGATAATAATCTTTACTTTTTACGGAATTTATGTCGGAAACAAATTTGAAGTTGTTTATGGGAAAGATCCATCAGAATGTACAATAGATGAAGTAGTGGGTATGTGGATTAGTTTGTTATTTCTTCCTAAAACCATAATTATTTCAATTTCGACCTTCATTATATGGAGAATTCTGGATATCATTAAACCATTTCCTGCCAGAAATTTTGAAAAATTAGAAGGAGGTTTGGGAATAATTATGGATGACATTACTTCCGGTATTTATACTCTTATAATTGTTCATCTTATTTTAATTATCTTTGGATTGGAAAAAAATCTATTTTGAAATATGAATGCTTATATAATAACAATAGGTGATGAAATTTTAACCGGGCAGACCTTAAATACCAATGCCGGTTTTATAGGAGAAAAATTAGCGGATATTCAAGTTAATATTAGAAAAGCTTCTATTGTTGGAGATAGTGAGGAGGATATTCTAAATGAATTTAAATCAGGATGGGAAGATCATGATCTTACAATAGTTACAGGGGGGCTGGGACCAACACATGATGATATAACCAGGCAATGTGTTGTTAAATTTTTCAATACAGAACTGGAAGTGAATGAAGAAGTTCTAGATGATATAAAAGCTTTATTTCAAAAATCGGGAAGGGAAGTTACAAAGATAAATGAGAACCAGGCTTTACTTCCGAAAACTGCTCAAGCAATTAGAAATTATCTTGGTACAGCTCCGGGCATGTGGATAGAAAAAAACGATAAAATATTTATTGCTTTGCCCGGTGTGCCTTTTGAGATGATTGCAATGATGAAGAATTATGTTATTCCCCACCTCGAAGAAAAGCTTCTAAAGAGTACATTTATAAAAAGGTCAATTCTTCAAACAACAGGTATATTTGAATCTGCGTTATATGAAAAATTAGGTAATATTGATGAACTCTTAACCGGTTCGAAGCTAGCATTTCTTCCTACGCCTCAAGGTGTGAGACTGAGGATAACAGTTGAAGAAGAAAATGAAGAGGCTGCAAAAAACAAATTAAGTGAGATTGAACAAAAAATTAAAAGCAAAGCCGGAAGATTTATTTATGCAGTAAATGATGCGGCACTTGAAGAAGTTGTCGGCAGGATGCTTAAAGAGAGGGGATTAAAAATAGCACTGGCTGAATCATGTACGGGAGGCTATGTTTCTCATTTACTGACAAATATTTCCGGCAGCAGCAACTATTTTGAAAGAGGTATTGTGGCATATAGTAATGCTGCAAAAGTTGAAATACTAAAAGTTAATGAAGATACAATTGCAGAATATGGAGCTGTCAGTTTAGAAATTGCGCGCCAGATGGCAGAGGGTGCAAGGGCAACAAGCGGAGCAGATATAGGCTTATCAATTACTGGATTATTAGGGCCAACGGGTGCTACTGCAGGTAAACCAATCGGACTGGTATATATAGGATTCTGTGATGAAACAGTTTGTACAGCAAAAAAATTTACATTTGGAGAAGATAGATTAGTGAATAAACAGAGAACGGCTCAGGCGGCACTTGAAATGGTGAGGCGTTCACTTTTGGGAATTCCTTTAGATGACTAGACTTTTTTTTGCTCTGAAAATCCCTGAAGATATAAAAAAGAAAATATTTAAACTCATTGATAAAATTATACCGAACCGGGAAGAATATAAATGGGAGAAAGAAGAAAAAATTCATTTGACCTTAAAATTTATCGGTGAAGTTGAGGAAAATAAAGTTGAAAAAATTTCACAATCTTTAGATTTTATTGAAAATTATATTAAATTGCAATGCAAACTTTCTGATTTTGGTTTCTTTTATAAAAGAGGGATAGCAAAAATTCTTTGGGTAAGTCTTTCAACGGATAATTCTCTATATAAGTTAGTAGATGAGATAAATATTGCTTTGGAACAACAATCAATTCCGAAGGAGGAAAGAAAGTTTAAACCGCATGTGACCTTATTAAGAATGAAAAATAAAGAATCAAAAGACTTTATAAATAGATTTGAAAAATTTCAAATTCCGGAGATTATATTTGCAGCAGATGAAGTAGTATTAATTAAAAGTGATCTGCTTCCAGATACATCAAAATATACTGTAATAAAAAAATATAAATTAAAATGATTTGGAGGAATAATGGCTTCTGATAAAAGCACAGTGTCTCCCGATAGAGACCAAAAAATGAAAATTATTGAAGATGCAATCTCATCTATTGAAAAGACATATGGCAAAGGTTCCATAATGAAACTTGGAGACGGTGTAATCAATCAAATTGAATCTATACCGACGGGTGCTCTTTCTCTTGATTATGCATTGGGGATTGGGGGAATACCGCGAGGAAGGGTAACTGAAGTTTACGGACCTGAATCAAGCGGTAAAACGACTTTATGTCTTCATGTTATTGCTGAAGCACAAAAAACGGGAGGATTAGCAGCGTTTATAGATGCTGAACATGCACTTGATGTTCAATATGCGAAGCGGCTTGGTGTTGATACTGCAAATCTTCTTCTTTCACAGCCTGATTTCGGCGAACAGGCTCTGGAAATTACAGATACTCTCGTTAGAAGCAATGCTCTTGATATAATTGTCATTGACTCTGTTGCCGCATTAGTTCCGCGGTCGGAAATTGAAGGTGAAATGGGTGATGCAACTATGGCAGTCCAGGCCAGGTTAATGTCTCAGGCTTTGAGAAAATTGACGGGAGCAATCTCAAAATCTAAAACTGCCGTTATATTTATAAACCAGCTTCGTAGTAAGATTGGAGTTATGTTCGGTAATCCGGAAACAACTACGGGGGGTAATGCACTTAAATTTTATGCATCTTTGAGGCTCGATATAAGGAGGATTGCTGCAATAAAAGATGGTACGGACGTGATTGGGAATAGAACGAAAGTTAAAATTGTTAAAAGCAAAGTTGCTCCTCCTTTTAAGGAGGTGGAATTTGATATATTATATAATGAAGGGATCAGCAAATCAGGCGACCTTCTTGATTTGGCTGTTAATTTGGGAATAATCAAAAAGAGCGGAGCATGGTTCACTTATAATGAGGAGAGATTCCAGGGAAGAGAACAATTCCGGCAAAAACTAATTGAAGATTCAGATCTTAATCAAAAGATTGAAAAAGAAGTAAAAACGAAACTGGGAATTAATAAAGAAGATAAGGAAAAGGCAAACTCAGAGGATAAATCGGGAAAAGAAAAAAAGCCTTCGAAATAATCGAGGCTATATGAAAAGTGTAGAACGAAACTCCGTTTCGTTTAAATTATTATAAATTTATTCAAAATTTGTATTAGCGATTCAGAGAATCGTTCTGCATTGTTTCGCTACCAAAGGACCCTTTTATTGAGGCATTTTGTAGGTAAAACTATATTGAGTCTCTAATGAAAAAAGGCACTCATTTCTATATTTATAAACAATAACTCTTCATCTTAATAAAACCATCTTCCTTGTTTGAATAAAATTTCCAATTTGATTGTTAGTAGGTACTGCTTTTAACTGATAGAAATAAATTCCACTACTGAGATTTGATGCATTAAAATTTATAGAATGTTTTCCGGGGAGTTCATTTTTCCCAACTAAAGTTAATACATCTTTCCCCAATACATCATAAATTTTAATTGCCACAAAGCTTGTGTTAGGAATTAAATAAGATATTGTTGTTGTTGGATTGAATGGATTAGGGTAATTCTGAAATAAAGCATAATCAAAAGGCTGCATTTTTTTCTGTTTTTTAACTGAAGTTACAACCTGCGATAGAGGAAGCCGCCAAACTCCGTCTGCATTTGTTCCCATAAAAAGGTAGTTATCAGATATGGTAAAGGAATAAGAAACACTTTTAAGGAATCCCTCATTAAGAGGGATCCAGGTCGTGCCACTATCGGCTGATATATACACGCCATGATCGCAGCCAGCTATAAGTCTTTTGTTATAGACAATCAAAGTCTCAATGTTATCAAGTTCATATTGTGTATAATGTGGAGCTTGGAGATAAGTCCAAGATTTTCCCGTGTCTGTTGAACTAAATATTGAATTTCCATTACCTATAAGAATAATATCACCAATTGTTGCAAGACCTTCCCTGCATGTAATCGAAGTATCTGCTTCTGTTGTTTCCCATTTTATTCCCCCATTTGTAGAAAAATAAACTCCATGGCCTGAGGTTATAAATATATAATTATCAAGAAATCCAAAGGCAAAAACTGTAATATATGCAAGGCCTCCATCATTGTAATTTAATGGCAGTCCATTATTAATTAACCTCCAATTCTTACATGTATCAGTTGAGACAAATACCCCTATTCCAAAAACTGCAGTGTATATTTTTGAGTCGCTAACCCCGACAGCCATAATATTAAGAATTTCTTTAGAACTATCAACTATTCCATTATTCATTTGTATCCAGCTATTGCCTGTGTCTTTTGAAACGTAAATCCCCTCACTATCCGTTCCAGCTATAATTATATTATTCAATAATGCTAAACGTAATATGTTTACAGTATCTTGTGTCCCTGGTTTAATAAGACCATTAACAGATTTAGACCATGTGTTGCCATTATCTGTCGACCGATAAATGCCTCCATAAGCTGTACTATAACCATTGAGACCAGCAAAAATATTTGTTTTAAAAGAAGCAAGTGCCTGGATGGGAATATTATTTGGTTTTGCCACTTGCATCCATTGTGCATGTGATTCATTAGATAAATGCAACATCATAACTAGTAAAATAATCAGAAATTTAATAGAATTTTTCATCTCTTTTTCCTTTCTTTATTTTACTATTCATTCTTATTTATATGAAGCAATTACTTTACTTCATCATCCTTATGAAAAAGTTTGGACGTAAATTAAAAGATACCCAGTCAAGCTGCCTCCTGTAATCCTTAATTGTAATTTTCTTTTTTCTGCTGTGGCAGCAAGAGGGGTAGGTGAAAGAGGATAATCAATGTTGCTGGTTATTATTATACTAACATCAGTAGGTGCAAGCACACATGAAGTATTTTGGGATTCTAATCCGATGGATATTTGTGTACCGTAATCCGCCTGCAAATTCCAGTTTGATATTCTGCCTGCAAAAACATAATCATTTAGTCTTAACATAGTAAGGTCACACGTTCAGTTTTTTTTTATTTATAAAAGGAACATCGACACGCTGTAGAATAATTAACCCGGTTAGAAAGAAGAATCCTATTGCCAATGCTGCAAATCTTTCATTTGATATATCCGAAATAATACCGTAAAATAATGGTCCAACAACTGCAGAAGACTTTCCGAATAAGCCATCATAAAATCCAAAGAACTCAGCTTCTCTTTCTTTAGGTGTCAAAAGAGCCATTAAGCTTCTGCTGCAGCTTTGAGATGAACCGATTGAGGCACCTGCTAATAAACCAATTATATAAAATTCAAAAACTGTGTGCACAAAAAATGCACCTACTACGACAATCAGCCAGATAAATAAAGTTATTGTTATGGTTTTTTTCGGTCCGATATGATCGGATATTATTCCAAAAATGAAAGATCCTATTACTGCAGTACTCTGTACTATGATAAAAAAATAAATTATTTCAGCATCACTCATCTTTAAGATATTTGCCGCAAAGATTGAAGCAAAAGCGATAATAGTAATTATAGCGTCATTATAGAGAAAGAAAGCAAATAAAAATCTTGATACGGCGGGATATTTATTTTGAAAAAAGATTGCTTTGAACGTCGAAAAGCTCTTACTAATACCTTTTTTTACGACATCAGTTTTAATTCTATTTCCAGTTTTCGGTTCGCTTACAAATAGAAAAAGGGGGAGGGAAAAGACCAGGAAGAAAGCTGCTGCTACAACAAAAGATAGTCTTATATAGTAATAATAATCAGATGATGTTTGCGGGGGGAGCAAAACCATTACAATTAATAGTACTACCAGAGCACCAACATACCCCATTGCAAATCCGTAGCCTGATACTCTCCCGAAATTTTTCTTTTCGGTAAGGTTTGGAAGAAAGGCGTCATAGAATACAAGCCCTCCTTCAAATCCGATATTTGCAAAAACGAATAGGATAAATCCTAAAAGTATATCTCCTTTTTCAACAAAAAACATGAAAGCGGTACAAATAACTGATAGAAGAGTTAACAAGAGTAAAAATCTTTTTCTATTTCCGGAGACATCTGCAATTGCACCGAGGGGGGGACTAAAAAGTGCTGCAATTACCATTGAGACACTTACTGCCAATCCCCATATCCACTTTTGACCGCCTGTTACAAAATTTGAGAAATATTTGGAATATATAACTGTAACAATGATTACGGAAAAAGCAGTATTAGCAAAATCGAATAATGTCCAAATAAAAATTCTGCTTTTATCTTTTAACATAAATATTATTTTTTGAAGTTATTTTTTTGGTGTGTCAGGTACTTGTCTAATAGATTCTTGAAGTAAGCCTCTCCCGGATTTATTAAGATTCCCGTTGCTTTTTAATTCTGAAAGTATAGTATCTAAAATACCATTTATAAATTTCCCGCTGCCGGCAGTGCTGAATATTTTTGCAATTTCTATTACTTCGTTAATAGACACTTTGGGCGGTATATCCGGAAAATACAAGAGTTCGCAAATTCCCATTCGTAAAAGAATTTTATCAATTAAGGCTATCCTGTTCATTTCCCAATTATCAACTCTTTGCTTAATCATTTCGTCGAGAGCGGAGCAATGAATTAAAACTCTATTTATAAGATTATGAGCAAAGTCTTCATCTATTTTTTCAGGAATATCCGTAAGGATTTCTTTTTCGAGAAAATTAAGGTTTTCTTTATTCATTTCATAAGCATACAAAACCTGTAATACTCTTTCGCGGATGATTCTTCGCTTAAAAACTTGCGGCATATAACCTCACTTTACAAAGAACAACTGTTTCAATAAATCTTAAATTGTACGGAACCTGCAAATCTTTATAATAATAAAATACAATATTAAAAAATTAAATGGCAAATAGCCAAAAAGCTAAAAGTGCTATACTCTCTCTGGCAGAATTATATATTTTCCCTTGCGTGCTCATGAATATATCGGATGCTACGAGATAAGTCTTGATGTTATAAAATTTACATATCTCTTCAGCCCTTGCTAAATGATAGGGTGCTGAGACTAATATAATATTATTAATTCTTTTCTTTTTAATTAATTCGTCCCGGATAAAATGAATCTGTTCAGATGTTGAAGTTGTTTTTTCTTCTATCCAGATATTAGCCGGATCAATCCCTTTCCTTAGTAAATAATTAAAAGCAACTCTTGCTTCACTTAATTCTCCGGGAGCATTGCTTCCGGTTAATTGTATTTGATCCACAATTCCTTTATTATATAATTCAATCGCTTTCTCAATCCTAGACTGCAGACTCGGGCTTGGTATATTATGGGACCAAACAGCAGCTCCCAAAACTACCGCAACATTCTTTCCATTGCTGTTAAGTTTGGGATATTCGAGATCAATTTTCTTCAAGAATGAAAATAAAAAAGCAAATAATAATAAACCTATTAAGATTATTACCGAATCAACTAAGGAAGATAAAAATAAGTTTTCAGTTTCAAATATCTTAAGCCATATAAAAGTTATAAAAAAAATAAGAGTATACTGATAAATGAAAAATGCTGCTCCGGAAATTATTCTATTGAGCGGATGATAAAATATATAAATGTTTGAACGGGAAATTGGAACTACTGTACATATATAAGCTATTAATAGCAACAGGGAAATAATAATAGTAAACCATGCAAGCATATTTCCATTATACTTAATACTTCTTTTGGCGGAGTATACTAAAATTCCTATTATTAAAATAATTATAAAAAACAGGTTGAGTATATTCCCTGTAACTGAAATTCTGAATTCTGAAATTGAAAGGTTCTGATTTTTATATTTTATAAGAAAAAGAAACAGCAGATTTAAAATCAATAAAGCAATGACAAGTGCGGAACTCCATTTTTTTGATAGCTTTGACATTATCATCCGGTAAAAATTAAGTAGGAACTTCAGCAACTTTACTTAACAGAAGTTACGCAAGTCGGTATTTGAAAGATGATATCTTTATTTTATAAAATAAATACCCTTACTAAACTTTAAGTTGACTTTTACAAATATAACAATATTTTACAATTTTTTTATTTGTGTTATATCGGACTATTATTGGACGGATGCATCCGGATTTTAGAACTTTGAGCATTTCCAGCATGTTAATGGTTTGAATAGGTTTTGCCTGGTAGTAGACCGGAGTTAGAGGCTGTTAGATGGCTGTTAGAGAATTGTTCACTTCCATAAACGATATTTATGAGATATTAATTTAAGGATAATTAGACAGGGAGGCAAAAAAATGTAAGGAGAGTTGATATTTTGGTCAGATATAAAATATTTAATTGGGAAAGTGAAAAATTTAATTGGGATTTAATAATTCTTTTTTTTATTATTACATAATAGGGAGTAGGTCAATTTGCTTAAAATCCAATTCTAAGATTCATTTTTTCTATTTCATACATTATATTGTTAATTTAATTTGAGGTAAATGTTATGAAAAAGCAGATTTATATATTGAGATATTTGATTTCTACTTCCATAATCTATTTCTTATTTAATATTACTGTTTTTAGTCAGACTACAGATATTCCTGTAATAAGTTCACCGATTGATAAAAATGATAACTTACCAGAAGGCTGGTATAAAAGCGGTACACAGCCTCAGGATTATTCTATAGGAATTGACCGGGTTCTAAGTAAGAGCGGGAATTCATCAGCATATATAAAATCGCTGGAGCTTAAACCCTCAGGTTCGTGTGATCTAATGCAGGAAATAAAAGCTGAAAATTATCGAGGTGAAAGGGTAAGATTATCCGGATATGTTAAAACAAAATTTATTTCATATTGGGCAGGATTGCTTATGATCGTTGAAGATCCGTTAGGCCGGACGATTGCGTTTGACAACATGCAGAATAGACCTATTGTAGGATCATCAGATTGGATAAAATATGAAATCGTTCTGGATATACCTCAAAATAGCGATAGGATCCTATTCGGAGTTTCTCTGCATGGTAAAGGTGAAATCTGGCTGGATGATTTAAAATTGCTGGTTGTCAACAAAAATGTGCCTTTAACAGATCTCAGCGGTAAATTGCCCGCTGCTCTTTATCCCGAAAATATGGATTTTGAGAAATAATTTTTATCTCATTTATTGTTGTATTTCAATTTATGTATATCGGAATTATCTTCCCTTAATTGATGAATTCCGGAATTATCTTCTTTTAACTTTCTAATATCCGAAGTATCCGAATTACCTCTATGAATATTATTCTCATACTCTTTCAGATTTTGAAGGCTTGATTTATCAGTATTTACTTTATGAATATCATTGCTATTGCTCTTATTTATAAAAATTTTATTTGTTATAAACAACAGTAATATAATAATCAAAAACTTGATATATTCTTTAATTTTCATGCGGCTTCTAATCCTTTTAAATATGTTAAAAATTATTATATTATTTCATAATAAGAGTTCAAATAATTTTTGTCACAGAAATATGTTGGTATAGGGGAAATAGTGTTTTGCACCAGACTGAAAAGAGGTTGTGTGAAAATATAAAAAAACGTTGTGAGGAGGCCTAATTTTCCTCTTAAACCAATGGATAAATCCATCTACATTCTGTAGATAAATTGGTTAATGATATTAACACAGGCTCTGAAAAGTCGTGTGTTAACCTTTGGTTTAAAAAACAATAAATTTATTCTCATACTGCAAACTATTATATTTTTTTTCTATTTTACGTAGACATATCCCGAAATCTTTCGGGGCACTCCAAAAAATCGGAACATTAATTTACAGGAGAATTTATGTCCCAGAATAATGAGAGAGAACAATGGGGAAGTAAAATCGGCCTCATATTAGCTGTTGCGGGTAATGCAGTAGGATTAGGAAATTTTTTAAGATTCCCGGTACAGGCGGCTCAAAATGGCGGTGGAGCATTTATGATACCGTATTTTATATTCTTTCTAATATTGGGAATTCCTTTGATGTGGATTGAATGGGGGATAGGGAGGTACGGCGGAAAGTTTAATCACGGCAGTGCTCCCGGCATGTTTGATGTTCTATGGAAAAATAACCTGGCAAAATATTTTGGTGCCTTAGGTTTGTTCATTTCCCTTACAATAATGATCTATTATACCTATATCGAATCATGGACATTAGGATTTAGTTTTTTTTCAATTACAAAGAAATATTTTGATATGGAAAGTTTCGAAGCAATGAAAACTTTCCTTTATAGTTTCCAGGGGAAAGAAACCAGTGTACATTTTGATTCAATTCTACCATCTTATATTTTCATGTTAATCACATTTTCGGTTAATTTTTGGATATTATATAAGGGTATTTCAAAAGGTATTGAAAGACTTGCAAAGTTTGCCATGCCTCTCTTATTTGTTTTTGGAATTATCCTTGCGGTTAGAGTATTAACCCTCGGGACACCGAATCCTGCTAATCCAGAGAATTCTGTAATTAACGGGATAGCATTTATCTGGAATCCTAATTTCGGAAGTTTAGGTAACCCGAATGTCTGGTTAGCAGCAGCAGGTCAAATTTTCTTTACGCTATCAGTAGGAATGGGTACAATACAGGCATATGCCAGTTATTTAAAACCAAAAGATGATATAGCATTGTCAGGTTTAAGTACTTCGGCAACAAATGAATTTGCCGAAGTAATATTAGGCGGATCTATTGCTATTCCAGCAGCAGTAGCTTTTTTTGGTTTGACTATGACTACTCAAATTGCAAAAGGAGGCGCTTTTGACCTTGGTTTTGTATCCATGCCACTGATTTTTGAACAAATCCCCTTTGGATCTTTATTCGGCTTCATCTGGTTTTTACTTTTATTCTTTGCCGGAATAACTTCATCCGTAGCTATGGGACAACCCGTAATTGCATTTATGGAAGACGAATTTAAAATAACACGAAAAAAGGCGACAGCTATTTTAGCAGTGGTAGTTTTAATTTCTGTACAATTTGTGATATTTTTTATTAAATATGGTTTTTTGGATGAAATGGATTATTGGGCAGGTACATTCGGATTAGTATTGTTTGCACTAATTGAAACCATATTATTTATGTGGGTTTTTGGAGCAGATAAAGCATGGAATGAATTGAACGATGGAGGAGATATAAAAATTCCAAGATTTTTTTATTTCCTAATGAAGTTTATAACACCCGCAGTTCTTTTTGTAATCATGCTCTGGTGGCTTATTCAGGATGCAATCCCTTTACTGATGCTCAAAAATGTTGAGGAGGTTAACTATCCTTATATTTGGGGAGCAAGGATTCTGATGCTGGTACTCTTATTATTAATATTTTTTATGATAAAAGTGGCTTGGGATAAAAAGGAGAGGCAAAAATTTTAATTTTTTCTCAAATTGAATTAACTTTACACTTTTAATAGTCAAAACTTTAAAATATCAGAATTACTACATAAAAGCTGCAGCAAATTCTTTTTATTTTTTTTGATTATAAATTTATTATTTATGAATTGTTGAAGCTTTATCAGGAAATGGATGTCTACTAAAATCCGCTCTTTTTCAATAAAAGAAAATATTAAGGCAATGGGGCTTGTATTTGGAGATATTGGTACAAGTCCAATCTATACGATTACCGTAATATTTACATTAACAAAACCTACACATAGTAATATTATGGGTGTTCTTTCCCTTATGTTCTGGTCATTAATAATCTTAGTGACTATGGAATATGCGTGGCTTGCAATGAGCTTGAGTATAAAAGGGGAAGGAGGGATAATAGTAATAAAAGAGATCCTGGCAAAAATAGTCAAAACAGGCAGGCGAGCAGCTTTTGCGACTTTCCTAGGCTATGTGGGTGTATCTTTATTGATGGGAGATGGAGTAATAACTCCGGCAATAAGTATCCTTTCCGCAGTTGAAGGTTTGGAACTAATACCGGGTTTAGGTCATATAACAACAAGTACGGTAATATTAGTTACATGTATTATTACAATTCTTCTTTTTGCATTCCAATCAAAAGGGACAGATAAAGTATCAGCTTCTTTTGGACCAATAATGGTAATCTGGTTTGCTGCTCTTTTCATTTCAGGCTTATTGTCTTTAATCAAAACGCCGGAAGTTTTATTAGCAATCAGCCCTCATTATGCGATTGAATTTCTAATCCATAACGGATTACCGGGATTTTTTGTCCTAAGTGAAGTTATTTTATGTGCTACAGGGGGGGAAGCACTATACGCAGATATGGGACATTTGGGGAGCACTCCAATAAGGCAAGCATGGTATTTTGTATTTGTAGCACTTGTAATAAATTATTTTGGGCAGGGTGCATTCCTCATTTCAAGTCATAACCCAAATTCCATACTTTTTGAGATGGTACACAGCATTTCGAACATTGCCTATATACCATTTCTAATCTTAACTTTATTCGCAACAATAATCGCATCCCAAGCAATGATTAGTGCGGTTATGTCATTAATCTACCAGGGTATTACTACACGTATTTTCCCCTTAATGAAAATCACATATACATCGACAGAATTAAAATCGCAGATTTATATTGGAGTAGTTAACTGGATTTTACTTGCTGCGGTTTTATTAATGATACTTTTATTTAAGAAATCCGAAAATCTTGCAGCCGCATATGGTCTTGCTGTAACTGCAACAATGACTATTAGTTCAATTTTTATGATATGGATTTTCAAATTACAAAATAATTATTTAAAGATGAGTGCAGCTATTTTAGTTTTTATAGTTGATTTAATGTTCCTTTTTGCCGTATTTAATAAGATCCCTTACGGTGGATACTGGTCAATTATCATTGCATTGATTCCTTTCATTACAATTCATTTATGGAGAAAGGGAGGGAAAGCGATGTACAAATCATTTCGTTCCCTGCTAATCGATGTATTTACCGAAAGTTTTAATCAAATTTATCAGCTTAATAATAATATTAAAGGAACGGCTATTTTCTTTACAAAGAGTTTGAAAGAAATTCCTCCATATGTTGTTCATTGTATGATTAGGAGCAATATTATTTATGAAGAAAATATTCTACTTTCTATCTGTGTAAACGATACCCCATATGGAGTCAAATTCCATGAAAAAGAGGAAATTGAGAAAGGTTTATCGGGAATAATTATAGATGTAGGGTATATGGAGTATCTCGATATTCCACAGCTTTTAAAAGAAAACGGAATTACCGAAAAAGTAATCTTCTACGGTGTTGAGGATATTATTACAAAAAATCCTTTCTTAAGAATTTATGCTTTTCTTAAAAAGATATCCCCGAGTTTTGTTACATTTTACAGACTTCCATATAATAAGCTACATGGTGTTGCAACACGATTGGAATTATAATATATGAAGAATTTATTTTTACCGTTTTTATTCCTTTTGTTCATTAATTCAATCTGTTCTGCTCAAAATAAAAGCCTTGATACTTTATTTGTTGCATCATGGAATCTAGAAAATTTATTTGATACAGTTGATGATCCCAATAAAGTAGATGAAGAATTCTTACCGGGAAGCAAAAAGGATTGGAATAACGATAGACTCGAAAAGAAATTATCTAATTTAGCCAGAGTAATCCATTCGATGAATAATAATAAAGGGCCTGATATATTGGGGGTTTGTGAAGTTGAACATGAGATACTTTTGAAGAAAATGATTTCGGAATATTTACCGGAAATAAATTATCAAACGGCATATAAAGAATCACCCGATGAGAGGGGAATTGATAATGGTTTAATTTTTAACGCGGACAAATTTAGATTAATTTCAGTTTCAGCTGATACTGTTCACCTCAATAATAATGAAAAAACACGACTAATCTTAAATGTGAACCTATTATTAAAAACATCAAAAGATACAATCAGGCTATTTATAAATCACTGGCCTTCAAGGTATGGCGGTGCAGAAGAAACGGAAATTAAAAGGAATGAAGCTGCCTCGACTCTAAAGAAAACTGTTGACAATTATTTAAGGCAAAATGGAAATTCCAAAATTTTTATCATGGGGGATTTTAATGATGAACCCTCGAATGAATCTATTCTAAAAACACTTAATGCTCAATCTTTTAAGTGTTATAATCCTACATCACCACAAAACAACCCGAATAATGATATATTATTAAACCTCGCTTATGAAGAATTTAAAAAAGGCGAGGGGACATACAAATACAGAGATGATTGGAATATGCTTGACCAAATGATTATCTCGGAGAATTTAATTAACGGACGCATAAAATATATATGTGATTCTTTTAATATCTATAAACCGTATTTTATGGTTACGCAATCCGGTAAGTATAAAGGTACGGCATATCCAACTTATGGCGGCAACAATTATCTTGGCGGATTTAGTGATCACTTCCCGATAACAGCAAAATTTCTGATTTCAGGTAATTAAAGCTATGAAAAAAAATCTGTTAGTTTTTGGAGCTAACGGGGCATTAGGTAAAGGTATTGCCGAATCGCTTGCAAAAAAAAATTACAATAAAATATTTCTTTTCGATTTTAATTTTAAAAATGAAAATTTAAAAGAAAAGAACATCGAAGAAATTCTTATTAAAGATTTATCCGAAGAAGATAATGTGACCGAAGCTTTTAAGTCGATTTTACCCGCAAAAGATGAATTGTTTTTCCTATATTCAACAATAGGAGGGTATTTCGGTGGAAAGAGTCTTTGGGATTTAGAATCCGGTGAATGGGATAAAATGATAAATATGAATCTAAAAACGGGTTTTTTAATAGCAAAACACTTTTCCAGGATTGTAAAGGAATCGATGGGGGGATCCATTTGTTTTACAGCAGCATTTACAGGTGTGAATCCTGAAATTAATAAATCTGCATACGGGGTTTCAAAAAGCGGACTAATTCATCTGACTAAATCTCTGGCTCTTGAAGGTGAAAAGATTAAATTATCTGTTAATGCAATTGCTCCTTATATCATTGATACTCCGGCAAATAGAGAATGGATGAAAGATTCGGATTATTCAAAATGGGTTAAACCGTATGAAATCGGTGAGCTTGCCCATACCCTGTTCAGCAATTTTCATTTTATCACAGGAAATATAATATTATTAACTAAAAGATTTAGTTTTGATATTGAACAATTTTAAGTAATTTTACAAGGGTATTTTTGAATTAGTATGTTAAATATTTTATTGACTTTGTTTTTTGAAATCATTATTGTAGGATAATATATTTATTGATATTTATTTGGAAGTACTCTCTCCAGCACAGATTTAATTTTTTATTATTTATTATTTAGGAGGATCAAGTTTATGTATTTTCTAGCAGCTATATTGTCAATCATAAACATAATAGCACAACAAACTGCTCAAGAAAGCGGGGGTGCTTTAAACTGGTTAACAGAAAAGTACACTGAAGGCGGCTTTTTCATGCATTTTATTTTAGCTTGCTTGGTTATCGGTCTTGCTTTATGTATTGAAAGATTGTGGACTTTGAGCAGGGCAAGCATAAATTCAAAAGAATTTGCAAAAAAAGTTAAAACTGCTTTACAGGACGGCGGCATTGAAGCGGCAAAAGAAGTTTGTATTAATACACGCGGACCTGTAGCCTCAATCTTTTATGCCGGTTTGTTACGAGCTGATGAAGGTGTGGATTCAGCTGAAAAAGCAATTGTAACTTATGGTGGAATTGAAATGGGGTTTCTTGAAAAAGGATTAATCTGGATTTCTCTCTTTATTACGCTTGCGCCTATGTTAGGATTTACCGGTACTGTTCAAGGGATGATCCAGGCATTTGATTCTATTAAAGAAGCTGCACAAATTTCACCATCCGTTGTTGCCGGCGGTATTTCTGTTGCATTGTTAACTACTCTTTTTGGGTTAGTTGTTGCAATGATTCTTCAAGTTTTCTACAATTATTTTGTTTCAAAGATTGACAGACTTGTTTCTGAAATGGAAGAAAGTTCTGTTGAACTTATTGATGCATTATATGAATTGCATGTAAAGAAGTAAATATTTTAATTGAGGAAAAAAAATGGCTTTAATAAAAAAAAGAGGTTTGAGAACGGCAGATATTCCGACTGCTTCTCAGGCTGACTTAGCATTTTTATTATTATTATTCTTCCTGGTTTCAACTGTTATTGATGTTGATACGGGTATAGGTCTGACATTACCGGAATATATACCTCAGGATCAAGTAAAGAATGTAAAAGTAGATAAGGATAGAATGGCTGCTATACTTATTAATGAAAACGGGGATGTTTTACTTGACGGAAAGCCTATCCCTGTATTTCAAATTAAAAGTGTTCTTGAACCGAGAATTGAATCCAAAATTGATCTTCCTAAAAATAAAAAATTAATTGTTTCAGTTAAAACAGATAGAAAAACCAATTATAATATTTATATTCAGGCGCTTGATCAAATTAAGCAAGCTTATTTTGAAGTTAGAGATACATATTCTGAAAAAACTTATGGTAAGAAATTTGATAATTTAAGTGGTGACAATCAAGATATTGTTAAAGAAGATAAAGTTCCGATAATAATTTCTCTGGCTGAACCTGAAGCAGTCAAAAAATAATTTAGGGTTAATATATGACATTCGAGAAAAAAAGAGCTAGTGTAAAACAAGAAATACCTACTACATCAATGCCCGATATCGTTTTTATGCTGTTGATGTTTTTTATGGTAATTACTACTTTAAGGGAATATACTCTACTTGTAGATTTTAAATTGCCGGAAGCTAAAGCACTTGAAAAAATTGAAAATAAAAGATTGATACAATATATATGGGTTGGTAAGAATGGCAAAATTCAAATTAATGATAGTTTAGTTAAGTTGAATGAAATTGAACCTATGATGTATACTAAGAGACAGACAATGCCTAATGTTATAGTTTCTTTAAGGATTGATAAGGGAGCCGATATGGGAGAAGTAACCGACATTCAACAGGAACTCCGGAAAGCCTCAGCTTTACGTATAAATTATTCTGCTAATTTAAAAGGCCTTTAGCAGATTTTTATTCTAATTTTAGTTTAAAAGGCAGGTTTGTATTCTACTTTCCTGCCTTTTTCAATTTATGAGGGAACAATGAATTTAAAAGATAAAATTAATGAAGATCTGAAATCTGCTATGAAATCAGGTAATAAAACAAGATTGACAACAGTTCGATCGATAAGAGCATTAATTCTAGAATTTGAAAAAAGCGGTTCGGGAAAAGAACTTACACCCGAAGAAGAAGTTAAAATGTTAAGCAGCGCAGTTAAAAAAAGAAAAGATTCAATTGAGCAGTTTAGAAACGCGGGAAGGAACGATCTGGCAGATAGAGAAGAGGCTGAACTAAATATTTTAATGGAATATTTGCCGAAACAACTGAACAGGGAAGAGATTGATGCTGAAGTTAAAAGGATCGCAGAAGGCATAAACGCTAAGACAAAAGAAGATTTTCCCAGGCTAATGCCGGAGACTATGAAGCAATTAAAAGGAAAGGCTGACGGTAAATTAGTTAAATTAAGTGTGGAAAGTTATTTGAGCAATAGTTGAACCTTATTGATTTAATATTAATTATCTTTCTTTTAGTCGGATTTATCCTCGGCTTTAAAGATGGATTTGTTAGAAAACTAATCGGATTATTAGGGTTTTTCCTTGCTATCTTTCTGGCTATTATTTATTCATCAAATTTGGGGAGAATAATTGAATCAACTTTTGGTATAGAATATTATCTTTCCGAAATAATCGGCGGGATAGTCATTTTTCTCTGTACGGTTTTAATCTTTTCGATTATTAAAAGATTGGTCCATCCATTTGATAAAGTAAATAATCTTATAAATCAACTTTTGGGCGGGGTGGTAGGGTTTGTTCAAATTCTATTTTTTTTAAGTGCGGCTTTATATATATTAAATATTTTTAATGTACCGGACAAAGCAAATAAAAAAAGTTCAATACTTTATTATGGTGTGTTTGGAATATTACCCAAGACAATAGATTATATAAAAAATTATGCTCCCGATTCAAAACACCTTATAAAAAAATATATAAATGGAAAAGACTCGGTTTGATGGCTGTTATAGATGTTCTTGAAAAGTTAGAGTACCGTAAGGTTCTAAATTATATTTCCAAATATTGTACTACTCAAAAAGGGAAAGACAATATCTTTGCACGTAAGCCATTTAATGAATTGTCTTCCATAAAAACAGAGGGAGAAGCGATTAACCAGGCGAAGAATTGTTTGATAAGTAATAATCCTCCACCTTTTGAATATATCCCGGAATTAAATGAAACTCTATCTCAAAGCAATATAGAAGGTTCAGCTTTAAGCGGCAGAAAAATTC
Organism: uncultured Ignavibacteriales bacterium; assembly: GCA_963742995.1. Classification (GTDB taxonomy): domain Bacteria; phylum Bacteroidota; class Ignavibacteria; order Ignavibacteriales; family Ignavibacteriaceae; genus CAVQBP01. Next base: position 37,221 of record CAVUOL010000033.1, read on the forward strand.
TGGAAATTTTGAAATTGGCAGTTATTTCGAGAAATTTATTCATATATCTAAAAAATTGTTCACAATCAGCACCTTATTTATTCAACCTTTCAAATAGACTCTTTGTAGATAAGTTATTTGAGCATCAGATTCAAAAAATTTTAGATGAAAATGGTGAAGTTAAGGAGACCGCAAGTTCAAATCTTAGAGCAATAAGAAAAGAGATTAGAGATAGAAGTGAAGATTTAGTTAAATCAGTAAACAGGATCGTCAAATCTCTGAAAGAACAGGAAATTACCAGAGAAAATTATATTACTTTAAGAGATGGAAGAATTGTAATACCCATAAAAACAGAGCATAAAAGACATATTAGGGGATTTATTCATTCCGAATCCTCGACCGGTCAAACAGTATACATAGAACCTGAAGAGACACTTGAGCTTAATAATGAAATCGTATCCCTTTCTTTTGCTGAAAAAAGGGAAATTGAAAGATTATTAAAAGAGTTAACAAAAAGGATTGGCACCGTTAGTAATCTTCTTAAAGATTCTTTGGAAATTGTGGGATATTTGGATTCCGTATTCGCTTGTGCACAATTTTCGATTGAAATAATAGGTTCTTTTCCGGAAATCGACAACCAGAAACCGTTTGAACTAAATGATGCCAGACATCCAATTTTATTAAAAAAATTGGGAAGAAATAATACTGTCCCCTTGAGTATTAAAATTTCAAATTCGAAAGTCATACTAATTACCGGACCAAATGCAGGAGGGAAAACTGTAGTATTAAAAACTATTGGACTCTTAACATTAATGGTAAATTCGGGAATTCATATATCTGCCAGTCCTGATTCTAATTTTCATTTATTTAACCAAATTCTTTTGGATATAGGAGATGAACAATCAATTGAGGATGATCTATCTACTTTTAGTTCGCATTTATCAAATATTAGGAATATATTAAATAAAGCAGATAATAATTCTTTGGTTTTATTGGATGAAGCGGGGACAGGGACAGATCCTTCAGAAGGTTCTGCTCTTGCGGCAGCTTTATTAATACAATTACGCGATAAAGGCTCAACTGTATTGTCTACAACTCATCATGGATCATTAAAATTGATTGCTAATGATCTTGAAAACTTTGAAAATGCTTCAATGGAATTCGATACTGAAAACCTGAAACCCACTTACGTTTTTCATCAAGGAATGCCAGGTTCAAGTTATGCATTTGAAGTTGCTCAAAGAATTGGATTCGACAATAATTTTCTTGATCTTGCAAAGGAATACCTGGATCAGGATAAACATAAAGTTGAAAGTTTCCTTGTAGATATAGAAGCAAAATCGCATCTGATTGAGGAAAAGTTAAAGAAATTAGAAATTGAGAATGCCAGACTTTCGGGTTTATCTAACCTCTACCAGCAGAATATTGATAAATTAAATAAAGAAAAAAAGGATATTTTAAAGCATGCTAAATCGGAGGCAGAAGATTACCTTTCAGGAATCAATTCAAAATTTGAAAAAATTGTCAAAGAATTGAAAGAATCCAATGCTGATAAAAAAGTTATAAAATCTTCCCGTAACATTATTGAAGAGATTAAAAAAGAGAACAAGAATTTATTTAAAGAAGATATTCGTTCAGATGAAGAAAAACAATTTGAAATAGGAGATTTCGCGTGTATTAAAAATACTCAGACTGCAGGAGAGATTGTAAACATAATTGAATCCAAAAACATGGCAGTCTTGAAAGTAGGTCCTATCAAAATACAAGTGAATCTGGACAATTTAATTCACGTAAAAAAAGAACCAGGAAAGTCAGAGAGCAAAAGAAATTTCGATATAACTATTACTGTTCCAGGTACTCGGCTGGATATTAGAGGAGAAAAACCTGAGGAAGCTGAATTCGAAATAATAAAATTTGTGGACAATGCTTATACTTCGGGATTAGAAAGGATTGAAATTCTTCATGGAAAAGGAACCGGTGTACTCAAAAGAACAGTTAATGATATTTTAAAACAACACGATAAAGTTAAAAATTTTCATTTTGCTCCAATTGAACTGGGTGGTGAGGGAATTACTATTGCTGAATTGAAATGATATGGCAATATTTAATTCAAAGAAAACCAAGTATAAAAAAGGTGATTATTATTGTTTAAGAAAATTTTGATAGCGAACAGGGGGGAGATTGCAGTGAGAATAATCCGTGCATGCCGCGAATTAGGAATTACTTCTGCGGCAATATATTCAGAAGCCGATATAACCGCTCTTCACACAAAACTTGCAGATGAATCCTATTTTATTGGAAGTGCTCCATCATCCGAATCTTATTTAAATAAGTCGAAAATTATTGACCTTGCAAAGAAAATAAATGCAGATGCCGTTCATCCCGGCTATGGTTTTTTTTCTGAGAATGACGATTTTATTAAATCGATAGAAGATGAGAACTTAGTATTCATCGGTCCGCCTTCTTCAGCAGTTTCATTAATGGGAAGTAAAACTGCTGCAAGAAACCTTATGAAGCAAAATAATGTTCCAATTGTACCAGGAACTACGGAACCTATTAAATCTATAGAGGAAGGAATTTCAGCAGCCAGAAAGATAGGTTTCCCAATTTTATTAAAGGCATCTGCCGGCGGCGGGGGAAAAGGGATGCGTAAGATTTCTTCAGAAGAAGATTTTATATCTTCTTATGAAGCAACGCAAAGGGAAGCATTAAAAGCCTTTGCTGATGATTCTATTTATATAGAAAAATATATAGAGAATCCCAGGCATATCGAAGTGCAGATAATCGCAGATAAACATGGAAATTATGTACATCTCTTTGAAAGAGAATGTTCAGTTCAAAGAAGACATCAGAAAATTATTGAAGAATCCCCATCTTCTTTTGTTGATGATAATACAAGAGAAAAAATAACCCATACCGCAATAAATGCTGCCAAGGCATGTGGTTATTATAATGCAGGTACAATTGAATTTTTAATGGATGTGAACAAGAATTATTATTTCCTTGAAATGAACACAAGGATTCAGGTAGAGCATCCGATTACTGAAATGATTACAGGAATTGATCTTGTTAAAGAGCAAATTTCAATTGCATGGGGAAATAAACTCTCTTTTAACCAAAAAGAGATCAAAATAAACGGGCATGCAGTGGAATGCAGAGTTTATGCAGAAGATTATAATAATAATTTCCTTCCTTCATCAGGGAAAATTATTGAATATAAAGAACCCTCAGGTCCCGGCATTCGTTTAGATTCCGGATTTACCAGGAATTCTATAATTTCTGTTTATTATGATCCTTTAATCGCAAAATTAATTGCATGGTCAAATGACAGAAAGAGCTCAATCAATAGAATGAGAAGAGCTTTATCCGAATATTATATTAGCGGAGTTGTAAACAATATACCTTTTTTAAATAAAATTCTGGAAAATGAAAACTTTGTAGAAGGCAACTATAATATAAACTTTATCGAGGATTATTTTTTAAATAAAGAAGAGGGGAAAAACATTTCAAATAATTCGTTGGAGGAATTAGAGAATGCAGCGACTATTATGGCGTCAATATTAAAATCTAAACCGGCCTCAAATGGAAGTATAAACACGGTTCCAAATAATAATAGATGGCTGGATCAGTTATATGACTGAATTAATTGCATATATAAACGATAAGATAAAAAATATTGGATTTTCCGGTGATTCAATAATCAATATAAATTCTAAAAAAATTCGATTTAATTTATTATCTTTAGATGATAAAACTTATTTACTTGAACTAGGAAACAGGTTTTTCGAAGTAACTTCACAAAAATCGGATGATGATAAATATTCGATTACTGTTAACGGAAGCTTATTCGAGATAGAAATTAGGACTACGCTGCAGGAAAAAGCAAGGAAATTGTTAGAGGCAAACAGTTCAGGTAGTCATAAATTGGAAGTAAAAGCACCGATGCCGGGCATGATATTAAAAATAAAAAAAAGTGCAGGAGAAGAAGTTATTTCCGGAGAACCAATAATTATTTTAGAAGCAATGAAAATGGAAAATGAACTGAGAGCACCTATTACAGGAAAATTAAAAGAACTATTCGTAGAAGAAGGGAATCCCGTTGAAAAGGGGATTAAATTATTTTCTATTGAATCATAATCAACACTATACAATAACATATCTTTAGGGGTTCTTATGAAAAGGATAAATACTGTTCTGTTTTTAATTATAATTTCCACTCAAATGTTTGCGGGTGGTTTCCAGATAAATGAGCATGGAGCCAGGCCAATGGGGATGGGAGGTGCCTTTACTGCTGTTGCAAATGATGCTTCCGCAATTTATTGGAATGGGGCAGGGTTAACTCAACTTACCGGAACTCAGTTAATGCTTGGGACCACACTTATTTCCCCTATATCTTCATTTAAGGGAATTTCCCCGGCTACAACTAAATATGAAACCGAAAGTCAGTCCTTTTTTCCAACACATTTTTTTGCCGCTCATAATTTCAATAACGGTTTAGCAGCAGGGGTAGGTTTTACCAGTCCTTTCGGTCTTGGTGTTAAATGGCCTGATGCTTGGGCAGGCAGATATTTAGCATTGGATACAGAACTTAAAGTATTTACTATTTCACCCGTCGTTGCCTATAAATTTTCAGATCAATTTTCATTAAGCGCTGGTTTAATATATAGCTGGGCAGATGTTACAATAAAACAAAAAGCTCCAATTCCTCCAATATCAGTAATAGGTTATCCCGGTGGGGAAAGTTTAGTTACTTTGGATGGAAAAGATAATTCTGCTATTGGTTATAACTTCGGGTTGCTATATAAGCCAACTCCTAAATTTTCTTTGGGTGTATCCTTTCACAGCCAGTTAAAATATAATTTTACAGGAACTGCTGTTTCTGAAAATTTGCCGCCTGTCCCGCAAATTGCTGCAATTTATCCGCATGGAGAAATCTCAGCAGATTTAACTGCACCTTATAATTTTGCTGCCGGTGCTGCATATCAGGTAATGCCTAAACTTTTACTCTCTTTGGATTTTCAATTTGTAGGCTGGTCAAGCTATGATACACTGAAGGTAGATTTTAATCAATCAAGTGTTAGTGACATTTCAAGCCCAAGGTTGTATGATAATTCTTTCATTATACGACTGGGAGGTGATTACCAGGTTAATGAGAATCTATCAATCCTGGCAGGTATTTATTTCGATAAAACTCCCGTTAAAAAAGAATATATGAGTCCATCATTACCGGAAGGAGACCGATTAGGTTTTAGCGCTGGAATTGAATACAAAATAACAAATAATTTATCGCTATCAGGTTCTTACCTCTTTATCCATTCAAGTGAAGTAAATGTTACAAGTTCGACTCAGGATTATGTCCCTGGTGATCCTGTTGTTGAACCATTTAACGGCACATACAGTTCAAGTGCTAATCTAGCTTCTATAAGTTTGACATATGGTTTTTGAAACGGAGAATTAAAAATTTAATAATCAATTACTTATAACCCCTCAGCGGTTGGAGAATTCTTCAACCGGTGAGGTTTTTATTCTAACACTTAATATCTGACGTTTTCAGCATCAATTTATAAACCTAAATTATTCATTAAACAGGGAATAATTTGGGATTATTTAATTGTAAATTATTTCCCAAATAAGTAGAATTTATTAAACTTAATTATTAATTTAGAGCTTAGGGTAATTTCAAATCATCAATTTCAGGAGGTTTAATAATGGCATTTTCATTAAATAAAATTATGCTCATTGGTCACTTAGGAAAAGATGCCGAGACTCGATTTACTACAAATAATGTTTCAGTTACTAATTTTACAATGGCTACAACTTATGGTTATAAAGGAAAAGATGGTAATTGGGTAAATGATACAACATGGCATAATATAGTTTCTTTTAACTTATCAGATTATTTTAAGGATAATCTTAAAAAAGGAAAAAAGTTTTATGTAGAAGGAAGATTAAGTAAAAGGGATTATACCGACAAAGATGGAATAAAAAGGTATATGACTGAAGTTGTGTCTGAAAGGATTATACCTCTAGAGTCAACAGGTGATAACACTTCATCTAACGAAAATGTATCGAATGTTTCCTCAACACCAGATGTGCAGGTAGAAGAAAATGAAGATCTTCCATTCTAATTATATGATACTAATAACAAATTCGGAGGTTTGTATTTTTTTTAGTACAAATCAAATTTGTTTTAGTTATCTTTTGATATAATTGATAATTGATATGTAAAATAATAATGGATGAACTTATTTTTTGGATATAGATTGGCGATTAAATCTTGTAGTACTCTTTGTTCTCTTTTTATTATCAGCTTTCTTTTCCGGCTCAGAAGTAGCACTTTTTTCGCTGGACCGGAAAAGAATCAAAAATAGTCTTGAATCTAATCCAATAATCGGCAGGTACTTGTTATACCTGCTGGAATATCCCCGCCGGCTTCTAGTAACAATATTATTAGGGAATACAATTGTCAATGTAGCTGCTTCTATTATAGCAGTATCTCTGGCATTAAAATTTGCTAAAAACTCATCTATTCCAAAGGATGCAGCACTAACTGTTGAAATTATTATATTAACAATTCTTGTAATCTTATTCGGCGAATTAACTCCTAAAGTTTGGGCTTCCAAAAATCCAGTTTCTTTTTCTAAAATTGTAGCTATTCCTCTTTATTGGATAAGCGTATTTATATTTCCTGTCTCGGAAATATTAACTGAAATGATTCGAATACTAGTTTCAAAAATTAAGCTTGATAAGGCAAAAATGGCTATTTTACCTGAAGAAATCCCTGAACTTGCAGAATTAGGACATGAAAGAGGGACTCTTATAGAAGAAGAACATGGATTAATCCAAAGTATTGTTGGATTTAGGTCTGTTACCGCTCAGGAAGTTATGACACCAAGAGTAGATATTATTTCAATTTCATCAGACTCTAATTTTGAAGATCTACTTAATATTGTAACTGTAGCAGGCCACAGCAGAATTCCGCTTTATAAAGAAGACCTGGATGAAATAATAGGGATAATATATTCAAAAGATATACTATTATATATTAAGGATGCCGAACTAAGAAAGAAATTTTCATTGGTGAAATTAGCTCGAAAGGCTATGTTTATTCCAAAGACAAAGCTGATTAGTGAATTGATGCATGAATTACAGGAGAAGAAAACACACATTGCAATTGTAGTTGATGAATATGGCGGAACAGCCGGGCTTGTTACTTTAGAAGATATTATTGAAGAGATTATAGGAGAAATAAGGGATGAATATGATAAGGAAGAAAACCCGGTTACTAAAATTGATGACAATTCTTACCTAGTGTTGGGTAAAATATCTGTTGATGAATTGAATGAATTATTAAATACAAATATTTCTGATGAAGATGAAGATTTCGAAACACTGGGAGGGCTTGTTTTAAACCAGGCAGGTCATATTCCCAAGGAAGGCTATGGTTTTCAATTAGAAAACTATAAGTTTACAGTTAAAGAAGTATTAAAAAAGAGGATAAAGAAAGTTTTAATAGAAAAACTTCCTTTTCAATAAGTTTTTGTCTATCCGGATAAAATGAAAAAAGGCTGTTTCTTAAAAATTATAATCGTATTGACTATTTTTATAGCAGTTATTTTATATATTGTTGAAAATCACTTTGATGATTTTATCCTTAAACCAGGAGAAAATATTGTAAAAGACCTGGTATTTAAAGAAGTAAATAAAAAGATGGAATTTGTGGAGAATACTCCTGAGAAAGATTCATTAAAGGCATTAATCAATAATTTAGTTTATGTAAAACTTCATAAAGAACATAAATTAAACAGTGAAGATTTTAAATATTTAATTGATTCTATTAAGACCGCTTTAAATGATAGCGTTGTCAGTATCAATGAATTAGATGACCTCAAATCTTTATTTAAGAGAGAATTAAATGAGAGACCAAAGAAAAACTGAAATTAGAGTAGGAATTACTGTTATCATTGGATTATTAATTTTTATCTGGATATTAAGCTGGGCTAAAAATTTTAGTTTGACTTCAAATCAAAATACAATCCTGGTAAAGTTCAGCAGTGTTTCCGGTTTAGAAAAAGGCGATTATGTAGCAGTTAATGGGGTCAGGAAAGGATTTGTTGATGATTTTAATATTCAGGGAGATAATGTAATAGTAAAACTTTCAATAGATAATGATGTAGTGTTAAAAAAAGATGCAAAATTTTCGATATCAATGCTAGATTTGATGGGAGGTAAAAAGGTAAATGTTAATCCTGGAACATCACAGGAATCTCTGAATTATAGTGAAATTCAAAAAGGAATTTTTTATGCAGATATTCCAGAAGTTATGTCAATGTTAGGAGCAGTTGAAGGTGATATCCCTTCGATAGTAAAAGATATGAAAATTACTTTAGCTTCACTTAATAATTACTTAAATGACAATAACTTAAATACTGATATTAAAACTTCTATATCTAATTTAAGTAGAGCATCTCAGAAGCTAAATACTTTACTGGATGAAAATATGAATGGAATAAAAAAACTAACTCAGAATACGGTGGAGTTAACAGAAAATGCCAATGAATTTTTAATTAAAAATAAGACCTCCTTAAATTCGTCTGTTGAAGAATTAAAAATAGTCCTTACTAAAACTGACTCATTATTGACAAAAATAAATAAATTTTCAGACGAAATTAGTAATAAGGAAAATAATGCCGGAAAAATCTTATATGATGAAAAAGTATATAATAATTTAAGCCAATCTCTTACCCAATTAAATGAACTTACTAAAATCCTTATCGAACAGTTGAAAGGTAAAGGTGTTAATATTGATGCGCACCTCAACATTTTCTAGATCCGTTGCTTTAATCCTCCTTTTAATAATAACAATATTTAATTCACCGGTTTACACTAAATCACCCGAGCCTGTAAGAAGCCGACATGGAATGGTAGTTTCTGCAAATTCTTTGGCGTCAAAAATTGGTATTGAAATAATGAAAAGGGGAGGGAATGCTGTAGATGCTGCGGTTGCTGTCGGATTTGCTCTAGCAGTAACATATCCTTATGCGGGAAATATAGGAGGCGGGGGATTTATGGTAATTCATTTAAAAGATGGGAAAAATACGACTATCGATTTTCGGGAAAAAGCCCCTTTGCTTGCAGAAAAAAATATGTATCTTGATTCAAATGGAAATTATGTCCCTGAATTAAGCAAAGAAGGAATTTTATCATGCGGAGTTCCCGGAAGTGTTGCAGGATTGATATATGCCCTTAATAAATATGGTACTTTGTCATTACAAGAAGTAATTGAGCCTGCAGTATTTATTGCAGAAAACGGCTGGGCTCTGGATTATAGAACAGTTGAAATATTTAAAGAATATTTACCCGAGTTTGAAAAATATCCCGCCAGTTATAAAATATTTTCAAAAGATGGTGAGGCATATGAAGAAGGAGATTTATTCAGACAACCTGATTTAGCCTGGACTTTGAAACAAATTGAAGAAAAAGGAAAGGATGGTTTTTATAAAGGGAAAGTTGCAGAACTTTTGATAAAGCAAGTGAAATCTATGGGAGGAATTATAACTCAGAATGATCTGGATAAATATACCCCTGTTGAGAGAGAACCTGTTAGCGGAACTTATCGTGGATTTAAAATAATTTCGATGCCGCCGCCTAGCTCAGGCGGAATAGCTTTAATAGAACTTCTAAATATACTTGAAAATTACAATTTTAATATTGATGATTGGGGAAGCAGTGGATACATTCACCATCTGGTTGAAAGCATGAAATATGTGTATGCAGATAGGACATATTTTCTTGGAGATGAAGATTTTTACCATGTTCCCAAAATGGGATTAATATCTAAAGAATACGCGAAAAGCATTTTTAATAAAATACAGAGTGATGAGAATAAAGCAATTCCTTCTGATTCTATTAATTCTGAAGATCCTTTAAAATATTCGGAAAGTATGGAAACCACACACTATTCTGTTTATGATGAATACGGCAATGCAGTTAGTACAACAACAACCATAAATTCAGCATTCGGGTCGAAAATTACTGTTGCCGGAGCTGGATTTTTATTAAATAATGAAATGGATGATTTTAGTGCAAAGCCCGGAGTTCCAAATCAGTTTGGATTAATGGGATCGACAGCTAATTCAATTCAGCCTGAAAAGAGAATGTTAAGTTCCATGACACCTACCATTATTTTAAAAGAAGATAAACCTTATATAATCATAGGTTCCCCTGGAGGTTCAACAATCATTACAGTTGTTTTACAGGTTATTATGAATTGTATTGATTTCCATATGAATATTCAGGAGGCGATAGATATGCCCAGAATCCATAATCAATGGAAGCCAGATGAAATTAGTTTTGAAGAATATGCTGTTAGTAAGGATGCAAGAAATAACTTAATCAAAATGGGTTACAGTATACCAGACTTGAACACCGGTTATAAAATTCTTGGAGATGCAGAAGGGATAATGATAGATCATGAAAATAATTTAATTTATGGTGCCGCAGATCCAAGAGGAAGCGGCACTGCTGAAGGTTTTTAAATTAAAAGGATTATGTATGATACTGGGTGTAGGAATAGATATAATTGAAATTGATAGAATTAAGGAAAGTGTAGATAAATTCGGAGAACGTTTCCTTAATAAAATTTATACAGAATCGGAATTAGAATATTGTTTAAGTAAAAGCAGCAAGTATCAGCATCTGGCAGCAAGATTTGCCGCTAAAGAAGCTGTCTATAAGGCTCTTACAACCGGCTGGCATGAAATAGCAACATGGCAGGATATTGAAATTTTTAATGAAGACAATGGTATGCCTAAAGTCAAATTTAAGGGAAAACTGGAATCATTCCTGTCCAAAGATAAAAGCCTAAAAATTTCTATAAGCCACTCAAGGGATTATGTAGCATGTATAGCTATTGTTTATATGAATTCTGAAAACATCCCATCGATTTAAGATTCTGAGGCTTAAAAAGGGAAAAATTTAAGAATCCATAATTTAACTACTTTATATTATCTTATTTTTAGTTAATTTTAATGCTTGAAAAGCTAGCTTTTAGGATTGATTGGAAGCAATCCAATATTTAATTTTATTAAAAAAGATTTTTCTTTTGAAGAGAAGTACCTTTAATATATTTAGTTATGCGGCAATTGGATTGTTGTTTATATTTTTAATGTTAATGGTATTTAAAGCAGTTCCTGCAGAATGGTTTATTTATATTTTAGGTATTAGTATATTACTTTTTTTAATAAGATTATTCTTTAGGATTTATTTTATAATTCAAGACAGGAAAAAGAATTAAGGAGGCTGTCTTCGAACCCGGTAAAAGAGTAAACGGCAAACTAAATGCGAAGGTTTTAATTTTAAATCAAAGTTATGAACCTTTATCTATATGCAATATTAAAAAAGCTTTTATCCTTGTTTATCTTGGAAAAGCTGAACTGGTTATTAATGATAGCAAGAAAGAACTTCATTCAGTATCAAGAACATATCCGTGGCCGAGTATTATAAGGTTGAGTCAGTATATTAATTTGCCATGTAAAAAAGTAGTGTTGACAAGGAAAAATATCTTGCGGAGAGATGCATATAAATGCGGGTATTGCGGAAGAGGGGATTTACCTTTAACAATTGACCATGTTATTCCAAAAGCAAGGGGAGGGACAGATTCATGGGAAAATTTAGTTTGTGCATGTACTTCGTGCAACAATAGAAAAGGTGATAGAACTCCGGAAGAAGCAAAGATGTCTTTAAAAAATAAGCCATTCAAACCAAGTCACATCATGTTTATAAAAAATGTTGTTGGTAAATTAGATGATAATTGGAAACCATACCTATACCTTTCCTAAGTAAAAGGTCAAAAATCGAAGAAATTAAATAATTTGATTTTGAATTTTGACCGCAAAATGAGATTATTATACACATTATTATTATTTTTCAACTCATTATTTTTATTATTCAAAATAGTATATTATGGTGAAAAAGAGAATATTAAGCGGTATGCGTCCTACAGGAAAACTTCATATAGGTCATTATGTTGGAGCACTCGAAAATTGGGTAAAACTTCAGGATGAATATGAAAATTTTCATCTGATAGCTGATTATCATGTATTAACAACCAGCTTGAATACAAATGATATTTATGAAAATTCAATTGAAATGTTAATTGATTGGCTTGCTTCCGGTTTAGATTGGGAAAAAAGTCCTATGTTCCGTCAATCAAAAATAAAAGAACATACCGAATTGCATTTAATTCTGGGAATGTTAATTACGGTCAGCAGACTTGAGAGAAATCCAACATTAAAAGATCAAATTAGGGATCTTAATATTGAAAATGTCGTTTATGGTCATTTAGGCTATCCGGTTCTTCAGGCGGCAGATATACTTTTATATAAAGGGAATGCAGTACCTGTCGGAGAAGACCAGGTGCCCCACATCGAAATATCCAGAGAAATAGCGAGAAGATTTAATAATCAATATGGAAAGGTATTTCCTGAACCTGATCCTTTATTAACTCAGTTTGCAAGGCTACCCGGATTGGATGGAAATTCGAAAATGAGTAAATCATTAGGCAATACAATTTTACTTTCGGATGATCCGGAAACAGTAAAAGCCAAAATGAAGAAAGCTGTAACTGATCCCCAAAAAATTAGGAAGGGAGATCCCGGAAATCCGGATATATGTCTTGTTTTTTCTTACCATAAAAAATTTAATCCTTCTGAAGTACCTGAAATTGAAGCAGGATGCCGCTCCGGAGCTTTAGGTTGTTTTGATTGTAAAATGAATTGTGCATCAAAAATTTCTGTAATGATTGAACCAATTATAGAAAAAAGAAAATATTATGAGAACAGGAAAAATGAAGTTTTAGAGATTCTGCATGATGGTGAAATCAGGGCAGGAAAAGTAGCTCAGGAAACTATGAAAGAGGTTCGTGAAAAAATGAAAATAGGCTAATCTTTGTATAAAATTAAGCTAGAACAGTTTGAAGGTCCTCTGGATCTCCTTTTATTTTTTATTAAGCGTGATGAGCTGAATATTTATGACATCCCGATTTCCAAGATTACAAAGGAATATCTTGAATATGTTAACTTGATTAAAATCCTTGATCTTGAAACTGCAGGTGATTTTATACTGATGGCTTCTACTCTAATGCATATTAAGGTGAGGATGCTGCTTCCCAGAGAATTTGATGAGAAAGGTGAAGAAATAGATCCTAGAGCGGACCTGGTAAAGGCGCTGCTTGAATATAAGAGATATAAAGAAATGTCGGAGGAATTAGCTTTCTTTGAATCAAATCAAAGGAAGATAAATTATCGAGGAAATTTTTCAGCTGATGTAAAAATTGATATACCTGATTACGATATCCTTCTTAAAAATGTAACGGTATTTGATCTTGCGAAAGCTTTTAAAAAAGCCATCGAAGGAATTAAACCGGAAATTTTCCATGAAATTAGAAAGATAAATATTTCTATTGACGAACAAATTAATTTCATACTGGGAAAGATAAAAGAATCCAATGAACTACATTTCCTTAAATTAATAGAAGGAATGAAAGAAAAGATAAGAATTGTCATAACATTTGTCGCTCTGCTTGAATTGACAAAAGCAGGAAGAATAGGTATTAAGGAATCATCTAATTTTAATGATTTTATTATTTTGAATTTCGGCAATGGAGAAAATATATAATTCTATAATAGAGGCATTGATCTTTGCCTCCGAAGATTCGATTTCAGCTTCTGAATTAATGAAAGCTATTAAAGGAATTGACGGCGAAGATATTCAAATTACCGTTTCAGAAGTGGAAAATTGTATTACGGAATTAAATTCCAGGTATGAATCGGAAAATTTATCCGTAAAGATTATTAAAATATCAAACGGATTTATCTTTGCTACAAGACCCGAATATGCAAAGTATGTCGGATATTTATCTTCGGAAAAAAGTAAAAGACGGTTGAGTCAAGCTGCTCTTGAGACTCTTGCTATCATTGCATATAAACAGCCGATAACAAAACCTGAATTAGAATCAATTCGCGGAGTTAATTCGGATTATATGCTTAATACATTACTTGAAAAAGATTTAATTACTATTTCAGGTAGGGCAGAAACAATCGGGAGACCTCTGCTTTATTTAACCACTAATGAGTTTTTAAAATATTTTGGGTTAAACAGTATAAGTGATCTACCAAAACCTAGAGAAATTGACGAAATAATGCAGGATGAGGATTTTATCGAGCAGAAGAGAAAAATCATGATGAATCTGATAGAAGAGACAATACAAAATGAAATAGAAGATGAATCAGAAAAAATTGATTAGACTTAATAAATATATATCTGATAGCGGAATTACATCAAGAAGGAAATCGGAAGAATATATTTTGCAGAATAGAGTTTCTGTGAACGATAAAATAGTTAATTCTTTAAATTTTAAGATAGATCCAGATACGGATAAAGTTAGTCTTGATGGGGAATTAATTAAGCCCGTTAGACATATTTATTTGTTAATGAATAAACCCAAAGGGGTTGTTACAACAACAAATGATGATAAAAATAGAAAGACTGTTATAGATTTGATAAAAATGAATGAGAGAATTTATCCCATAGGCAGGCTAGATTATAATACAACCGGTGTCTTATTATTAACAAATGATGGAGATTTCTCAAATTTGTTAACCCATCCTAAAAATAATATCAATAGAATATATGAAGTAAAATTAGATAAACCATTAAATTTTGAAATTAAAGAACAATTGTTAAAGGGTATTTATTTATCGGGGAGAAAAGGGAAATTTATGAGAATAAATTTCCCGAATTCTAAAAACAGGAACTTTGTTGAAGTTATCTGCATTGAAGGCAGAAATCATTTCATAAAAAATATGTTCAGTGCGGTTGGATACTCGGTTATTGCTTTAAATAGAAAAGAATTTGCAGGATTGAAGGCAGATATAGCCCCTGGTAAATATAGAAAACTTTCAAATGAAGAGATAAATATGATTAAAAGTAATTATGACAATTAAGGTTTATATAATTCTTTGTATTTTATTACTGATTCCCAAAATCTTTGCTCAAGAAAAGGAAAAAGACTCTCTTTCTGTTCCTAGGTATGGCGGAACAACGATCAAGGATTTCTGGAAAGAAATGGATGACATCTTTAACGATCCAAATTTTGATAATGCTAATTGGGGGGTGGTTCTCCAATCTTTGGAAACAGGTGAATATTTTTATCGCCGTAATGAAAATAAGTTATTTATTCCTGCTTCCGATTTGAAATTATTTACGACAGCTTCGGCGCTAATTTTACTTGGTCCGGAGTATTGTTTCAGTACAAAGATTTTAATGCACGGTAAGATGGATGGTTCGGTATTAGATGGAGATTTAATCATCAGGGGCAGAGGAGATCCTACTATATCAGGCAGATTCAATAATGATGATAAATATAAAGTTTTCAAAGATTGGGCTGATACACTTGGAAATGCGGGCATTGATGAAATCACAGGCAATATTATAGGTGATGATAATCGGTTTGATAATCTTGGACTTGGTAAAGGGTGGGCATGGGATGATGAAAGTTATTGGTTCTCAGCTCCTTCCGGGGCAATTTCATTTAATGATAATGTTGTCGATATAGTTGTAAATGTAAATAAAGAAAAAAATCTCGCAGTATTAAGAACTAACCCGTCGACAAAGTATATTGTTTTTATAAATAATGTATCCGTTGTATCAAATGACTCAACAACATCGGTAAATGTATATAGACAAAGTGGAACGAACATTGTAAATGTTTTCGGTACAATAAGAAGGCAGGATTCAATTAAAACATATGTAACTGTAAATAATCCGACTCAATATTCTATGGTTGTGTTGAAATCTATTCTGCAAAAGGAGGAAATAAAGGTGGATGGTTTCCCTATGGATATAGATGATTTATCAAAATTACCGCAGAATAAAGACATGAAATCAATTTTTACTTATTATTCTCCGCCGTTAAAAGAAATAATTAAAGTCATAAATAAGAATAGTGAAAATTTTTATTCCGAACAGTTATTAAAAACCATTGGACTTGAAGAAGAAGGCTTAGGTTCTGCGGATAACGGTGTACAAGCAGCAGATATAGTATTTAGGGAGATGGGAATATTGCCTGAGGGAATGAATATGGTAGACGGCAGCGGGTTATCCCGGTTAAATTTAATTACTCCCCATCAGGTTGTTGCTCTTTTGAGTTATATGTTTAAAAATAAATATTTTATTCCATTTTATAATTCCCTTCCAATTGCCGGTGTTGATGGTACTCTTGGAAAAAGGATGAAAAAGACTAAAGCTGAAAATAATTTGAGAGCAAAAACAGGAACTCATATAGGAGTAAGCAGCATATCCGGTTATGTATATACTTTAGATAATGAGCCGGTTGCATTTTCAATAATAGCTAATAATTATAAAGTCCCGGTTAAAATTGCAGAAAATATTGAAGATCTTGTTTGTTTAAGGCTCGCTAATTTTAAAGGAAATAATTGGAGGTTTCGTGAACGAAAATATTTCACCCGAAAATACATTATCCGGAGAAGACTTAAATGTATTAATTAAAAGAAGGCATGAAGAACTCAATGAATTAAAATTAAAAGGTATTGAGACATATGCTTATTCCTTTGATATAAATTCTAATTCTCAAGATATTAAAGATAAATTTACAGAGGATGAAAAGAGAACAGTTAAGATTGCAGGGAGAATTATGGCAATTAGAAGAATGGGGAAAGCTTCATTTGCCCACATTCAGGATGCTAAAGGAAAGATCCAGATTTATTTAAGAAAAGACGATATTGGTGAAAGTTACTCTGCTTTTAAGTTGATGGATATCGGCGACATTATAGGTATAGATGGTTATGTATTTAAAACAAAAACAGGTGAAATATCAATACATACAACTTCTTTAATTCTTTTGTCAAAGTCTTTACGTCCATTACCGATAGCAAAAGAAACAATCGATGAGCAGGGAAATAAAATTGTTCATGATCAATTTGCCGATAAAGAACTTCGTTACCGTCAGAGATATGTGGATCTGGTTGTAAATCCTCATTTAAAAGAAACATTCATTAGTAGAAGTAGGATAATCTCTACAATGAGAAGATTTCTGGATGAACATAATTATCTGGAAGTTGAGACTCCCATACTTCAACCACTGTATGGGGGAGCCGCTGCAAAACCATTTATAACTCATCATAATACATTGGATACCAATTTTTATCTAAGAATCGCTGATGAGCTTTACCTAAAGAGATTGATTGTGGGAGGAATTAATGGTGTTTACGAAATATCAAAAGATTTCAGAAATGAAGGAATGGACCGGACACATAATCCTGAATTTACGATGATGGAGTTATATGTTCCCTATAAAGATTATATATGGATGATGGAGTTTGTAGAAGAAATGATTCAAAAAATATGCAGTGAAGTTTTTAATACATTTGATTTTACTTTTGAAGATAAGAGAATAAACTTAAAGTCACCCTGGAAACGTATATCTTTTGTAGATGCCATTGAAGAAAAGACAGGATTAAATGTTATAACAGCATCAAACGATGAATTGAAAAGTAAGGCAAGGGAATTAAATATAGAAACTGCGAATTTAGAAGGGAAGGGCAAATTTATAGATGAAATATTTAGTGAAACAGTTGAGCCCTATCTAATTGATCCAACATTTGTAATGGATTACCCTATAGAACTTTCTCCACTAGCGAAAAAACATCGGTCTAAACAAGGTGTGGTAGAAAGATTTGAGGCTTATTTTGCGGGTAAAGAAATTTGTAATGCATTTTCAGAACTTAATGATCCTATAGATCAGAGGCAAAGGTTTACAGATCAAAGTAAGATGCGCGAAGCCGGCGATGAAGAAGCACATCAAATCGACGAAGATTTTATACGTGCTTTAGAGTATGGAATGCCGCCAACTGCTGGTTTGGGAATTGGAGTTGATAGACTAACCATGGTACTCACTAATCAGTCATCAATTAGAGATGTTATATTTTTTCCTCAAATGAAGCCGGAAGTTAAAGGGTGAGATTAAAATCAAATTTAATTCAAATTCAGGAAATAATTTGTAAAGAAAGTACTATACATTATGTCGGAACAATTTGTCTATTTTAAGGTGAAGTTTGAAATATAGTATTATTATTCCTACTCTAAACGAAGAAAAACTTTTGCCGTTTCTATTGCAGCAGCTCGCTAATAAGGCATTCAAAGAAAAATTTGATTATGAAATTATAATATCAGATGGAGGGAGTAAGGATAAAACGGTAGAAATTGCTGCACAATACTCGGACATTATTAAAATCCATAATAGTAATATAAAACAAAACATTGCCGAAGGAAGAAACTTAGGAGCCAAATATGCAAATGGAGATATTTTTATTTTTTTGAACGGTGATATCCTTCTCTCCGGCGTTGATAAATTTTTTGATTACATAGAAAATAATTTTATTAACAGCAATTGTCTTGCTATGACATGTTTTGTTAAAGTTTTTCCAAAAGAAGAGAAACTATCTGATAAGATTTTTCATACAGTTTTCAATAATTATTTCAGGTTAATAAATAATCTTGGTATAGGGATGGGCCGAGGGGAGTGTCATGTTATAAGAAAAGGAATCTTTAATAAATTTAAAGGTTATAATGAAGAACTAGCAGCGGGTGAAGATTTTGATTTGTTCCGAAAAATTAGAAGAGAAGGTAAAATACTATTTGCAAAAGATTTATTTATATTTGAATCCCCCCGAAGGTTTCGGAGATTAGGTTATAAGTATGTAACATGGATCTGGATAAAAAATGGTTTTTCGGTATTCTTCAAGGAAAAAGCAATATCTAAAGAATGGGAGCAAATAAGGTAATTTGAAAAAAATATTCCCCATATTTCTTTTATTAACAATAAGTATTTTTTCTCAATCTGAATATGTTTCAACTTCAAATCCTGTTTATGATTTTCTTGAAAGAATGGAATCGCAGCTATTAATTGATAATTATAATTCATTTGAAATTCCTAAGACAAGGAAAGAAATAGCCGGATATTTAAGACAAATTATTAAAGGTGAAAATGAACTTGATGAAGAGGATAAAAAAATACTTGAAGATCTAGAAATAGAATTTGAATATGATTTATCAGGAACTTTAAATAATTCCCAATCAATTTTGGGAAAAAGTGAATATAATATTTTATCTCAAAAAGAAAAATATTTATACTATTATAACGATCCCCAAAAATTTAATCTCTTTATAAACATTCTAGGAAATGGTGAACTGATTTTCAATAACCGGATAAAGAGTAAAAATAATTTATCAACTACACTTGGATATGTCGGCGGGGAAATAAGAGGAACTATTCTGAATAAGTTCGGTTTTTTATTAAAAGGAATCAACGGGAATGTTTTTGGAAACAGAGAAACTGCGTTGTTGAAGAACGACCTTAGGTATAATTTTAAACTAAATGAAAAACCTGATCAGGCTTTTTTTGATGAAACAGAAGGATATTTAACAGCTGATTTTGATATAGTAAAGTTTAAATTAGGACAGGATAGAATTAACATTGGATACGGGCCTATAAAAGCTTTTGTTGATGATAATTCACCCAAATTCGATTATATAGCATTTAGTATTTCTTATAAATTTTTTGACTTTTCTTTTTTTCACGGAAAATTACTAGGTGATACATCCTTTTCATATGATTCCACAATAGGCGGACAAAATTTAGTCCAAGAAAAATATATCGGATATCACCGTATCGGGTTTAATATTTCAAAAGATGTGAACTTTGGAGTTGGAGAATTTATTATATATGGAGATAGGCCGATCGATCTGTCTTATCTAAATCCTTTTAGTTTTTATAAATCTATTGAACATCAGAATAGAGATAGAGATAACTCCATGCTATTTTTTGATTTTAAAAATAATTCAGTCAAGGGATTAAAACTTTATGGTTCTCTTTTAATAGATGATATCACAATAAATAAAATTGGAACAGGCTGGTGGGGTAATCAATTTTTATTCAATGCAGGATTATATTCATCTAATTTCTACAACATAATCCCATTAGATCTAAAGTTTGAATATATCAGAGTCGAGCCATATGTTTTTACACATAGATTTGTCCGAAATAATTTTACAAATTTTGGATATAATTTGGGATCATTCTTACAACCTAATAGTGAGCTCTTTTATACACAAGTAAATTATAGAATAAATTATAGATTGAATTTAAGCTGTGATTTTTCTTATAATGTACACGGCGCAAATCCTTTAACAGCAAATGGTACAGTAAAAGAAAATGTTGGAGGTGATATTTCTTTGGGTCACAGGGTATTTGATTCTGAAAAGGTAAATTTTCTTGACGGTTATTTAGAATATAGCAGAATGGCTTCGATAGCAGTTAACTTTGAACCTTTCAATCAAATCAACTTTAATTTCAATTTAAAGTATATTAGTCAATCATTACAGCAAAATATAAATAAAGAAATTGAAACATTTTTTTCTTTATCAGTAAAGCTATAGGTTAATATAATGGAGAATAAATGATATCAAAATTTAAAATTCCTTTTGCTATAATAATACTAGCAATAGGGATTGTTTTAGGAACCCAAATAGAAAAGGCTTTTTCGGATGACATCATACACGAAAGCGTAACAAAATTCAGTGACGTATTAACTGATGTTCAAAAATATTATGTAGAAAAAGTTGATACCCCAAAATTAGTAGATGCCGCCATAAGCGGAATGTTAGGTAAGCTTGATCCGCATTCCATATATATTCCTGCGAGTCAGATGGAATCCATTGACGAATCCTTTAGGGGGGATTTTGAAGGAGTGGGAATTGAATTTCAAATTGTAGATGATACTATAGTTGTTGTCGCTCCAGTATCCGGCGGACCAAGTGAAGCACTAGGAATAAGGCCAGGTGATAGAATCGTTAAAATAAACGGAGAAGATGCAAAAGGAATAACAGACGAGCAGGTAAAAGGAAAATTACGCGGTAGTGCCGGAACGAAAGTGAGTGTTGCTATTTGCCGTTATGGGACTCCGGGGCTATTAAATTATGAAATCACGAGAGATAAAATTCCTCTTTATTCTGTTGATACTCATTTTATGCTAGATAAGAAAACCGGCTATATAAGCCTATCAAGGTTTTCTGAAACAACATACGATGAAGTTTATAAGGCACTGAATGATTTAAAAGAAAAAGGGATGGAACAATTGATTTTTGATTTACGTGGAAATCCCGGCGGCTTATTAGGACAGGCCGTAAAAGTAACGGATCTCTTTATTAGCGGTCAGAAAAAAATTGTATATACAAAGGGAAGAAAACCAGAGTTCGATGATGAATTCGATGCATCAAAATCTTCTCCTTATGAAAAAATTCCCTTAATTATTTTAGTTAATAACGGTTCAGCTTCGGCAAGTGAAATAGTATCAGGAGCAGTACAGGATTGGGATAGGGGATTAATAGTTGGTGAAACTACATTTGGAAAAGGATTAGTTCAAAGACAATTTGAACTTCCGGATAATTCCGCTGTCAGATTAACAATTTCTCGATATTATACTCCATCAGGAAGACTGATTCAAAGGGATTACAAAACTCTAAAGGATAAAGAGGAATACTATAAAGATATTGGCGGAAAAAATGAGGATGAAGGAGACAATCTATACCATACAGCTGAAAAAAATTCATCACTTCCTGTTTTTAAGACAAATGCAGGCAGGGTAGTTTACGGAGGAGGCGGCATCACTCCGGATTATATAATTAAGTCAGATCAAGTTACTGATTATACAACTGATTTGCTCAAGAATAACGTTTTTTATCAATTTATTCTCTCCTATCTGGAATTGAATGAAAAAACTATTCATTCAGAGTTTAAAACTCTGGAAGAGTTTATAAATAATTTTAGTTTTTCCGCAAAAGATATTAAGGATTTTATAAAGTTCTCTGAGACTAAAAAGGTTAAATTTTCCGAAGAAAACTTTAAAAAAGATAAAGATTATATTATTATAAGGCTGAAAGCTCAAATTGCAAGAAATTTCTGGAAGAATAAAGGATGGTATGAAACTATATTAAGCACTGATAATCAGCTCTTAAAAGCTAGTACACTTTTTAATGAAGCAAAGGATTTAGCTAACCTTAAATGATTTTTTTTAAGAAAATAATTATTTTAATTCCTCTCCTGTTTATCTATACTAATGTTTTGCCTAAACATAGTATAGAAAGAAAGAGCTTTTCTTTTATTTCGAATAAAAATATAGAAGTTGGTGAGGAACTTTCTTATGTAGTTAAATATGCTTTTATAGTATTAGGACAGGTAACAATAAAAGTAACCGGTAAAAAAAGGACAGGTGACAAGACAATATATAATACAATAGCCTATATTGATTCATACGACAATATACCTTTCGTCGATATTCATCAGGTTTATAAAAGTGAAATGACGAATCAGTGGTATTCAACCTTTTTTGAAGGTATAGTTAAAACAGAAAAATATGATTCATTTACGGATTATTATTTTAATTATGATAGCTCGAAAATTCATATTATAAAAGGAAAGTTATCTCCAAAAGAAATCTGGACTGATTCAACGGCATCTATAAATAAAAAATATCAAGACGGACTTTCAATCTTTTATTATGCCCGGATGAATACAGGCCAGAAAAAAACTGAAGTGATACCGGGCTTTGTAGCTGATAAAAAGGTAGTTACAAAAATAAATTTTTATAATGATGTATCCGATATTTCTATTGATGCGGTTGATTATCCGGTGTCATGCGTGAAAATAGATGGAGAATTAAATTACATCAGTATATATGGATTAACGGGATATTATGAAGGCTGGTTTACAAATGATGATGCAGCAATACCAATCCTTGCTAAAATGAAAGTGATGGTTGGAAATGTTACTCTTGAGTTAAAAGAATGGAAAAGAAAAGGATGGAAACCACCGGAATATCAAGAATGAATGAAGAACAAAAGATATTTTCTTTTAAGGATTATATCCAAAATTAGCAAAAAGTGTATTCTTAGCATCCGGTGTAAAGATTATAGGTAATGTTGAAATTGGAGAAAATTCAAGTGTTTGGTATAACACAGTAATTAGAGGGGATGTTCATTATATTAAAATAGGTTCTTTTACCAATGTTCAGGATTGCTCGATGCTGCATGTTACGAGAGACAGGTATCCATTAAATATTGGTGATAAAGTTACGATTGGACATTCTGTTAAATTACATGGATGTACTTTGATGAATTTATCTTTGGTTGGTATTGGAGCAATCATATTAGATGGTGCTGTAATTGAGGAAAAAAGTATGGTTGCTGTCGGAAGCGTTGTG
The DNA here is from genome assembly GCA_963742995.1 of uncultured Ignavibacteriales bacterium. Lineage (GTDB taxonomy): Bacteria > Bacteroidota > Ignavibacteria > Ignavibacteriales > Ignavibacteriaceae > CAVQBP01. The sequence continues at coordinate 60,539 of CAVUOL010000033.1, forward strand.
ACTCCAAATTTCACTGTTCCTTCCGGTAAATTGGCAGCAGGTGTTCCTGCTAAATTAATCCGAAATTTGACTGAAGCAGAAATGAATGATTTTGAAGCTTCAGCTTTCCGGTATAAAAAATATTCTGAAGAAACTATTGAATCATTAAAGAAACCTTAACCTTATATGTTGTTAAAGTTTTGGGGAACGAGAGGTTCAATCCCTGTCCCTGGAAAAAATACTTTAAAATATGGAGGAAATACTCCATGTGTAGAATGCAGAACAAGTAAAGGTAAATTAATAGTACTTGATGCAGGAAGCGGTATAAGAGAACTAGGCTTGAATTTAATTGAAATAATTGAGACAGGGGAGAAAATCCCGATTTTTATTAGCCATTATCATTGGGATCACATACAAGGTATCCCATTCTTTCGTCCTTTATATGAAAAAAATGTTAGTCTTATTTTCTATGGTTTGACAACTAATGGGTACAATATTGCAGATATCCTTAGTAATCAGATGAATGATAATTTTTTTCCAATAAAAATAGATCAGGCCAACGCAAATATTGAATATAAAAGTATTGAAGCAAACAGCTCATATGAACTTGATGGTGTAACAATTAAAACATTTAGAGCGAATCATTCATCTCCCACTTTAGCTTTTAAATTAATTGAGAAGGATAAGTGTTTTGTATATATGACTGATAATGAATTAAAGTTTAACAACGAATCAGTTGAATCCATAAAACAATTAAATGAAGATTTGATAAAATTTTGTCATGAGTGTGATTATTTAATCCATGATACAATGTATGATGAAACCCAGTTACTCAATAAGAAAGGGTGGGGGCATTCGAGCAATGTGTTGCTGGCTTACTTTAGCCACTTTGCTGAAATAAAAAATTTAATTTTATTTCATTATAACCCAGATTATACAGATGAAAAAATTGAAGAAATGCTTGATGAAACAAAAAGGATATTTCAAAAGGAAAAATATGAAATAGGATGCCTTGCAGCTAGAGAAGGATTGGAAATAAAGTTATAATCTTTTATTATTGTTAGTGATAAAAAATTTAGAAGTCAATAATGGTTCATTTTATAAGATAAATAAGCTATTTATTCATAAAGTTGTCAGCTTATTAATAAAAGAATTCGAATTATCCATCTCATATCTATTGATAAACTTTGTCCCGACAAATCTAATAATTCAAATCAATAATGAATTTTTGAACCATAATCATTCAACAGATATAATTACTTTTAATTACTCAAAAAAAAAGAAGATTATCGATAGTGAAATATATATTTCAAGTGAAGAAGCTGAAAATAATGCAAAAAAATATGAAGTGACTTTTGCAGAGGAAATTTTAAGACTAGTGATTCATGGTTTTTTACATTTAATGGGCTATGATGATACATCTTCAGATAAAAGAAGAGAGATGAAAAGGATTGAAAATAAATTATTTGTAAAATACAGTGAAATTCTTTTTATTAGCAGAGGAACTAAAAGTTGAGAAATAGAGTTTATACAAGAAATATGGAACATATTTTATAATAATCGATGATTTATATAATATTTTATTCACATGTATTTATTTTAGTAAAAAAAGTGGAAATATTTATTCATACAAAAAACAGGAAATTTGAAAGTTTTTATGGCAAAAAATCTAGTATTAGTAGAATCTCCAGCAAAAGCAAAGACAATTAATAAATATCTCGGAAACAATTATTTAGTAGAAGCAACAATAGGACATATAAGAAATTTACCTAAAACGAAATTAGGCGTTGATATCGAAAAGGGATTTCTGCCTCAATATGTTACTATAAGAGGCAAGGGTGATATAATTAAGAGAATAAAGTCTCTTGCCGGAAAAAGTAATAATATTTATATAGCAACTGACCCTGACCGGGAAGGTGAAGCAATTGCACAAGATATTGTCGATATTTTAAATGGAAAAGGGAATTATAAAATCCGCAGAGTTCTATTTAATGAAATCACAAAAACCGGTGTTAAGAAAGCGATGGAATCACCAAGAAATATTGATAACTATCTTGTTAGTTCACAGCGAGCGAGAAGAGTTATGGACAGGATAATTGGATATAAAATGAGTCCTTTTCTGTGGAAAGCTGTAATTGAAATGTCAGGCAGCAGTTCATTATCTGCCGGAAGGGTTCAATCTGTTGCATTGAAGCTTATTTGCGATAGAGAAGAAGAGATAGAAAAATTCATACAGACAGAATACTGGTCGATCTGGGCTGTCTTCAAAACCGATAAAGATGAAACATTTGAAGCAAAGCTTTTTAGTGTTGAGGGGAAAGATCTCAGAATTCAACCAAAGCCGGAAATGAGTGAGAATGATTGGAAAGAATTTTTAGAAAAGAATTTTGCAATTAATAAAGAAACGTGGGCAAAGGAAATCTTTGACAGAATTTTACATAAAGAGAATTTTATAATTACAGATATAATTAAGAAAAATGTAAAAAGAAATCCATCGCCACCTTTTATAACAAGTACGTTACAAGCCGAAGCTTCAAGAAGAATAAAGATGCGTCCAAAGCAAACTATGATGATTGCACAAAAGCTCTATGAAGGAGTCGATCTCGGGAAGGAAGAAGGTACACAAGGTTTAATTACATATATGAGAACGGATTCAACCAGAATAAGTGAAGAGATTATTCCTGTTGTGAGAGATTACATTAAAAATTCTTACGGCGAAAAGTATATACCTGACACCCCAAATATTTACGAGAAAAAAGATAAAATAAATGTTCAGGATGCTCATGAAGCAATCAGACCTACTTCATTGAAATTTACGCCGGATTATGTTAAAGATTATTTAGATAAAAGATCATTAAAACTGTATGAACTAATCTGGATGCGTTTCATAGCTTCACAAATGGCCCCGGCACAACTTGAAGTTACAAATGTTGAAGTTTCGGCTGATGAATTTGTATTCAAGTCAACAGGCACTGCAGTTAAATTCAGTGGATTTATGCAGGTATATGAGGAAATGGTAGAGCAAAGAGAAAATGATGACGATAGTAAAGAAGAGAAAATACCCTTAGGACTGGAAATAAATCAAAAACTGGCATTAGAGGAACTGGAAAAAATACAGCATTTTACTAAACCTCCAGCGCGATACACAGAAAGTTCTTTAATTAGAGACCTGGAATCAAAAGGTATTGGCAGACCAAGTACATATTCTCTAATTGCAAGTACTATCCAGGACAGGAATTATGTTGAACAGGTTGACAGGAAATTAGTCCCAACAAAACTTGGTAAAGAAGTAAGTAAAATTCTTGTCAAGAATTTCCCTGGAATTATTAATGAAAGTTTTACTGCTGAAATGGAAAATGAACTTGACCAGATTGCTCAAGGTGAAAATGAATATGTAAAAGTATTAAACGATTTTTATCAGCCCTTTTCTGAGGCGCTTAAGCACGTTGAAAATAAAATGGAAAAAATTCTCTGTGACAAGTGCGGTAGTGAAATGATAATTAAGATAGGCAGATTCGGTAAATATCTTGCATGCAGCAATTACCCCGAATGTAAAAATATAAAATCCTTTAAGGATATTGCGGCTCAAAATCAAGAACCGGAATATACCGGAGAAAAGTGTGAAAAATGCGGAGCCAGAACTGTTTACAGGGAAGGAAAATTCGGAAGATTTATTGGGTGTGAAAGATATCCAGAATGCGATTTTGTAAAAAACATTTCATTAAATGTGAAATGTCCGAAATGTAAAGAAGGGGAAGTTGTTGAAAGAAAATCGAGACGGAATAAAGCGTTTTACGGCTGTTCTAGATATCCTGATTGCGATTTTGTAAGCTGGTACAGACCGATTCCTCAAGAATGTCCTAATAAAGATTCATATTATATGGAAAAAAGATACTCAAAGAAAAAAGGTGAATATCTGAAATGTCCTAATTGTGGTGAAGAGGTTGTTTTAACAGTTTCCGAAGAAGAAGAATAACTAATTTATAATGCAAATAGAGCAAATAGTTACAGATTATCTGGATTATTTAAGGGGAGTTAAAAGGTATTCAAATAATACCTTAAAAGCATATAACGAGGACCTTAATTCCTTTTCAAAATATTGTATGGATTTTTCAAAAAATGAAGTTAACCTAGTTACTGATAAATTTATAAAATCATACCTATTTTTTCTAAATGACCTTGAACTTGATAAAAGATCAGTTTCGAGAAAGTTGGCATCATTACGGGGCTTATTTAAGTTTGCATATCAACAAAGCTTAATTGAACAAAATCCTTCTTCTTATATTAGCAATCCAAAAGCAGCACGAAATTTGCCGGAAATTATTTCAGTAGAAAATTTCTCAGAAATTTACAAAGAAGTTGAAAAAGAGCAGGAAGATTCTAAATTAATAAAAGCTATTTTTGAATTACTATACGGTTGTGCATTACGGGTTTCAGAATTATGCACATTGAATTATAATGATCTTGATATAAATCAAAAAATTCTACGGATAAAAGGGAAGGGAAGTAAGGTAAGAATTTCTCCGATCGGAGATAAATCGGTAAAAGTTATAAAAGAATATTTAGATACAAGAAAATTTAACAGCAGAGAGGATCCTTTATTGATCAATAATAAAGGAAGAAGGATCTATCCACGAATGATTCATCGAATTGTAAACAAATATTTGACGAAAGTAACAGATATAAAAAAGAGGAGCCCTCATATCTTAAGGCATAGCGCTGCAACGCATATGCTGGATAAAGGAGCAAATCTTAAAGCAGTGAAGGAGATATTAGGACATGAAAATCTTTCTACTACACAGATTTATACGCATGTAAGTATCGAACGATTAAAATCCACATATAAAAAATCGCATCCTAAATCTTAATTTAAACGGAGGATATATGAACATATCAATAACTTCCAGGAAGTTTAAAGCTCGTGACTCTCTTAAAGATTTTGTAAATTCAGAAGTTATTTCTTTAGAGAGATTTTACGATGATATTTTAAGTGCTGATATTATATTAAGTTATCAGAATACGAGTAATAGCATTAAAAGTGCTGAGATAATATTAAAAATTCCAGGAATGATATTAAAAGCGGCAGAAGATTCGGATGATTATAAAAAATCAATCAGCAGTGCAGTGGAAAAACTTTCCCGTCAATTAAAAAAAATTAAAACTAAAAAGTATGCACATGCAAGATGATAAAGATTAATCAAAAATCTATTTCAAGGAAAGAATTTCTAACAGTCGGGACTTTGTATAAGAATACCTTAGAGAAATTCAAGCTAAAGTTATATACAGACGAATCCGGATTTAACAAAAAGATTTTTGAACAAAATTTACACAGACCCGGCTTAGCATTAGCCGGGTTTGTTGATCTATTTTCATCTTCACGTGTGCAGGTTTTTGGTAATACCGAAATGCGGTATTTAATGCAGTTGACTGAAGAAAAAAGAGCCGAATCATTAGAGAGAATTTTGCAATTTGATATTCCTTGCATTATTCTAACTGATAATAACGTTCCATTTCCAAAATTGATAGAATTGGCAAGTAAATATAAGACAACAATTCTCGTTTCTCCCTATCCTACTACAAAGACAACATATCTAATAAGTGATTTTTTGGATGACCAGTTTTCTTCGCGGATTTCGATACATGGTTCCTTTGTTGATGTTTATGGTGTAGGTCTTTTATTCGTAGGCAAATCCGGAATAGGAAAAAGTGAAGTTGCACTTGATCTTATCGAAAGAGGACAAAGGCTTGTTGCCGATGATTTAATTATTTTGACTAAAAAGGGGGAAGGTATCCTGATAGGTTCAGGTACTAATATCGTAAAGCATCATATGGAAATCAGAGGACTTGGGATAATTGATGTCGAAAGAATGTTCGGAATTAGGGCTATTCGATTTCATAAAAGACTTGAAATAATCGTTGAGCTTGAAGTTTGGGATGAAAAAAGTGAGTATACACGTACAGGACTTGATGAAACTACAGTTAATATATTAGGCATAGATCTTCCATACGTTAAACTCCCCATTTTACCGGGTAAAAATATTACAGTAATATCTGAAGTGATAAGCCTCAATTACCTTTTAAAGCATTATGGTTATGACTCTGCAAAAATATTCCAGGAACAGCTTCTGCAGCGGATAAAAGATAAAGGGAAGGACGATTACAGAGGAGTCGATTATTTCGAACATGATTTTGAATAGGCCTAATAATTCATTCCTAAAGAAGTTAAAGGCTCCTAAGCTCAATTGAATAAAGAGGTTAAGGAAGTTATATAAATGTTGAACTACTTTTTATGAAGAGCATTAATATAATTATATAATAAATCTTCTCTTGACAAATCAATTCAAATTTTTTACATTCCGCACTTGAAATTTGGGAAACTTTACATTTTCAATAATTCCAAAAAAGATAAATTTTTAGAGAAATTTAGAAACATTTTAAAGAATTATTGGTAATAAAAACGAAATTTCAGTTGTTTATTATTTTATATTAAAATTTTCGGACTGAATGTTAACATTATGCCAGTAAGGGGGTTAATGAGTTATTAACTGAATGCCGGCAATTTATAAACAGAAATAATAATTCAATTTCCATAATACATTTTAATAAAGTTTAGAGAGGGAAATATGATTTGGACAGTGGAGCTAGCATCTTATTTAGATGATGCGCCTTGGCCTGCAACTAAGGAAGAATTAATCGACTATGCAGATAGAATCGGGGCTCCGTATGAAGTTATTGAAAATTTGCTTGAACTTGAAGATTCAGATGAACCATATGAATCCATTGAAGATATTTGGCCTGATTATCCTACTGATGAAGATTTCTTTTACAATGAGGATGATTTTTGACAAGGTGTTTAATTTTAATACCTTTAACATATTATGAATAAATATTTTGAAGGAATAAGCGGACAGTTATATGCAAAAAATAATTTAACAAAGTTAATTGAAACATCAAAAATACCGCATGCTTTGTTATTCCAAGGATTAGAGGGGGTGGGGAAGGAGTTTATTGCCATACGATTTGCTCAAGCAATTAATGACTCACCGACTTCAGAAAATAATATTGCCATTAAACAAATTACAAATCTTACCGAGCCCTATATAAAATATATATTTCCCTTGCCACGCGGTAAAAATGAAAATGATGCAAGTTCACCATTCGAGAAATTAAGTCCGTCAGATATTCAATTAATTCAGGAAGAATTAAGTAAGAAAATCTCTAATCCTTATTACAAGATAAAAATTCCGAAAGCTCAAAATATTAAAATCAACAGCATCAGAGATATAAAAAAATTTTTATCTTTAAATTACACGGATATTAAATACCGGGTTATTTTAATATCAGATGCTCACTTAATGAATGAATCAGCGCAAAATGCTCTTCTGAAAAATTTGGAAGAACCGCCAGATGGCGTTATTTTCATATTGACCACTCCTTTCCCTTCACTCTTAAGGGAAACAATAAGATCAAGATGCCGGGTGGTTAATTTTCAACCGCTTGAACATACGGCAATAAAAGATATATTATTGAACTTCTTTGACATTGAAAACATTTTAGCAGAGTCTGTTGTACCTTTTTCAGGCGGTTCTATTAGCAATGCTCTATTGCTACTTGATAATGATTTCAAACTACTTAAAGAAAAAACTATACTCATATTACGCTATTCGTTTGGAAGAAAATATCATTCAGCCTTAAATGAATTTTCACCTTTTATTACCGATGGGGATTCGGAATCAGTTAAAATTTTAATTGAAATGATTATAATGTGGCTGAATGATATTCAAAGGTACAGATATAATTTATCGGATTTGGGGAAAGGGAGGCATAGTTTCTTTTTTGAGGATTATATAGAAACACTAGAGAAATTTAATTACAGATTTCCACATATAGAAATAAATCAAATAGTATCCCAACTAAATAGTCTAATTTCGGCTTTCAAGAATAATGTGAATTTAAATACTATCATTTTATCACTTATCTTCAAATTGGCCGCATTAACATCATCTAAACTAACAACATAATTCCTTCATGATAGTTATAACCTGAATTTTTATCTAAATTTGTTTAAGTTTAATAAAAACAAAAATTCAATTTTGAAAGTATGATGATGAAAAAAGTTGTTATAATTTCGGCAAAAAGAACACCAGTCGGTTCTTTTGGAGGAACTTTATCATCTTTTAGTGCAGCACAATTAGGAAGCTTTGCTATTAAAGGAGTATTAGAAGATTCAAAAATTAATAAAGACCTAATTGATGAGGTCATTTTCGGTAATGTTCTTACAGCCGGGCAGGGTCAAGCACCGGGAAGACAGGCTGCTATTTTTGCAGGTCTTCCGGCAAAAACAGAATGCTTGACAATTAATAAGATGTGCGGGAGCGGATTAAAAGCTGTAATGCTCGCACAACAAGCAATTTTATGTGAAGATGCCGAAATCATTATAGCCGGAGGACAGGAAAGTATGAGCAATGCCCCATATATTCTTCCTAAAGCAAGGTTTGGTTATCGATTAGGTAATGGGGAAGTAACTGATTCAATGATTTTAGATGGGCTCTGGGATGTTTACAATAATATACATATGGGTAGTTGTGCTGAATCGTGTGCGAAGGATTTATCTTTTACCAGAGAACAATTGGATGAATTTGCAATTAAGTCATATAAGAAAGCTTTGAATGCTCAAAAAGAAGGTAAATTTCTAGAAGAGATAATCAAAGTCCCGGTTAAATCAAAAACAGGAGATTTTAATGTAGATTTGGATGAAGAACCTGGAAAGGTAAAGTTTGATAAAATTCCTACTTTAAAACCTGTATTTGATAAAGCCGGAGTTGTTACTGCCGCTAATGCTTCAAGTATAAATGATGGAGCAGCTGCGGTTTTATTAATGTCGGAAGATAAAGCAAAAGAATTAGGATTAAAACCAATAGCTGAAATTATTGCACAAAGCTCTACCGCTAAAGCTCCAATAGAATTTACGACAGCACCCGCAGATGCTATTGCAAAAGTATTACTGAAAGCAAAATTAACAAAAGATGATATTGACCTTTTTGAAATTAATGAAGCTTTTGCAGTTGTATCATTGGCTGTGAACAAATTATTAGGGCTAGATGTTGATAAAGTAAATGTAAATGGCGGTGCCATAGCTTTAGGGCATCCTATCGGGGCAAGTGGAGCACGAATACTTACGACTTTAATTTATGAAATGAAAAGAAGAAATTCCAAATATGGTCTTGCTTCCTTGTGTATCGGAGGCGGTGAGGCATCGGCACTCATAATAAAGAATTATAATAATTAGGGGGATCAATGGAAATCAATAATGTTTCTGTAATTGGCGGCGGTACAATGGGTAATGGCATAGCTCACGTATTCGCAATGAAAGGATTTAATGTTAATATCGTTGAAATGAACGATGAGTTAGTAGAAAGATCAGTGTCAACTATTTCAAAAAACCTGGATCGTCAAATAAAGAAGGAAATTATAACCGAGCAAAACAAAAAAGATATTTTAACAAAAATTAATAAAATAATAGGAGTTGAATCCACTCCAGCAAATTCGGATTTAGTTATTGAAGCAATATATGAAAACAAAGAAGCTAAGCTAACTATTTTTAATAAATTACATAAAATAGTTGATAGTAATTCTATATTTGCATCTAATACATCTTCAATATCCATAACTGAATTATCACAAACAGGGAGAGAAGATAAATTTATTGGAATGCATTTTATGAACCCAGTACCTGTGATGAAATTGGTAGAAATAGTTAGAGGATATTCAACCAGCAACGAAACATATAATACTATAAAGGATTTATCGATAAGATTGGATAAAACTCCGGTTGAAGTATTTGATTATCCAGGATTTATATCAAACCGTATTTTATTACCAATGATAAATGAAGCCATATTTGCTTTAATGGAAGGTGTTGCTTCAGCAGCAGATATCGATACAGTAATGAAGTTAGGGATGAATCATCCTATGGGACCATTAACATTAGCCGATTTCATCGGCTTAGACGTTTGTTTAGCAATAATGGAAGTTCTATTTAATGGATTTAACGATCCGAAGTTCAGACCATGTCCTTTACTAAAAAAGATGGTTGCTGCAAAGAAACTTGGCAGAAAAACCGGAGAAGGTTTCTTTATTTATAAATAAAATGAAGATTGTAAAAACCATTCTTTTTTCAGATGAATACCCTAAGAAAAATCCTAATCAAACTGAAATTGTAACCGTAAGAAGTCTATAAAAGTATTGTCGCATGTTGAGCAAAATAAAATGAAAGAGAAACAAAAGAAAATTTTTTTAAGATTTTTTGTAAAATCACGAAATTTTAATCGAGCATTACAAAAGAAATTATCTAAAATTTTCGTAGGGGAGTATACAACATTTACAATCATTTCTGTAATAATTGGTATAGTAGTTGGTCTGGGAGCCATACTTTTTCATAATTCAATAGAATATTTTAATGAAATTTTTTTTGGAAAAACTACTGAGGGCATTTTCTTCTTAGGTGCTGCTTTTGTGATAATTATTCCTGCGGTTGGAATGCTTGCTCAAGCCTTAATGATAATGATGGCGCCTGATACTGCAAAACATAAAGGTATTCCTGACGTAATCAAAGCTGTCGCATTAAGAGGAGGCTTTATACCGCTGCGGATAACATTATTTCATGTAATTGCTCCGATAATATGTATAAGTACCGGAGGAACAGTAGGTCCGGAAGGACCTGCAGCACAGCTGGGAGGGGGAATTGCCAGCAAATTAAGCAGTCTTTTGAGGATTTCGGAAGAACGAATAAGAATTTTTACTGCTGCAGGAGCAGGGGCAGCAATAGCAGCGGTATTCAATGCTCCTCTAGGAGGGGTTTTTTTTGCTTTAGAGATTATATTGTTAAATGATTTCCATACTCCTACATTTTCAGCCCTTATTTTAGCTACAGTATCTGCGAGTGCTATTTCAAGACTTTTTCTTGGGAATGAATCGGTTTTTCATTTCCATATAGAAAAAGTTAATTATTCCTACCTTTATTTATATGCAATTCTGGGGTTGTTTGCGGGAATAATTTCCTTTCTATTTATCCGATATGCAAACTGGATTCAAATAATTTTTAGAAATAAGATATATAAAAAAAGAATACCTCAATGGGCAGCGATGGTATTTGTAGGCTTGCTTGTGGGGATCAGCGGCTATTTTTTCAGAGAAATCTTTGGTATCGGGTATGCAGCAATAAATGAAATTCTGAAAAGTTCATTAACATGGCAGGTAGTATTAATTCTGTTAGTATTAAAATTTATTTTAGTACCATTAATTTTGAATTCAGGAGGATTCGGAGGATTGTTTGCTCCCTCGCTTTTTATGGGAGCATGCTTTGGTTATCTTTTTGCTTTTTTATTCAATTCGATCTGGGGATTAAATTTGGATACAACCAAATTCATTCTTGTTGGTATGGGGGCGATGCTGGGAGGAGCTAATACTATTCCGATTTCGGCAATCCTTATTATTTTTGAAATGACACAGGATTATTCTTTTATACTTCCTCTAATGCTTGCTGTAATAATAAGCACTATGTTTGTTCAAATAGCTATAAAGGGGTCAGTTCAAGTAAAACACCTGGAAGCGGAAGGATTTCGGATTTCAGAAGGACGTGAAGCAAACCTTTTAAGAACTATAACCGTAAGTGATGTTGAACTTGAAAAAATTGATCTTGTAAATGAAGAAATGCCTTTAACAGAATTAATTATAAAATTGGTAGGCAGTCCAAACAGTTCGTTCTATACAATAAATGCCAGAGGTGAATTATCCGGGATTATTACTGAAAATGAACTTAGACCAATAATAACAGAATATGAAATTGTGAAAAATATACTTGTGGCAAGGGATATTGCAAATCCTTCAATAACAGTTATACAGACTAGTGATGATCTTGATTATGTATTAAATCTTTTCGGAAAGTTAAATTTGGATCAATTTCCGGTTGTTGATTCCAATAATCCTTCAAAAGTTTTGGGAGCAGTTACAAGGCAGAAAGTAATTTCAATTTACAATAGAGAGACTTTAAGGGAAAATCTTGCCAGTGGTTTAGCTAAAGAATTGAAAACTATTAACAGAGGTACTCCAACGAAAGTAGCTTCCGGTTATTCAATTATGGAAGTTTCTTTGCCAGATACTTTTTTAGGCAAAAGTTTATCTGAATTGAAACTAAGAAATAACTTCGGTTT
>CAVUOL010000034.1:0-50761 GCA_963742995.1 uncultured Ignavibacteriales bacterium
CTAGAGTATTATACCTATTTTATATTATCTATAATAATATCACGCCTTCGGCGTTCAAAAATTCTATTAGTGTCGACTCTTCTTAAGGAATGGTATTACCTTTTGGACAGCCCCACTGTAAAAATATTTTTTTATTCCATCTGAACTTACATTTTAATAAAAATTAAAAATGATCTGAGTGACTTCAGTTATTTAGAAACTTTTTTCATCTGCAGAAGGTCCATATATGGATGGAACAGGAATATCATTAAGACGCATATATACGGTTAATTGACCACGATGATGAACCCAATGGTTTAAGGTTGAGCTTACTGTTTCATCTTTGGGTGCGCTAAATATGGTTTCACCATTATTTTTAAGATAAAACATTTGCGATAGTTCTTCATTCGTGACTTTCCGTAATGTGTTCTTTGCACCGTTAATGTTTTCATCAAAATGGTTTACAAGTTCAGAAGTATTCTTAGGCTCAAAATGTTTAAAGTCTGCGAAATCTATAACCGATTTTTCAATTGTATCGGTAATCCATTTTGGTATTTCTGCTACAAGGAGTGCAAGATACCCCATATTCATTGATTTCTCGTGAGGCTTCCATGTATATAAAGTTTCAGGAATCCTCTCCAGGCATTTTCGAGTGGAATTTATTTCTGCTTCCATTTCTTGAAGAAAAATTTTACCTAAACTTTCACTGTTCATATTTATAATCCTTTATAAGGTGACTGGAAGGTAAACCAAATATAATAAAATAAATGAGATTAAGTTCAAGAGCAAGTTCAAGAGCAAATGCAAGTTCAATAGCAAGTTCAAGAGCAAATTCAAGAGCAAGAGCAAGTTCAAGAGCAAGGTAAATTCAAATTTCATAAGCTGATGAATGATTAATGTAATGCAGAGCTAACCGGTTTTTGAAAGATGACATCTTTATTTTTATAAATAAGTTTTTATCTGAAATTACATTTTAACATAAAAATAAATGATTTTTCTTTTAAAGATGTCATCTTTAAAATCTTAGGTATCTTTTATTTTTTATTCAAACCTTAAGTACATTTTATTAAAATTTATGACTAGAACATCAGGTGAATAATTCCGCGATATTATTATTAGATTCTTCCGGATTGTTAAAAGCATTATAAATAATCCCGCTGTATTTGAGTTTATCATATTCAGGAATAGTTGAATTCTTTTCCAGAACAGAACGGAGTTCAAAATAGTTTTTCTCCTGGCTAAGAGAATCAAGAATTCCCTGGAATTGCTGCCCTTTTACCGTGATATTTGTTAAAAATAAAACTAAAATGCTGAAGAACAAAGAAATCTTTTTCATCTTTCCCCGTTATATGTTTTATAAATTGTTCAAATTATATATGCTAATATATTTCAAATTTATTAAAGGAGGATGAACTTATTTACAATATGTAATTTTAATGTATCTGCGGAAAAAATAGATGTTGATTGACTAAATTCAGATAACTTCTATTGTAACACTATTCTGTATCCGGGGGCACGAAAAAACACTACGAAATAGCGTAGGTTTTAAGCCATTTTTTCATTTCTAAGGTAGTATTTTTTATTAAGCCTATACTTATCCCTGCTTTTAAATATTTCACCCCTTAAAACTAATTTCCAAATATCTCCAAGACCATCGCATATTTCCTAAATGACTATGAATGACCATTGTATGACCACTGTATAACTACCGAACCATTTTCCCGTACCCGTTCATTTTTGCTGCTTTCATTAAATCGGCAACACGTTCTGCCTGTAATGCGAATGTTTCGAGGCGTGCTTCTATTACTTGCGGATAGACATTCCCATCCGTCTCGATGGTTAGAAAAGGTATATTCATCTTTCCGTTGAAAATTTTGGGAAGTGTATAATTCTTATTAATGATTCTCTCAGCAAATAATTTATTCTCCACTTTCATTTCATTGGCTGCAAGTGATTCAGTAAACCTTGTAGGCATGCACCCAAAGGGGCCGAGATTTATTACCCCGCAGTATTTATCTATTGTCTCATGGAGTGCAACACCTAATGTAAGTCCGGGTTCACCTTTATATTCAAGCGGAACAATATGCTTGCTTCTATTGAGAAGCTTTTCAACTTTTGTTAGTGTGAATTTATAATACGCGCTTTTCGAAAGTATTTTTTTAATTCTGTATTCGGCCGCTCTCATATAGAAGAATCTAATCAGCCTTTCAGTCTTCTTCCGAAAAGATGAATCCGGTTCCAGCAGATTCTTTTTCAAAAGATAGTCTATATAATAAACCCATTCGCTTATATAGGAATCTTTAAGTATAAATCCTTTTTGTGCAAAATGTTGATTAAGCCATTTATGTGAAAAGTGGTCACGTCTAACGAAAATCTCTCCGCACAAAGCAATATATTTAGCCTGGTTTATTGGTATTGCTGACGGTATTTTATTTTTTACAATGGCTGCAAATCTTTTTAGTGCTCGATATATTTTATCAGGATTCTGTTCAAATACCCGATTTAACCTGTCAAATTCTTCGGAGAAGATTTTTAATCCTTCATCCGGATTTTCCGCATGAGCCATAATACCTGAACGGATATCGTCGAGTACATCACTGACAAAAATAGTCTGTATTCCCCGAAGTGAGAAATTAGGACCAAGACCTGCAAAGCCATCATCATTCATTAAGGTTAATGCAGCAACATTTCTTAATTTTTTTCTTTTTATTATTTCACGAATAAAAACCGGATATTGACCGAGTCTGCAGTTCCCTCCGCCCTGTACAATGAAGAATGCAATATATTGTTTTCCATCCCATTTATTTTCAATGTAATCGAGTAAAGAACCAACACATAAAAGGAGGGGAAGACATTCTTTACCGCTTGCCACAGATCTGCCGTATTTTAATATCTCCGGATTCCCTTCGGGCATTGCTACGGCATTGAAACCTTGACTTCTCAAACCGGCTGCAAACATAGGTGCTGCCAGATCTCCCATTGAAGGGATTAAAATATCGATCCTTGAATCTGTTAATGGAATCTTTTCTCCGCTTGATGTAATGAAAAATCCCTCGTCACTGCCGAACTCTATCCTTGCCGGGATAAAATCACTAAAATCAGGATCCTTTATCTTATATTGAACTCTCCTATAATTTTTTATTATGTCGAGTGCAGCATCAATTCTTGTATTTATTCCGGCATCGGCAGTATGTCCATCAAGCTCAAGTGTTAAAGAAGGCTTTGTACCCATTATTGAGCGGAAGGTATTTAAAAGTAAAGAGTCCGGTCCGCAGGAAAAATTTGAAATATAAGTTGCATATAACTGGGAATTATTTTTTATAATACGGGCAATTTTTAATATTTTCTTTCCTCCTTCCCAGTATTGATCATCATCAACTATCTCATCTCTGTAATCAAACATATCGTATGGAACTACATGTACACCTCTTGATGCAAATTTTTTAGGTATTCCTTTATTAGTGAGTTCCGTAAATGAGTTATAAGGCCTGCCGACAAGCACAATTGCCAGCTCATCAGGATGCTGCTTCAAATATTTTAAGAATTCCTCACCCATGGCGAAAAGTTCCTTCTGATAATCCTCCTGCATTTGCAAAGCATAATTAAAAGCATTTATTGCTTTCTCTTTATTATCAATTCCTAATTGACATGCCACCTCGATAAATTTCTTTTCTTCAGTGTAAAAACCATTGGCAAAATTAAAGTATGGAGTAATAAATCTATTCCCAGGAACTAAATCTTTAAATCCCTGCTTTAGATAAAATGGTTCGCCGTAAAGAAATATGCACGTGCAATTGGAATCTAATCTATGATGATTTGTTCCGTTCTTATGCGGATCTTCAACATACATTTCTACAATTTCAGGAATGAAATAATAGTCCGGATTTTTTGAAATGAGATCGGCAAATAAACCTAAAGCAACTTGAGCCGGATAGCAGAAGGATGTATTCTCTCTTTCTAAACCTTTTTCGTCAACTGTATCAGACAGAATAACCCTAAAGCCTAAGGCGGTAAAGAAATTATAATATAATGGAAATAAAGTATGGGTATGAAATGATTGGTTAATACCAATAGTTTTTGAATTCAACGGGAGTTCTGCTTCAGGAGCATACTTTTCAAAAGTTAGGAAATGCCTTCTCTTTATAAAATCATATCTGTCGAAATCAACTTTGGTTTTGTTAATTACATTATAATATTTATTGCACGCACCCCCGAAAGGATAAGTCTTGCCTTCAACCTGAATCAGGTTTATAGAGCATGCCAGATCACACCTTTCCTTTCCTCCGAAACAGACAAATGGTTTTTTATAAGTGACTTCTCTTTCCGAAAGATCCTTCAGTAAATAATTTCCCGGTTTAATTAAACCAAGTTCTATTTTCTCTTTTATTTCCAAAGCTACACCGAATGCACCCATTAGACCGGGATCTGGGGGAACTATAATTTCTTTTCCTGTTAAAGCAGACATTGCAATTGGAATGGCTTTATTGTAACAAACTCCTCCCTGCATAAATATTTTTTTACCGACAGGCCTGTTTCCTTTAACACGGTTTACATAGTTCATGCATATTGAATATACAAGCCCGGCGACTATATTCTCTTTTTCTATATTTTCCTGCTGAGCGGTTTTTATATCGGAGCTAATAAATGCCGAGCATTGATCACTGAAATTCGGAGGGGTATCACCGTTCATTGCGATCGGTTCAATGTCAGTAACTTTTATTCCGAGAGATTCATAAGCAGATTCTTCAATAAATGAACCGGTTCCTGCGGAACAGGCCTCATTCATAGCATAGTCTGCCGGGACTTTATTTACAATATATGTATACTTGGCATCCTGTCCGCCTATTTCAAAGATTGTATCTACTTCAGGGTCAAAGTAGACAGCGGCAGTTGCATGTGCTACAATTTCATTTACAATCCCTTCGGTTAGTGCATGCAGCCCCGCAATCTGTCTTCCGGAACCTGTGGTTCCTATACCTATAATTTTTATATTTTGAGGTATCTGTCTCAATAATTCAGTATAGCATTTTTTAGATGCTTCAACCGGATTTCCGTGAGTATACAGATATATCGAACCGAGTATTTTATTATCATCTTTCCTTATTATGACAGCTTTGGTAGTTGTAGAGCCGACATCAAGACCGAGTATACAAACATCTCTCTCTTTAGCTTTACTCCTCTCCATTGTTTTAAACTGCACATTATCCTTAAAATTCTTAAGGGGCGGGTGAAAAACAAAAGAGCTTTTCCTTGGAATAAATATATCGGAAAAATCTTCTATAATGTTTACTTCATGTTTAAGTCCATAAAGTGCAGCACCCAATGCCTCAAAGTAAGATGCTTCGGAAGGAATCTCTATTCCCGGTATTTTCTTCTTCAAGAAATCTAATACTACTGAATTTTTTGTTACTCCGCCAACAACCATTACCTTGCCCGGTTTAATTTTTTTAAGCAAGTCTTCAACTTTTTCTGCCATCATTAATGATAATCCTGCAGCAACTTCAGACTTTCTTATCCCTTTATTTAAAGCATGAGTACAATCCGATTTACAGAATACAGAACATCTGCCGGTTACTTTAAATGGTTCCGCATCCTTAGCAATTCCGACTACTTCTTCGAGACCAATATCCATTCTTTTAATCTGCTGCAGAAAAAACTCTCCCGTTCCTGATGCGCATTGGTTTCTTGTAATTACATTTGATATTTTTCCTTCATCATCAATAGTATAAACCATGAAAGTCTCGCCGCCAAGAGAGGCAACAGCCGAATAAGCTTCATTATTTTTGTTAAGATGTGTAAATGCAAGTTCAGTTGCTTCCGGTTCCGAAATATTTGTAAACTTAACGAGTTTGCGGAATTTACGTCCGGTTACAACTACCGGAATATGAACGATTGATTGATTGAATGGCTGAATGGATGAATGAGCGAATTGAATTAATTTTTCTTTAAATATATTTCTTGGATCACCGTTGTGAAGTAATGTGAGTACATCTTTTATCTTTACTACATTATTATCTTCTTTAATTCTAACAAATGAAATTGAGGAGGCGCCAAGACATGCACCAATGACTTCTTTCCCTGCAGGAATAAATTCTTTCATTTAGACTCTATAATCTGTAAAAAACTTAATATAAATATAGGAAATTAACAAAAATAGTACTGACACTATATCATACTAGCATTTGGAATGCCAGAATAATCTTAACATGTGTGAAATTCTATTACGTAAAATAAGGATTAGTGACGCTTTTTTTTCAAAAATTTCCCTCAAAATGAATATTTTCTTAGGTTTTTTAGTGTAAAATTTCTCAACTATGATTTAGAAGTAAAATCCTTCCTTCTTTTGAAAAAGGTATATCCAGTCGGAGAAGAACATGGATGGAAGACCGGGAAGGTTATTAGATCCTATCGGGGTTTTTTGGGAGATTGATCATCTTACTAATTATGAGTAATATTTTGAAGGTTACATTTCAATTTTTCCTTTATATAAATCGCCAATAGGAAAAATCATATCATAATCATTCCAATTTAAATTACCGTCAACTATCAGATAATTAGAAAATAATTTTTCATTGCAGTATTTTTTAATAGATGGATGACGCGCCCCTTTTAGAAAAGTTTTAAAATCGACAAGTCTTTCGACTCCATCATTAAATTTAATTCTAATAACAAAATCGCCAAGGTATTTTGCATTCTTAATTGAGACCGTTTGCAATTCATCTTGATTATAATCTACTATAATTTTCATTTTATTCTTTTTGTTATTTTTTCAAATTCTATTTCTTTATGATACAAAATAATTAATCCACTTCTCAACTATTTTATCGCCATAATTCTCAAGGAATACTTTAAAGTTTTTTAAATCTTTATCGATTAAAGGTTTTGCTCCTTTTATTGTACCCCTTGAACATTATTGCTATTCATATTTTCTATAATAATATCACACCTTCGGTGTTCAAAATTCTGTAGATAAATTAAAGCATATGGTGGTGGAGTTAATTTTCTCTTTAGACCAATGGATAAATCCATTGGTTAATGATATTAACATTATTTGTTTATACCTTCTAATGTGAATAAGAAAGTGTAATTTAAAGCTATATCCTTCAAATAATCAAAGCGTCCGCTTGCACCGCCATGGCCATATTCCATGTTTGTATGAAGAAGCAGGATATTATTATCTGTTTTCATACTCCTTAATTTTGCGACCCATTTTGCGGGTTCAAAATATTGTACCTGGCTGTCATGTAAACCTGTAGTAACTAAAAGATTAGGATAGTTTTTCTTCTCAACATTTTCATAAGGGCTGTAACTCTTTATATAGAAATAGGCATCTTTATCATTGGGATTTCCCCATTCTTCAAATTCGTTAGTGGTCAGCGGGATATTTTCATCCAACATAGTATTAACTACATCAACGAACGGTACTTCTGCAATAACACCATGCCATAAATCGGGAGCCATGTTAGTAACTGCACCCATAAGGAGACCACCGGCGCTTCCTCCTTCAGCATACAAATGTTCTTTACTTGTAAATTTTTCCTTAACTAAATATTCACCGCAAGCAATAAAATCGGTAAAAGTATTTTTCTTATTCATCATTCTACCATCCTCATACCATTTACGCCCCATTTCCTGTCCTCCGCGTATATGTGCGATTGCAAATACAAAACCTCTGTTTAATAAACTTAAACGGCTGCTGTTAAAACTTGCATCCATACTGTATCCATAACTTCCGTATCCGTAAAGAAGCAATGGAGCCTTTCCATCCTTTACAAATCCTTTCTTATATACAAGTGATATCGGAATTTTGGTCCCGTCTTTTTCAATAGCATATAAGCGTTCGGTTACATAATCAGCAGCGTCATAACCGCCTAAGACTTCCTGCTGTTTCTTCAGCATCTTTTCTCTGGTGTTCATATTATAATCGAAGGTAGAATTTGGAGTGGTAAGAGATGTATAATTAAAACGTAAAGAGGCGCTATTAAATTCAGGGTTATCTCCGAAACTTGCCGTGTAGGCAGCTTCACCAAAATTAATATAATGTTCCGAATTATCTTTTAAATTTATAATACGCATTTTCACCAATCCGTCTTTTCGTTCGCTAAGAACAATAAAATCTTTAAACTCTTCTACACCTTGAAGCAGCACATCGCTCCGGACTGCAATAACTTCTTTCCAATTTGTTTCGGTTGTTTTATTAAGCGGACATTCCATAAGTTTAAAGTTTTTAGCATTATCCTTATTGGTATATATTAAAAATTTATTGTCCAGAGGTATGATATCATATAATACGTTTTTCATTCGAGGCTGAAATAATTTAAACGCTTCATCCGGTTTGTCTGCATCAATGAACCTAAATTCCGAAGAATTGGTGGCTTGAGAGTAGATAAATATAAATTTTTTATTTTTACTTTTATAAACACCGATATAGTTGCTCTTATCTTTCTCTTCATAAACTAGCATATCTTTAGCGGCATCTGTTCCTAAAGTGTGCCTTTTTATCTTTTCCGATAAGAGAGTTACATGATTTTTAGCTGTGTAAAATAGTGTCTTACTATCATTAGACCAACACGGATTTCCCTCAGTATTTTCTATTTCATCATTCAATATTTCATTGGTTTCAAGGTTTTTAATATAAATTGTATACTGTCTTCTACTTACCTCATCAACAGCGTATGCCATCAATTTATTATCGGGTGAAACTGAAAAACCTCTAACAGCATAGTATGGATGTCCTTCTGCCATCTTATCAACATCCAGCAATATTTCTTCCTTCGCATCGAGATTTTCTTTTTTACGGCAATTCTTATAATACTGCTTGCCGTCATCGGTACGGGTATAATAATAATAGCCGTTTCTAAAAACAGGCACGCTTTCGTCTTTCTCTTTAATTCTTCCTTTCATTTCTTCAAATAAATCTGACTGAAATTGTTTTGTACTGCTCATTACTGTATCTAAATATGAATTCTCTGCTTTCAGATAATCAACAACTTTTGTACTATCTGGTCCTTTCCCAAAATAGTCATATATCCAATAGTAGTTATCAAGTACAGTATCTCCATTTATAATCCGCCAATGCTCCTTTTTATCGGCAATTGGAGGGACTGCTGTTCGGAATTGTGCATCCAGTTGTCCTGAAAGGAGCAGCAGACTTAATAAAAGAGATATTTTTTTCATAATTATTTCCCTTTGAATATGGTCAGATGAAGCAAATAAAAACCGGAAGAAAAAATTTTATTAAAATTAAATTAGAAAATAAAAGTTTAATCTCAAATAGTTTTGCTTTTGTTAATCGTTGATTTTTTGGGATTAACTATTTTTTTGAATGACTATTAACAATTAAAGATTGACTATTAACGTTTCTATTTCTTTCTATTTAATTTTATTTTTTCGACGGTACTTCCTGCGAGTTCACGGATGAACGGTTCGGAATCTTTCTCTGCCATTTCCCGTGCCCAGTTTAATAAAGCAGGTGATTTAAAATTTGAAATTGATTTCAGCACAACCTTTCTTATTCCCACATCAGGATCATTACCCAGCTGCCCGGTGATCTTCTTTGCATTAGTTTCCGAAAGGTTACGGATACCGGCAGCAGCAGCAGCCCGTATAACAGGTTCATTACTAACAGCCGCTTTTTCGAGAATTGCCTTTGCCTTTACTCCGGAAATAAGGCTTGCTAAATAAACGGCTTTAGATGCAAGTCCCAAGTCACCCCCCTGTGCAAGTTCCGATAAGAAGGGGAGAGCTTTAGAACCTAATTGTTTAGCTTTTGAGTAATCTACCTCATCCGGATCCAGGAGATTACGTACATCTTTCATAGTAATCGTCATGACTCCCTCCTTATGATGTTTTATATGTTAGTAAACTATCGCGCATTGTATTAACTTCAGTAGAGATTAAATCAGGCGGGGGATTAGTAATATTTGCAGTCCCGTTTCCGGTCATTAATCGATTATTATCATTTACATGAAATAAACCGAGCACATGTCCAAGTTCATGTCCAAGAGTCCATACACTAGCTATTTGAGCAACCACGGCGCCCGGCTGTCCTGTAGGGAAAGCAGCGCAGCCGTTAAATACCGGAACAGTAGACCGGACAAAATATACAACTGCATCCGAACCCCAAGCATTATTCCGGTTTGCAAATAATTGTGTTTGTTCCGATGTAACGGAGCCCATATTACATGAGCCTACACTCACATCATTAAGTGCAGGGAGATTCAATGTTTCTGTACTTACTCTATGTACACGGATTCCAACTGATTCATAAACTTCCTGCATAGCAACAAACATTCTTTCTATAGAGATATTCGGATTTGTCAAAATCTTGACATGAACCCGGTAAGTTTGTTCGCCAACTTCGAAATGGTTATCGGCAATATTCAATAACCATCCGCCAAAGCGGGTACCGTTCGGCTTCATCATTGGAACATTAAAGGTAGTTCCAGTAAAATGTAAAACTCCGATACCCCATGGACTGCTGACAAGAATATCATCCCTTCCATCACCGGTAAAATCAGCAATACTATCAAAATGATTATCGGCTGTATTAAGTAGCCATCCGCCAAACCGAGTACCGTTAGGTGACATCATCGGAACATTGAAGGTATTCCCGGCTAATTTAAGAATCCCGATACCCCAAGGGCTGGCAATAAAAAGTTCTGCAATACCATCTCCATCAAAATCAGCTGCCGGTCCAATACGATTATCAAGAGAATTCAAAAGCCATTCACCAAATCGAGTACCATTGGGTGACATCATCAATGCAATCAGTGTATTGCCTGAAAGCTGAAGCACTCCTATACCCCATGGACTTGATATTACGATTTCGGCTTTACCGTCACCATTTAAATCTGCTAATGTAACCAGGTGGTTATCAGCAGTATTCAGAAGCCACCCACCGAATCTGGTACCATTGGGGGTCATCATAGGAACAGTAAATGTATTCCCCGAAAGCTTAAGAATTCCAATACCCCAAGGACTGCTGATAATTATTTCATCTTTCCCGTCTCCGTCAACATCCCCTACAAGCCCGAAGCGATTATCAGCAGTATTAAGCAGCCATCCGCCAAAACGGGTTCCGTTTTCAGCCATCATAGGTACAGTGAATGTATTCCCGGAGAGCTTGAAAATACCGATACCCCAAGGACTTGTTACCAATATTTCTGTTTTTCCATCACCATCGAAATCGCCAACGGGGCCGTAGCGGTTATCTCCGGTATTAAGGAGCCATCCGCCGAATCTGGTACCATTGGGTGCCATCATTTGGGCTGTAAGCTTATTTCCCGAGAGTTTCAATATTCCGATACCCCACGGGCTTGTAATAAATATTTCGGTTTTTCCATCCCCGTCAAAATCTGCAGTAAGATCAAACCGGTTATCGGAAGTATTTAATAACCATCCGTTAAAACGTGTACCGTTTGGAGCCATAAATTTAGCGGTAAGGGTGCTCCGAGAGAGCTTTAATATTCCTATGCCCCAAGGACTAGTAACAAGAATTTCCGAAACACCGTCGCCATCAAAGTCGCTTTTTCTTATTGCCATGTTTCCTCCTCTTGAAATAATTTGTTTGGGAACAATTATTTATTTTATTTAATCGAATTAATATATGAAGCAGTCAGATTTTTCAATTCAATTATCTTCTGAAACAAGAGTTCAAAAAGAACATCATCAGAAAGTTTTGCTAGAAAGGCACAATTCGGAAATACTGAAGTTATACGTGGATAGCTACAGAAAATAAAAATTACAAGGTAATAGCGTTGTTCACCGTGAATAGTTGGTTATAACAATATGCGTTTAACTTCAGTTAAATTTTTTTTCAAAGCTTAACTTAGATAATAAAAAACAAAATCTCAAATAGTTTTTAGAATACAATATTTAATTTTTAGCAGAAATTAAGAATTGATATTAGTCATTATTTATTATGTTATATTTCCAAAACTTGCTCTTAACCGGGGACTATCTTGAGGGAAGATGATATTGGAGTAGTTTAATAGTAGAGTTAGAGCGGATTTGACGGCTGTTTGATGGCTATTAGATGGCCATTTAGAAGTATATTAATCTATATATTCTTTGTCTTTCCAGTACCACCATTTTAGTTTTTCTTTTTCATAATATTTTTCTGTGGCAAAATAGACTGCGCAGCGGAAGGTATATAAAACACAAACATCATTTTCAACCCCTTTGAAAGCGTTTAGCTGAGCATAAAGTTTTTTAGGACTTTGACTTTTAAGATCAGATATATTCCTAATTCCAATATTCCAGAGGTCACCGGCAATTGATTTACCCACTCCGGGAATTGTCTGTAATTCTTTTAATGTATGTTCTTTTTTAGCCATTGTTTTATAAAAAATTTCTCTAATTCCTTTTAATAAATTAGAAAATTAAAGATATAATCTCAAATGCATAGGGCTTTTTATTGACACCTCTTAATCTTTTTCTTCTGTTATTGTGGCTAAAGCCTAATCCATCTCATCCTTTCTGTCCGTTAGATAAAGAGGCTGTGTGAAAATTTATTTCACCCCTTCGGGGTTAGAATAATGCTGCTATTATATATTTTCTATAATAATATCACACCTTCGGTGTTCAAAATATTAAAGGGGCCGTAGTTTGGCTGATGGTTATGACATGCACCGGACTGAAGTCCGGTGTTAACCTTTGTATCAGATAATATCCGTTGGATAAATCCAATGGCAATGGTTAATGATATTCAATCGAAAATTTGAACTTAAACCTTGAACTTAAACTGATACTTAACTATGTTTTATTTATTCTAATATAGCAACACGGTATGCAGGTTTTAAGTAAAATTTTTTTAGTTGTAATCTTTTTTATTATATCATTTCAATTATCTGCATCTTTCTGCCAGGAGAAGTTATCTGAAAAGCAAGTTGATTCTATAATTTCAAAGGGAAAGCAGGAAATATTAGATAAGGAATGGGGAGATGCGATTGATACTTTTGATGATTTGATGTATTACGAACCTGATAATCTAATCGCTAATTATTATTATGCTATCGGGGAGCGGGAAACAGGCAGGAGCAGGAATCCCATTGAACGCATATTAAGATATAACAGCTGTGAAAGACATTTAAAGAAGATTATTAGTATTGATTCAACTTTTAAGGATACATATTACCAGCTTGGTGTTTTAGAGTTTTACCGCCACAATTATTTTGATGCAGTGGATTTAGCTAAACATCAACTGGAAATAAATGATACCCTTAAAAGTGCTTTGACCGGTATTTTCAATTTATATGATATTATGCTTGAACATGAAGGTAATGATAAAATACAAATCTATCTTAAATCCAATAATTCGGATTATGATAAGTATTCTTTAGGTGAATTTTACCGCAGGGTCGATTCACTTGGGAAAGCTGAATATGTTTTCAATGCAATTATCAAGGAACATGTACAAATTCCTCTAATCCCGGTTTATCTGTCCCTTGTAAGATTGTATGTTCAGGAAAACAAGTATGAAGAAGCGGATGCTGCTTATTGGAAAGCAGTTGAATCAGTTTCTTCTCATGCAGAATTAGAAATGATCTTATATGATTTTGAATATATTTTAAATGCAAGAGAATATAAGATATTGTATGCACCTTTAAAGCTTGATAAATTTAAAGAGGTAATGAGGATATTCTGGACTGAAAGGAATCCGCTCCCATCTCTACCATACAATATGCGCTTAATTGAGCATTATAAAAGGCTCATTTATGCTGAAAAAAATTTCAGGTATGATGGAGTAAGGCTTAATATTTATGATGCCAATAAACTGGAATCTATAAACCATCCACCGTGGTACTATTTAAATGATAAATTTAATGATTGCGGAATTATTTATATACGTTTTGGAGAACCTGATGATAAGATAATTATTCCAGGTGAAAGCCTTGTATCTAAGACATCATGGCTTTATGAAGCAAACAACAGGCACCCCAGAATGATTTTTTACTTCATGATAGAAAGAGATGCGCCTCCAGGCTACTGGACTCTGGTTCCAATGCTGCTTGACCCTGTATCTTTAAGTGAGCTGGAAATTTGGGACGCAAGGTTTCATAGTGTTGATCCTCAGCACCAGGATACATATTACAAGTTTGAAAATGAAGGGGTTA
Source organism: uncultured Ignavibacteriales bacterium (assembly GCA_963742995.1). Taxonomy (GTDB): domain Bacteria; phylum Bacteroidota; class Ignavibacteria; order Ignavibacteriales; family Ignavibacteriaceae; genus CAVQBP01. The sequence continues at coordinate 14,097 of CAVUOL010000034.1, forward strand.
AAACCGCTGAAAGGGGATTAACTACCAATTCTTTTACATGGCCTAAAGAAATTAAACCACTGAATGCAGAATTTACAATCAATCAATTCCGGGCTGATGATATTTCAAATTTGTTTTATCTGGATTATGCAATACCATTAAACGAATTAACTGAGGGAGAGATTGGTAATGAACCTGTTTCTTTGAAAGTTGAGGTTTCAATCTTTGATACTTCTATGAACCCAATTACGAGAAAAGTGGAAAATCTTAAAATAAATAAATCAGATAAGCACATTTATAAGAGCATGTATATTGATGGTAATAGTTTTTTACTTAAAAGACAGAAATATATAATTTCGATGGATATCAGTGAACCGGGAGATAATAGGTTATTCGGAGCGTATTTTAATTTTAATCTTTCCAACTTTAGTGAGAGTTTATCATGCAGCAGCTTAGAACAAGCATTTAGGATAAATGCTAATGATGAAAATAAGGAAAGTCGAAGAAATGTAAATATTCTTCCTAATCCTACATTGAAGTTTAGTAAAAAGGAAAATGTTTTTACATATTATGAAGTTTATAATTTGTCACCGGATAAGAACGGCAGTACAAGTTATTCTGTAAACTTTGATATTCATCTTAAAGATCAATCAAAAAGTATCTGGGATTTTTTCTCAGGTTTATTTAGAAATAACAAAGACTATAATATTTCTATCAGTAATAATTATAAAGATGTAAATAAAGATGCTGCAAATTATCTCGCTTTTGATATAAGTGAGTTAGAGAACGGAGTTTATGAAATGGTATTGAATATAAAAGATAATAATAACGGGAAGGAAACTTCTACTTCTTCGGAATTAATCGTGCAATGATGAAATGGATAGATAGATCAGTTATACAATGGTCATTCAATAGTCATACAATGGTCATTCGGTTGTCATACAATGGTCATTGGAGTAATAATATATGGAATGTTTTTCTAAGAGGCTTAATTGAGAGTGTTTTTGTTCTTTTCTAATTCAGCTTGATATTCAAGCAGGTTCCTTTTGAGATTCCGGTATGTTTGTGAAATTACTGTCTGGAAATTCTGGATGTTTTTGAACATTAAAGCTAATGCATCATTATTATATTTAGGACGGTTGAAATATTCTCTTTTATCGGCCAGATATTTATTAAAATCTTCTCTTATTTCCGGTTTTATCTCGCATTGATAAATTTCTTCCGATAATATCTCCTCTATTTGCTTTTTGAATTCATGTTCCATGTCATTCAGCTTTTTAAGATTTTCTTCAATGATACTAAATGATGTTTTAAATCGTATAAAACTTGTATTGTTCAGCATGTTAATATAACACTGTATTTTTTTATCGTATCCATTATCAAGCGAGAAAAAAGATTGATAGACCTGCTTTAATTCTTCTTCCTTTCCTTTCTCTTTCGCTAAAGAATAGAAATAATTATAAATCCTTATATCGTTTTCTTTAAGTTTATCTTTAATTTTATTTGATTCTTTTTCAAGTATCTTTAATAAGTTTTTACATTCTCTAAAAGAATATTTTTTACCGTCATAATCGAAAGTTTTTATTTTATACTCCCCGTCGGATATTTGCTTAAGTATATTAAGGTCATTTTCGAGGGCATTAGATGTATAAACCGTATCGATCATATTGTCGTTAAAGGAGGATGATATATCTGAATCACCCGGTATAGACATACTTTCAGGAATTTTTTCTATATCTATCCGGCAGGGATTTTTGCTATTGTAATAACCATTATAAATTTTGTTGAAAGAATTCTTTTTATATTCGATAGTATAGTTTTTAATAAATTCTTCGGATTCAATGCAGGTTTCCTGACCATTGTAAGTTATTTCTGAAAAGAGCTTTTCTGTAATCTCACATCCCAATTTGTCTATATTTGAAAAAAGGGTGGATGCGGGATTGCAGTCTTTAGCTTTTACTTCTCTTGCAAGTTTATATAAATTAGCAATTCTCTCAGGAGTGCCTGGATGGGATGCCCACTGGTCTTTAATGGTTAATTTAGATTTGTTGTATTTAGATAAATGGTCAATGGTTACTTGCGGCAGATTATTTTCAATTGTCAATTTGCTCTCTTTGGCAAGCAATTTCATTACAAATTCATGCTGTGGGAAAATGTTTTTGGTTTTAACAGAATCAGCGATTCTTTGATTATAATAATCTAAAACTGAATTATAGGAATAATCAGATAATTCAAGTCTCAGCAAAGAACTAATTAAAGAGTCGGAACCAGCTACATTTGCAGCAATTTCATCTGCATGAAATTCCATTTCGCGTGACAATCCCATGTAAGTTATGTTAACAATAGTATAAACTTTTTTGAGTATCCATTTAATTCCTTCTACAATTTTCCCGGCTAGAATGATAAAAAGGGTAATGAATACATGGACTTTAGCCCATCCTTTTAATAGAGATTCAAAGGACTCATTATCATAAAGTAAATTATAGATTACCCGGTTCACATTGTAAACATAACTACCGATTTTCATTGTTTTTTGGGAAAAGTGTCCGAATTCATGAGCCAAGATTGCTTCAAATTCGTTAACTGTAAGTGAATTTATGAGGCCGATTCCTATTTGAATATTTTTTTTAACCGGGAAGAACATGCTGCGGAAATTTGATTCATAAAATACGTATGCGTTTACTTCGGGTGAAATATAAACCTTTTTCGGGAAATCGGTTTTTACCTTATTTACAATTTGTCTGATAAAAGCGAATAATTGGGGTTCATCTGTTTCTTTGATTTCAATTAGATTAGAGCGGTTAATAGAATGTTTTTTGAACATGAATTTTATTAAGAAAATAAAAACCAGGACTCCCATACTAACTAAACCAGCGCCTATCCCCAACGAATATATATTTGGATTTAATGATATTAGTGTTATTCCTGCCCAGCCGGCGAATATTGTTAAGCAGAGAGCAAATGTTATTAGTAACAGGTGTATAAAGATAAAAAATCCAATTGAAATGACTGCTTTAAGAGTCGTCTTTTTAAAATCTTTAGAAATTTGTGCCTCACGCTGCTTCATAAAGTAATAATCGATAGTTTTTAGCCCTTTTTGAGTGGTTTTAGAATAATTCGCTAATTTAATTCTGATAAAGGGAAGGTTTTTTATTTTTTCGAGTGCTAATGTGGATTCATATATCACCCCTATACGAATTCATATTTTCATTTAATTTGCTAATAATATATCAAACCTATCGGTGTTCATTTTCGATAGAGCGTCTAAAGATGCGATTGCTGCTGTTTCAATTAAGCTATCGGATGAAGAAATTCAGAAACTTGAAGCTTCTTATATACCTCATGAAATTGTAGGTTTTTAGTATTTGTTTTAAATGTAAATGAATAAATATTATTTGTATGTCGCAATTAACCCTCTAAATTGCCGTACTTGAACCTTTTACTTTTTGATTCCATGGAATAAGTTAAACATTGAAGAAATTAATTATTGATAGAAGTTACTCAAGATCAGTTATTTGAAAGATGACATCTTTATTTGAAAAAATAGAATTTTATCTGATATTACATTTTAATAAAAAATTAAAATAATTTTTCTTTTTAAAGATGTCATCTTTACATCTGTATGTTCCAGTAATTAAATAAAAATTTTGAGCAGTGTGTTTTATTAACAGTTCTAATATTTAATAATATAAGGAGAAAGAAATGAAGTCTATTAATCCATATCTAAACTTTTCCGGAAATACCGAAGAGGCTTTTAACTTTTATAAATCGGTCTTTGGAGGTAGTTTTTCTATGATTCAGCGTTTCAAAGATACACCGGAAGCAGGAAAAATATCTGATGAAGAGAAGGAAAAATTAACGCATGTTTCTTTACCTATAGGGAAAGGAAATATTCTTATGGGAACAGATGCGCTGAAATCCCAAGGATGGAAGTTGACCTTTGGAAATAACTTTTCTCTCGCAGCCGAAACAGAGAGTAAGGAAGAAGCAGATAAGGTTTTTAACGGGCTTTCTGCGGGTGGTCAGGTTACAATGCCGCTTGCTGATACTTTCTGGGGAGCTTATTTCGGAATGATAAAAGATAGGTTCGGGATTCAATGGATGGTTAGCTATACTTACCCAAAAGAATAATTCTTAGGCTTTAGTATTGAGTATGCAGGACACCAGATAAATTCAGAAATCAGAGATCATAAGCGAGAAGTCAGATGTCAGGAATTTCAAATAGCAAATAAATAATAAGTTACCAATATGAAATAACTACTTAAATCTGGGATTGTAGTTGGAATTGTATTTTGAATATTGAGTTTTGAAATGACAAAAAATTTCAAACAGTAAAGGACAATTATTACCTACACTACTTACATGGTTGATTAAATGTGAAGCATTTGATGTTAGTGAAATAATTCTAAATTTTGGGGAAATAAAAAAGGAGGCTCTATGATAACAAAAGAAAATTTAACTAAATTATTTAGAAAAGAATTTGTGACTACTCTTAAAGTTATGCGTGCATACCCGGAGGATAAATTAGATTTTACTCCACACGAACGTTCGTCAACAGCAAATCGTATTATGTCCACATTTGTATTTGAGATGTTCCTGATAGAATTATATGTATTTGGAGATAATCTTGATAAATCCGTATTCCAGAGCTATAAACCGGACAATCTGCAAACTCTCATTGAAGATTTTGAAAAACAATCATCTAACATTATTGATAGATTAAGCAATTTATCGGATTCGGAAATGAGTAAGCAGGTTGAATTTGCGGGGGTTAAATTTGCTGCAGATGAATTCATGCTTATGATGCTTTTCGATCAAATACATCATAGAGGACAAATGTCGGTTTACATTCGATTAGCCGGGGGGAAGGTTCCGTCAATTTATGGACCTTCAGCGGATGATTCTTCCAGAAATCTGTGATGGAAGAATGATGGAGTAATGGAGAGATGGAGGGATGGAATAATGGAGTATTGGAGGATTAGATGAGGTAAATTATTCGGTGGTCATTCATGGTCATTAATAGTCATTTGTGGAAAGGAATGGTTGAATGTTGAGGAATGTTTAAATTCCAAATTATAAATGGCAAAAGACAAATAAATAACAATATTCAAAATATCAATTATCCAAACGTGGAATGATATACTTTTATGAATTGAGGAGTTGAATGAGCGGACTTTCTGTGACGAATTTATTCTTTTATTGGGAATAGTTGTTCTTTTAACCAGAGGATTTATTGTGTGACATTTTTGTCAAACTCTTAAGGAGTTATTGGATGAAAACAGGTGGATTTGGTGAGTTTTTGCGGTTGTGTTAGCTTGGAGTTACCTTGGATTTATCTTGGAGTTGTACCGGAGTTGTGACGGAGGTGTATTAGGAGTGAAAAAGAGTAGGGAAAATGTGTGTCAAAAATGACAGTCGAATGGTTCAAAAATAGTAAAATATTTTAAGGCTTTTGTAAATGGGAGATGGTGGAATTGGTGAATTTTGTCATGCTGTGACTAAATTAGGATTTGCGGTTGATTCTATCAGGAAATATTGGTAATTAGGAAGTATGTTGTATCCTTATGTGGCTAAAGCCATCTTTATTTTTTATTCACTACTCCCTCGGCTGAAGCCGAGGGCAATGGAATTTTTAGCTTGCTCTTTTACCTTTCATCAGCATACTGACTGCATCGTCAAGAGAACCTGCTCTTATAACTTCACCGGAATTTACAAGGAATAAAACCGATCTTTTCTGTTCTCTCTTCAGGAGTATAACAGTGTATATCTTTACCATATAGGAAGAAGTTATTTGATTGTCATAATAGCTATATTTGGGTGAGATCATTTCAAAGGTATTCTATGCTCCGTAAAATCAATCTTCTGTTGTTAGTTTTATCTTCTATAATTTTTAGCCATTATTATAGTCTCGGTCAATCAAAAGAATCAGGAGTAAGTTTGAAAATTAATGATGAAGGATATTATGAAGTTCCCGGACTTAATATTATGGTTTTTAACGATTTTTATCCTGAGGGTCATCAGGGAGGTTTAACTATTGTTCAATTTGGAAACAGGGTTGCTGCTAATGGGGACATTAGACTTGAACCAACACCCGGGCAATGGTCTCCGGTTCCTAAAGTTGGAGATAGAAAGATTGATAAAGATAAAGAAGTAATAACAGTTAATTTATCATATCCCGATTCCAGTAAAGATGAAAAAGGTTTCAATCCGATAGTTTATCCTCCTTTAACATTCAATTATACCATAAAAACAGAAGCTGATGGTAAAAGCATTAAAGTAATTGTAGATCTTGATAAAGCTTTGCCCGATAAATGGGCAAATCAGGTAGGATTTAATCTGGAATTGTTTCCCGGCCAATATTTCGGCGAACATTACATGATGGATGGCAAATCAGGCATATTTCCTCGTCAGGCAAACGGACCTATGGTTTTAGATCATGATCATAATCTTCAGATTATACCTTTAGCTTCAGGGAAAGAGTTTATTACCGCACCTGGAAATAATAGAAAAGAAATAAAATTTGTAAGTAAAAAAAGTGATCTGCAATTAATTGACGGAAGAGGTTTGCACAATAACGGCTGGTTTGTTTTGCGTTCAACAATTCCGGCAGGTGTTCAAAAAAATGCAATAGAATGGGTTATAAGTGCGGTAATTGATACAACATGGAGATATAAACCTGTTATCCAGGTTTCACAGATAGGTTATCATCCGAAACAGACTAAGTTTGCAGTTATTGAATTGGATAAGTTAACAGAGAATTTTAAATCAATTCAACTAATAAAAATTGATCCTGATTCGTTGATAGTTGTTAAGTCAGTCAAAGAACCGAAGAAATGGGGTAATTTTTTACGTTATACATATTTGCGTTTTGATTTCAGCGACATAACTGATGAAGGCTTATACGAAATAAAATATGGGGATTTAGAATCAAATAAGTTTGAAATAAAAGATGATATTTATTCTAGACATGTCTGGCAGCCGACTTTAGAATATTTTCTACCCGTTCAGATGTGCCACATGAGAGTAGAAGAAAAATATAGAGTATGGCATGGACTGTGTCATATGGATGATGCGGTAATGGCTCCTATAAATCAGGATCATTTTGATGGTTATGCACAGGGTTCTTCCACATTATCAAAATATAAATCAGGTGAGCACATAACCGGATTAAATATTGGCGGATGGCATGACGCAGGTGATTACGATTTAAGAGTTGAATCTCAAGCGGGAACGGTTTATAAGCTTTCATTAGCTTACGAACTATTTAAAGATGATTATGACGGGACATCGATTAACCAGGAAACAAGATTTGTTGAGATACATCAGCCTGATGGGAAACCGGATATCCTTCAACAAATAGAACATGGGTTATTATCCATAATCGGAGGATATGAATCGCTTGGACGTTTATATAGAGGTATCCAGGAAGCGACGCTACACCAGTATGTGTTATTAGGTGAAGCTTCAAATGCTACTGATAATTTTGTTTATAAAAAGGGGGAAAATGATCCGATCCTAAATAAGCCTCTGCCTGAGGATGACAGAATGGTTTTTACAGAAATAAATCCTCTTAGAGAGCTCTATACTTCACAGGTATTGGCAGCTGCCTACCGCGTAATGAAAAATTTTAATCCTGAATTATCGGAGAAATGTTTAAGAATTTCTGAAGAGCTTTATAAAAATAATTTTCAGGCGGATGCTAAAGATAAAATCAATGCTGCTGCAGAATTATATTTAACAACATCGGATAAGGAATATGATAAGTTTCTTCTGGAAAACCAGGATTTAATAGCAGATGATGTGCTGCATTACGGTCTTGTTATTGGCAGAGTTGTGAAAAAAATAAATGATGAAAGTTTCACAAAAAGGATTCAAAATGCCGTTATATCAGCTTATAAAAAAGTAGAGGAACTGCAAAAGGATAATCCATACGGAGTTCCTTACAAACCCTACATATGGGGGGCAGGATGGCAAATACAATCTTTCGGCGTAACGCAATTATTACTTCATATGGATTTTCCGGAAATATTTCCAGCCGAATTTGCTTTTAACGCATTGAATTTTGTTTTGGGATGCCATCCCGGAGATAATACCGAATCTTTTGCTTCCGGTATAGGAACTAATTCTTTAACTGTAGCTTACGGATTTAACAGGGCAGATTGGACTTATATACCGGGAGGTGTTGCAAGCGGAACTGCATTGATACGTCCGGATTTACCTGAATTGAAGCGATGGCCTTATTTCTGGCAGCAAACAGAATATGTAATGGGCGGTGGAGCAACCGATTTTATGCTGCTGGCATTAGCTGCTGACAACCTATTTAATAAATAGAGTAGAAATACCCAGATAAATTTTGGGGATGAAGTTAAATTTTTTAAAGTCTGTTTTCAATGGTACAACAGAAATTCACTGATGCATCAGATGAACAATTAATAAAAGCAATTAGTAATAGTGATCACGAGGCTTTTAAAAATTTATATTATAAATATTTCCCATTGCTGATCCGTTTTGCCTGTTATCACCTGCATTCTAAAGATACAGCTCGAGATCTTGTTCAAGAAATGTTTTTCCGGGTCTGGATAAACAGACAAAAGCTTGACCCTTCTAAGTCTATTAAATCTTATCTTTATACTTCATTAAACAATTTGATAATTAATCATTCGAGATTAAGTTTTTCCAAAACAAGATCACTTGATGATTTAAGAGGGAAAAATCTAAGGGATGAAAGTTCTACGGATTTTAATATTGATATTCATACGGTAGTTCAGAAATTACCGGAAAAACTTAAAACTGTTTATACGTTAAGCAGGGTAGAAGGGTATAAATACTCAGAAATTGCTGAAATATGTGAAATATCGATAAAGGCGGTAGAAAAAAGAATGAGCAAAGCTTTTAAAATATTAAGAAAGGTTTTTGAGTAAGGAAATTACAAAATAAGATTACAAAATTACAATCCCGAAAGCGGGACAGGAATTACAAAATTACAAAATTAGGTAGGGTTTTTCTTTATTCAACTGTATTATTATTTAAGAAGGAAATAATATGAATATCGATCAATATAGAGAAATTTGTATAAAGGAAATTACAGGAAATATTTCTAAAGAAGAGAAGCAGGTGTTTGAGAGTTGGCTAGCATCTTCAAATGAAAATGAAAGAGAGTATAAAAAGTATAAAGAAATATGGAATGCTTCGGAAAGGAAAGATTTTTCTGTTTCGATTGATGCAGCTGCGGAATGGATAAAGTTGAGGGAAAAGATAAGAATATTTGAAAGCAACGATAGTGTTAAAGAAGCATTTTTAAAGAAAATATTCCCGGTTATCCCCAAATTAAAACCAATACTTATAACCGTTTCTATTTTGTTATTAGCAGTAATAGGAATTTATTTATTCAATAGGAATGTACCTGAATCCCAATTAAATCTTATTACAACAGCAAACAAAGAACAAAAAAACATACAACTGCCTGACAGTTCAATTGTGTATTTGAATAACAGCAGCAGTATCGAATTCCTTTCACAAAGTAACGGTTCTAATAAAATATTTAAAAATGAAGAACGTAAAGTAAGACTTAGAGGTGAAGCTTATTTTTCAGTAACTAAGAACAGTCACCCATTCATTATTGCGACTGAAAATGCAGTTATAACTGTCTTAGGGACTAAATTTGATGTTTTATCAAGGGATAAAATAACCAGAGTTGTAGTCAAAGAAGGTAATGTAAAAGTAGAACAAAAAAAGGTTGTTAAAAGTGTTTATCTCTCTAAAAATCAATTGAGCACTGTTGTTAAAAATTCCGAACCTTCTCAACCTGAGAATGTTGATCCGGGATATTTTCTTGGGTGGATGAAGGGGAACCTTGTATTTTATCGAACACCGCTCAATGAAATTAAACAGGAATTTGAAAAATTTTATAATATTAAGGTTACAGTTACTGATGACAGCTTAGATAAATTAACTTTAACCGGTTCATTTAAGAATAGCAGCGCAGATAGTTCATTATCAATGGTATGTCTGGCTTTGGGTTTAGATTTTCAAAAACAAAATGGCAGTTATATTATAAAAACAAAAAAATAACCTATTAAAACATTTAATTTACAGGCTTAAGAGGTCTAATTATCGGTTAACCTTGTTAACCGGGGAGGTTTAAGTCATGAAAAAGATAATATGTTCTAGTGTTTTTTTTCTAATTCTTTTCTTTTTTGGTTGTACACACTACCTGGAAGATAACGGGAGCTTTACACCGCCTACTTTAAAAAGTGAACCTAGATTATTTTATCCAAAAGCCGCTTTGGAAAATTCCTTTTCAGGTACACCAAGAGTAATCCTTTATATAACCAAAGAAGGAAAAGTTGATAAGGCATCTATCATAAAATCATCTGGAATAGGTGTTTTAGATAGTGCAGCTGTTGAATATTGTAGGAACTTTATTTTTAATCCTGCCGAAATAAATGGAAAACCGATTAATGCAAGAATGGCTCTTGATTTAAAGTTTCAATTTTCAAACCAGAACTGGGATGCCGGTAATTATGTTCGTGACGTGAATGATTTATATGACCAGCTTGCAACGGCAGATAGTGAAGAAAAAGAGGATATAGAGGCGGAAATCTTTAAAAAGCATAATGAATTTACAGGTAAAATGAAGGACATAGTCAATTATAACAATTATATCGGAATGGTTATTCTACCAGTCATTTATTCTGAATGGAAAAATGATTGGGATTCATGGCCTTTATCTTTTATGCTTTATCATGATTTTATTCAGCGGTTCCCTGACTATAAAAATATTGAGGCAGTAAAGAAAGAACTACGAAATTCATTACTCAATGATATACAGTATATAAAAATTACACCTGTTAAAAGCAGAGTTTCCCAGATAGAAAAAGAGATTTTGCTTTCAAAGATTAAAAAACTGGTTGAAAATAAATATCCTGAGATGATTAACGATATCGGGCTGGAAATAAAGAACGATACATTATCAGTGCTGTAAGACTTAATTAGGTTACCATGAAATGGGTTTTATTGGTCGGTATAATATATCTATTGTCTCCTTATAACCTGTCGAAGACTGCTCCGGAAGAAAGGAAAGTATTTCTAAACTGCCAGGAGCAGTCTCTGCGTTCTGTAATTGATGATATTAGAATTCAAACGGGGCTGAATTTTATATATCAGGACGACCTGGTTAATAATATAAAAATTACTTGCATAATTAAAGGTATTCCGGTAGAGAATGCCCTAAAAAAAATATTGGAAGGTCTGAATATTTCATATAAAAGATTTGGGGAGAGTTTTCAAAACAGAAGTACATTTGTACTTTTTAGTGAAAAAAAGCCCTTTAAAACGAGCTATAAAGCAATAATAGTTAATCAAAAAACAGCAGATGCTGATACAGTAATTTCTTTTGAAAATCCAAAACTAATTTCAAAGAGCACTCCTATTTACCCTGTAGAAGCGGCAAAAAATAATATTGAGGGGAAAGTAAAATTGAAGTTTCTTATTAACAAAGAAGGGGTTATATACAGGATCATTATCCAGGAATCATCCGGTTCTGAGATCCTTGATTCTGCTGCGACAGATTATATAAATAATCTCAAGTTCACTCCTGCAAAAACCAATGGTATACCGCGAAGTGTTTGGATGTCTATGGTGTTGAAATATATTGTTGTGGGGATGGAATAGTGGAATAATTAATAACATTATTAATATTTCGTACACTCATTTATTTCACGTATATTACATATCATTATCTATTTAATAAACATTATAGTGAATAATTAAGCGGGAAATTATTTGAAAATAACAAAACAGTTCACAACTCGAGACGGAAAGTCGCTTGAGCAATATTTTAGCGAAATTAGTAAAGTTGATTTATTAACGCCGGAAGCGGAAATGGAGCTTGCCATAAAAATAAAAAATGGTGATGAGGATGCAAGAGATAAGTTAATAAAAGCTAATTTACGATTTGTTGTTTCGGTTGCAAAACAATACCAGAACCAGGGCCTTTCGCTTTTGGATTTAATAAACGAGGGGAATATGGGTTTAATAAGAGCCACGCAAAGTTTTGATGTTACACGCGGATTTAAATTCATTTCATATGCGGTATGGTGGATAAGGCAAAGCGTTACTCAGGCCATAATAAATCAATCTAGAATAGTTCATTTACCTTTAAATATTGTAGGGAATATTACGAAAATAAATAGGGCATCAAAAGATTTCGAGGATGAATATGACAGAAAACCTAATAACCAGGAGCTTTCAAGTATTCTTGGCTTATCTGTTGACGCCGTTAATAATGCAATGAAGGTTTCCGGAGCTAATTTTTCGATAGATGCCCCGCTCAGAAATGATGATGGTTACAAAAAAAATACACTTGATATATTACCGGATAATAATCAGCCTTCACCTGATGAAAATTTAACTAAGGAATCTCTTTCACAAGACATTGAATATATGCTTTCTCTTCTCACAGATAGAGAAGCGAAAGTGCTAATGATGATCTTTGGGATTGGTGAAGAAAATAAATCAACTCTTGAGGAAATAGGGAAGAATTTTAATCTCACAAGAGAACGAATAAGACAAATCAAAGAAAAAGCTTTGAAAAAATTAAGAAACTCCAGGAAAGTCAACAAGTTATATATTTATCTGGGATAGAGATCTTAACAGTGCAGAAATATAAAATTACTGTTCAAGAAATCCATGCTTTTTCTGACTTTTCTTTTCTCTTTTCGCCGCTTTTTTTTCTTTCATCGTTTTGGCGGCCTCCTTTTTAGAACTTTTCTTGGTGTCGCGAGCTTTACTCATATTCTTTACCTTATTAATTTTATTAAAAAATTTTTAATTAGTTATTGAGATATCTTTAATCATTTTTTTCAAAGTCCTGGTAGAATATGAATAGTTTGCAACCTCCAGGCGGGTATGCAGTGCCAGTTTTTCCATTATATTATGAATATGACTTTTTATAGTAAAAGTTGAAACATGCAGTTTTTGCCCTATTTCTTTATTACTAAAACCATCGGCAATTAGTCCTATAACTTCCTTTTCCCGTTTTGTCATACGAACGGCTTCATTCAATTTGATTTTTCCACCTTTAAGAGCATGTTCCACAATTTTGGAAAAAAGTGAGCCGTTTTGATCAGGGGGCATTACATTAACACCTTCGGAAACCGTACGGATTGTTGAAAGAAAATCTTCAAGTGAAGCATCTTTTAGAATAAAACCCGAAGCGCCGGCATTGATAAATAAACTTATATCTCCGGGTACAGGAGCAAGATCCATTACAATTATCTTTGCTGCCGGAAAATCTTTTTTAACAACCTCAACAATACTCAAGCTATTCTGATTCCGCAATCCTAAGTCTAAAAGGATTATATTTGGCTTTAGCTGCTGAATTTTTATGACAGTATTTCCATTATTTCCCGAAGCTGCAATAATGTTGAAATCCTTCTGATTTTTAAGCATTGCAATAATTCCATCGCGCAGCAACCGGTTATCTTCTATGATTAACAACCTAATTTTTTTCATGATAAAATTATAGTAATTGATAAAAGCGGAATCAATAGAGCAAAGGGATGAAAAAGGGATTAACTTTAAGTCCTCTTAATATTTATTTTCATTCCATGTCGGTCATAGTTATACTTTCCTCTCTTAATATTTTAATTATACGTCACTTGATATTTTTCTGAAATGAAATCCATATATAGAAAACATAATAGCGAGTGAAAAAAGCTTCGGCTTTACGCATAGAGACCAGAAAAAAAGTTTCCAATAATAAAATCTTTCTTTTCCGATTATACCTAATTTGAAAATCGATTTAAATAATGCTTGTATATAATGAATATTAATATGAAATACTTTTTTCTTTTTAGGGTCGAAATCTTTTAGAAAATGTGTAACGCGTTCATAATAATATTTGGGGGAATAGATTGTATTCAGAATTTTTTTATATCCATCCAGAAGCAATTCGGTATTCATTTTTGGAATAAAATTAATTGAAAAATCAGTATTACTGCCGGAAAAATTAGAAACCAGCCTTTTTTCTTCCTCCATACGTTTATGGAGGCGTGTGCCTTTAGGTGCATTTAGAAGGCCTACCATAGCGGTAACGATCCCGCTTTCCTGGATAAAATCGGTAAGCCTGTCAAATATCGAAGGAGGATCATTATCAAATCCAACGATGAATCCGCCTTGAACTTCCAGACTTGATTTTTGGATCTTGTTAATACTGGTAATTAGATCACGATGTCTATTTTGGGTTTTATTGCATTCAATCAGGCTTTCTTCATTCGGAGATTCGATACCAACGAATACAGCCTCAAAACCGGCTTTAACCATCAACTGCATAAGCTCTTCATCATCTGCAAGATTAATTGAAGCCTCAGTATTCAGGTAAAAGGGGTTCTTCCTTTTTTCCATCCATTCAATTATTGCAGGGAGAATTTCTTTTTTTAGCTTTGATTTATTACCTATAAAATTATCATCGACGAAAAATACAGGACCTTTCCAGCCTGTAAAGTATAACTGCTCCAACTCAGCAATTACCTGATCTTTGGTTTTGGTACGGGGCTTTCTTCCATAAAGGACTGTTATATCGCAGAATTCACAGTCATACGGACATCCCCTTGAGTACTGAAGATTCATTGAAGAATAATTATTTATCGAAATAAGTTCCCATAAAGGTAGGGGGGTAGCAGAAATATCAGCCCATTGATCAGTAGTGTATATATGTTTGGGTTCTCCTCTATTCAAATCATTAATGAAGAGGGGAAGAGTTATTTCTGCTTCTTTTAGCACAAGATGGTCAACATCGTTATAATTCTCATAGCAGCTGGTAAAATGAGGACCTCCTGCTACAACTTTTATATTTAATTTTTTGCATCTTCTAATTACTTCTTCTGCCGATTGACTTTGAACAGACATGGCACTTATGAAAACAAAATCAGACCATAATATATCTTCATCTTTCAATACGCAGGTATTCATATCAACAAGCTTCTTATTATAACTGGAAGGAAGTAGAGCTGCAATTGTTAATAATCCTAAAGGAGGAAAACTTGCTTTCTTTGAAACAAATTTAAGTGCATGCTTAAAGCTCCAGAATGTATCGGGATATTCGGGATATACTAAAAGAATATTCATTTTATCTCATTTTAAGTTGTTAAAAACCTTCTATAGGGGAGTACGTTCGGCCATTACAAGAAATTGCTAAAATATCACTCCATAATAAATAAGTTTTAATGTATGGAAAATATGCTCAATTAAAAATGACTCTTATGAATGAAAAAGGGATTAATCCCTTTGACTGATAAAAATGAAATGAAAGAATTTCTAAGAAGGAGATACTCATTAATAAGACCACCATTATGAAAGGAGAGACTTTGTATTAATCTCTTTTATTTTCGTTTAATGATTTGGAACATAGGGCAGCGTTATAACTATCAGAAGTATGAGCATATATTGCAATCTGAACTCTGGTATGAAGGGCAAGTTTTTCTAAAATGTTGTGAATGTGACTTTTCACAGTATATGAAGAGAGATGGAGCTTCTGAGCAATTTCCTTATTAGTGAAACCATCGGCTACCAGATCTATTATCTGACGTTCCCTTTTTGTCATTCTTACTGATCCGATTATTTTTGAAGGAATTGATTCGTTTACCGCTTTATCGACTATTTGTGAAAACAATGATTCTGTTAATCTTGTAGGTAATACTTTAGTCCCCCCGGCGACTTCTCTAATTGTTCTAAGGAAATCATCAACTGTGGCATCCTTAAGAATAAATCCTGAAACACCTGCCTGAACAAATACCAATACATCTTCCTGCAGCGGTACAAGATCCATTACTATAACTTTTATTTTTTGAAAATATTTTTTTAATTCCTTTATCAGGTGGATGCTATTTTGATTTCGTAAACCTAAATCCAAAAGCACAATATCCGGCTGAGATTTACGAATAAATTGGAGAGCTTTTGTACAATCTCCAAAAGCAGCCTTTAGCTTTAGATCATTTTGTTCTCCGATCATTGCTGATAAACCTTCACGTAAAAGGCGGTTATCTTCAATAACTAATATTGAGATCTTTTTAATTTTGTTGGTTTGAGCTCCATGAATTGCGCTACTCATTCATTCATGCAGTTATTATTTGATACAAATCTTAAATTGTAAATTAATTGATAAAAATTTCTTTCGCAATAATATTACTGCGGTTCTTTAGGTCTTAATTTACTATTTAAGCTATAAAACAGATTAATTCTTTTGGTATGGTGTTTATTTTTGACTCCAATGTTCAATAAATGTTATTCAAAGTATTAATCCTCTTTTCATCCTTTTGAATGATAGGATTACTTTTCAAATCTTAGTACCTTAAGTTACATATAATGCTGTATAGTTCTTACATAAGAATTCTACCGGCTTAAGAATATATGCATGAGAAATATTCAAAGAATATAATAGTATTTAAATAAATCAAGAAAGGAACGTATGTCTAAAACAGAAGAAAATCTTAAAGTTGCATTTGCTAATGAAAGTGTGGCAAATCAAAAATACCGGGCATTTGCTAAAAAAGCGTTGAAGGATGGTTATCCCAATATAGCCCGTTTATTTAAGCTGACTTCCGAAGTTGAAAGAATTCACGCACAGCGGAATCTAAGTGCTTTAAATGGAGTAGGGTCTACAAGAGAAAATTTAAATACTGCTATTACACGTGAAAGAAATGAAAACAAAACGATGTATACTTCAATGCTGGAGCAGGCTGTATCCGATAATCACAAAGCAAAATTAACAATTGAAAAAAACATCAAAAGTAAAGAGGCTCATTCACAGCTATATTTATCAGCCTTAGTTGCCATTAACGACGGCAAGGATTTAATCAACAACGAATTATATCTTTGTCCATTTTGCGGTAATATTTTATCGGAAAGCCCGGATAAAAAATGTTCAATATGTAATGCTCCCGCAGATAAGTTTATTAAAGTTTAATCTAAAAATCTGCATGTAAAAACAGAGGGAGTTAAAGAGGATTTATAATGGGATATGTAATTACCTATAAAGATGACAAAAATTTTGTCTTTATAACAGTAAAAGGGAAATTAAATTTTAAGATGGCTGAACAATATTCGATTGAAGCAATAAAACTAGCTCATAGAAATAATTGTCATAAGTTTTTAATCAACCATGAAGAAACTAGACTGGAGAAAGCCGGGATTTATAAACTGCATACCGATGGTGCAGCATTGGAAAAATTTGGATTTAAGAGCTCTGATATAATTGGAGTTGTCATATCAAGTATAAAGGAAGACCGGCTATTTTCCGAGAGAATTGAACACAATGCTAAATGGTGCAATTTTAAATATTTTAGCAATGTTGAAGATGCTCTGCAGTGGATTGAATCGGATGTTGACATTAAGTAATATCTTTTAATTCCAATAGATTAGAGATTATAAAATCCGGTTTTTGTTTTTCTAAGTTCTCTTTAGTTCCATATCCATAAGTTGCAGCACACGTCAAAGCATGTGCGTTTTTTCCACACAAAATGTCCAATTCGGTATCACCTACCAGGAGAGTTTCTCGAGGTTTAATGTTTAATGCATTACATATAAACAGCAATGGTTCCGGTGAAGGTTTATATCCAATTCCATCGCGGCGCCCCATAATAAGGTTAAAATATTCTTGAAGATTAAAATGTTTAATTATTTTCTCGGCTTGATCCTGATTTTTTGTTGTTAATAGGGAGATGGAGATATTTTTATTCCTCAGATATTGTAGGACATCAACTACACCAGGATAAAATTCCGAATCATCGATAAAATCAAAATAGTATCCCTTATAAATATCGATAAATTGATTCAAATCCTTGACAACAATTTTCAGGTTCTCAAAAATATTTATAAAATGATATCCAATCATTCTATTGAATTCTTTCTCTTTAATAATTGTTTTTATATTTAAAACTTTTAAGGCTTTCAATGTTGTTTTATAAATGGTAGTGCATGAATCGATTAAAGTTCCATCAAGATCAAATGATATATGTTTAATTTTATTTTTTGTCATATTTTAATGTGTGATTTGAAAAATCCAGGTTTAAGGTAAGGAATATATTTCTGACACACAAAGAGAGGTTGGAGAAAAAAAACCACGGAGATAACAGAGAAGACGCAGAGGAAACGGAGTTAAAAATATTAAGATGTAGTGGCTAAATCATTGCTGGAATGTCTTTTTATTAAGCAGTTGGATAAACGAGGTCTTGTGAAAACTCAAAAATCTTTGTCCCTCAGTAGATAAATTTTGAGAGGATATGGATTGGCTGAAGATTATAGCTTGCACCGGATTAAAAGTCCGGTGTTAACCTTTAGGATGAGGGTTCTAAAACACATTTCGAAATCTCTTTTTATTATATAAATATCTAAATTTGTGTACAACTGTTTAATTAAAAATGCAGAATAAATTATGAATGATAAGTATGACATTATTATAATCGGTGCAGGACCGATCGGATTGGCTTCAGGAATTGAGGCAGTTAAAAGGAATCTTTCTCATTTAATCATTGAAAAAGGATGTCTGGTAAATTCTATTTTTCACTATCCAACCAACATGACTTTTTTTTCAACTTCAGAAAGATTGGAGATTGGTGATGTCCCTTTTGTTTCGCATGGAGATAAACCTACAAGGCGCGAAGCTCTTGAATATTATAGAAGAGTTAAAAGTTCATGGAAGCTTAATATTAATACCTATGAGAAAGTAATTAATATTGATGGGGAGCCGCGAGATTATGTTATCGCAACAGATAAGAATAAATATTATTGTAAATATATTATAATTGCCACAGGTTTCTATGATTTCCCGAACCTTCTGAACATTCCCGGCGAAGATTTACCTAAAGTGAAGCATTACTTTAATGAAGCTCATCCATATGCATACTTAAAAATTGTTGTTGTCGGCGCTGCTAATTCTGCTGTTGATGTTGCACTGGAAACATACAGAAGAGGTTCGGAAGTAACCATGGTAATCAGGGAACCAGGGATCAAAGAGAGTGTGAAGTATTGGGTTAGACCGGATATTATTAACCGGATTAAGGAAGGTTCGATAAAAGCTTACTTTAACTCCAATCTGGTTAATATAAAAAATAATGAAGTTGATATACAAACCCCGGATGGGTTAATTACAATTCCAAATGATTTTGTATTCACTATGACTGGTTACCATTCCGACTTTGATTTTCTTGAAAGGATAGGGATAGAAATATCGCCTAATGGACATATACCATGCTTTAATCCGGATACTTTTGAGACAAATAAAGAAGGAATTTTTTTAGCGGGAGTGGTGTGCGGAGGAATGGATACGGGCAGGTTATTCATTGAAAATTCGCGTTATCATGCCGTTAATATATATAATTCAATAGAAGAAAAACAAAGATTATTTTTGCAGAAGAATTAGCACGCCACCCGAAACTTTAGCGTAGGTTAGCGGAGAGACAGGGATTCGAACCCTGGGTGATACAAGTACCACACTGGTTTTCGAGACCAGCCTATTCAACCACTCTAGCATCTCTCCATAAATAATGCCGTTCACTAAGTTATTTTGTCTTATAGTCTTGCAATATCTCTAAATTCGTGACACAAAGAACATATCAATCATTAATTATTGATTTTTCTTGAACAAAACTAAATAAAGAGATAACTTAAGTCAAAGTTTCAAGACCCATATAATTTTGCTTCCGCATAAAGATTTTCAGGTTAAGAATAACATTTTTTTAGTCCCCCTCTAAATACTGTCTAAGCTATAAGCTAATAGCTGCGGATGAGAAATATATTGAAGAAAGAATTGCGTCATCTTTTTTCATGTTTATAATTTAATTCAAACCATTAAATGTTATCAAAAAAATATTTGATAATAAATTTATTATCTATTTCCTATTTTCCTTAGTATGGTTTCATTCTGCCAGACAGATAAACCGCTTTATCCGGAAATAGAGAAACCATTTATAAAATATTTCAGCCCGAAAGAATATCATGCATCTTATCAAAACTGGTGTGTAATCCAGGATAAAAGAGGGATAATGTATTTTGGCAGTAATAACGGTATACTTGAATATGATGGTAATACTTTGGCGATTGATTAAGTCGCCGAATAATTCAGTTGTCAGATCGTTATGCATGGATTCAAAAGGAAGAATATATGTTGCTGCATCTTCTGATTTCGGCTATCTTGCCCCAGATTCTATCGGACAACTGCGTTTTGTTTCTCTTTTAAAATATCTGGGAAATAAATATAGAAAATTTGGCGATGTCTGGGATGTTGCTGTCACTTCAAATGGAGTTTATTATAAAACACAAGATAAAATTTTCAAATGGAACGGCAATAAAATAAAAGTATTTGAATCGGTATATGCCCACAGGTTATATAAAATTAACAATTCTCTTTTTGTAAGGAATAACGGGGCTGGTCTGTTTGAAATTTCCGGTGATTCGTTAATGCTTGTACCGGATGGCAAAAAGTTTTCTTCAATCGGCATTTATGATATGCTCCCTTTTAAAGATAAAATTCTAGTGACTACTAATGCAAATGGGTTATTCCTTTATGACGGATATAATTTTTCAAAATTTAAAACAGAAGCCGATTCATTCCTGGTAAAAAACAGATTGTATAATACATGCGAACTTAGTGACGGAAGAATTGCTTTTGCAACACAGCGCGGGGGAGTTGCTATTATTGATAGAAGAGGTCATCTTTCGAAAATAATAAATTCCCAATAACGGGCTTCAATCGGATGTAGTTTATGATGTATACCAGGATAGACAGGGTGGTTTATGGCTGGCAACTACAGAGGGAATATCCCGGGTTGAAATCTTATCCCCATTTACTGAATTTGATAAAAAAAGTATCGGTAATGATTTTATTTCCTCAATTTATAGGTTTCATGATAAAATTTATGCTGCTAATTCATTCGGGATTTTTTATTACGATAAATTATCATCTTCCTTTAAACCGGTAACTGGAATTAATTCAGGTGGAGAAAATTTCGTTTCTGAAAACGGCTCTCTTTTGGCATCTTCAGTCAGCGGGATTTACAAAATTGGAAAAGACAACAATGCACATATGCTATTTGACTTTGACGCTCCTTCATTATACAAATCTGACATAGACACAAACATTATTTATATAACTTATAGGATAGGACTGGCAGTATTACAGTTTAATGCCGGCAGGTGGCAAATAATAAAAAGAATTCCGGGAATAAAAAGCGAAATCGATAACTTAGTCGAGGATAGTGACGGCAGCTTGTGGATTGAAACAGAATATGAAGGAATTATTCACTTTAGTATAATGCAAGGGAAACGATTTTCATCTAAGGATACAGGTAAAATTATAATGGAATATTATAACAATAATAATGGATTACCCGGCAAACAGTGCAATATTTTATCTTTCGGTGGTAAAGTGCATTTTGCCACTGATGTTGGCCTTTTTAGATTTGAGCCCGGTTCAAATAAATTTATTTATGATTCATGTCTTGGGAAATCGTTTATAGATTCCACCTATTCTATTCTATTTTGTGAAAAGAATTATAATAGTGATTTATGGATTTTAGCAAATTCACATCAAAGGAATGAACTTGGGAAAGCTGTCAAACAGAAAGATGGCAGATATCAGTGGCAGCCTGATCCGGTTTTTCGAAGACTCGATTTAAATAGTGTCTTTACCATTTATTCTGATCTATCTCCGGAATTTGATAATGAACATTTGTGGATCAGCACAGATGAAGGAGTATTCAGATACAACCCTGAAATAAAAAGAAATTATAATAAGGAATTCCCAACTTACATCCGTAGTGTAAAGATAAATCAGGATTCATTAATTTTTGCCGGAACTGAAGTTAATTCTTTAAAAAAGAATAGGACTTTCCCCTTTGAATATAATGATATTACTTTTCAATTCTCAACAGTCAATTACGATAAGTCCGAAGCAAATCTTTACCAATATTATCTTGAAGGAAATGATGATGTATGGTCCCAATGGACTACCGAAACTGTAAAAGAATATACTAATATTTCAAATGGAAATTACAAATTTCATGTCCGCTCAAAAAATATTTATGGAATAATAGGTAAAGAAGATTCTTTTGATTTTATAGTTCTTTCTCCATGGTATTTTTCAGGTTGGGCCTATGTATTGTATAGTATAATATTTTTAGGTTTATTATTCCTTCTCAGACATTTTGAATTAAAAAGACTAAATAAAAAGCATGCAGTTGAATTAGACCTTGTTGCATTCGAAAAGTTAAAAGAATTAGACCAGCTGAAATCTCAATTCTTTGCAAATATATCTCATGAGTTCCGTACCCCGCTTACTTTAATTTTAGGACAAATTGAAAGTGTGCTCTCTTCCAAAATTGATGTTAAAGAAAAAGGGAAGCTTCATGTTGCAAACAGGAATGCAAGAAGACTGCTGACACTTATCAATCAATTACTTGATCTTTCCAAGATTGAATCAGGGAGTATGGAACTAAAAGCCGAACAGCATAATATTGTTTCATTTCTGAAAAGTCTGTTCTGGTCTTTTGAATCAATTGCCGAATCCAAAAAAATTACATTAAAATTTGAAACTGAATTTGAAAATATACCTGTAATATTTGATCCGGATAAGATGGAAAAAATATTTTACAATCTTGTTTCAAATGCATTCAAGTTCACACCCGCCGGGGGTGAAATAAAAGTTTGTTTAAATATTTTAAATAATTCTATGGTCGAACTTCATATCAAGGATACAGGAAAAGGTATTAGCAAAGAACAGTTTATTCATATCTTTGATCGTTTTTATCAAGGAGACAGTTCAAATACCCGCGAGTATGAAGGGACCGGAATTGGATTATCACTTACAAAAGAATTGATTGAGCTTCATAAAGGAACCATTTCAGTAAGCACCGAAGTCGGAAAGGGAACGGATTTTATAGTTAATCTTCCTCTTGGAGATATGAGTCTTGATAAAGAAAAGTTGGTTTATAAAAATAAATTTTCATTTATTGAAATTAATAATCAATTTGAAACTGATCGGTTTTCTGAAAACCCGCAGCCGGCAGCCGGTATCCAACTTCCGGAAGCTGGAAATAAAGAAATAATCCTAATCGTTGAAGACAATCCCGATGTTAGAGCTTATATGCTTGAGCTGACCAAGCAAGATTATAAAGTAATCGAAGCATGCAATGGTGTGGAAGGCATTTCAAAAGCACAGGAAGCCATTCCGGACATTATAATAACCGATGTCATGATGCCGAAAATGGATGGTTACAAATTCAGTAAAGAAATTAGAAACGATGAGAAGACAAGTCATATACCAATAATTATGTTGACAGCAAAAGCCGGACTGGATGATAAAATAGAAGGACTTGAAACCGGTATAGATGCCTACCTAACCAAGCCTTTCAGTGCCAAAGAGTTAAGAGTTCGTATAAAGAATTTGATTGTTCAGAGAAAAGAATTACGCAGAAAATTCAGCCAGGCTACAATAATCAAACCCTCGGAAGTTTCTATTATAACTGCTGACCAGCAATTTCTACAAAAAGCAATAAAAATAATCGAATCACATTTTGACGATGAACAATTCAGCGTAGAAAAACTTGCTGAAGAAATGAATATGAGTGTTTCACAGCTTAACAGGAAATTAAATGCACTTATTGATCAGCCTGCCGGGCAAGTAATCCGCTCACTTCGTCTGCAAAAAGCTGCAGATCTTTTAAAACAGAATGCCGGAAGTATCGCAGAGATTTGTTACAAAGTTGGCTTTAATGATCAAGCATATTTTACAAGGGCATTTAAGAAACAGTTTGGATATACTCCTTCCGATTTCAAAAAGACATAGATGATGCGCCAATAGTCCTAACAATTGCGCAAAAAATACAAGATATCTGCCGGCTATTCTTCTAACTTTACTTCTACAATTTCGAATTTAATAATTCATAATCCGGTTAAGATGTGAAAATTTTAAAAATTAAAGGTATCTATTCCAATATCGGGAAGATTGAACTTGAAACAATGATGATAATTGATTGGAAAGAATTGAGTGTAGATAAACCGCCGGATCTGCCATTTGGTACTATCGTAGAACTAAATATTTCTTTGGATGAGAATGATTTTCTCTTAGGTAAAAATGGAATTGTCTGGGCAACTTACGATTTAAGACAGGCCGATATAATTCAAAATACGCTTCTTGCACAAAATATTTATTCCGAGATAAAGAGAATTTATCTTGAAAAAAAGGAGATGTATCTTCTAAATATAGCTAATGAATCAGATATTGTCGATTCTATTGATTTTATCTGGAGAAATAATACCGGACTTAGGTTAAAACCGGATTGGATATATCCTAAAGGTGAAACGAATAAAAGCTTTGAACAATGGTTAAACGATCAATAAGTTTAAAAACATCGACCAAATCATAAAAAAATATATCAATCACAATTATTAAAGGAAAGAATATGAAAAATTTATTTGCAATTCTTTTTATGTTCGTTGTATTTATTTCAATGAACAATACAGTTATGGCCCAGGAAGCTCAGGGAAATGTTTTTGTTATGACAAATTTTGAAAGAGCTTTTCCCGATGAGGGTTCTGCAAGAGAGTTGGATTCGCTTGCCACACTTTATATGGATAAACTTTATGGAAGTGATAATGAATATGTAGTAAGCCATAAAGCTGTACGCCACTGGTGGGGTCATAATAACAGGGACTTTATTGGAATTATTGAGGTAAAATCATGGGATGACATTACGAAAGCTGAACAGAAAGCAAATGAACTCTTTGAAAAAGCATGGCCGACAAAAGAAGCAAGAGATGAGTTCAATAAAGCTTACAACAAATATTTCACAGGTAAACACTCCGATGAAATTTATAGGGAAGTCGTTTTCAATAAATAACAAGGATATAATCATTGAAATATAAAGATTATGTCATAGTATGCTTATCGATCTATGACAATTAATCATTTTTAAGTAACAAATATACAAACAAAAAAGGAGCTCGTAATATGAAAAAGTCGCTTTCTGTATTCACTATAATGTTTATAGTAATACTTTTATCGGGAAAAAGCCTTGCCCAGCAGTGGTCTGATGAACAAAAAGATGTTTGGGCAGGTGTAGAAAAATATTGGGCAGTAGAAGCCTCCGGAGATGCAGCAGGATTCATGTCCTATTTTGATGATAGTTACCAGGGATGGTCTTATCAATCTAAGGTTCCACAAAGCAAAGCTAATACAAGTAAATGGATAGAAAATGATACTAAAAAAAATACTACTGAAGTATTTACTGTTACTCCATTGACTATCTGGGTTAAAGGTGATTTTGCCTATGTACATTATTATTATGCTGAATTAGATAAAAATAAAGAAACTGGAAAAAGTGAACCCAGCTCAGGAAACTGGACCGATATTCTTATGAAAAGCAACGGCAAATGGGTATTGATTGGTGACCATGGTGGAAGAACCTCAAAGCCAAGCAACGATTAACTTTTATTTGAAGGGGATGCTAATTTTGCATCCCTTGCTTTTTTTAAAAAAAAATAATGTTAAAAAGTAATTTGATCCTTTTAATTATTCAAAATAGAAAGGTGTAAAATATGAAAGAGAATGTCTTATTTTTCGGATGGAACCGGTCAATACCCGGACGTGAAAAAATAAGTGCTGAACATTTCCAGGAATTTGTGCAATACCTGGGAGAACTTCAGAAAAACGGATCAATTCAATCTTTTGAACCTGTTTTTCTTAACCCGCATGGCGGTGACATGAATGGTTTTTTCATACTAAAAGGAGAAGGCAGCAAGCTTGATTCGGTTGTAGCTTCAGATGATTGGCTTAAACACACTATACGTGCGGATTTCCATTTGCAGGGAGCTGGTTTTGTGAGAGGTGTTGCAGATGATATGTTGATGGAAAGAATGAAACTATGGACCGAAAGTATTCCGGCTTGATCATTAAGCTTAATTAATTATGATGTAACTATTCTGACCGGATAATTAGTTTGTTATGCCCTTCTTACATATGAAAAATATCCAAACACTATTGATAATCTAATTAACTGAAGTTACGCAAATATTGTCATTCTAAACGGAACGAAGTGGAGTGCCTGTCCCGCTTTTGCGGGAAAGAATCTCAAGGTTTTAATTTTCTGCAAATATTAGAATAATTCTTTCATTCTTTTATGAAAATTCTAATTTTGCGTAACTTCAGTAATAAACTGAAGTTACGTAAAGTTGTCATTCTGTTCGGAACGGAGTGGAGAGACCTGTCCCGCTTGCGGGAAGAATCTCAAAAGTTAATTTTATGCAATTCTGAAATAATTCTTTTCATTCTTTTCATAAAAATTTTCATTTTGCGTAACTTCAGTAATTAAGATAAAAAGTTAATATTTTGTATCTGCTTCAAGATCTTTCAGTAATCTGAAATGTTCGTCATAGTTAGACCAACGTGTCTTCATTCTTTTTTAGTAAATTTGAAGTAGTAACAGTGTCCCTTAATAAGAAATTCAAGAATTGAAGGAAGTTTGGGATGTACCCATGGCGGGTTTTTTCACCTACGGAGAATTTGGCAGGTCACCCGGAAACAGACATGAGTTTCAAAACATCACTTGTTGTTGTGTAGCATTAAAATTTTTACTTAGTTTTTATAAGAGATCAATAATTTTTAAAGAACTAATTTATAAAATCAAAATCAATAAAAGTAATTAGACTATGATACGGTTTTTCAGAAATATGAGACAAAAACTGGCAGCCGAAAATAAAGTGATGGCTTATCTTCGCTATGCCATTGGTGAAATTGTACTTGTAGTTATAGGGATTTTAATTGCATTGCAGATTAATAATTGGAATGAAGACAGAAAAGACCAGCTACGATTAAATAACCATTATATAGAATTATTAAATGAATTGAATAATGATAGAAATAACCTTAAAGAAATTATTGAATATGTAAGAGAATTAAATAATCAAACTTTCGAGATCTCTGAGTTCATTAATGCCTCTCTATCCAAAACAGATACAACAAAAATTACGGATGATTTGTTAGACGTTGAAGCTTATGCTTTTTTTAGTATTTCCAAGTCAGCTTATACTACGCTTTTAAGTAGTGGAGATATACAACTGATAGAAAACACACAACTTAAAAACATGTTGAGCATCTATCATGATGTAACAAACTGGGATTGGACAACACATAACGGAAACTTAAAAACTGTTATAGAGAGATATGCCTGTTATGTCCATAAGTTCCTACCACCTTTACTCTTTAGAGATTATTATATATCAATATTTCAAAATAGTCTAAAAAGCGAGACATTTAATACTTACACTAATAGTAAAAAACCAAAGATTGAATGGGAACGGTTAAAAAATGATGAAGAGTTTGGAAATATCATAAGTCAGCTTATCGCATATCGTGTTTATCAACTTCATTTTTATAATCAACTATTAGATAATATTAATATCATGATTGACCTTATTCAGACCGAACTAAAATGATAAAAATCTTCAAAAACATCCGTAAAAAAATAATTACTGAAAATAGTTCAGTAATTAAAAATACAAACTATATAAAATATGCGTTGGGCGAAATTTTGTTGGTGGTAATTGGTATTTTAATTGCTCTTCAAGTAAACAACTGGAATGAAAATCGGAAAAGTGAGGTGAAATTCAATGCTGTTCTAGAACAGATCTATACAATTGTTGATCAAGATGTTCAGCAAATGAACCGCACTGAAAACACTTTAAGACAAAAAAATAGTATTATAGATAGTTTAATGCATTATCCAGACAAAGTTGAACCGGCACTTTTACCATCATTTATTTATTATATTGATAAATTTCCAGATGTGTTTACTTCAGAGGCTTTATATCAAATTGATTTATTAGAATTTAATCCGAAGAACTTATTACAAAGCAAGCTTTATAAAAGTATAGCTTCTTATGTTTTTAATAAATTAAATATTGGTCAATTTAGTTCGCCACAATTAACACCATTAATAAATAATCTACATCTCCCCGAACCGGCTTTACTATTTGGTTATTCTGCTTTAAACAATTATGAAAATATGGACAGAACTTTTTTTTCAAAAGAACAACAGAAAAAAGTATTAGAGATTATTAATTCAAACTCATTTAAAGTAGCATTGAAATCTGCAAAAAGTCAAAATGACTTAGCCGTAATTATGGTTCAAAATGAAAAAAGTTCTGCACTTACTTGTTTAGATATGATTAAACAATATTATCCCGCAGCTCGGTTGCTGTATCAAAACATTGGTATTGTTGGCGATGCAACAGAAAATAAAAATTATTTTGAAAACGAACCAATGACTTTAATAAACGAACCTCAATCTATTTGGGAAGCTACGGTTAAGCTTAGTGAAGGATCTGTCAAGTTTAGAGATGGAAATAGCTGGTTAGCAAATTGGGGAGGAGAAAAATTTCCTTCCGGAGATGCAAAATGGTTTGGTCAGAACATATCTGTTAAACCCGGTTACTATCGGGTAACAATAAATCTTACTGACAAAACATATAAATTTGAATTAATTAAAAAGTAATAAATGTTAAATGTTTTCAGGAATATCAGGCAAAAACTGGCAGCCGAAAACAAAGTAATGGCTTATTTACGATATGCTTTAAGGAAATTTGTAGTTATTGGAATTTTATAATGAAACAAATGTAAAATAGGATTCACATTATGAAAGCAAAATCAATAAAAGGTAAATCGCCTGAAGAAATTAAATCCTCTTTATCAGAAAGTATGTCAGATGGATTTAAACCTACTTTAGCAATAGTGTTCTTATCAATTAAACAGGATCGCAATGCTGTTTGTAAAATACTTGATAACGAAAACATTGCAATATTTGGCGCCACAACTGCAGGTGAATTTATAGATGGCGAGGTAGAAGGAGGCAGCATTGCAATGCTGTTGCTCGACATGAACCCCGCCTGGTTCAAGATTGAATTATTAGAAACAAGCCAGGAGACTGCCTTCGACGACGCCAGAAAGCTCGCTGCTACTGGAAAAGAGGTTTTTACCAATCCTGCGTTTATAATAGCAAACAGTGGAGTTTCAATGGATGGTGAACCATTTGTTGCAGGCATTATACAAGAGTTTGAAAAATCTTTCACGCCTGGAGGCAGGGAAGTAACCATATTTGGCGGCAAGGCCGGAGATGATCTGGAACTCAAATCAACATTTGTTTTTACCAACAGAAAAAGTAAAGACTGCGCAATTGTAGCACTCATTATTGATGAAGATAAAATAGATGTTAGAGGTATAGCTACCTGTGGCTGGAAAGCTATTGGCACCACAAAAACAGTTACAAAAAGTGAAGGGAATACCGTATATACCATTGACGATAAACCAGCGCTGGATATATTGATGAATTACCTGGGTGTGGATATCAAAGAGGATGTGGAGACGGACATCACGACATTCCTGAGCTCCTGGTATTATCCACTGGAACTGGAAAGGGAAAATGCAGATCCCGTCATACGTACAGCCATGTTCGCCAACAAGGAAGACCGTTCACTGATTTGTTCCGGAAGAGTGCCTCAGGGTTCAAAAATTAAATTTTCCATGCCGCCTGATTTTGATTCCATTGAAAAAGTGGTTGCAGACTGTAAAACCCTTAAAGATGACGCACAACAAGAAGCCGATGCACTTATCATGTTTTCATGTGTGAGCAGGCATTTAACGTTTGGGATGGTAGTAAAGGAGGAGATAGAGCAGGTGCAAAAAATCTGGAATGCGCCCATGGCAGGTTTCTTTACCTATGGTGAATATGGAAAAGCTAAAACCGGTAAGAATGAATATCACAATAATGCATGCTGCGTGGTGGCATTAAAAGAAAAATAGTGTCATCCTGAGTTTATCGAAGGATGACACTAATAAAGAATCAGTCACACTCCGACAAGCTCGGTGTGACAATATTCAAAATATTCTAATAGACATAAGGTTTACTATGAAAGCGAAATCAATAAAAGGAAAAACACCTGAAGAAATTCAATCGGCTTTGACTGAAAGTACGGAAGATGGATTTAAACCAACACTTGCTATTATATTCTTATCTATCAGTCAGGATCGCGAGGGAGTTTGCAAGCTGCTTGATAGCAGAGGACTTGCCATATTTGGCGCGAGTTCAAATGGTGAATTTATCAATGATGAGATGGACAAAAATTCCACCGCAATAATTTTATTAGAAATAAAGCCTGAATATTTCACAATATTATTTGAAGAATTTCAGGATAGAAATTTTGGTGAAGCTGCAGAATCACTAGTAAAAAAATCACTCGAAAAGTTTGCAAAACCGGCATTTTTAATTGCAAGCAGTGATCTTAAAACTGATGCTGAAGAGATGATTAAAGGATTTGAAAATGTTCTTGGTAAAGAAGTAAACATATTTGGCGGATTGGCAGGCGACGATTATAAATTTTCAGAACAGTTTGTATTTACAAAAGGCAATTCCAGCAGTCACGGATTAGTAGCATTAGTTTTAGATGAAGACAAAATCATTATTAAGGGAAGAGCCACTCACGGTTGGAAAGCTGCGGGGACAACCAAAACAGTTACAAAAAGTGAAGGCAACCACGTGTTCACTGTTGATGGTGTTTCAGTACTTGAACTAACAAAAAAATACGGGGGATTAGATGGATTGACTGAAGAAAACCAGCAGAAAACAACTGCTGAAATGATCGCTACAAATTTTCCGCTTCAGTTACAGCGTGAAGAAGGCGCACCGGTCATGCGTCCAGGATTATTGATTGATTGGAATGATGGATCATTCTATTGCGGCGGTAAAGTTCCTCAAGGTTCAAAAGTAAGGTTTTCCTTGCCGCCGGATCTCGATGTTATCGAGAAAGTTGTTAAAGGCCTTAATGAATTGAAAGAAACTGAAATGCCGAATGCTGACGCTGTAATTCTATTTAGCTGTGCCGGACGTTTAATGTCATTAGGACCTCTGATGGGCAAAGAAATTGAGGAAATACATAAAGTCTGGAATGCTCCGATGGCCGGATTTTTTAGTTATGGTGAAATAGCCAGGGCGACTGATGGCAATAATGATCTGCATAATTTAACTGCATGCTGTGTCGTATTAAAAGAAAAATAATTCTTTAAGGTAAACTTAACATATAATGCATTGTCAATAGCCCCGACATTTAGATCGGGGTTAGTATAAGACAAATTTTCAGGCTTTAGCCCCATTTACAACTAATGCGGCTAAAGCCGATATTTTCATTTAAATTCAATCCACGACCTAAAGGTCGTGGCAATAAAATAAAAGATTTCACGGTTATTAATATGAATAAATTTCTGGGAATTATTTAAAAATGAATAAAGATCTTCAATACATTCTCGATTTTATTAAGAACTCCGAACATCTGACCGAAAAGGAAAAAGCCGATCTTACAAAGACTGTAAGGGATGCAGACAAAGAATTAGAAATTACAGCATTTAAACTTGAACGAACCGAGAAAGTAAAAAAGACAACAGCAATTTTACTTGAAGAAACAATTGAAGAACTCGAACAAAAACGAAAAGCTGTAGAAGCACAAAACCGGGAACTTGAAATTGAAGCTTCACTCGAAAGAGTAAGAGCTCAGGCAATGGGGATGAACAAACCTGATGACATTCTGAATATCTGCGAAATATTATTCAAGGAATTTATATCACTGGGCTTCTCTGAACTCAGGAACTCGATGATCAATATTCATAACGATGAAAAAAAATCTTTTCTGAACTATGACTATTCTGATGAGATAGGTAAAAGTATAACTCCATTAAATTATAACACACACCCTGTGATGGAAAAACAGATAAACCAATCACGGGCAGCAAATGATGCTTTTTCTGAAGCCGTTTATAAAGGGAATGATCTGGAAGAATGGAAAGAGTTTAGAAGAAAATATGGTGAAAAAGACGATCCTAGAATCAAAAATATAAATGCACTTTATTACTATTTCTATTCCATCGGAAACGGAACAATCGGCATTTCCACTTTCAACCCCATTAACGAGGAAAAGCTTGCACTTCTAAAAAAATTTAGAAATGTTTTCAGCCTATCTTATCAGCGTTATTCAGATATTGTATTAGCCGAATCTCAGGCAAGAGAAGCACAGATTGAATTGGCTTTAGAAAGAGTTCGTGCAAGAACAATGGGTATGCAAAAAAGCGAGGAGCTCAAAGAAGTAATTCCGTTAGTATATGAACAATTCGTTCATTTAAAAATCAATGTTGACCATACAGGTTTTGTAGTTGATTATACACCAAAAGGTGACTGGCATTTTTGGATTGCTGATAAACATGAAGTACCATCTAAAATCACACACACATATTTTGATTCAGTTTGGGCGAATCAATTTAATAGAGCGAAAGAAGAAGGATTAGATTTTTTTGCTACGAATTTAAACTTCGAAGAAAAGAATAAATTTTATCAGGACCTTTTTGAGTTAATCCCCGGTGTTCCGGAAGAAACATTGGAATTCTATTTTAATTGCCCCGGCCTTGCAGGATCCACTATATTGTTAGATAATGTCGGCCTATACATCGAAAACTTTTCGGGTATTCCTTATACTGATGAAGAGAATGCCGTACTGATGCGCTTTGGAAAAGTTTTCCAGCAAACCTACACCCGCTTTCTCGATCTTAAAAAAGCCGAAGCCCAGGCAAGAGAAGCTCAAATAGAAGCAGCATTAGAGAAAGTGCGCTCTCGATCATTGGCAATGCACACGAGCAAAGACCTGGAGCTCGTTATTACTATCCTGTTGCAACAATTGGAGGAAGTTGGGATTCTTTTGGACACGGCTTCAATAGTTATTCCTTCAAAGGATAAGAAAACATCTGTAGATTGGACCGCAAGTAAGAAATACAAGTATTCCAAGGGTTTTATCGTACCATTCATGGAGAATGGGAAGCCGGCACTAAGTGGCGAAATCAACAGGGACATAGTTACTGCCCTGAAATCGGGAAAAGAATTTACTAAATCGTATTCCAAGAAAGAGAAAAATAAATACTATCAAAATTTGTTTGATAAATCCGGGTTTAGTGAAACACCTGAAGGACGCAAAGAATTTCTTTTGAGCCTTCCTGGTATATCAGTTTCCACGGCGGGAAGCAAAAATTCATATATCCAAATTTTCAGTTATTCTGGTGAGGAACTTTCAGCTGCGGACCTTGCTGTGCTGAAGCGATTTGCTATGGTATTTGAGCAATGCTATATCCGTTTCCTCGATCTGCAAAAAGCAGAGGCGCAGGCAAGAGAAGCGCAGATAGAGACCGCGTTGGAAAAAGTTAGAAGCAGAACTATGGGTATGCAGCATAGTGATGAGCTGGCGGATGCTTCTTTTTTACTGGACAGCCAGGTAAGAGCATTGGGTATTAAAACCAGAGGATGTGCATTTAATATTTATGGCGATAATGAATCCACTGAATGGTTCAGCTCCGAAATGGGTACGATGCCTATGTATAAAACACCAAGAGAAAATATATTCCTTCGTTATTACGAAGAAGGGAAAAAAGGAAAATCCATATACATTGAATCGTTTACAGGCGATGCTTGTGCAGCTCACTACGATTATTTATGTACCCTGCCGGTCATGGGCGAGGCGCTGAAAGAATTTAAAGAAAGCGGCGGCTCTTTTCCAACTCAACAAATAGATCACGTCACTTACTTTAAATACGGTTATCTGTTATTTATCACTTTAGAACCGGTGCCTGATGCACACGATATTTTTTTACGTTTCGCCAAAGTCTTTGAGCAAACCTATACCCGTTTTCTCGATCTTCAAAAGTCCGAAGCACAAGCAAGAGAAGCACAAATCGAAGCCGAATTGGAAAGAGTCCGTGCAAGAACAATGGCTATGCAAAAAAGCGAGGATATGGGTAATACTGCTTCGGAGATGTTTAAACAAATACAATCTTTAGGAATGGTTCCATGGGGCTGCGGGTTTAATATTTTTGATAAAGATGAGAAAGCTGTAGCTCAATATATGAGCCTGGCTGATGGCGGCATCTCTCCACCATTTAGAACACCGCTTACAGAAGATCCTTTTTTCATCAATATCTATAATGCCAGACAAAGCAGAGATGAACTATTAGTATGGGAATCAAAAGGTGAATCCCTGGCGGAAACCTATCGTTACATGTTTGGCCTTCCTGGTTCAAGAGAAATATTCGGGGACCTGGAGAACTCCGGCTTTGAAATGCCGAAATTCCAGATTACGCATTGCGCCTATTTTTCACAAGGCTATTTAGTATTTATTACGTATGAACATGTGCCCGAAGCACATGATATTTTCAAACGTTTTGCCAAAGTATTCGAGCAAACATACACCCGCTTTCTCGATTTGCAAAAATCAGAAGTACAGGCTAGAGAAGCAGAAATTCAATTGGCATTGGAAAGAGTCCGTGCCAGGACTATGGCGATGCAAAAAAGCGACGAGTTGGAACAGGTTGTTAAAGAATTAACCAGTCAATTCAAAATTCTCAGAACAGAGACAGTTACTTGCTGGATTTCACTTGTAAATGTAAAAGAGAATACGCTGGAAATTTGGAATAATACCGGGCAAAGCAATCTAAAATCAAACTACACCGTTAACGGGAAAGATTATTTTACTTTTCAGGCTGATATAGATGCTTTCAAAAACAATGAGCCTTATCGTCAATTCTCACTCGAAAAGGAAGTCGCTCAAAAAGTATTAAAGGAGCAATTACAGTTTGAATTGGAATATATCCCGGAAGATTCCTCGGATTATCACCTGCTTCAATGCCGCCATCTGTTTGGTTTTATGGGTTATACCTCCTGGAGTAAAGCAGATGACGAACTATTCTACTTACTCCAACGATTTTGCAAAGTTTTCGAACAAACCTACACCCGCTTCCTTGATCTCCAAAATGCCGAAGAGCAGGCAAGAGAAGCACAGGTAGAAGCTGCATTGGAAAGAGTGCGGAGCAGAACAATGGCGATGCACAAGACAGATGAACTGCAAGAGGTGGTGCGGGTAGTAGCCGAAGAGTTGAAGAACACAGGTGTCATTCTTGATACGTGGGGAGCAGTTATCTGTACATATTCCCAGGATTCCAAAGACGTGATACACTGGACTGCAACCGAAGATCCTGCTCATCCATCTGTTTCTTATTTGCTACCCTATTTCAAGGATGAATTATTCGATGAAGCATGGGCATCTAAAAACAGGGAGGACGATTATTTTGCAAAAGTCTTTTCGTATGATGTGAAAAATGCATTCTTCAACTATGCCTTTGAGCATTCCGATTACCGACAACTGCCCGACGAATACAAAAAAATCATTTTAGAGAGTAAAAGTCATGGGCTTGCGTGGGCCTGGTCTAAAAACTCTGCCATTATGATTCCCTCCATCCAGGGGGATCTGCCTTCCGAAGAAGAAAAGGAAATCCTGATTCGTTTTGCCAAAGTTTTTGAGCAGTCCTTTATCCGCTTCCTCGATCTCCAAAAAGCAGAAGCGCAGGCAAGAGAAGCAAAGATCGAAGCATCATTGGAAAGAATTCGTGCAAAAGCAATGGCCATGCACAGCTCGGAGGATCTTGCAGCAACCATCGGCACATTTTATAACGAATTGGAATCCTATAGTATCACACCAAGAAGATGTGGTGTTGGTTTGATAGATAATGAAACACATATTGCCGAAGTATCCACCACAAATACGATCGAAGGTGGAAATTCAATTGAAATTATCGGTAAAATAAAACTGCACGATCATCCGGTATTAGTAGGTGTATATGACAATTGGTTATTACAAAAAGAATATCATCCCATTTTGCGGGGTAATGAAATAAAAGAATATTATCAATTGCTAAGACCACAGGTTTCTTTTCCTGATTATCCGAATGATGTGGTTCAGTATGGTTACTTCTTCTTCTTTTCTGAAGGGGGTGTATACGCATGGACGGATAAAGAAATGTTGGAAGATGAATTAAACATTTACCGCAGGTTTACGACTGTACTTAGTCTTACTTATAAACGTTATAAAGATCTGCAAAAAGCAGAAGCACAGGCACGCGAGGCAATCAAACAGGCATCATTGGACAGAATTCGTGGTGAAATTGCAAGCATGCGTACTGCAGAAGATCTCAATCGCATTACTCCAATTATCTGGCGTGAATTAAAAACACTTGAAGTACCTTTTATCAGATGTGGAGTTTTCATTATTGATGAAGACAAATCGGAAACAAAGGTTTATTTAACTACTCCCGACGGCAAATCACTTGGAGTATTGAATTTATCTTTCGGTGCGAATGAACTAACAAGAAACACAGTTGAGTATTGGCAAAAGAAAGAAGTATACAAAGAACACTGGACTAAAGAAGAGTTTATCAGCTGGACAAAATCAATGATGGAATTAGGACAAGTTCAAAACCCGGAAACATACCAGGGCTCTTCAACTCCACCTGAATCATTAAACCTGCATTTTGTCCCTTTTACCCAGGGAATGCTTTATGTAGGAGATACCATTCCTCTCACAGATGAAAAACTTGAATTAGTAAAAACTTTAGCTGAAGCCTTTTCTATTGCTTATGCACGTTATGAAGATTTTAAGAATCTTGAGGATGCTAAAAACAAAATTGAAATAACTTTGAGTGAATTGAAATCCGCACAGGCACAATTAGTTCATGCAGAAAAAATGGCGTCTCTTGGCGAGCTTACTGCTGGCATTGC
>CAVUOL010000035.1:0-39219 GCA_963742995.1 uncultured Ignavibacteriales bacterium
CTTTGGCAATTATGAAAATGCTCCATTATGAATGGGCAGGAAATATCAGGGAACTTCAGAATGTAATTCAGGAAGCTGTTATTTTGAATTCTACAGGGAGTATTAATGAAGATGAATTAAACTTAAGGGCAAGTTCAAAAAAGTTTAATTCTATAGGAACTTTCAAGTCTGCTAAAGAAAATTCAGTCTCGGATTTCGAAAAATCATACCTAAATAACCTGCTGGCTTCTTTTAAAGGTAATTTGACTAAAGCCTCCATCTTTGCAAAAAAAGATCGACGTGCTTTGGGGAGACTGCTAAAAAAATACAAACTAGATCCTTCCACCTATAGAAAAAGTTCGAATATCATGTGACTTTTTTTACCCACCCTATTTTTAATACTTTTTAATTTCCAATTCTTAATCTTAATTCTTAATCTTAATTCTTAATCGTGCTCTTTCTATAGTAATCCCTTTGGGATAATTTTACTCTTAATGTAATTCTTAATCCTAAAACTGCTGAGCCGGAACCTTAAAGATTGATTAAAAAATTACAAGATCAGTTTTTTAAATCTTGCAATCTTGTTAATCTTTTAATCTTGCAATCTTCTAAACCCTGATTTTTTTGTCACATTTTTTCAAATTACAATAGATTAAACAAAAACCCTATCTTATTGTAAAATAAAAAGTTAAATACCTGCAGCATATTTTGGAACGGATATTGGACTATCTGGATCAATTCGAGGAATGCAGAAACGAAAATAAATCAAAATAGTTTGAGTGATAGAATAGTTAAATATCTATTGGATAAAAAAGATCACCAGGATGACCTTGAGGGGATTACATTTTTTGTTTACGAAAATGAGATAAAAGAATTATCCAGTCAAGTAATGAATGCGATAGGTGTTTTATTATTAAAAGGACTGATAAAGGAATCTGAAAATTCATCCGGAAAGAAATATTATCATCTTTCAGAATATCATTCCATTAAATAGAATATACGTTATAAATATTAGAATGTGAATTTAACAGTATAATGGGAGTCAGTTGGACGAAGTCTGCCTAAGAAAGAAAAAAGAATTTAAAATATGATTTATGAAGCTATTCATTTAATACAACAAGAAATACCGGCAGCAGTTGGCGCAAAAATCGGAAATATTGCCGAGATTTTATCTAACAATAATCAAACCGATGAGATTATTATTTCGTTAATAAATATTGAGGAAAATAGAATTTCACGTAACCCCCAAAATTTTGTTAGGAACGGTACAGATGTTATAGTGAAAAATCCTGCAATTCATTTATATCTTACATTACTTTTTACTTCTGCTAAAGATGGAGTCGGATATGAATTAGGAATCCAGAAGATACAGCAAGTAATTGAATTTTTTCAACAAAAACCTGTGTTCAATCACTCCAATACCCCATCGTTGGATCCGGGAATTGAAAAACTTATCGTAGAGTTGCTAAGCTTTAATCTTGAACAATTGTATCAAATGTGGTCTATGCTGGGGGGAAAGTATTATCCGTCAGTTGCTTACAAGGTACGGATGGTAACCATTGACAAAGACGAAGGTCAAGGAGGTAATTTAATTAAGGAGATAGATTCAAACTATAATCTAATTGACACAATCACATAAAATAAGCATGGACTCAATTCAAACTATTTATAAAGAGTTATTTACAATTAAATTCTTTCATGATAATTATGGTTCTTCTCATCATAATTCTTTATCAGATGATATTAGAATTCTACCGGATGAACAAACTAAAAAACTGTTTACAAATTTTATAATGGACTGCAGGCTTTTAGACAATGCTTTTGTATGTTTCATTAGGTGTATTCTTTTTAATCCTCCTAACAAGGAGCCCAAAATTCCTTTTGTAAAATTTCCAGATAACCAGCGATACCGTTTTCTTTTGCAGGCAGGAAGCAATTTTTTTAAGACTACTATTATCGATATTGTCGGTTCAAAACAGGTCTATCAGTTTAGCAACAGAAAAAATGTCGGGACAAATAATTTTATCACTCAACATGAAGACGGAGTAAATAACGACGATCTCTTCAGTATAAGTATAGTAAACCCGGAAATAAATTGTCTGGCTGTAGTAGACATTTATAATACTGGAGCTATAAATAGCAGCTACGATATTTTCAAAAACACGGAACAACAATTATTAAGTCCGCTTTATTTGGTAAGGTTTAAAAATAAATAGGAAGGTAAATCAAATATTTAATAATAATTAAAAGAGATAATTTTATGTCACAAATAAATGAAACCGCAATTAAAACACCGGGAGTATATACTACCGAAATTCCATCATTTCCGCCTTCTGTAGCACAAGTAGATACGGCTGTTCCTGTTTTTATCGGTTACACATATATGGCCGCTCGAGATGGTGAAAACCTTACTAATAAAGCAGTTAAGATTAAGTCACTTATTGAATTTGAGAATTATTATGGAACAGGTCCTGAAATGAAAATTAGCCATGTAGATTTGGACGTAAATAATAATGTGACAAATGTTCAAATGACCCAGGATTATTTTATGTACGATAGTATTAGAATGTTTTATTTAAATGGTGGAGGACAATGCTATATAATTTCCATTGGTGATTATAATGCAGCTATCGATAAGAGTCTATTTGAAAGCGCAATTACAGGCCCTCTTAAAAAAGAAGATGAGCCCACACTGATTTTATTTCCTGATGCTGTAAAATTAGGCGGAACAGATTTATTTTATGTACAAAATTTAGCTTTAAAACAATGTGCTGATTTGCAGGACCGGTTTACAATTTGTGATTTAAGCCCTTCGAAAAATGAAACGGAATGGAATACATCTGTTACTAATTTTAGAAACAACATCGATTTAATTTCCATGAATTATGGAGCTGCATATACTCCATATCTTAATACTAATTTATCAAAAAACATTACGTACAGGTCTTTAAAAAATTCGTTGTTCAAATTCGGAACTTCTATTCCCCTAACGAATTTAGTAGCATCTACCGATGTGAAAACATTAGCTTTGATAAATCATCTGGAAACAAGCATAAAAGAGAATGATTTTATAAAGAGCAAAATTAGTGACAATCTTTTTGATGATTATAATGTTTTAGTTGAAGATTTTAAAACGAAAGCAGGTGCTGCTGTACCTGTTCCTGCAGATGTTAAAAATGCATACAAAGCTTTATACGATTTCATTTATAGCACTGCAGATAATCTACTTGATAATCTTGCAATTAATACTACAGATTTATCTGATCCCATTCCGCCAATCCCTCCGTCAACAGAGACAATAAATTTTGTAAAGTCAACTATTAAAAAGGTAATATCAGATTCTATGAAAAGCCGGATGAAAACATTAAATAGCTATAATAAATCTCATAAAGGGTTAACTGATGTAGATAATAAATTATATGCTCCGGTTACTAATTGGACTGCAGACGAGTGGAAAGACGGGGGAAATAGTGTTATGGCTGATGCTAATGTTGTTGTGGATAATTCTATTTATCCAAATAACCCGATATCAGGAGCAGATCCGGATAAAGAAGAAAAATTCCGTGAGAACATGATTGCAGCAGAGCCCAAGGTTTCGCAAATAATGAAAGACTTGTATGATTCTCTTATGTATATAAAAAGTTCAGCTGATTTTATCGAAGGTGGTTTTGAAAATACTTTGTATGATACTTTCTCACTATACAGATCTATCAATCTTAAAATTGCTACTACTGCAACCGAACTTCCTCCAAGTGGTGCAGTTGCCGGGATTTATGCATTAACCGATGCAACAAGGGGTGTCTGGAAAGCTCCGGCAAATGTGAATATATCGGGTGTGCAGTCTTTAGCTTATACAATCGATAATAGTGATAATGATGGTTTAAATGTTAGTGATACTGGAAAGTCCATAAATGCTATCCGTTTTTTTACGGGCAAGGGAATATTGGTATGGGGAGCCCGGACAATAGATGGCAATAGTAATGAGTGGCGTTATGTTCCTGTTCGAAGGTTATTTATTATGGTTGAAGAATCTTCTAAAAAAGCTACAATGCCTTTTGTATTTGAACCTAACGATTCCAAAACATGGGTCAAGGTTCGGGCAATGCTTGAAAATTATTTAACATTGTTATGGAGACAAGGTGCTTTAGCAGGAGCAAAACCCGAGCAAGCATTTTTTGTAAAATGTGGGTTGGGGCAGACAATGACCGCACAGGATATCTTGAACGGATTGCTTATAGTTGAAATTGGAATGGCGGCTGTAAGACCCGCCGAATTTATTATCCTCCGTTTCTCACACAAATTGCAGGAATCATAATGATAATTAATAATTTTTATAATTAAAAAAACGGAAATACTATGGCACAATATCCAATATCAAAAATTCATTTTCAGGTTGATTGGGGAGGAACTAAAATTGGCTTTACTGAAGTAACCGGTTTGGATGTATCTACCGATGTTATTGAATATCGTGATGGTGTAAGTCCGGAATTTCACAAAATTAAAATGCCCGGACTTCAAAAATTTTCGAATATTACCCTGAAACGCGGAACATTCAAAGGTGATAATGACTTTTACAAATGGTGGAATACAATTGCACTTAACACTGTTGAACGAAGGGATCTAACCATTTCACTCTTGGATGAAAATCATGATCCCGTTGTTGTATGGAAAATTAAGAACGGCTTTGTTGTTAGCTTGAAGTCTACTGATTTAAAAGCTGATGGTAATGAAGTTGCTATTGAAACTATTGAGATTGCACATGAAGGTTTAACAATTCAGAATGATGCCTGATGTCTGAATATCCTCCTGTCGGTTTTCACTTTATTGTAACATTTGAATTATTCCCTCCAACACCGAATGATTTCCGCTTCCAGGAGGTGAGCGGCTTGGAAGTTGAAATGGAAATGGAATCATTCGTTGAAGGAGGTGAGAACAGGTTTATCTGGCAGCTTCCTAAACGTACCCGCTATTCCGAGATTACTCTCAAACGTGGTATGTTTATAGGTTCGGGTATCATCTCATGGTGTAAGAATGCATTAGAAAATTTCATTTTTCAACCTATTAATATTACAATTTCTCTGCTTAATGAAGACCATATTCCTCTGCAGTCATGGTATGTTGTTAATGCCATCCCTAAAAAATGGTCTATTTCCTCTTTCAATGCCGAGGAGAATTCAATAGTTGTTGAATCCATTACATTAAGCTACCAATTTTTTAATGTAATTAGTGTGAACATTTAATTTCAAAACTAGAAGAAATTTCCTGTCTCTTAAACAATTAAATCCTCATGCCAATTGAAATAAAAGAATTGCATATAAAAGCTGTAGTTAGATTAAAAGATAAACAGCCTGCTAATATTATTATACAAGAAGATATCAGTAAGTTAAAAAAAGAAATAACTAAAGAAGTTATTGAAAAAATACTTCGAATACTTCATCAAAAAAATGAACGCTGATGACTTTAGAATTTGAAAAAACAGACAAACTTTTTATTCAATCATATAAGGATCCTGCTTACGAACAGAAAGTGGATGGCGGAAAATTCACAGCACTGATAAACCCGGAAACTTATACTTATAGGTATAAAATTGAATTTTGCGAATCGCAGGCTCCGGGCACTTCAGGTGTTGCACTGAAGTTCAATAAAATGCCGGCACAGGAATTCAATTTTGATTTTCTTTTTGATGCAACTGGTGTTGTACAGAATTCTTCAGTCCTTAATGTTTCCATATCTACACCCTTTGATGTTTCGCAAAATGTTGTCGATCAGCTGCAGAAATTCAAAGAAACAATTCTGCAATACCAGGGTGAAATCCATCGGCCTTATTATCTTAAAATACATTGGGGAACCCTTTTGTTTAAAGGGGTTCTTACAGCCATGGATATTGAATTTAAATTATTCAAACCCGATGGTACTCCTATCAGAGCCATTGCAAAATGTTCATTCAAGGGGACTGTTGAAGAAAATCTGCGTGTTGCCTTGGAAAATGCACAAAGCCCGGATATAACCCACCAGCTGGTCTGTACTGCCAGTGATAAGCTGCCTTTGATGACAAAAAAAATCTATAATGACCAAAGCTATTATATAGAAGTTGCTGGATATAACAGGCTCGATGGATTCAGAAAAATAAAAGCAGGGACAAAAATAAATTTTCCACCTTTAGCTTAATAATTATGCCCGTAACAGATCGAATAGTACCTACTCTTCAAAATCCGGATCTTGTCAGTTTAGGTATTTTGATTGAAGGAAATCCTGTTTCCAAAAAATATCATATTGTAAGTATTACCGTATTACACGAAATAAACAAAATTCCAACCGCCCATTTGCAGATTTTAGACGGAGAACCTAATAAAGAGGATTTTGAAATAAGTGATTCGGGCGAATTCAAACCTGGTAAAAAAATTGAAATCCAATTCGGATATCATAATGAAAAGAATACTGTATTTAATGGTATTATTATCAGCAACTCACACCGTATTACTGACAATTGTGCTGAATTGAATATTGAATGCAAGGATGAGATTATTAAAATGACTATCAATCGCAATAATCATCATTTTAATAATATACTTGACAGTGAAGTTGTTGAACAACTATTAGATAATAACGGGTTGGTAGACTATGAAGTGGACAAATCTAGTGTAAAACATGAGCAGCTTGTACAATCAAATATTACCGACTGGGATTTTATGATAAGCCGGATCGATGTGAATGGAATGATATGTGTGATTAATAATGGACGGTTGAATATAATAAAACCTAAACTGGAGGCAGATGCAAAACTGGATTTGACATATGGTGCTGATATCATTGAGTTCAATGCCGATATGGACTCACGCGTACAAACTTCAACTGTAAAAACATTTACGTGGGATTT
This sequence comes from uncultured Ignavibacteriales bacterium, assembly GCA_963742995.1. Classification (GTDB taxonomy): domain Bacteria; phylum Bacteroidota; class Ignavibacteria; order Ignavibacteriales; family Ignavibacteriaceae; genus CAVQBP01. The sequence goes on from CAVUOL010000035.1 coordinate 6,857, forward strand.
TGTAAACCAGAAAGTGCAGACAGTAGAGAGTGAGGATCCTGAAATAAAAGAAGAAGGAGACTTTTCAACTTCACAACTTGCGTCTGTTTCATCGCAGCCCTTCGAAATGAGAACTTCAGCCCCGATGACCATGGATGAACAACAAGCTCTTACCAATTCAAAAAAAATGAAGCAGGCACTCTCAAAAATTAAAGCAAAGGTAAAATACCAGGGAATCAATTCTGTTTTACCTGGTGATTTTATCAATATTAATGGAGCAGGAAAAAATTTCAATGGAAAAGCTTTTGTGTCTGGAATTCAACATGAATATTCGGAAGGTAACTGGATAACGGAAGCCGTCTTGGGATGGAGTGAACAATTTTTTACTGAACAAACAAACCCAACTCACCCTGCATCACAAACAGGGCAGTCTTCATCTATCCAGGGCCTGCAGACTGCTATCGTAACTGACATTGTAGATCAGTCCGGACAATACCGCGTTAAAGTACGTTTGCCGATGGTTAATGAAAATGACGAAGGAATTTATGCAAGAGTTGCAACACTCGATGCAGGTAATAAACGCGGTACTTTTTTCAGGCCGGAAGAAAATGACGAGGTTGTCGTTGGATTTATGAATGATGATCCAAGGCATCCGGTTATCTTAGGAATGCTCCATAGCAGCGCAAAACCTGCACCCATTGAACCGGTTTCAGCTAACCCCCAAAAGGGATATCAATCGCGGTCGGGGATTAAATTATTTTTTGATGATAGAAAAAAAAGTGTTCTTATTGAAACTCCTGGTAACAGGGTTTTTGAACTGAATGATGATGGATCGAGTATTACCCTGCAGGACGGAAATGGAAATAAAATGATTATGGATTCAAGCGGCGTTAATATAGAATCGGCATTTGATCTTACAATTAAGGCAAAAAAATCTATTTCCATTTCTGCTTCTCAGGTTTCTTTAAATGCAAACGCTGCAATGAGTATTGAAGGCAGTGGCAGCACAAGTGTTAAAAGCAGCGGGATTACTGAGATTAAAGGGTCATTAGTGAAAATAAATTAAGTCATTAGTTCATGTTAGTCAAAAAAAGATTATGGCATTTGCGGCAAGAATCAGCGACATGCATATTTGTCCAATGGTAAATGGAGTAGTACCTCATGTTGGAGGGCCTATTTTACCCCCTGGAGCAGTTACTGTATTGATTGGAAATTTACCTCCTGCCCGTGTCGGAGATTTATGTACATGTATCGGTCCACCCGATTCAATCATTTTAGGATCCGCAACTGTTTTGATCGATGGTATGCCGGCTGCGAGAGTGGGGGATTTGACTACACATGGAGGTACTATCATTGCAGGATGTCCCACTGTGATTATTGGAGGATAAATTATGGGAATAACGACATCTTTTCTTGGTACAGGCTGGGGCTTCCCGCCGGAGTTCAGTAATATGTCAAACCAGGTTGGTATGTTAAATAATGAAGATGACATTCAGAGCAGTCTTCAAATATTACTCGCTACCACGCAAGGTGAAAGGGTTTTGCGCCCAGACTATGGTTGCAACCTTGACGAACTGATTTTTGAATCGTTGACAGCAACATTCAAAACATATATAAAAGATCTCATTGCAACAGCTATCCTATATTACGAGTCGCGTATTGATGTAAATAAAATTGAATTAAATGATACTGGTGAAATTGAAGGAAGAATCCTGATATCTATTGATTATACAATCCGATCCACAAATTCAAGATATAACCTGGTCTATCCATTTTATATAAACCAGGCTACAGAAATAAAAATATAAAACTTTCGAAAATGCCTTGCATTGATAAAAATCCGTTGATACGGGAAGGAACAAGTCTTTTAAATAGGGTACTTGCTGCATTATCTACCGGATATGCAAAGGTAGATGAAAGAGAAGCTGCTGATCTTATTCTGTTTATAAAAAAATATGCCGGATACCTTAATTATTACAATAAGTGGAATCTTATAGAAGAGAATTGGGAATCTTTAATGAAGTCCGACGTCAGTGTAGCACTGGCGATCCTGACCCGGATCAATATCGGGGAAATTTCCGATTATAAAAAATTATTGTATAAGAAAATAAAATTGGCATCCGCTGACGCTGAGGCAAAAAAATTATTCAAATTTTTGTTCGATCTGCTTTTTTCACTGGTAACCATGATTAATGAACAATATAATTTACTGCCTGACGATTTTGAATACAAAAGCATTATTAAGAATATTATTTCAAATTCTCTTCGAATGTCCGTAGTTAATCTTCAAAAATATTTTGATATTACTAAGGCAAACAACTGGCTGGATTATTCGCTGTTAGAATTAGACAACGCTGCACCAATTGAAGTTATTTCCAATAAGGATTTCAATGTTGCTAATTTAAGTTTCGAATGGCAGGGAGTAGTAGCAGATCCTGGTATAACTCTGCCGGCTTTTGTTGATGTAAAATCAAATATCGTTTATCTTACTAACCACAATATTTTCAATGCACAGGTAGAATCTTTACTGAACAGCGCTGCTACCCTTGTAACTCGAGCTAATGACCTTTTCGAGCAAACTATTGGAGAATACCCTACACATACACCTCATTTCGCATTATTTCTTGCCTTTATCGAAATATTCAGTCATGCGCAGGATGAGCTGAACAAATATACACAGCATCATCTTGATTTTTATTATAAGGATGTATTGCAATTAACAAACAATGAACCCTATGCAGATTCAGCATTTCTAACATTTGAATTACAGAAAACCATTTCGGATCATCTTTTGACAAAAAATACCTTGTTTAAAGGGGGTAAAGATATAACCGGGAAAGAAATTAGCTATTCATTGGCAAATGATATCATTCTTAATCATGCAGCAGTATCTTCCATGCATTCCTTGCAAATCATCCATGGAACAACCAATATCCTGAAAGCAGCTCCTATCGCAAATTCAGATGATGGTCAATCTGCTAAAATTACCTCAGTAGATAAAAGCTGGTTTACCTTTGGTGACATCAGTAAAATTAAAAATGCTCAGGCAGGGTTCGCTATTGCATCCAATATCTTGTTTTTGAATGAAGGCACCAGGACAGTTACTGTGACTGCTCATTTTAAAAATGCGGTATCTGATTTAAATATCTACAACCTTAATTGTTTTATAGGACAGATTAGCGGTAAAAAAGGATGGTTTGTTGTGGATCAGCTCAATGTAAAATCAAGTGCCGGCACAACACAGTTGATATGGAAATTTACATTAACTCCAAACGACCCTCCAATTATACCTTATTCTGAAAATATTCATAAACAAAACATGGATGTAGGGCTCCCGGTATTGGAAATCCTCCTTGACCAGACAGCAACGAATTTCATACCTTATACTTTATTGTGCAGTAAAGAAATAACGACTATAGATATTTCAGTGAATGTAAATGGTGCCAGAAATCTTATGCTCAGCAACGATGCCGGATCTATTGATGCGTCAAAACCCTTTAAACCTTTTGGTGATTTTCCCGGAATAGGGACTGCGTTTTATATCGGTAGCAAGGAAATATTTCAAAAGAACTTATCATCTATTGATTTCGTTTTTGATTGGAAAAAAACAACCCCTACTCTGAATAATGTTGCCGGATATCTAAGAAAAAATGATTGGAATACTGATAAATTCACTATTGGATCTGATAATAGTATCCTTTTTTCAGGCGGTAATAGTTCATTTACCAAAGCAGCAATGGATTTCAGCAAAAATGAAGAGCTCACTCCAACCACACTTGAAGGTTTTATCAGGATAAAAAATAACAACGATTTCTCGCAGGCAAAGTATTTAGATAATGTTAAAACGAAAATTAACCAGACAACCGTCACTAAAAACGGCGATACATATTCAATGTCTGTTGCTGCTCTGCCGGTGCCTGATGAGATTTCATTAAATACGATGTATATAAATTACCAGGCTCAAGAAACGATTAGTTTTGAAACCAATGCCCCCTTAGACAACAACTTATTTTTCCATCTCGGTCAGTTTGGTTATGCAAAAGTAAATAAGTCTTTATATGATACATCCTCATTTGCAGAAGATATAGCAAGCATTACATTGTTCCAGGATATTATCCATGATGGCGAATTGTTTATCGGTTTTGAAAATGCCCGTGAAAATACAGTTGTTACTGTATTATTTGAAGTTGCAGACGGTAGCTCTAATCCGTTAAAGGATATGGAAGAATTAATGTGGTACTATCTATCACTCAATAATAACTGGAAAAAATTTGAAAAGGAGCGGATTATTGATGGAACTAACAATTTTACACAATCCGGGATCGTGACCCTTAATTTTCCGGATGATATCATAAATAATAATACAATTCTTGAAAAAGGATTACACTGGATCAAAGCAGTTGTTAACCGGAATACAGATGCTGTTTGTAAGATGATATTGGTACAGGCACAGTCCGCACGTGTTGAATTAGTTCAGGACAATGCAAAACAAATTGAATTCAGACAAATACTTGCTGCTGGTTCCATCTCGAAATTATTGGTAAGTGATGCCCCAGTAAAAACGATCAATCAACCCTTCAACTCATTCGATGGAAAGATACGCGAAACAGATGATGATTATTATGTTAGGGTAAGTGAGCGCCTTCGTCATAAACAAAGAGCTATTACTATTTGGGATTATGAGCATATTATACTTCAAAAATTTCAGAAGATTTTTAAAGTGAAATGTCTGAACCAATCAGGCTTTTATAAAAAAAATAATGATGATATTTTTTGTGAAAATTATCCTGGTCATGTAACTATTATCACTATCCCGGATCAAAAAAATAAAACAAATATTAACCGTTTGCGTCCATATACTCCAATTAGTTTGCTAAATAATATAAACGATTATATGGTAACTATCACTTCTCCCTTTGTAAAATTGCATGTAAAAAATCCGCAGTTCGAAGAAATTCAGTTGGATTTTAAAGTAAAGTTCTATGAACACATGGATGAGTCATTTTATACTAAACAACTCAACCTTGATATCGAACAATTTCTTTGTCCCTGGGCATATAAAGACGGTGTTGAGATATCATTTGATGGGAAAGTTATTAAAAGTGTGCTATTAAATTTTGTAGAAGAAAGACCCTACGTGGATTATTTGAGTTGCTTTCAAATGAACCAGATTATAAAACGTGATAAAACGATGATCATTGATGCAAAAATGGGTATCGAAGAAGCAATACCATCTACCGCCCGCTCAATACTGGTTTCATATTATGACAAAGAGACCAACACAAGACACATAATTAAACCACTAATAACTTGTGACTGTTGATGAACGAACAAACTACAATACCCAAAAATAACCAGGTAGTCCCAACACTGGATTATGAATTCCTGAGAGGTGAAGGTTTAAAACACATTGAAGCACTTTCACATGATTTGTGGACAGATTACAATGCACATGATCCCGGCATTACTATTCTGGAAGTGCTCTGCTACGCTATAACAGAGCTCGGTTATAGGTGTGGGTTTGACATGCATGATTTACTTACAGGCAGTGATGGAAAGATAGTACCCGGACAGGTTTTTTTTACCGCAAAAAAAATCCTAACCAATAACCCTCTTACGGTAGATGATTACCGGAAATTACTGATTGATATTGAGGGGGTTCATAATGCATGGTTGTTTGCCGGTGATTACAATACTGATAGTAAAGGAAAATTTTCTCCGGTAAACGAAGTTCCAATTTATGCAAATTGCCCAAAAGATATTTTGCAATATGATATAACAGATACAGGCTTGTTCCTTTCAGGTTTGTACCGGGTCTTATTGGATCTCGATTTTGATGATAAATATGGGGATCTTAATAACGGAGAGATTGTCATTGAAAATCCTTCATTAGGTACTTCATTTTTAAAGGGCGAATTTTGGTTCTCCATCGAATTGCCTCCCTGGAAAAATGCCGATTTTGACTTTGCTTCACTGGCCAAAGATAAAAACAATATTGATTCTATAACTATTTCCGGTAATTCGAGTCAATGGTCCTGTAAGCTGCTTCTAACAAATTCCCAATCACTCGCGTTCGCAGTGACAATATCTAAAAAGCCTGCTTCAAAAACTGTAACTGATTCAGATGTGCAAGCTATGTTTGATAAGGATTTTATCACTAACATCTTTTCCGGATACCTGGATAAAATTACGAAGTCAAGGACTATTGTAATGACGGCTATTAAATTATTAAATGAACACAGAAATTTATGTGAAGATTATATTTCTGTTACAACTGTTGATGATGAAGAAATCGCCTTTTGCTTTGATGTGGATGTAAAGTCTGAGGCTGATATTGAAAAGGTCGAGGCTGAAATATTTTATGCAATAGAAAATTATTTAAACCCTTCGGTTGATTTCTACACATTAAAAGAATTGTTAGATAAAAAAATACCTGTAGATGTTATTTTTGACGGGGTTGTTTTACAGCATGGATTCGTTGATACAGCTCAACTGGATAGCACTCAACTGCGCCGGGTCATTCATACATCTGATATTATTAACCTATTGATGGATATTGATGGTGTAGTTGCTATCCGGAATTTTGTAATGACTAAATATGGCAATGACGGAAAACCTGTCATCGGTTTTATCGGATTGAAATGGTGTATGGACATTACTCCATTTTACAAACCGGTTCTCAGTACTGACAAATCGAAAATACTTTTATTTAAAAATCAATTCCCCTTTATCGCAAATTATAATGAAGTAAGTGATACGATTTTATTATTGCATGCTGAGCGTTCCCGTGCAAAACTGAATGGAACCCAGGATGATCTTCCGGTTCCGCTTGGTGCTGAAAGAGATACACTGTCTTATTGGCCGGTTCAATACGATTTTCCCCAAACCTATGGAATAGGTGAACCAGGACTTCCACTTACTGCTACGGCACAACGAATAGCACAACAAAGACAATTGAAAGCATATTTAATGTTTTATGAACAATTACTGGCTGATTTTTTATCTCAACTTTCAAATGCATACAATTTATTATCAACCGATAATATCACCCAAACTTATTATGCTCAATACCTTGAGGATATAAAAGATATCATACCTATTTATGCAACAGATGGTGCTGCTACTTTACTAAGCGATGTTTTCAGTGAGCAGGATTCTACAAAGCAGCCTAAGAACAGATGGCAGCAATTGTACGAACCCAATGATTTATTTGAAGATAGACGCAGTCGTTTTCTAGATCATTTGCTTGCTAGATTTGCAGAATCTTTCAATGATTATGCCCTCATGATGTATACTATAAATTACGAAGAAGAAACCGAAGAAAAAATAGATTTTTCGGACATCACAGATGCTAAGATCAGAACATTAAAATCGTATGATGAGACAAGCGCCAACCGGAGCAAAGCATTTAATTACTTTCCGCAAAAAGATGACTTTTCTTTGGATATAACAGAATTGTGGGATACTGGCAATGTTTCAGGTTTGGAAAAAAGGATCAGTCTGCTTACAGGTATTAAAAATTTCTGGCGTCGGTTTTTATATTGTATTAAGAACATAGAAATAATATGCAATGAGAAAGAAGTTGTGGAAAACGGTGAATCCATTTTAAGATGCTTTCATAGCTTTAAGGTTACTTCACTTGACGGAATAACATTACAATCGAAGGATTATCAACAAAAGTCGGATGCATTGGATGTTGTTGCAAAAACAATCCAGGCCGGAACGGATCCGGCCAATTATTCGATTGATAACAGCAGCAGTTCAATTAAAATCAAATTACTGGATATACTTATTAGTAATAATATTTTTCTTAATAATAACGATGCGCAGGTAGCAATTGATGAACTGGCAAAGGAATTCAAAAATGAGTGCAATGATCCTGTTGGGCTCCATTTAATTGAGCACATTTTGTTGCGTCCCCGTGATAAAAGTTTCGAATTATTGAAGGTTTGCCTTCATGATTGCGATTGCCCTTGTGAACTTGATCCGTACAGTTTCCGTGCGTCAGTTGTACTGCCTTACTGGCCGCAGCATTTCGATGACATGAATTTCCGGCACTATTTCGAAAATAAAATTCGTGAGGAAGCTCCTGCACATGTTATGTTAAAAATTTGCTGGCTGAATAATGACCTTATGCGTGAATTTGAAATCCGCTATAAAAAGTGGATAGAAGCACTCGCTAATTATTCATTTAATAAAATTAATAACTTAGACAATTTCAGGGATGCTAATGATGCTATGATTGAAATATTAGAACAACTGCACAGTGAATATCCGCACGCAACATTACATGACTGCACAGAAAGCAAGGAAGGAAGCAACACAGTTGTGTTGGGTAAAACAGTTTTAGGAACATTTAATAATTAAAATATTATGAATATTCAAAATAGTTTCCCCGTATTTGAAGCAGACCAGGTGCTTACAAATCAACACATGAACGATCTGTTTAATTATTTAGATGAACAGGATCGGTTGACTAGGTGCAAACTCCTGGGCAGTGGCATTGTATGTGGGTTGGAAATTACCCGCACTAATAATGCGATTAATATTTCAAAAGGTTGTGGTCTCACTTCACAAGGATTTATTATCCTATTCTGTGATCACATTAACGCCGATGGGTATACATATTATATCCCTTACTCAAAGAAGCCTTTCCCGAACGACCTGCAATTGATCATTCAGTGCGGGCCTGATCCGGATATTAACCATATTCCGTTCTATTCTTCCATTGATAATACAACCACTGCAAATACCGGTAATGGGCTTTTCCTTTTGTTAACAGATAATGAGTATAATGCTTTGGATGCAAATTCTCAATCAACAGCTATTCCGATTTCCCAATCGGGTAAGCTCAGCGATTATGCAGTTGTACTTTTTCTCGAAGTTAAAGAATCGAGTTTAAAAAACTGTGATACCAATAATTGTAATGATAAAGGCAGTCGCATGGATTTTGAGGTACTGCCGTTGTTAGTAAATAAAAAATTACTGAGCTCCTTTGGAAATAGTAGCGGCTCTAGCAATAATCCTCAATTCATGCACATTGAATTGAGACGTTATAATGTGCCTTTTAAAAATCTAAATTCATCTGAGGATATTTTAATTGCTTTTGTAAACCTCCTGGATGATAATACTATTCAAAATTTATCAGACGATATGAAATATTGTTTCCAGCATTATGGATATTTATTGGATAATGTCTCTTCGAATCCATTTGATTCCTTTTTCAATGATTTTAAAGCTTCGTTGAAACAGGCAATCTTACTAAGACCTATATTGATTCAATATTTCTATGACTTTATAGATGATCTTATAAAAGCATTTTATGAATTCAGGTATAAGGTCATTAATGTAGCAAGTGAGTGCTGCGGTAATGAAATGAATTTCCCATTTCACCTTCTGCTGGGTGAAGCTGCGGTGAATACAAATGCAAACACGCATGCAGCTTATAGGCAATACTTTATTTATTCGCCTCTGTTTGGCAAACAGAATGAAAAGTTGATTGAAATACGAAGCCTGCTAAGGCGTATGGAATTAATGGTTGAAACATTCTTGTTAAAAGCAATGACGGCTGCGGAATTCAGGATATTTACTGATCAGATTATAAAAATTACACCCAGCCGTTATGGTCATTCGTATCTTTCTGACCGCTGTATACCTTATTATTATTCTGTTGCCGATGAAAAAAATCCCGGCACTTCCGACAATTTGTTTTATTTTTGGAATTACGAAAAAACAAAAAGGGGGAATGAAAATCTTAATTTAAGCTATAATGCTTCATCTTACAGCAATGATGATTCTGTTATTCACCCTCTATATTATGATATAGAACCATTTAATTTTTTTAGAATTGAAGGACATATTGGTAAGCCTATTAACTCAGCGTTAAGCAGCGTTAAATCAATACAGCAGCAGATGAATCTGCCATTTGATGTCATTGCGTTGAGCGCGAATTATATAGGCGCTTTGCTGAAAGGGGAAGATCCGGATTGCTGTATCCAGGACCTGGAATCAGATTACCGCATATTGATTGCCGATTTTATTTGTAAGCTGCATGACGCATATTGTTATGTTTCGAAACTTTCTTATAAACCCGCAACCGTTTTAACAGGACCAGCACCTGGAACTATAAAGACAGCGCCTACAACAAAAAAGAGTGTAAAAAACGCAGCTGCAGTTGTATCCAATACAATTGACAATATATCGACAATTTCCAGCACAGCTGTTTTGAGTACGGCTCATCCTTTTATTGCAGAACTGGTCAATGAATTCCAGGCTGCACCTGTTTATAGCAAAGGAGCTACTTTATCGCGATTATGTTCACCTGCTGCCGATTCAATCGGAAGTTATTATATAAATATGCTGGAGAAAGGAACATTTAAAAACCCTATCTCGCCAAATGCAGATGATACAGTTTCAGTTTTATACAGGCATTTTTTCGAATTCATTAACAATATTGAAAGCATGTTAACCCTTTTAATGAATGAAAGTTTAGATTCATTGAATACGACCACTTTCAAAACAGCTTATACAAGATATCATACAGAAATCAATGCAATGAACGGATTTCTTTCTACTATATCCAAATCTTTGGGAACTAAAGTAACTAACTCTATAATGGAATTTTTGCTGGTTCTATTTGTAAATAATGTACAAATACTTTTACATACATGTATAACTGAAAAACTTGAAGCTATAAAAACCGAATATCTGCGCAGGCAGGCACAATTAAGGCTTGCAAATAATTTTAATTACTATTTTAAAATGCACGGCGGCATTGAACACAAAGCTGGCGTTCCGCGGGGTGGTACATTCATTTTAGTCTATCATGAAGAAAGAAGGAACCGTTTTATAGATAGCAATTCAATTTTCATAAATAGAGAATTAAGCAATGTCATGCTATCCAGGTTCAGTTCCCTTCTTAAGCCAGGAGTAAAACCGGATACGCTTGAATCAGAAGCGAAGTTATTTACTGTTGCAACGCTGTATAAAGACCCTGCTTTATATCTTCAATTTAAAGATCTTATGCAAAAATATTTAGATGAGTGTAAAGATTTGCCCGACGATACAAGGAATCAAATCACTGTTATTATTAATCAACCGCCTGCTGGAACCACCGGTTTTAATTTGTCAGACGGGATGGTGATCGCAGATTTTTATGTACCTTATCTTTGCTGCAGTGATTGTCCTCCAATCACTTATATCATATCTCAGCCTGTCACAATTACAATAGATCAAAAAGAATTCTGTAAAGGAGATAAGAAAAAATATCCTATAACTGTAGACCCGGCAGGGGGTGTTTTAAAAATTGATGGTAAAAAAGTAAGTAATACCACTAATTTTTCAATTCAACCTTCTATTTTATCTGTTGGTCAGCACACATTAATTTATACTGTAAATAATAAATCCACTTCTGTAACTATTGAGATAGTCAATCAGCCTAAAGCATCATTTGTTAAAGATCATCCGCAAAAATCTTATGGCGACATTGTGGATATAGATTTTGCTATCACATCATCGGCAAGACCGGGTGCAATGTATAATTGGGATTTTGGAGATAATAGCACCCAGCCAAATGGCGGACTCCAGCAGATACATCATTATGATAATCTCATAAATACACCTGGTCAGTATCCATTTACCGTATCTGTAACCATAATTGATGGCCCATGCCGGGCAATAATAGAAACTAATTTTATAATCGATATATATGTTATCGAATAATGAAATCTGATTAAGAATGCCTTTCAGGAATAATCATATCATCCAAAAACAAATACTAGAAGTTGAAATCGATCATTTTGGGGATGCGTTTGATTTTCGCAACAAACTTTCTAATTTATATCACGAAAAATTATTTCCTAAATTTGAAAATATCTTTAGCGAAATTTGCATGCCTAGCGATCTCATCCAAACCGATAAACTTGAAATTGATATCGGCTATATCGATTATAAAAATTGGGAAGGTGAGCTTGTTGAAAAAACCTTACGCGAGCTGAAAAAGAAATTGGTGGTGCTCGACAAAAAGAAATTGCCTGATAAATCTGAAAAGGCTATTGAAATATTTTTTTATTTTCTACGATATGGTAATCTCCCCTGGAATGAAAGGCTGAATTCTATAGAAGAATTAGAACTTTTGATCCCTTTTAATAAAAACTTTATCTATAAATTGAAACAATCTATTAAACAGGAAAATCAACTGAAAAGATTGCTCTATTCTTTTTCTGAAAATTTTTGTGAAAAGATTATCATAGAATTAACTGCAGATAAAAGGGAAACACTTGAAAAAATCTTTTCTTCTTTAGATAAACTTCCTTTTAAACCTTCCAGGATTCTTATTCAATCCCTGCTGATGAAAATATTTTCTGCCGGTAAAGGTGATGAAGAAAATGAATTCTTTTTGATATTATCCCAAAATCGTGAAGATAAAATCTTTACAGCCGGAAAAGAAAGTGGAGAAGAAAATGAAAAAGAAGCCGCAAAAACCAAAAGCTCGGAAGAATTTATTTATATAAATAATGCGGGGCTTGTGCTATTGCATCCGTTTTTGCCTGAATTATTTAGACGTCTTGGATTCATAGAAGGTAAGAAATGGATATCTCCTGAATTAAAACACCAGGCTGTATTCATACTTCAATATATGCTAAACAGTATAGAAAATTTTGAAGAATTTGATTTATCGTTGAATAAATTGTTATGCGGAATGGAAACAGATGAGGTATTATATCCCGCTGAAATAATATCAATTGAAATAAAATCGGCTTGTAAAGAATTGCTCGGCGAAATTATTCGTCATTGGAGCATTTTAAAAAATACTAGTGTAAATTCTTTACAGAAAATCTTTCTTCAGCGTAATGGAAAATTGAGCAAAGTGGATAATGGGTGGCTGCTGCAAGTTGAGCAGAAAGTAGTAGATGTTCTGCTTGGTAAGCTTCCATGGGGCGTTGGAATTATTAAGCTGCCATGGATGGAAAATATTTTATTTGTTGAATGGACTTAATAAAGTTAAAGAGTAAGTTCAAGCCTGCCAGGCGAAGCTTTAACGTTGCCTGGTTCAAGTTCACCAGCAAGTCTATCAAGCAAATACCTGGATATAGTTAGCCATTGCCTTAATATTTCTTCTACACTTCGAATCCTAAATTATGGAACACCTTGCTAAACATAATATAGTAAAACAATTTCGGGAAAACGCATCTTTAAGTAAGAATTCCTCTCATTTTTTTTCTCCCAAAATTATCCAGCCTAAATTAACAATCAACAAGCCTAATGACATTTACGAACAGGAAGCAGATGCAGTTGCTGATAGAGTAATGCGAATGCCTTCACCAGAAGTATATACTACTTTTTTCACACCAAAACCTATTACCAATATTCAGCGAAAGTGTGCCCAAAGTGAAGAGGAAGAAAAAAAATTACAGATGAAAGGGGAAACTTCTGCTGCCGGCGGAATAAAAGCTCCTCAAGTTGTAAATAATGTTATTAATTCTCCTGGACAATCATTAGATACAAGCACAAAAAATTTTATGGAATCAGGATTTGGTTATAATTTTAGCAATATACAAATACACAATGATTCATTAGCCAATCAATCATCATCTGAAATAAATGCACTAGCTTATACTTATGGAAATCATATTGCATTTAGAGCAAATCAATATCAGCCAAACACTAATTCAGGAAAACAGTTATTGGCACATGAATTAGTTCATGCAATTCAACAAAATAAGACTTCTTTTAGAATCCAGAGAAAAGAATGCAATGATGATTCCTTTAAAACAGAGACGTATGTATCTGTTAAAAATGAACATGACTTCGCTGCAGCGGATGGCTATACTCAAATAAAAGGCCCGATGTATGACATTTTGAGTGACGGGAAAAGAAGATTCTTTTGCTATAAAGACAAGAGAATTTATGTTAAGTATAATGATGATGGCAGGGAATTGATTCTTGATCTTGAGGCAACATATCCTGTTAAAATCGAAAAAGGTGAGCAATCCTGGTCTCAAAAAGATTTGGTCCTACTTTCCGAAGCTCTTCGAATGCTTAGTCCCAAGGAAATTTCATTGATTACCGGATATCGTTTAGTCCGTGAGAAAGGTGTAGGTTTTCTTACTGATAAAGACAAGATTGGAGCCGCATTAACTACTCACGATGTTATTGCAAATGATTATGAAATAGAATTTTGGGATTCCTGTTTTGACGGTTCTGCTGATCCGGAAGTAAAACCGATATCTGGTGTTTCACCAGGAGTTCCTTGTATTGTCCATGAATTTGGTCATGTCATGGGATTTGAGAGAACAAAACGAATTAGTTTAGCTCTTTATAATCTGGAAGAATTTCAAAAGGTTTATGCAAAATCCTCGCCTGAAAAACAAAAACTAATGAAAGACAAATTGAATAGATTAGAAGCTATTTATAATAAAGAAGATGCATTATCAAAAAGAAAGCCCAGTATTGAAACTGAATTTGAAAAATTAACCAGGGGAAAGCCAGCACTAACGGAATATTCCAAAACAAATGAGGATGAGGCCTTTGCAGAAGCTTTTGCAATTTTCAAAATAAACCCACAACTTTTAAAGAAAAAAAATCTTAAACTCTATCAATATTTTGCAAGAGAAGGTTTTTTATAGTAGTTATCAGAAAATAAGCAAAGCCTTATAATGTTATTTTAATTTGTTAATATAAAGAAGATGTTTTATTCTCAAACGAAACAAAATGAAACTAAAAATCCTGCAATTCTTTCAATGACCCGCGGAAACAATTATCATTGCTTTTTTCAACCTAAGCCTACCATTAATCAACCCAACGTCATCTACGAACATAAAAAAGGCTCAGTTGCAGATAAGATAATGGGAACGCCTTCACCGGAAAATGCTACACCGTTTTTTGCACTAAAACCTAATATAACTATACAAAAAAAATGTACCCAATGCAAAGAAGAAGAGAAACTTCAGCGAAAAGAACATGAACAAGAAGAATCTTTACAATTAAAATCCATTAATGAGTTTGATATTCAAAGAAAATGTGCTGAATGTGAGGAAGAAGAAAAAAAGAAAATAATGCGTAAAGAAACAGGAGGCAATATTTCAGCAGGGGTGACCCCAGCAGTAGAACAAACCCTTCATTCTGCCGGTGAGCCGATTGATAAATCCACTCAAAATTTTATGGAATCCCGTTTTGGATATGATTTTAGTAATGTCCGGATTCATAATGACTCATTGGCGCATCAATCATCAACAGAAATAAATGCAAAAGCATACACCTCGGGAAGTAATATTGTATTTAATAAGAACCAATATTCTCCCCATACTGAAAGCGGCAAAAGATTGTTGGGTCATGAATTGACACATGTGTTACAACAGAATACATCCTCACTTTCTTCAATCCAGCGGGAAAGCATTTATGAAGACGTTGCCAATGTATCCCCAACACATCCAGGCGGAGTGTATACTGGAACAGTTGATCGCTATGAATACAATGATAAAGCTGCATATAATGCAAGGATTTCCCGGAACCGTAGAAATACAATTTATCACGGAACAGTTAGTGTAAGCTTCGATAGTAACCGGTGTGAATTGGATGTTCCGGTAAATGTGCAGTTTGCAAATCATACGGCTTCTTCTGGTATAAATACAACTTGCGGTGATATTAATGGTAAAAAACAAGATCCGGTAAAACCAGTTTCAACTTCAGCTTTTAACAGCGCAGTTTCAAATATTATGAAAGTCTTGCCGGATGGTTTAAATAACTGGTTTAGGATCAGAATAGGAAATTCGTCGGCTGTGCCAGGCTGCACTTCGCCTTATATACCTATTCGGGTTATAGTAAACCAGGTGAATTCAAATCCCGATTATACTATTGTAATTACCGCTAATAACGGCAGGTCTTATGTTTCCGGAAGCCAAAACCAAATGGTCTTGTGTGGTTCTGATGTATCCAGCGATGAGACTATCATTCATGAAGGAGGACATTTTATTTTAGGTCATGGTGATGAGTACCACGAAGACCAAGCTTCTCGACCGAGAAGTCGGGAACGTTTGGGTCAATATTCAAAAATGGCACAAGATGCCCCTGCACGTCTTCAGGCTTTTTATCGAAGACATTTCAATTTTGCTGTTCAATTTATGAATTCAGCTTTTCCTAACTGCCAGGCAAGTTTAAAAGAAGGGACGAAAGGGCATGAAATAGAATATTCGTTACAATTGAATGAAGGGCTATTTAGTACATCAGAATTAAGTACATTATATTTCTCTTTGGGAACCCAATTTGGAATACCAATAACTAAAATGCGAAAACTTTCATTAGCTCTAGGGCCGAATTTGACTTACTTACTAAACAGCTCAAGTTCTACTGATAAGTACAAACTAAACTCTTTAATGTTAGGTTTCAGATTAGGATTGAATTATAGATCAGGTTCTGTATATACTCGATTAGGCAATTTAGGATTTACAGCGGGGATCCATGTTGAGGGTGGTGAATTATTAAATTTTGCAGATAATGCAGGACAAGTACCAAAGAATTTGTTAACTCCTTATGCTGAAGTTGGCGGTTATGCGGGAACTTTTATTGATTCACGATGGTTCTTTGGATTTGAAGGTGCAAGTGGGGTAATATCGTCTGAAGTAGGAAATCCCGATATCGATTATACTAGAATCGGATTTAGGGCTGCTTATAGTTTTTAATTGCAATTCAAAAATATAAGTTTAAACTGGTGAGCCAAATTAAATTAAAATATCTGATAGATCCATTGGTAATATATTCTTAAGTTGTTAAAAAGATTTAAATAGAAATGTAAATGCCAAGATATTATAGAAAATCAAGAACTCCCCTCACAACTTCACACACTCATGGATTAAATCAAAAAAGTGAATCACTTTTTTTTGCTCCTCCTGTTCAGCCTAAACTTATCATTAATCAACCCAATGATATCTACGAACAGGAAGCAGATGCAGTTGCAGACAAGATAATGAGAATGCCCTCACTGGAACATTCAGATACTTTTTTTACAGCGAACCCTATTTCTATTATAAGAAGAAAATGTGCAGAGTGTAAGGAAGATGCAAACCTTCAACGTCAAGAAAAGAAAAGTACTGAAGAAGATTTTCCAAAGCTAACTCTAACCACCACTTTTCTTCCTGCTTCCAAAGAACCGGATTATTTAGCTTTGCGTCAGCCCTTTTTTAACCGGAATGTACCGCATTTATGGGACCCTCAAGCAGCTTTAGGTGTTTGGCATTATAACTTCAATTTCTTTCATAACATAGGTCTTTCTCCAGATTTGTCTGTTACACTTTCTAATCTTACGGCACCCCATTTCATTGATGCCCAATTAAAAGCAGATAATCCAACCTGGTGGGAAATAACAGATCAGCAATTGAAAACGACCACCTTAAGTGGTTCTATCCCCATACTGGAATTCGATCCTAACTTTTCTCCCAAAGTGCCATCATGGATAAAGAAACTTTTAAAAAAGATTAATCTATCCAGCGAAAATGTAGCGATTGTGGAAAAGAAGAGAAGTTCAGCCGCAAGAAAAATTTCCAAAATGAAGAAGCTAATGAATATATTTCAACATATATTGATTCATTATCTTCAAAAGGTTCTCCCTTACCGGAAGGTTTAAGAAAATTTTTTGAGCCGCGGCTGAACTATGATCTGTCAAAGGTGAAAATTCATACAGATACGGCTGCGGCGGAATCTGCTAAAAGTATTAACGCGTCAGCTTACACGCATCAGAATCATATTGTTTTTGCCTCAAATCAATATCAGCCTCAATCGGATGGTGGAAATCGTCTCATAGCGCATGAACTCACGCATGTCATTCAACAGCAAAATGCTCCTAAAATTCAACGAAAAGATTCTTATTTGAAGCAGGAACATATCAGCTCTTCGCAAATAGTAGGAGATGAAGATAAAGTCAAAAAGGATATCATCGGTGCTTTTTCAAATCCTGATAGTAAACTTTATAAATATGTCAAAGATAAACTGACGAAAAAGTTTTCATTAAGTATTGATCAGACATCCACGTTTGCTTACAAATACCGGAAATACGCTGAAGCCAGAAAGATACATATTGATCCAAGTATAAAAGACGAAGTATTGGTAAAAGATATTGCCGGCTTTGCAGAACCCAAAACATCTTCTATATATTTAAAAACTACTTCTAATTATTGTGATGCCTTGCATGAATATATGCACTTAATGTCCAATCCGGATGCTTTGAGCAGCTTACTAGGACACAACTTGATGGAAGGGCTCACACAATATTTTTCAGACATTCTTCTTGTTGAACAGCTGGGTGCTATTTGTACTACGCATGAGTATAAAGATCAATTAAAGTGTGCGAAAAATTTTGTCTCGGCTTTAGGTGGCTTTGATGTAGCGGCTGAATTATTCTTTTTAAATAATGGTAATATCTTGAACAAGGTTTATGATATTCTTAATTCGAAAGATAAACATTTACTTATACATAATCCCGGCGATTTGCATAAGCTTGGCGATTTATGTAATTACTTTAAATAATAGCATTGATACAAGATTCCGTAAATATTACAATCATGCACTTTTATCCTTATGTGAAATTATACACAAAAGAATAAAGCAGTTTTTTCAAAAAGAAAATAAGGAGGCTTTTAATTTATCTGAATTAAATATTAATAATGACGGTTTTATTTTATCATCTTTTTGTGCAAATAATCAATTCAATGAGGAAGAATATATTATACTTTTACTCGCCTTAGCACCTCATCTGCAGCCGGGTTTCTTTGAAAACATTATTCAGCAATATTTACCGCAAGGAGGAGATTTCCCGGAAATCGGCGGAGTAAAAGGAAACAATCACCGTTTTATGCTGCCTACAGGCGAAACAGCTTTATTCATTCTTGCAGGTAATGAGGTTGTAAAACGAATGCAGGTATCCAATTATTTTTCTTCCGATCATTTTTTTGCTAAAAGAAATATACTTACTCTTGAAAAAGTTAGAGAAGGGGAACCGCGTATGAGCGGAAGGTTAATTCTCCCAGATGAGTATATCGATTTGTTTACGACAGGTAAGGTGACAAAACCTTCATTTGGTCCGGATTTTCCTGGAAAATTAATTTCTACTAAGATGGATTGGAATGATCTGATACTTAATTCTAAAACTGCACAGCAGATAAATGATATAAAAATATGGCTGAATCATAATTCTTTTTTTATGAATGAATGGGGTATGGTTAAAAGAATTAAACCCGGTTACAGAGCATTATTCTATGGGCCTACAGGAACAGGAAAAACATTAACAGCTACTTTATTAGGGAAACAATTTGATAGTGATGTTTATCGGATTGATCTCTCACAAATTGTTTCAAAATATATTGGTGAAACTGAAAAGAACCTGGAAAAGGTTTTTAATAAGGCTGAAAACAAAGAGTGGATTTTATTTTTTGATGAAGCAGATGCATTGTTCGGCAAACGGTCAAATA
Source organism: uncultured Ignavibacteriales bacterium (assembly GCA_963742995.1). GTDB lineage: Bacteria > Bacteroidota > Ignavibacteria > Ignavibacteriales > Ignavibacteriaceae > CAVQBP01. The sequence goes on from CAVUOL010000035.1 coordinate 26,296, forward strand.
TACAAAATGCACATGATAAATATGCCAACCAGGAAATAAGTTACTTATTGCAGCGGGTTGAAGATTTTCCTGGTTTAATTATTCTTGCCTCAAATTATAAAAGCAATATTGATCAGGCATTTATCAGAAGATTCAATGCGATCATACATTTCCCAATGCCTGACCAAACAGAAAGGTATTCTATCTGGAAATGCTGCATTCCGGTTAAAGCATGTCTGGAAAAAGAAGTAGATCTTAAACATATATCAGCTAAATATGAATTAAGCGGTTCTGCGATTGTTAACTCCATTCATTTTGCTTCGCTTCAAACAATATCTAAAAAGAGCAGCATTATAACCAAAGCTGATTTAATTGAAGGGATTAAGCGGGAATATGAAAAAGAGGAGAAAGTTTTTAATGGATAATTACAATTTTAAAAAATAAATCGAATTTACCCTGCTCTTGAAACTTGAAGGTTTTTCAGAATTATAAGAATATAATTTATTTGGTCGCTGTAAATCGCAATAATTCAATGTTTATTACATAAGTTTTAATAAAAATTTAATAATTCTTTTAAAATTATTTATCTTATTTAAGAAGAAATTTATAAGAAAAAGATTTAACAAAAACCGTTAAGAAAGGAATTTCCGAGATAAACATGAAACCACAACAGGGAAATGGGAATTAAAAAATAATAATCTTATACTTCATCCTGACCAATCCAAAACAAGTGAAACATTACAAATAATCTCAATTAAAAAAGACCGCTTAGTTATAAAAAAATAACAAAATTATGGTTGTCCATTCCGATTAACTATTAACTTATAACTTTTAACTTTAAGATTTGACGTGCCATGATCCATCCCTAGTAACCCTAGTAACCAGTCTGTTTTCATAATTATTAATAATTAAAGGAAACCAAAATGAACTTCCCGATCAAAAAGACCTCTCAAGGACCTGAGGTAGAACAACTCCAAAACCTTCTAAAACAAAATGGCTATCCTCTTGATATTGACGGAATATTTGGAACTCAGACCTATAACGCAGTTCGCGCATTCCAATCACAAAACCTTGATCAGCATGGCCAGCCTTTAACTGTTGATGGACAGGTCGGTCCCTTAACTTGGTGGAGCTTAAATAATCCGAAACCTTCTCTTCAGCCTGTAAGTGCCGTTGATTATTCCCAGATGCCTGCAGATGAGCTTGGCGGCAGTAATATTGGCCGGATAGCATTATCAACTGCAATAAATGAAATGAATAATGGAGCCGGCGAAATTGGCGGAAACAATATGGGGCCATGGGTTAAAAAATATCTGGACCCTGCCGGATTAGATGAAGGAAACTCATGGTGCGCATCATTTGTTAGTTGGTGTTACCTGCAAGCTGCTGGTGGAGACAAAAGTAAAATGACATTCCCATACTCTCCCGGTGCCAGAGCCTTATTGTCAATATTTAAAAATAATAACTGGGCTCAAAATCCAAACAGTAATTATCAACCATTACCAGGTGATCTGGTCTTTTGGTGGAGGGTTAAACTTGATGGATGGCAGGGGCATGTTGGATTAATACAACAGCTAAAAGATGGCATGCTGTATACCATAGAAGGAAATAAAAGTCCGCATGTTCAGGGTTTTTCTTATGTATTCAGCCGCATGGATCAATTACTTGGCTTCGGCCATGTACCCGATCTTTTATAAACATTCATTACTATATGGGCGACCACAAACTACATACCACATACAACACACCATATACAAAATACAACAAATTAAATAATTAAATGATATTTTGGTATATTAAATAATTGAGGTATTTTAATGAACAAAATAGAATTCGACAAAGGCCCAACCCAAGCAATCGCAAAAATATTTGCTGAGTCTCCCCGATTATTCCCCTCATAAAGACAGCTTCTGGTACGATTGGGGACCCGTCTTTTATCGCGGGCGGCTCGATAAAAGTGCAAAAGTTCTATGTGTTGCTTCTGATCCCGGACCCACTGAAAGAATCGGTTGCAGAAGTTTAATCGGCAATGCTGGACAAAGAGTCCAGGGTTTTCTTGCTAAACTTGGAATTACAAAATCTTACCTTTGCTTAAATGCTTTTGCTTATGCCTTATACCCCAGTCACCTTGGGGATGCCAAAGATATTATTCATGAACCTGCTCATACTAAGTGGAGAAATAAATTATTCAAAAAAGTTACCGGAGATAAACTCCAGGTCATAATTGCTTTTGGTATAAATGCTCAGGAAGCCGTAGAGGCTTGGGATACTAAAGGAGATGTTCCCGTTTTTAATACATACCACCCAAGTTATCATGATCCGGTTAAACTTATAAATGCATGGCGGGATCTCATTACTCAGCTAAAAAACATAGTAACACCTGATAGTAGACGGAAATCCCAATTTACCCAATTACGGTGACAAAGTTTTCAGAAGATGATTATGCCCCTATTCCGAAAAGAGATCTCCCATTCGGTTTCCCTGATTGGTTTGGGGATGATAAATGGGGAAGAACTGGGCATCCGAAACATAATAACTGCGTATCCAGACCTAATCCTGATGATCGTCATACTCTAACTTGGATTGCTCCCCAAACTTAAATAAGAATAGGATATATTATGGCTAAAGAACCAATAGATCCGCTTTCCGGTCCAAAAGTATATTTTAAATGGAAAAATTGTCACAATGGATGGGAACTTTTCCATTATAAATAACGGCAATGTATTTATCGAAAATGGTGAAATAAAATTTGTACTGGATAAAAAACAATCTTTTCCGGAAGAATTTAAGGATGCTCCATTAGTAAAAACTGGCGGAACAATTTACCCTGGTTTAATTGAACTGCACAATCATTTAAGTTATAATGCTCTCCCATTATGGAATGTCCCCAAAAAATTCGACAATCGGGATCAATGGGGCAAAATCCCTGAATATCGAAAACTAATTAGCGGACCTATGCAGGTATTAGGAAGAACTCCCGGTTATGTCGAAGCAATTGTAAGATACGTTGAAGCTAAATGCTTACTCGGCGGAACAACTACTTCCCAGGGGATTGCTTTATTCAGTAATAATGGTATTCAAAAATACTATAGAGGAATTATCAGGAACGTAGAACAGACGGACGATCCTGATTTGCCGGAAGCTCTATCTAAAATTTCGGACGTTGAGGCTCAGGATGCAAATAAGTTTTTAAGCAGACTTCAAAAAGCCACTTGTCTAATCCTTCATTTAAGTGAAGGGGTTGATTCAAAAGCTCATAAACATTTCGAAGCTTTAAAGCTGGATAATGGAGAATGGGCAATTTGGAATTCCCTTGCCGGAATCCATTGTGTTGCCTTAACTAAAAAGGATTTTGGAGTTTTAAAAGAATTTGGTGCATCGCTTATTTGGTCTCCTCTAAGCAATTTGCTTCTATATGGTGATACTGCTAAAATAAAAGATGCCAAAGAAAGCGGGATTTTAATAGGGCTCGGCTCCGATTGGTCTCCTTCCGGAAGCAAAAATGTTTTCAACGAAATAAAAATTGCCAAATTATATTCAAAGTTTAATGGAGATATCTTTTCTGATAGGGAGCTGTTAGAATTGTTGACTATAAATCCTGCAAAAATTCTTAAATGGGATAAAGTTTTGGGATCAATAGAACCCGGAAAAAGAGCCGATCTCGTAATATTAAAGGGGATGAAAGGTGATCCTTATGAAAGGTTTATTCAAAGTTCCGAGAAAGAAATAAGCCTTGTTGTTATAAATGGAGTTCCAAGATTTGGATATGTTAAGCTGATGAAAAATTTCGGTTTAGGTTCCGAAAATTGGAAAGTGGGAAATTCAAAAAGAATTTTAAACTTAAACCAGGACACACTTGATCCAGCCGTAGGTGCTATTTCCTTAAAAGAATCAATGGTTAGACTAAAAGATGGTTTGAAAAACTTGTCTAAGCTATCAAAAGAATTGGAAACAAAAACCGTTCCTTTAATGAGCTTCGATAGTCCCGGAATTACTAATTGGTTTTTAGTTTTAGATCATAATGAATTAGATGGCGAATCTCAAAGACCCCATTTACCTTTAAAAAATAGTAATAAATTAACTGCAGAAATGAAAATCCCTTTGGCATCAACTCCTATTTCTGAAATCGTAGAACCCATTGAATTAGACCCCTTAACAGTAAGCGACGATAAAAATTTCTTCGATAACTTGAAAAATCAAATTAACCTGCCCGAATATATAAAAACCGGCTTAAAAGATTTAATGAAATAATAATAGAATTATTCAACTAGTCACCACCTATCTCCATCTGCACGTTTGCAGCCTCCTTCTTCCCCCCATATACTTTCCCAACTAAAAAATCATTTCTAAACCCCAACCTGCCTACTACCTACGACACTCCCATCCACTATATATATACCACAACCAGATTTTCCCCTTTCCTTTCTCCTACTACTAAACCTCTCTACTAAGTATCTGAAACCGTTTTGAAACCGTATTAAAAAATCCGTATTGAAACCGTTTTAGATTCGTTTCAAAACCGTTTAATTTCTTAGTAAAGTTAGTCAATCCTCTCCAATTTTCTATCTCCTCCTTATTCTATATTCCACCCAAAACTATGACCCACAGTCCAAACGACACCCACAACCAACAACCCACAACCAACCACCAATTTTGTTACACTGCTTATATCTTATGTTACAGATCAGGTAGATAAACACGTTTTGAAATACGATTTTTGACATAAATGGTTTTTATCATATTAAAGTTTCGATTAGGTGAGTTATGAAAATGTCTTTTGCATCATCACGACAAAGTCTTTTCCTGTTATTTGCTTTTCTCCTGGTAGCTGCAGCTTTTACAATCTTTTATTTTAAACAGGTGGATGACAGAAAAGATCAGCTTATTCAGCGAAATTTCCGTCAGCTTAATGCAATCTCTACTGCAATACAATCAAAAGTAAATGGATTAGTAACTGTAATTTCAACAACGATTAATGATACTAGCCTAAAGAATTGCGATGCTATAAGATCTAAGCTGCATGATTTAATAACCGGATCGGACAGTATAAAGGTAGACTCTGTGAGAAATTTTACAACCCCAAATAATGAAAAATTGGAAACCTCTAAACCTAAAAATTTTAATTCCGTTAGTACCTGGTTTGAAGTAAGAAATGATTCACTTCTTTTGGGTATGGCCAAATCATATGCAGCTTATAAAACAATTATCAAGGTTAAAGGAATTAATGAAATCATTGATAAGAAAAAAAAGCAGAATTTGTTTGATGATTTTTTCATTGTTTCAAACTATGGAGAGGTAAAACCTACATCAAAAACAATGAGTATATCAACTATAAAAAAAGTAAGTGAACTAAATAAAAAAGATAGTGTGAATTTTTCTGATATCTCTACAAGTGATGCTATTGCTAAATATACTCTTGGTGGTGAAGAGTATCTTCTTTTTATTCATCCGACTAGATTGTATGCTGAATATACGAATAGAGAATGGATAATATGCGGAATAATAAAATCCGGTGAATTCCAATCTGAATCTCAGGCTGTTTCTGCAAATGCTATACTTGTATTTATAGTCGTAATTATTCTTATAGCTCTATCCTGGCCGCTTCTTAAATTAAGGTTTGCAGGTAAATATGAACATATACGTACCGCTGATATAGTGCTTGCATCACTATCCGTTTTATTTGGCGCCGCCATTTTTACTTTTATCCTTCTGGATATTTTTGTCTCAATGCATCAAGATAACAATGTCGATAATAAGCTTAACTCTCTTGCCGTCAATCTCTCTAATAATTTTTTTACAGAGATTAAAGAAATTGATCATGAACTCGATTCCTTATCTAAACACTCTGATACCCTTAAGACGAAGCAGTATGGGAATCTAAAATCTATAAAATATGCATCACAATATCCTTACTTTGATATGATTGTATGGATAAATTCTGCTAACGGAATGCAGAAATATAAACTGTTGATGAAAAACAAAAAGACTCCGTTTGTCTCACTTCAAAATAGGGATTATTATAAAAATGTTGCCAATCATAATCTATGGAATATTGATAACCTTGATGAAGGAATATTCATTCAGCCAGTTATTACCTGGACAACCGGCGAATTTACTACCACTCTTTCAAAAGAAGTCACCTTTCATGATTCAAGCTACGTTGGTGCAATTGATTTTATCCCCTTATCAATTTATTCTCCTGTACTACCGCGAGGTTACTCATTCTGTATAATTGATAATAATGGTCAGGTCCTTTTTCACTCTAATCCCGACCTTAACCTGCTCGAAAATTTTTTTGATGAGTGTGATAATTCCGGTTTTATCCAAACTGCAGTTAAAAGTAGAGTCAAAGAGTATTTCAATACCGATTACTGGGGAAAAAATATCAATGGGTTTATTTATCCTTTGAAGGGTTTGCCCTGGTCAATAATTACAATGTATGATAAGGATATACTTATCGGAAATAACGTGGTTATTACCTCTCTCTCATCTACTCTGTTCCTCCTTTATCTGATCCCGTTCTTTTCATTCCTGATAATTTTTATGACTTTCAAAGCATCTCATCGAAATTCAATCTGGCCTCAGGCAGATAAAAATAATATTTATTTAAAATTGACAATAACATATATATTCTTTTCCTTAATATTAATTATTCATTATATAGCATCACGGGATTTGAATAATGCCTTTATCGTAACCTGGCTCTACCCGCATTCTGCCGTTATCTTCAGTATTATCTTATTAATTACTAAACTGAGAAAATATGAAATCAAGGATGATAAAAAATTAGCAGTTCTCTTTTTTCTTGTGGTTATTATCGATGCCTCTTTGGTCTATTTAATTTTAAGTGAAGCGAATGTCTCCTGGCAAAATACCTGGCTGGTTTTTCTTATCTGGTTTATAACGAATCTGTTGACCGCCTCTTTTTTGTTGAATATATCCTTTCTTAAAAATTTTAATTTGAGAATAATACAATATTATAAACACCAGACGCATGAAAAAACTATTCTGAAAACAACCAAAATATATACACTGGCATTTACGAGTTTCCTTATTTTGGGAGCTGTGATACCTGCTGTCGGTTTTTTTAATATATCCTATCGAACTGAAATAAAATCCAGTATAAAGCAAATGCAAATGGATTTTAATGAAAAGATGAAAGAGAGGGAGATAAAGATTAAAGGAAAATATAAAGCTGACACCTATTATAATTGGGATTCACTGAAATCTCTCAGATTAAAAGATTCTCTGGATATTTATTTACCCCAAAATTCCGCAAGAATTACCTTTGCGAATAATAAAGATACCTGTTTTGGTTCAATATCATCCTGGCTTGATACTGCAATTATTTCTGAAATAATCCCAAGGTTTCATCAGGCAAACATAAATACTTTAACTTCTATTCAGAAACCATGTTTTTCGAATAGTACAAACGATTCTTTAATGTCAATTATCTCTGTTCAAAATACAGATCGAAAAGTCGGAGGAACTGATTCAATTCACGCAATTGTCACTAAAATTCCGGGCTTAAATGAAGCATTCTTGTCAACTGATTCAAATGGTAAGCTTTTTCTTAAATTGCTCTCTTTAATATTTATACTGACCTCCGGATTGTATTTTTTATATTCTATTATATTATACATAACTAAAAGCGCATTTCTAATTAATGCAAATGATCTCTCTTATTTTCTAAAAGATAATTGCCTTATTAAAGAAGCCTCAGGTAATGTTTTACTCCTTACAAGTGATAAAAGTCTGGTGGAAAAATTAAATAATGAAATCTTATGTCATGAAAAAGAAAGTGAAATTAAATCTGAATTAATTCATATAAATTTTTCAGAGTCATTAAATAAAGACAATTTAAAAGCAAAAAATGACTTTAAAGGGGAAAATTTACCCATGCCTTCCTTAAAAGATGAAGGAATGAATTTTAAAAAAATAGTTATAATAGATGATTTTGAATACGGTTTTACTGACCCTGAAGTAAATTTAAAAAAATTTTTATTTCTTGAAGAGCAGCTTTATGTTAAAAATAATAAATTGATAGTCTTATCATCGGTTAATCCTATTGGAGGATTTTACCTAAATCAGCCTAATGAAGATAATAATATCAAACAAAAAAACTTAAAAAGATGGGAAAATATTTTTTCCGGTTTTGTCTCTTTATCCTGGTGTTATAATCAAAAGGAAATGCAGCTAGCCACCGGTGAATCTGAAAAACAGCCTGGCAGTAATAAATCATTTTATCGGTTTCTCAAAACAATCTTTATCCCGTCCTCTTCCACTGAGAATTTAATTGAAAGAGAATTATGCAATAAGATCGTATTAAATTTTCATCCTGAATTAAAGTCAATAGCCTCAAAACTAAGTAAAATTAAAAATGAAATTCTGGAAGAAAAAAACCTTGACGAGTCTGCTGTTTTTGATATTGCAATGGAAAGAACCCGCTCATATCATCAGCACCTTTGGGATTTATGTTCTATAGGCGAAAAGCTGGTATTAACACGGTTGGTTAAAGATAGATTAGTATCCGTTTCAAATATTAAAGTAGTGGAGGCATTACTGAGACGCGGGCTGGTAAAAAGAGATCCTAACCTCAAACCTTTTAATTCATTCTTCACTCAATTCATTAGAGAAGCTGATTTTAATGAAGAAGATTATCTCGATAAAAAAGACCTGCAGAATGGATGGGCATTGTTCCGTATCCCTATCATATTAATATTTCTGGGAATTATTATTTTTTTATTTTCTACACAGTCAGAAATCTATAAATCAACACTAACCCTTATTCCCACAATCACACTCCTTATTCCTTTCCTCTTAAAACTCCTGGGAATGTTCCAATCCAAACAAGCAATCTCAAAAGGAAGTGAATAATGTTCCATAAAGTATGTGTGATTATTATTAACCAATTTATCTACTGAAGGTAGACAGTTTTAACTGTTGGAAATTATCCGGGACTTTTATATAGTCAAAATAACCTTTATTATAGATAAATTGTCATTGAAAATTTTCTAAAGTTTATTTCTTTCTTCATTCAAAGAAAAATTTATAAATATGAAAATTGGAGTAATAAGCAATCACTTTTCTTTTCCACCTATTAATTACCTTATTAGCAATAATCTTGTAGCTGGATTTGCTGTATCGGAAATTTCAAGCCCTGCTAATCAAAATATTAAACTCATTTCCGATACATTTCATTTACCCTTCAATTTATTACACAAAGAAACCCTTGCCATTGATTTATCTAACTGGCTCTCCGATATCAAAGCAGATATCGTTTTTATATTTTCTTTTCCATTTAATATTCCCGGCAGTGTACTGAATATCCCCCGGTATGGGTTTATTAACTTTCATCCTGCCATTCTTCCTAATTATCGCGGTCCTGTTCCCTTGTTTTGGCAAATAAAAAATGGAATTACGGAAACCGGCATTACAGCACATAAACTTGATGAAAATTTTGATTCCGGACCAATCCTTTATATCGAAAAAGAATATATTGATCCTGCAGATACTTTCGGCACCCTGAGCAGTAAGCTGGTTTATACTCTCCTTAAATGTGTAACTAATGTAATGGCTTTAATAGAGAATAATCCGGATGCTCTCCCTCTTATTGAACAAAATGAATCAAATTCTTCCTATTTTGGTAAACCACACAAAAAAGATCTGTTAATAAATTGGGAAAATCAAAACACCTTCTCAATTCAAAATTTGGTTCGAGCATCAAATCCTAAATATCACGGAGCATCAACACTCTATAAAAGTTTTCCTGTTAAATTGTTGCAAGTTTCTATTCATCCCGGAATTAGTGGTTTGAATAAACCTGGTACAGTTATTAACTCTGAAAATGGAATATCAATTGCAGCAGCTGATGGTAAAGCCATTTCTGTCGATATTATTTATACTCCAGATGGATATTTTTCAGGAGCATCATTTAGAAACTTTTATAAAACTCAAATCGGTGAAATTTTCGGGAAATGAATCAATCACTTTCCCTCCTTTGATTCTCTTAATAAATGAATTCTTAATAATCATCATAACCTTATTCGTACTCGTAATCTTAATCGTACTCATACTCTCAATCTTAAACTGATAAAACCAGAACCAAGAAGTTTAATTACAAGATTACTAATTGCAAGGTTATTTTTAATTCCTGTACGCTTGCGGGATTGTAATTTTGTAATTTTTAATGAATTGTTTCTTTATTTTTATTCACCTCTTCATTTTCAAATTCATTATAGATATTATTAACCAATTCATTAGATGATTTTTCTTTGCTTTTACTTTTTTTATAAGTATCAATTGCTGCAAACAAAGCTGCTCTTAACCTTTTTATTTCATCTTCAATTTTATCTATTGTCCCCTCATATGTCCCTTCTTTGTATTTTTTAAGTAAAGCTCGAAGCTCATCCGATTTTTTTATAATATCATCCACAGTATCCATCGATTGATTAAATAAACGCTTGCTTCTATCTTTTGTCTTATTTATTATATCATCAAAATTATTTTTGATATCCCTTCTGACTTTTTCTCCTTTTTTTGGTGCAAATAGAAATGCAATTGAACTCCCAATTACTCCCCCGATTAACAACCCTAAAAACCCTTTTCCTGCTTGCATTGTTTCTCCTTTCATTCTTATAAAATTTGTCTGATAAAATATATCAACATTCAATAATAATCTTTATGTTATACATCAAAATGGATAAAAGGAAATGAAAAAAAATATTTATACAATTGGGCATTCAACGAGAACCCTCAAAGAACTAATTGAACTGCTGCAATTACATGAAATAATAATTCTAGCCGATGTAAGAAGTCAGCCTGGTTCTAAAAGGTTTCCTCATTTTAATAAAGAAAATTTAGAATTGAAATTACCTGAAGCAGGTATTGAATATCATCATATTAAAGAATTGGGCGGAAGAAGGAAGCTGAATCCGGTCTCACATAATTTCGTCTGGAAAAATAAATCTTTCCGGGCTTATGCAGATTATATGGAGACAAACAGTTTTAAAGAAGGAATAGAAAAATTAATTTCTCTAGCTTATTCTAAGACTACTGCATTTATGTGCTCAGAAGCAGTTTGGTGGAAATGTCATCAATCTATGATTTCCGATTATCTGAAGGTGAATGGCTGGAAAGTAATTCATATTTTAAGTAAAACTAATATTGAAGAACATCCATATACTAGACAAGCAAAAATAGACCAGGGAAACCTGTTCTATAGAGAAAAAGAATGAAATACTCAGTGTCCTTAGAGTCTTGTAATTCCTCCTAGCATTCTTTCTTAGAAAGACTCACAAAGGTTCCGGTCTGCTGGAAACTGCTGCAACTACTAAAGCTGCTCCCGCCAAGGATATATCTTTTAGAAAATTGACTAATGAACCATGAAATGTACTTCCGCTAAATAAACCAGGCAAATGAATAAGCAATACAAAAATGAATAACATTAATGCAAGCAGTAGACAAGCTAATCTGGTATATTTTTGTATTATTATGCTAATCGATGCTGCAATTAAAGCAAGTCCTGTTAAATATACCCAGAAAATAGGAAAGGGAAGATATGATGGTACGATATTAACCATGTTTGAACCATTTACAAAATTTAATATTCCAAATACTGCAAAGGATATTGCATAAATAATAGTCCCAGTTTTTGTTAAACCATCCATAAAAACTCCGTTTTTGTGTTTAAGCAACATAATCTAAAAAGAAATATCAAAAATAATCATTCTCAGCTCTTTTTCATGCAAATTATAATTTATATTCAATAACTTTTAAATCACTAATCTTAAAGAATTGATAATACTAACACCGGTTGAATGAGAATAAAACTAAATTTATTGTATTATAAACTTATAGGAAATGATATGAATGCTATTGGAAAATTAGAAAATTGGACTGACCACCATCATCCTGAATGGATTGATTATTTTAGAATAGTCCTTGGCTTATTTCTTATAATAAAAGGAATAGCTTTTGTTAATAATAGTAATTTGCTCGAGGCAATGATATTGACTACACAATCGCAATTTATTTATTTTATGTATGCAATATATGCTACAATCGTTTTGTTAGTGGGTGGATTGCTTATCACCTTCGGACTTATTACCAGGGTAGTGGCTCTATTTGAATTGCCGATCTTAATTGTAGAGATATTCTTTGTAAACTTCCCGAATGTTTTCTCAGCGGTTAACCATAAATTATACCTTTCAATAATCACTTTATTACTTCTTCTGTTCTTTATGATTTATGGCTCGGGACCACTTTCCTCGGATAATCTATTACGCAAAACCAAAGGTAAATTTGAGTAACTAAAGTAATACGGGAATTATTATTCCGACTTTTAATTATATTATTTACTATAGTGCCATTTGGCACCTGACATTTTCATCCAAACTAAAATCATGATCTGTGCAAATCTGCGAAATCTGCGTCTTATTTCAGCAGTAGCATTTTTTTAACTTGAACCAAATTTCCTATTTGCAATTTATATAGATATATGCCGCTTGCGTAATTTATAGCATTAAACTGAATAGAATAATCCCCAGGTTTTTGTTTTTCATCAACCAGAGATTTTATTTCTTTCCCGAGTATATCATATATTTTTAAAGAAATATCTGCATATCCCTTCTTTGAAAAATAAGATGGGACAGTATATGTAAGTGTTGTAACTGGGTTAAAAGGGTTAGGATAATCTTGATATAATTGGAAATTATAACTATGGCTTATAGTATTTTCGCTAAATGTTATACCCCCGTCTGTCGTTTTTAAGATGGTTCCAAAAGCACCTGCAGCAACTGCATTTTTAGAATCAATAAAAGAAACACTTTGAAGAAAATTACTAGTTCCGCTTGCTTGTTTAACCCACGTATTGTCCCCATCTGTTGTCCTAAGGATTGTTCCCTTATCCCCAACTACCAAGCCATTATCATAATCGGAAAACGA
>CAVUOL010000036.1:0-8890 GCA_963742995.1 uncultured Ignavibacteriales bacterium
GAAGTATATCATTTATATCTACCTACAGTTCCTGAACTTAGGTAACAACAAACATCAACAGTGATTTAGCATCCAAGAAAAAAGAGATGGATTTCTTTATTAATGAATATTCACAGCTTTCAGAAAGGTCTCTAAAACTTTTATATAACAGTATTAGAAAATAATATTATAAGTTTTTAGGCTATAATTCTACACGTCTGGATTTAGTAATATTGATCATAGATTATTTTCAATAATAATTCTTCCTTGAACCTAAACCAAAGCGGCTCTCATTGGGTGTCCCTATATTCGACCTAATGGTCGATAAAATCGTCTAAAAGGTCGCCGCAATTCATTGTCTTTAACTAATTCCCTCCTTTCGATTCAAATTGATTATCTTTTCACTGGCATTAAGATTGACCTTCATATACGGAGGAACTATTATGAGATACTTAATAACATTAATATTTAGTCTACTTTTTTTTTCAGTAGCTTTTTCTTTTTCTTCACAGGATTCAACTCTTACCGGTAATAACGGGCAGCAAGTTAAAGAACAGGTGAGAGCACAGGAATCCGGTAATAATAACCGGAATCTCATGCAGCAAAAAAGAAAAGGGAATGATGTTTTCATTGATAAAGACGGTGATGGCATTTGCGACCAAAGGGTCAGAGGGATGGGATTTAAAAGAGGTCAAAAAGGGCATAGACAATCGGGGAAAGGTCAAGGCAACGGACAGGGAAATGGGAATGGGTCTGGTTCGGGAAAGGAGCCTGGAGGGAATGGCGGCGGAAATGGTAATCACTAATTGACGAATAAAATGACTGCCAATAATATTATTTTTATCGCTGCTGCTCTTTTATTTTTGCCGCAGAACATTTTTGCTCAGTTTTCATTTGAAACAACTTTTGAAAATTATTATGACGATAATATCTATAATAATTCTTTGAACGTGGAAGACTTTGTTAACAGTTTCAGTTACAGTACGGCATATGATATTGAAAATGATTATAACAATCTTCAGTTTTATTATATGGGTAACTTATCTTATTATCAAAAAAATATTTTCAAATCCTCCAATTCTCATAAAGTTGGAGTTGTTAATGCTCTCTTAATGTCTGAATATGACAATCCCGTAAATGTCGGCATAAATTATAGCTGGAGAAATAATAGGGAGGATTTCAAAGTATTTAATTTTGACATGCTGTCTGCTTATGCAAATTATAGACATTCGTTTTCTGAAAGTGATAAATTAATCTTGGGGTATGTTTTCAACCGGAACAAATATGAAAATTTTACTCTCTTTTCACATAATGAACATAAGCTATTTCTAAAATCCGCTTTGGGCTTTGAAAGCCTAACTTCAATTAATTTAGGCGCAGGTCTAAACTTTAAAGATTATTTGGAGCATATTCAAGGTGACGCTGAAGTAAACTCTGTTTCCCAAATAATCTTTTCCGCTAGCTTTGCTCAATCAATTGATGACAATACCGGCATTGCTGTTAATGGGTCATATAGAAAAAATCTTTTAAGCAGTGCAAGGTATATTAATTCAGGCGAGTTCCTTTATTATGAAGAAGAGTTATTTAATGACTTATATTCTCATGAAGGATTCAGTTCCGGGATTTCTTTTTCAAGTTATCTTTCTGAAGTTCTGTTTCTACAAACAGAATTTATCTATCAAAACAAAAATTATTCAAATATTCCTGCGGCAGATCTAGAAGGTTTTGACTTACCTGAAAAAAGAAATGATAATCAATATGCCTTAGGTATAGAATTAGATTTTAAATTATCTTCTATTACAAACGGTTTAATTTTAGCTGCTAACTGGAATTATATCTTCAATAGATCCAATGACTATTATTATAATTATAACAACCAGATGCTGTCAGTTGCATTTAATTGGGGGTTCTAAAATATTTTCCCTAATATTTCACTTATTCTGAATTCCATATTTCTTCATCTTATAGCGTAAATTCCTTTCGGTAATACCTAATATTTTCCCTGCCTGTGTCTGGTTTCCATTACTATTTTTCAAAGCATCGTAAATTAATTTCCTTTCAAGCGCTTCTACCTGTTCCGTTAATGTTCGCAATTCGTTTATTTCTACCTGTTTTTCAGTTTTAAAACCGGTCACATTCATCGGAAGATCCTTTAATGTTATCATATTGCCTCTTGATAAAACAACTCCCCGTTCTATAATGTTTTCAAGCTCTCTAACATTCCCGGGAAAATTATATTTTAACAACCGGTCAACGGCTTCCTTGCTGATTTCAAATTTATCTTTTGAATTTGCCTTTGAATATCTATCAATGAAAAATTCTAATAGAGGATATATATCCTCTTTTCTCTCTCTAAGTGAAGGAATTTTGATCGATACAACATTCAGCCTGTAAAATAAGTCCTCTCTGAATATTCCTTCTTTTATTTTCTTGTCAAGATCTTGATTTGTAGCTGCTATTATCCGTACATCAATTTTTATACTTTCCGTTCCACCCACCCTTTCAATTTGCTGCTCCTGTAATACACGTAATAATTTTACCTGGATGGACGGAGGAATATCTCCAACTTCATCTAAAAAAATTGTTCCATTGTCGGCTAATTCGAACCTGCCTTTACGCAGCTTATCTGCTCCGGTAAACGAACCTTTTTCATGACCGAATAGCTCGCTCTCTAACAAATTTTCGGAAAGTGCCGGAATGTTCACAGCTATAAAAGGTTGATCCTTTCGTGAACTTATATAATGAATTGTTTTTGCAAGCACCTCCTTCCCGGTTCCGTTTTCACCGGTTATTAACACTGTCGCTTTGCTTTCTGCAACTCTTGCGGCAATGCTTAATACCTCTTCCATTTTAGGTGATTGAGAAATGATTGAAGAAATTTTAAATTTTTCTTTAAGCTGGCTTTTTAATAATTCATTCTCTGATCTTAAGCTTTTATTTTCACTTATTCTCTCTATAAGTATATCAACTTCATCAAGATCTACCGGTTTCGTAATATAATCGTAAGCACCCTTTCGCATTGCTGTAACTGCATCTTCAATTGTCCCGAAGGCGGTTAAGATCACTAAATCAACTTTGGGATTTATTTTTTTAACTTCATATAAAACTTCAAGCCCGGTTTTCCCCGGCATCTTAAAATCGGTGAAAACCATATCAATCAAATTTGACTTTACAATTTCAATCCCTTCATCTCCGTTTGATGCAGAAAAGATGTTGAATCCTTTCTTCTTCAAATAACCGGTTAAAATATCCCGTTGATTCTTTTCATCATCTATAATTAAAATATTAGTGTTCTTCATTTTGAGGTAATATTATTGTGAAAATTGTTCCGGTTGGAAAATTATTTTCGGTTTTAATGTAACCATCATGCTCTGTAATTATTTTTTGAGAAATGCTTAAGCCTAATCCATTCCCTTCTTTTTTTGTCGTAAAATAAAGATCAAATATTTTCTTTTTATTTTCATCCGGTATTCCTGCACCGTTATCTGCAACTTTAAGAAGCAAATTGGAATCTGTTAAAGAATTTTTTATTGCAACATTTCCTCCGGCTCCGGCAGCATCAAAAGCATTTTGAACTAAATTGATCATAGATTGCTTAATTAGTTCCGGATCAAATACGGCCTCAATTTTCTCATTGTTCATAATTTCAAAATTTATGTTCTTAACTTTAGCCTGTTCTGAAAATAACAGATAAATGGCTTCAATAAATTCTTTAACATTTACTTTCTTCTTTTGGAGTTCTATAGGTCTCGCATAATTAAGAAATTGGGAGATTATTTTATTTATTCTGTCAACTTCATCTTTTAATACTTTTATGATGCTTCCGTATTCATTCACGTCCTCTTTTGGTTCAAATTCCCTTCTTAATCTTTGAGCTATCATTCCGATGGAGTTAATTGGATTTCTAATTTCATGTGCAACACCGGATGCTAGCTCTCCCATAGCTGAAAATTTTTCCTGCCTTTTTGCCTGTTCTTCCAGGTTTTTTGTTTGTGTTAAATCTGTAATAACTATTGAGTAATTATCGACTTCATTTTTATCATTTAAATTTTTAGTGATGTTTATTGATATGATCTTATCTTTACCGTTTATTTCAACATCCTTTTCAATATAAAAATTATTACTATTTAAATCTTCAATTTCCTCTTTGATAAAATTTAGATTCGCATTCTTTATTCCTGTAATCTCTTTTCCAATAACATCAACGGATTTTTCATCGAACAATTGTTCTGAAAATTCGTTGAATAATATAATTATAAATTTATTGTTTAAAACTATTACTGATTCTCCCATATTTTGTAAAACAGAACCGGCAAGTGACTTAAAGTTTTTATATTCATTAGAGACCAGCTTTAAGTTTTGTGACGTAAACAGAATGCTTAATACAATTATGCTGATAGCCGCCAGTATTAAGGAAATAATAATTATTCTTCTGTACATTCTGGATTCAACGCTTCTCACTTCATCAAGCGATATCCCGATTCTATAGACTCCTATTACATCATTATTATCAGCTAATTTTTTGGCAACTTCAAAAACTTCGGTTCCTTTAAAATTGGATATTCTTGTATATATGCTGTCATTCTCTAAACAGTTTTCTAAAAATATATCATTCTTAATTGAAGATAAAGAATCAACATTTTTGCTCGCCGCAAGGATACCCTCTGAATCTTGAAGTGCAATAAATTCAATCCCGGCATTGTCTCCCATTTCCTGTATAATCTTACCAATCCCTATCTTTTTTCTGAACTCTAAAAATTCTTTTGCATCAAGATTAATAACAATTGCTCCTTTCCTGCCCGACCTAGAAACAGCAGAAGCATACCTCTGTTCGCCGGAATATTGAGAGTTCTTAAGTCCGATAATCATTTCATCGGTTTTCCCGCTTAGTATCGGTTCGATTTCATCATATCTGTTTACAATACCTTCTGGGTGAAAGTGTTCTTTCGTGGGGATTCTGTTGGATAAGATTCTGTTCCCCTTTTTATCAAAAATATTAATTCTAAAAAGTCTATTCTCTCTGCTAATTCCAATTAATTTTTTTTGTGTTAATATGTTTAAGCTGTCAAGTCTTTTAATAAGCCTTGCATTGTCCAGAAGCCTTTCTGCAATTAATTCTTCAATCTCATAGCTCGAATTAAGTGTGTTAATGCTGCTTTGAGATATTGTTTTAATTAATGATGATGCTTGTTCGGTAAGAAGATGGAATATTTCATCCTTGCTCTGCCTTAATTCAAAATAAGCAGACGCAATCATCACCACTCCTATTATTAACGAAATTGCAATGACAACTGAAGGCCTGAGTCTAAATTTTCTTCCCATAAAATTATTAAGCAATAATCCTACCGCTAAATTAATATTATCACCAATATGATTCTCATTTATGTTGTTAGATTCTAAAAAAATTTCGACTAAGAAGTCGTTTAAACCGTCCTGTTCGTCGAATAAAAAATTAGTATATGAAGATTTTCAATAAAAAAGAAAAGAAATCATTATGGCACATCTGTTGAATTTATAGAACTGTCTAAAAAAAATATTTTAATAACTAAATATTGGAGTAATAAAATGAAAAAGGTTAGCAGCTTTCTTCTTCTTTTTAGTGTGGTTCTGTTTCTTGGCTTATATTTAACCTCTTCTGATACTCGTGCTCAGCAAAAAGGAAAAAAAGGCGGTAGTGCCTTTGTTGATTTAAATGGTGACGGCATTTGCGATAATTTAGGCAGTGGCTATGGCTTTGATGAGGATGGCGATGGAATTCCAAATGGTCAGGATGATGATTATGTCAAACCGCAAAACGGAACGGGGAAAAAATTTATGAATGGCAAAGCCTCTAATAACAAAATCGGTAAGGGCGGATCCGGGCCCGGTAATGGAAACGGTAATAGCGGTATAGGTCCGCGTGACGGAACAGGATACGGTGCAAAAAGCGGTATATGCGATGGAACCGGACCCAAAGGAAATAGAAATAGAGGAAATAAATAAATTGTTTTTTCAATTTCCTAAAACTTTGGCACTTTGATAACTCAGAGTTAAAGATTTCTAAATATTCAGTAAACTATTTATTAAACTCCGGTCTATTTGTTAAAGATATACCGGAGTTTTGCAACAGTTGTTAGTTGATACATATAATGAACGGATACATGAATGGCACAAATAAATTTTTAATGTCTGGTTTCAATCTTGTCTGCTGTGTACTACTCAGTATCTTTTAAAGAAACCTAATTTGATTATTACCAATATCACAAGAAAAATATTTCAGTAAGTTTAATTGAAAGAAATGCAGCTAATATGCTCATTTATACTGCTTCTTAAGTTTTAGAAATTATTTTAGCGACAAATCAATTAGAATATTCCATTCTCGTTCGGTGAGTCTTTCAATAGCTGTTGGCTCGCTTCCCATTCTTCTATAATTTTATCTCCCTCAAAACGAAAAACATGTATAACCGAGTATATTTTATCCGGTGCAAGTGTTATTTTTCCATGTACAGCTACCAGATTACCATCTTCGAGAGCGCGTAAAGTCTCATACTTTTTATTTGTAAATAGCTTTGCATTTTCCTCCATGCCTTTCAAAAGTGTCTCGCGATCGCCTTTGTAGTAGGCATTGTGGTGTCGAAAATCAGGATGGACATACATCTTGTACGCCTCCGGCACTTTGCCGGCGGATGCCATTTGTAAAAAAGTCGTTGCAATTTCTTTTTTATTCATAACATTTTTTGATCAAATTTATTTAAATTTATCTTCAGCGGCAAATCTCTCTGCCAAAGATTTTATTAAAAATCTCCTCAATTATTCCCGAGTTGTTCAGCCAGCCCGATGAGAAGTCCTTCAGGTCCACGTATGTAGCATAGCCTATACGAGTCCTCGTAGCGAACCACTTCGCCAACAAGCTGCGCACCGCGCTTGCTGAGCCTGTCAAGCATCTCATCAATGTCTTCGACTGCGAACATAACACGCAGGTAGCCAAGAGCATTCACGGGGGCTTTTCGGTGATCGGCAATTGTAGACGGGGACAGGAACCGGGAGAGCTCTAGCCTGCTGTGTCCATCTGGCGTGACCATCATGGCTATCTCGACTTGCTGATTGCCAAGTCCGGTAACGCGCCCTGCCCATTCACCTTCAATCATTGCTCGCCCTTCGAGTCTAAGTCCAAGCTCTGCGAAAAAAGAAATAGCTTCATCGAGGGATTCTACTACGATGCCGATATTGTCCATTCGCAGCAGTTTATTTTTTGTCATAGTTTTATTTACATCAAATTTTCAATTTTATTTTTTCTTTAGCAGAAAATTCTTTAAGCTCCTACCGTACCTGTCTTTACTTTTCCGGCTCGCTTATAATTAACCATAATAACTCCGTTTGGTATAACTATACTCTCTACTAATGTAAAAGCTGCCGGTATTGTGCCGTCCTGAAACAACTTTTTCCCCGTACCAAGCGTCAGCGGGTAAGTATTGAGCCAGAGTTCATCTACTAAATCATTTTTCAACAATAACTGAATAAGCTTACTACTTCCCCAAACTTTTAAATCAGAACCTGACCCCTTTTTAATTTTTTTGATATCAGCCAAACTTTTTAGGAAAACAGTATTTTCCCAATCTGACGCTGCCCTTGTGTTAGACAAGACGTATTTAGTGACATCATTGATACCTGGCCAGCCGGCTGCATGTTCAGGCCAATAGCTCTCAAAAATATCAAAGGTTTTCCTGCCTAGCAGAAGATCTGCCGCTTTTATCTGTTTTTTCCAGACCTTGCCAGAAGCATCATCAGCATAAGGTGCAGTCCAGCCGCCATATTTGAAACCTTCTGAGGCATCTTCCTTGGATCCACCGGGCGCCTGCATTACTCCGTCTAATGTTATCATTGATATTACAATTATTTTTCTCATGTTATTATCCTTTATTTTTTTAATAAATTTATTTTAAAATAATTCACATATTAGAATACGGTGCTCTTTGCCGCGGCAAGATGGGTTTTATTTTCCATCGCATATAAAAAACGAAAGAAATAACTATAAACAGAACAGCCGTATAAATTGCGCTGCTGGTTTCACCTCTGATTGAATGATAAACAGTAGCACTGGCAGTTACAATCATTAGTCCTGCTAAAGTCAGAGGCAGAAGCCAGGTATAAATTCGCAGCAGACCAGGCAGAATTAAACCAAGAACAGCAAGTAATTCAGCTATACCAATGAAATACCGAAGTCCAATACCAAGAGTGGCATTCATTATCTCAACATATTCCGCAGGAGGAAATACCATAATCAAACCATGCTGCAGGAATTGAGCAGCAAGTAATAACTGAAGAATCCAGAGTATGATGTTCATAATTTTTCCTTTTTAATATCCAAATAGAAATACATATATTATTTTTCAGTCCAAATATATGCTCGCTTACTTTGATACTCTACGTCTTTATAAGGATATCGTTCTAAAGCATCTATTGTAAACTTAATTTCAATTTCTAATTAGTAAAAGGTGCATTCACGGCAAACTAAATGGTTTAATGCGACAAACTAATTATCTTTTATTAGAAACATCAGCAAAATAGGCAAATCATTTTTATTAAAATAATCAATTGAAACAAACTCTTTTTTCATACCAGAAAAAATAAATTATGTCGTTTTTTTTCAATTATAAGCAGGATATGAAGTATAAATTTACTCCCGTAATTATTAACAAAATAAGAAAGGATTTACAAATGGAAACACAAACATTTCAAACGGAAATTGAAAATTTTACGGAATATATCTTTGATGAGGATATTCTTCCTATGCTGCTCCAAATGTTGGTGAATATGGCTGGCGACCACCCCAATATTGTAGCTTCATGGAAAGGGGTATTTAAAGCAAATATAAATTTATTATTATTAGCCTTCCTCTTTCCTCAGAAAAACAACTTGAAGTATTTTCTTT
>CAVUOL010000037.1:0-33772 GCA_963742995.1 uncultured Ignavibacteriales bacterium
CAGAGATTTATAAAAATAAACACGCCAAAATCATCCCTGTTACATTTATTGCCTTTTCGCTTGCACCTCTGTTTGGCAGTGTGATTATGTTTTTAATGAGAGACAATGGTTATGATGGACTTTCAGGAGCATTAAAATCAAAAGCAATTATGATGTCTTTTAACGCCGACTGGAATTCCTTTTTAGGATTATTATCGCAAGCCGTAGGTGTAGGCGGTGTTTTAATTTTCGGATTTGCAGCAGCATGGTTATTCGGAAGAGAATATTCTGATGGAACAGCCAAGGATTTACTCTCATTATCAATTTCACGTGCAAAAATATTAAATGCTAAGTTCTTTTATTATATTATTTGGTGTATTGTGCTTGTAATCTCGAACTTACTGCTTGGGTTAATATTAGGATACCTTCTGCAATTGCCCGGGATGGGATGCCAACATGTTTATCCAGAATATGAAGATCTATTTCGTGACAACATTTCTGATTGTCTTATTGAATACTCCGGTTGCATTCTTTGCAGTTGCAGGTAAAGGATATCTGGTTCCACTTGGACTTGTAGCACTAACATTAGTATTCGCTCAAATTATAGGTGCATTAGGCTACGGAAGCTATTTCCCCTGGTCAATACCTGGAATTTACAGCGGAAGCGGCGGAGAAGAATTAAAATCACAATTAAATTCCATTAGTTATTTGCTAATATTATTAACCGGTATTTTAGGATATGCCTCCACCATTTTATGGCTAAAATATTCCGACAACTGAATACCCATCTAATGACTACAAATGACCAATGACTAATGACTGATGGTCTGTCAATGAAATGACCACTGACCAATGACTAGTACATCGACTCCCCAATCGCCTCATGATGCTCAAGTTCACTCACAAATTCATTATTCCTTGTTACCGGATGACCATTCTGCGGTATAAAACCTCCGATTTTTTCGCATATTATTTTCCCTATGCCTAAAGTACGCAAATCAAAATGCATTATATCACCGCTTGCTCTTGGACCAAAATCAACTGCCCCCCATGCAAGCCCTGCTATTTGTCTTAATGCATATACAAGATCAGGATGGAGATTTAAAAAACCATCCAACGGGTTCCTTTTATCAAAAGTAGCTGAGTTTCGCCAATATTTTAATTCTTCCGGATTTTTTTTAAGGTAAGTAATAAATTCATCATTCCTTTGCTTAAGAGTCTCATAAGCAGCTGAAGTATCATATCCGGATGTTTCGGCTATGCTGTTCAAATAAGCAAAAACAGTACTGCCGGGAAGTTTTTCACCCGATGCTTTTCTAAGAACATCGATAAAACGGGTTTTTTCTTTCAGTAGTTCAGTATTATTAACAATCCATCCGGCACCAATCCATGGATTACCCCAGCCGTTTATATCTATAGCAAGACCGAAACTATGCATAGCCTGATTATCTGCAGAGAGCCTCGCACTGCTGAAACCGGTTCCGGCATTAAATCCGAGTGCCTTTCCTAATGAAGCAGGAGTCATACCTTTATATTTCGGCTGGGACAGAAGCCACGATTCAGCTTCTTTCAGTTTACGAAGCAATAATAAATGAATCCCGCTTGATATTTTTATTCCAAGCCATGCAGGAACAAGAATGAACTGAAACCAGTTTTCGGATGAAAATTCATTACCGGTTTCTTGTAAAACCTTCTGTTTAATATCGGATTTATTTAATATTGATTGTCCGTAGAAGCCGCTGCTGTTTAATTTTTGTTTAAGCCCATGATTTATAAATCCAAGAGTTTCAATTGTAGACCTTCCTATTATACCATCATGCTCTTTCGGATTGATAAAATTAGCGATTTGAAACTGGTGAACAGCTTCAACTAAAACAGCCCCTGCTTCGCCATCATTTTCAATTTGATATTTATCCTGGTTAGAATTTTGATTATGGGTTAAAAGTTTCTGCTTTACATCCGTTAAATTAATGATTTTAGAAAGCTCTGTCAGAATATCTTTAATGGATATGCCCGATTTAAGAATAAGCTGCTTGTTTTTCGGAATTAATGCGTTGTTTTTTTGAGAAGATAATAACGGTTCAACAATTGGAATTTCATGTTCAACAATTTCCAGTTCCATATTTTCATATGTCTCAGCATCAAATCTTTCCTGTTCCGGATCAGAAGAAAAGAAAGAATCCTCATCTTGATAATTCTCAAGTTCAGATATTGACGATTCCCCTTCTACTATTTTTGTTGAGGAAAGGAAATAATTTGAATCTTCATTTATAAATACTGCATTTTCGTTTTCATTTTCTTCGTACATAATTTTTCCCGGTAAATATTTATTTGACGATTATATTTGACCTAATGATAAGACTGCTCTCCCATTTATTATGATGACTACTCTTCTTAACCAGGCATTCTTCTCAGTGAACTGACCAAATTTTTCATTAGCTTCTTTTTCCCCCACCCCGCTTACCTTTTTGATTTTAGCTTTTAATTTATCACCCAATCGATCTTCAATAGCCTGCATCGCATTAGCTGCACGTGCAGCACTTAAAGCAAGATTATATTCAGGCTTTCCGGAAGCGTCAGTATGTCCTATGACTTCAAGTTCGCTAAGCGGATCGGAAAGAGCCGCCAGTTCTTCTGCACACATCCTCCCGATAGCTTCTCTCCCAGACTGCGATAGAACTGCATCATCATGCTTAAAATATTTTGAGTTTTCTAATTTGTAATCCGCTTCAAATTTTTCAGGGAGAGGTACTGAGCTTATATCACTGGAAATTGTCTTTGTATCTATTTCTCCCCTAAAAAAGGAGACGCTCGGTAATGATATATCAAATCCGGATTTATCATCTTTGTCAGCAGGATCAATATTAATTGTACCGGGCATTCCGGGATAATCTGTACCTTCAAGATCCAATTCCTTTTTTCCTCTAGGGACAATATAAAGAAACCTTTTAGCTAATCCTGTACTTACACCTACTTTATTTGAACCTGTTTTTATTCCGGCAGATAGATCGAATGCAGTCCATTCCACCATATCCATATTTGCACCGGAAAAATCAGTCTCTTTATAGGGTACATTTGACTTACCGGATGCCTGTGTACTCCAGCTAGAAGAAATCCTTGGCCGCCATTTAGATAATGAAAGTGATATATTCCAGAAATCTATGGGATATTCAACTTTATTTCCGGGAGAATTCCATCTTTCAGCGCCTGGATATTTTTTGTAATCGGTTTTATTTTCAATGGTGATACTGCCTGTAACTTTTGCAAAGGGTCCGAATCCTGATGTGCTTGTTTTAAGATTTACTTCATATATATATTCCACAACGGGGATTTCAGTGTCTACATCAAAATCATCATATAATCTTTTATAGCCGGACATATTTTTGCTCCCCTTAAGATCCCTGAAATCCTCCAGCATTCGCTTTGTCCAATCATAAACAGACATAAATTCTCTATCGCTTCTCGGTCTCCATGAAAGCATTTTACTTAAATAAAACCTGGTAAAATAATTTACAAATTGATCATAATTAGGTAAATAAGGATATCGGTAACTGCTATTTAGATCCCCGACAGCACCTCCAAGTTTAGTTGTTCTAACACTCTGCATATCTTCGTCAATATTGTAATACGTGACAATTGATTTCTCTATTTCCTTTTCACTTGTCCCCAGGAAATCAAAGAATTTTTTTAATTGAGAAGGCAATGGAAGTGCCCATGCTAAAGCTATAAATAGGTCCTGTTTATCAGGCTGTAAATCTGTAAGAAAGTTCAATATACTGCTGGATATAATAGGAAACGAAGAGGTTAAGGAGAAATTCCATTGACCTAATATCTTTTTATCGACATTATTATTGAGAGTAAATTCCACTTTATCTGAAATTTTACGTAGATGAATGGACATTTGAGGAGGTAGATCGCAGACTGCTTCTCCCTTGTCATCTACCCTGCCAAAGAATTCTATAACAGTATCTCTTAGATTCTTAGGCTCTTTATTATTCAGATTTATTTTTTTTATACTGCTAAGAACTAATTTTTGAATGCTCCCGAATTTTCCCGAAATATAATTTCCGGATTGATTAATTAACAGATAAGAACCACTTACACCTGGATCGTCTGTAAATTCGATATAATATCTTCCCGTGAAATCAACTTTCGGACGATCAGGATTCGGATTAGAAAGCACAAGATTACTATGGGTACCACCTTCAGGAAGCTGCTGGATGGTTTCATCATATTTATATCCGTTATCTTTATATACCTTCTTAATTATCACTTTCATTTGTTCATAAAATATTTTATCATCTTTATTATGCCTCCAGTCAAAGAAAATGTTCCCTGCAATTTCATGAGGCTCATCTTTAGGCAATAGTGTATCGTAGCGGTCAAAACATAATTTTATGAAACCTGACTTATCAAACTGCTTCTGAAGATAATAAAAAGTACCGCGTAAATTTGATGAAACTGAATCACTATCTCGCACAGAGACAGCCATTATTAAATTTGCACTATCACTTTTCCCGTTTGTTTTATCTCTGAAATAATACCTTAACAGGTTTCCGAAAGGAGAATATGCGAGTGCATACAAAATTACTTCCGGGTCTTCGATATGGCTGTGCATAATTGAGATTACATCACCAATCTCAGCAGGAAAATTTATCGATGGAATGTAATGGTAATGTTCGCGCAGAATGTCTTTGAGTAATATGCCGGTAAGTTTTTGCATCTTTGGACCGTAGGAAGCAAAAATATTATTTGATAATAATGAATTGAAATTTATACAGAATTTATATGTATTAACTTTGAGTCTTTCATCTTTAATATATGATGTGTACTTCTTGTTTGGAACATCCGGCTGCTTAACGTAAACTGCTATAGTAGAATTTCCAAGGCTGAGGTGTATATCCGCATCACATTTTACTATAGCTGCGGCTGCGACATCCAGCATATTACTAGTAAAGCCCTTAACGGAAAATTTAGCGCCTCTACCACTGATATGAGGATTCGATGCAATCTTATTATCATCATTTATTGCGAGAATCTGCCTGAGATATTTCGGAGGATAATAACCATCAATTATCTCAATAGGTATACCAATGAAAGATCTTAACCGCTGAAGATTATCAATCAATGCCGGGTCAATCCTCGCATAATTCCATGTATATTTCCTCCCTTGTGCTCGTACCAATTCACCGGTCAGAAAGTTTTCAGAAATATGAGTTTTACGTTGTGACGCAGTAATAACTATCAGAGGATTCCCCGAATTAACAGGTTCCCGGTAATCCTCAGAACCTGCTGCTGCATTGTCAGCTTCAGAAAAATTAATATCTCCAATTTTTATTTCTTCTTCAAGCAGCAATTCATTCTCTTCTTCCTCAATATTTCTGCTGTACTGTTCATTAATTAATCGATCAGGATTTAACAAAGGGCTTTCAAAGATATCAGCTTCATAAAATTGATTTTCTTTTTGTGCTGTTGAAGTTAAATCAGAGAAAGGAGAATAAAGGTCAAAATTATTCATATCTTATCCCTTTTAATATTAAGGAAGAGCAGGTCTTTAAATTACCTGCTCTCTAATTATAAAGATG
The DNA here is from genome assembly GCA_963742995.1 of uncultured Ignavibacteriales bacterium. Taxonomy (GTDB): domain Bacteria; phylum Bacteroidota; class Ignavibacteria; order Ignavibacteriales; family Ignavibacteriaceae; genus CAVQBP01. The sequence continues at coordinate 5,565 of CAVUOL010000037.1, forward strand.
TCATCTTTCACACTCATTCTTATTTAAGAGTTTCTATAATCCCTTTAGGGATTAAATATCTATAGAAAATATACAAACCAGCAACCAAAGTCCCGCTAGGGACGACATATGGTTTGGACAGCTATGATGATTACACTTAATAATACATAATGCAGCAAAATTAATTATGCGCCAGAACCGGAGCCTTATATTTCTGTTCAAGCTTTATGGTCCCATTAATTTTAGCCTCAGGATTTTTAATCCTATGACCTGTTGCTTTTTCCCAATTGTTGATGATAAGCAAAGCATTATTCAGAATTTCTATTTCCTGAACAGTTGCTGGAGGAGTTATAGGATTGACCGTAGCTTGACTTCTAATTACACGCCCAATAAAATTAGCATTATTAAATAAACCCAATTCAATTGAACGCAGAGTTGCATTCATAGGCTGTGCAATATCAAGAATCGGTACAGACTTAGAGTGAGCAGGGACTCCTACCTTTTTACCTATATTGATTAATCTGTCACCGGGTGTATTTGCAGTACAGTTTAAGAAGGTTACAACCGGAGAATCATAAGAAATTACATAAAAAAGCCAGAACATAAACATATATGAAGCGTATTCTTCTTTTGAGAGATTAAAATATCTATAGTTTGTAAAATTCAGCTCTGTAGTTCTTCTGGACATTAGCATTTCCTGCAGTTTTCTTGCTAAATCTTCAAGGTGCTCGGGATCGGTTGTATTCTGACCGCTGGTATTATTGGCATTTATATATCCCTGCCAGAATTCAATTAAAAAGTTTTCAAACAAACTAATGAATGCCGAATTAGAAAAGTCTGCCTTCATATACTGATAGCTGTTATTATTTATATCTCCAAAAGCAAGATCCATCCCGAACATCCTCTGATAAGCATTTCGCCTGGTAGCTTCGGAAACCGGTCTAAGCTGGCTGACAATATTCTTTTGATCTGAAATAGTTGAATCTTTATAAAATAAAACCTCGGTATTCATAATCCATGTAAAGGCACGAGTCTGATCTGTTTTAGTTAGTTTTTCATCGTGTAAATACATCCAGATTAATTTTTCAAATATTTGAGCGATGCGGGTATTCTCAACTAAATAAGAAAAAATTAAATGATAAGGAGGAGTATTAAACTTGATGAATGACTGCACCTGTGCCGGGTTATTAGCAGGGTCAAATATAGGGAAATTAAATCCGGTATCATCAACGGCACCCCCTCCTGCAGTTAGAAAACTTACTCTATTGGCTATATCAAACCAATGTTTTTCAAGTGCATCCCCGATAACATCTGAATCATCAAGGGTTACAAATGCTTCTCTGGTTGCATCATGGTATGATGTAATATGATTTGCACTATTAAAGCTGCTTGGAAATGATCCCCCTGTTAAAGGAGGAGTCCCTGCAGGTTCACTTAACCCTATATCCTGATAAGGGCTGGTTATCCGTTCACTCGTAAATGACGGTGCTATCGTAGAAGGATAAAGACAGTCATTTAAAGTTGTATAAATTAAGTTGTCAATTGCATCCATTTTATTTCTTCGGTTATTGTTAATAAATTGATTGATTTAAAAATTCAGATAGTTTTCTTTTATACTGTTCATTAACGGGAACGGATATGTTAAATCCGTCAATCTTGCTGATATTCTGCTGGGCAAAATTTTGAAATGCTAAAGAATATTCTTTAAAATCATTAACATGAGTCTTTCGCGATTCATGCGGCTGCTCTCCCGTTTTTTGATTTAGCTTATTTACCATTTCAGACACCAGCCCCATAAGAGAGAGATAAAATTCTGCCTGAACTTTTTCGACTAATATCTCCTCCCTCTTCTTTTCTTTATTTAATTTTTTCTTCCCAGCATTTACACCATAATCAAGCTCAGTTGGCTTTGTTGTAGTTTCCATAATTCCTCTCTAACTTTTAATTTTATTTAATTTAATTGTACTGAAAATCCGAGTTTTACCATCCATTTTTCCTGGAGTTCATAATAAGGCTCAAGGTTATTTTGACCTTCCCCGATCTTAAGACCAATAAGAGCAAGAAGTTTGATGCATTCCTTCCATATCCAGGCATGCGATGTAAATAATGCAGGGCCTGCAATATATTCAAGCTTTTCCAGTTCTCTAGGACTGACATGTTCAGGCGGAATCATCTGAGATAATGCTCTCCCCCCAAAAGCATGATATGGTGTATTTAATATAATCCGGACCGCATCAGGTAAAGCCTTTGTGCACATTTTAATTAGATCAATTGAAGGATAATTAGCTTCATCAATATTATATTCTTCCTTAAAAGCTGATTCCAAAGAATCCCATGGTCCTATTCCATAAAACTGTCTGCACATTTCCAGGCCAAGTAAAATTCTTACATAACTAATAGGATGAGGATCAAGAGGATGAAAAGCCATCACTGATTGCACTCTGCCGCTCACCACATCATGTAAGGCAGCTACTGCAGCAAATCCTGTGTGTACAAAAGCAAAAGCATCGGCAGCGATTTCACTTGCCCAATTAGAAAATGCAGCTCCTACAACTAGCGGGTGATTATTCAATTTTTGCCGGAATCCTTCAGCTAATTGGTTGTTCCAATCAAGAATGTGAGCTACCTGGTGCCCGGATTCATGGATAATAGCTGTCGGCCTGAATAAATTATGAAGTGTAACTTTAATAGCAGCAACAGGACTAATATTGCCGTCCCACAAATGTAAACCCGCTTTTAGTATGGATGCCCCGATACCTTTATCAATGTAGGTAAGTACAAATGGAACTTTTTTATCGAGAGGTAATAATATTTCTTCCATACTTTTAGAACAAAGGATATCGCAGGCTCTCAATAGTGCGGAAATATTTGAAGTAGTTCGTGAATTAACAGCAACCGTATAAAAATGAATAGTCTGTTCTGCTTTTAGATATTGTTCCCGCAGCATAATGATCTTATTTCTGAGAATTTTACAAGACTCGCTGTTTTTAATTGTTTTCAATTCCTGCATTAAATTTTCGGCAGATACCAAAACTTTAGATATACTATTAAGGAGTACCTTGCGGAGCTGCTGTCCCATATTATATTCTATACCATGCCATGCACTTTCTGAAGCAAGCTGATCTATTTTTGAAAGATGCAATGCTGCCTCGTACCAATGGGTAACCTGGCGGTTTAAGGATGTGAGTTCTGCATCTACTATTGTTAACATTTGTTTTAATATTCTAAAGTTTAATCAAAATTCTTCCCCGCAATTACCCGGATAACCGGAACAGGAATGCTGGGAAGTGAAAGATCGGAAATATTTCCTATTGAGAGATTGCCTCTTATTGCACTGATAATCTTTCTTATTGAAGACATCCCCGGAATATTAGACCAGATAATTTTAATTGTTACACCGTCATCAGGGAGTGCCTGAGCCTGCTTGAATTCTTCAGCACGTGCCTTAAAATAATCTGCAATTGCGCTATAAGCATAGCCTGAAATTTTTTCTGTAAGCTTCTCCACAACTTTCTTTAGAACTTCCTTTCCTGCATTTATTACGAGACTGCCTATTGAAGACGGCAGCGTAAAGTTTTCTTCGCTAATATTATCAATATACATTTCCGGAACAGCTTCATGAATAATTTTAACTTTGTGGGATACATTCCTTATAAGCAAATCATTCAATATATTCTTAACAGAATGCCGGATCATTATGGAAGTGCCCAGATAATCATTGCGGTTTAATTTTTCAACAATTGACTTGGAACCTTCTTCACTGAAATAATAGTTAAAGGTTATATCAGAGCGAACCAAATTAACTACGGCCTGAATATCACTCGATTCCGGAACAACTATTTTCCCCTTTACAAAATTTCCGGATTCGGTTTCCATTCCATTTTTTCTTTTAGATATATGGGGCAGTTTCAGCCTGGCACCATTAATTTCGAGATAATAAAACCTTTCACCCCTATAAATTTTATATCTATTTTTAATAAATTGTTCAGGAACATCTTTTCCGATCTGTGGTTCATGCAGCAGGAGCGATGCAGCCTGAATGGTTAATGGATGCAGCTGCACCCAGCCGAATGGCTGTGATTTTCCAAGACCGGGAATATTTTCTGAATGGCTTATTCTGCTTAATTTAGTTCCATCAATAGCTTCATATAGATGCACTTTCGCATTAATAGGTTTAGAAGGATCAAGTCCAAGTTTATCCTTAAGGAAGTCTGCCAATTTAATCCCCCTAAAGGTGGTAATTGAATTTGCAGCACCGGGATCAATAGTAATGGAAAAAGCATGTGTAAATTTTTTGTAGGAATGATGAGAGCTGTGCCTCGGTTTTAAGACCCATAAACCCTTCCCGGTTTTATGAAGTTCTTCTTTAATATAAGAAGGTGGAAAATTATCTGCAGCAGCATTCTCAAAAGATTCAAGAGTTAAAGATGCCATATTCTCCTGATCATTCAATAACGCTTCATTGAGAGGTCCCATATTATTAAATGTTTCTTCTATGGTATTAGCAATAGATTCATAAGCCAGATCCGGACGCTCAGCTTCAAAAGTTTCAAATCCTATAGCAGACATTCCAATGTCAACTATTTTGGCAGATAAAGGCATGGCGACTTTTTGAGGAATATATTTGGATACGAGCTTAGATAACAGCCCCGCTAGAAAATTAATTATTCTTGGTCTTCCTATAATAGATATAGCCATTTTTATTATTGGCCGAGCAGCCATGATTACTGCAGGAAGAAAGTTTTCTATAGCCGGCAGCGGCGATTCTCCCTCATTTAAATTCTTCAATTCATTAATAAATTGCTGACGTGCGGTTTCAATTTGTGGAATATTCATATTCCCCGTATCATAAGAAACTTCCCTCTCATATCTCTCCTGTGAAGTGAGATAATTCCGGACATAATCTTCACACTCAGCTTCATTCGCCGAAAATAAAAGGTTTGCAATATTATTATCGAGCTCATACTGGACAGATTCAAGATCACCTGCGGTAGGATTATAATTCACTTCATTCTGATCTACAGGAGATGATTCCATATTGAATAATTTTTTTGCTAAAGTATGGGCATAGGGCCGAAGACTTTTTGGAAGTTTATTTATTGCGAAGTTCAATACTCTCTGCAGAAGAGGACGAATAAGACCTTTCAATTTCCCAAGTATGATGTTGATAGGGAGCAATTTACCGACAATACTAATCCCTTTTTTGGCTAAATTTATTCCTGTTTTAACAACAGACTTTATTTTATTCAGCAAAGAGCCGAAAAATTGTTCCTGAGCAGGAGAGAAATCTCTATTTTCCATTTCCAATTGCTTAAAAAACTGCTGTACTGCAGCTTCATTCTGATCAGCAAAATCATTTCCGCTGAAGTGCTCTCTTATTCTATCAATCATCCTCTCTGATTCCAGAGCCAGCGGTTCCATATATTGGTTTATTTGCTGTGATGCAAAAGGAATATAAGCCTGCCCCATTGCAGATTCATTCGATATTTTGGAAGTATAGGTATCTTCTGCTTCGGCGGCAAGATTATATAAAGTAGTCTCAAATTCAGGATCATTCAATTCTGCGAGAAGCTCTGAAACAGCTTCATTAACAGGGGAAGGCGCAGTCCCGGTTTCAGGCAATTCAAATGTAGTTTTAAACGGATTATCAGTTTCGTTCAGAAAGGAAAAAGTATAATTCTCTAACTGTTGTTCACTTAGTTCTTTTCCTGCAGCCGGTGTATCCGCGAAAGGGGTTTCATATTCGGATAATTCAATAGCTGAGCCGTTGTTTGTATTTTTTTCCATGGGATTTGCTTTATATTAGTTAGACGAATGATTTATTTGATTCAAATATAAAAAACGGAGCTATGTACTATCAATCCCCCTAAAGGGGGAATTAATATTCTATTTATCAAAAAAGGTGTGGTGGTAGTAATTTATGAGAGATGCAGTATTTTTAGCACCCGTTTTTTCCAAAATATTTTTGCGGTGGGACTTAACCGTTTCATAACTAATAAATAATTTATCCGCTATTTCTCTGGTAGTATAACCCAGCATAATTAATCCGAGAACCTCTATCTCCCTCACACTGAGTTTGCGGCTTTTAATTTCCAATTCAGGTTTTAATTTTTTATTAATTATAAATGAGGCAGTAAAAATATCCGTTACTTCTATGTTTAAATCGAGATGAAAAGAAATTCCAAGCGGTCTGAGGGAAGAAATTAATTCATGCATTCGCTGAATAAGCATCTCTTCGCTTTCAGGAGTCCATTTTTCAGTATTATAAAACTCTATTTCCTGTTTATCAACCTGAAGCTTAGCATTTGAAAATAATTGTATAGAAAGACTTACCGGCATAAAATATCTTCATGTTAAAATTCCAGACCTTACAAACTAATTCAATCAGAATTTGCTATACAAGAAGTATAATGGAACGATACCAATTAAAGAGCCTGTGTGAAATTGCGTGTAATCTTAGAAAAAAGAATAAAAATAAAAGAAGAACAACAAAATGGATGCAGTAATTTTGGAAAACAGAGGCACATATATATTAAAATTAATTATTAATTATGGTGTCGTATTTCACCTGGATAATTACAGATCAAGAAGTAAACCAAAGAACTCTAGAATTTCTTCTCTTGCAAATAGAAAGATTTATGCTCAATAAAAACTTTACATTTTTCATCTGTTCTACATTAATGGCCATTTAAGACTTTCTATAATCCCCTTGGGGATTAAATATCTATAGAAATTCTTCCAGATTGGATGAAGGTTCCGGGTGATTTCAAGGACCAAAAAGATGACATCTTTTTAATAAAAGAACAATATTAATATATTGAAAAGTTTTTTTACTATAAAAAAATTTTGTGAAATGAATATAGATGTCATCTTTCAGAATGTTTAATTGCTGACTTTCTGTGACGAATATTTGTTTTTTATATTTTATAAAATTTTCTCCTAAATAAATAATATCGGGTTGTTTTTGTAACATTATATCATACATTTTTCATCCGGCTTTAGGATCTATTATAACTCCGCTCCACCTCCAAGACAACTCCTAGATAACTCCAAGGTAACTCCAAGATAAATCCAGGCAAAACGAACCATAAAAAACTAATCTAAGAATAAACCATCTTTTATCCTTTATTATTTAACCTAAAATTCCTTGAAGTTATATAATTCCGACTTTCTGTGACTAAATTAGGAACAAGGTTGACTGCAAAGAAAAAATGTGTTAACTAGCCAATATAATGTTGAAAAGTTTTTATCTAAACGGAGGCTTGGATAAGTTCCAATTATGCCAAAGTTCATCAATGGACGAAGAAATGAAAAATGAAAACAAATAATATGAAAAGTTTTTACTCAATCAACCCTGAAAGGAACTTGAGAACCTGGATATCCGGTCTGACATTGATGTCTTTAATTATTTTTTTCATGTCAGTAAAAATATTTCCCGGCAGTATAAATAAAACTACTGTTATAAATGCAGTTAATGCCCGGTTTGAATTCCTGACCCCTTCCCTGGTTCGGATTGAGTATTCTTCGAAGGGTAAATTTATTGATGTTCCAACGGCAGTAATTCAAAAAAGAGACTGGCCCGCTGTAAAAGTTCAATCTGCTCAAAAAAATGGATGGACAATACTGACCACTTCAGCAATGACATTACATTACCTTCCTAATTCGGGTCCATTTAATGCAAATAATTTAAATATAACATGGAATGATTCCACAGGTTCTCATCTCTGGTATCCGGGCAAGATAGACAGCCTTAATCTTGGCGGACTTACTTATTCGTTAGATAATATCAAAAAAGACAATATTCCAAAAGCTAAAACAAAGCTTTTAAGCCCTGTTCATGATACTATTCCCGGAATTGATGTAATACTGCCTGCTGCCGAACCCGGACTCTTGAGCCTCAACGGTTATGCGTTTATAGATGACAGCCGTACACCTGTATGGAATGAAAAAAAACAATGGATAGAACCACGTGAGGATACAACCAATATCGACTGGTATCTTTTCATTTACGGAAGAAATTATAAAAAGGTTTTGAATGAATATGCCGAACTCTCCGGGAGAATACCGATGATTCCCCGTTATGTACTTGGACCATGGATTACGGATTTAAACTTTGAATATTTTCCCGATTCATATAAATCACATCAGCCGGAATTTGAGAAATACAATGAGGAGCATCTTAAAAACGAAATAATGCAATTCCGGGATAATAATATTCCTCTCGATATATTGGTTCTTGATTTTGGCTGGCATAATTACGGCTGGCAAGGAGGTTATGATTGGAGTCCATTAATTCCTCAGCCGGCAGACTTTTTGAATTGGCTTCATTCTCAAGGTATTAAAGTTACACTCAATGATCATCCCGGCTATGAGAATACGGATATGAGCATTTTATCTTATAAGGACAGTCATGCACCAAAAATCCTTAATGATCTTGGAATGCCTATTCCAAATAAACCGACTTTCAATATGGATATTTCCGGTACCTGGAAGTTTATGATAGATTCAAGTAATAAAGGGATTTACAGTGGGTGGTATAAAGTAAATTATAATGATAGTAGCTGGAAAACAATCGATGTTGGAATACCCTGGCAGAATCAAGGATACAATTATCATGGTATAGCCTGGTATCGTAAAACAATAAGTCTCCCTTCAACGTTGCCGGATTCTCTTTATTTATATCTAGGTGAAGTAAGAGATAGTTACCAATGTTATATTAATGGTATAGAAGCAAAGCACAATGAACTTCATTGGCCTCAAAGATTAACTTATACCGGAATTTCCCAATATGTAAAACCGGGAGAAATGAATGAGATTTCTGTAAGAGTGGAAAGTAAGACGAAACGAAAGCGGAATAATTGCAAAACCAGTTTCTATTGAGAATGTAAAGCCTCCCCAACGAATCCATTTCGATCTTTCAAATAAAAAACAAGCAGAAGTTTTTATGAATGATCTGCACAAGCCCTTGGATAAACATGGAATAAATTTCTGGTGGGTAGACGGAGGAAGCGGCTCAGTTGAAATGCCTGGTTTAAATAAGCAAATGTGGACAAACCATATTTATTATACATACAATCAAAAGTATTCAAATGAACGCGGATTTATTTTCAGCCGTTACGGCGGCTGGGGAAGCCAGCGGTACCCGGCTTTTTTCACCGGAGATACTTATTCCGAATGGCCTGTACTGGCATATGAAGTAGTATTCACTGCCGCAGGAGGTAATGTCTTAGTACCTTATATTACTAATGATATCGGAGGATTCCACGGTAAAAAGATAAGCTATGATCTCTATGCACGATGGATAGAGTTTGGTACATTTAGTCCAATATTAAGACTTCACAGTGCCCACGAAAACCCTTCTGAAGGGAATTTGCGAATGCCGTGGACATACGGAGAAGAAGGATTATCACTGGTTAAAAAGTATTTTACCCTCAGAATTCAATTAATTCCATATATTTATACTTATACCAGAATGGCATATGAAGAGTCAATGCCCTTACTGCGTCCTTTATACCTGGAATATCCGGATCTAAAGGAGGCATACGAACACCCTCATGAATATTTCTTTGGTAAAGAGATAATTATAGCTCCAATTATAGACTCTACAGGTATCCGTAAAATTTATTTACCTCCCGGTAAATGGATGAATTTTTTTACGGGAGAGAAGTATAACGGGGGGAATTCATTTGAAAAACATTATAATGTTGATGAAATCCCGGTATTCCTTCGCGAAGGTTCAATCATTCCCGAACAGCCGGTTATGGATTATTCAAATGAAAAACCTCTGGACACTTTAATATTGAACTTTTATGGTTCAGCCAACGGAAATTTTAACTTATATGAAGATGACGGTATCTCTCTTAAATTCAAAGACGGGAAATACGCATGGACAGAGATAAATTATCTTTCAGATACAAGTAATGGAACTCATCAAATAATAATCAATCCTTCCAATGGCTCATTCGATGGACAGGTACAAAGACGATCTTATAAGCTAATTGTTCATGGAATTATTAAGCCCGAATCAGTCTCGGTCAATAAAGAAAAAAATGCTAATTGGATGTGGGATAGTGAAAAATCGAATATGGAAATCAATGTTCCTCTTCAAAGTATTAGAAATATTATAACTGTAGATATTAAATAGGATTGATTACAATTTGTTAATAAGAATGACCGAGTGCTTTAAATCAAAGATGATGTTATTATAAACCGGTTAGCTGAACGCTCAGGTTCCACAAGGCGTTCCCTGGCTTTTTTATCATAAGCCTGTAAAACGGCATTGTTCCCCAAGAAGTAATTATATGAAGATAAAAAATTATTTCTAAAATGTTACAAATATAGTATAAATAGTTACAATAATGATAGCTGATTCATTTTGGTTATTCTAAATTTACCGGAGAATTAATTCATCAATTTTATAAACTATTAAAGGAAACATGTATGAAAAAAACTTCATCTAAAGCAGCAAATAAAAAAAGCAGTGAACCTGTAAAGTTTGATAAAAGAATTGTTAACTTCTCCAGATTCAAACTCGACGTTACAGAAAAAGATTTTCAAAAGTTATTTCAGCTAAACAATAGACTATTCTGGCCTTTTGCACCTATTGATACACTTAGCTGCACTAAAACAGTCGGAAAGGGCAGAACAAATATAACCATTATTAATCCAACCATTGTGCAAGTAGATGCCAATACTCCCTATGCAGGTTTCGATAAAGGTGTAACCCAGTCACGAAATCCCCTAATCCAGATACATTTTGACCCGATAGCTTATGGGATTACATACACTGCAACTTATGTAATAGAGTTTACGATCGAAACATTCGGCCAGTCAACTTTTGAGCTAAATGGATTTACTCTGGCCGGGACACTTGTAAATGCAGGTACTAAAGTGCTGAACGGACCTTCCAGGGTTTCATTGATTATACAGAATATGCCGCCTACGGTAACTTATGCATACCTAGAACAGAAGTCCGGCGGCATGTGGAACTGGTATTCTACCAAGATTAGTTTTCCCCCGTTAGTAATTAAATTATGATCAGCTTTAACCGGATAGTTGAAAAAATTATTAATTAGGAAATGGAGTGATAAAGGATGGGAGCTATAGATAATTGTCATTGATAATTTATAAGATACACTATGGTTCCCGTCTATACATATAAGACAAGAAAGGAGATAATTTCTGATCACGATTTATAAATTCCTTATCAAACGGCTTTTTATCAAGCTCATCATGAAATAAATCATAATATTTTTGAGCGGCTATATTATATGCCTGTTTTGTTTGCCGGTTAATTATTTCTAATGATTCCATATGACTATAGTTTTCAAATTGGAAAAAGGATTACTGGCTGCATCCTCTTAAATCAATCGGCCATTTATCAATGACTTTGTTTTCCCTGGTTATATAAAAATGGTCGAACAAATTAATTGTAGGATCGCAGTGAGACACAATCAGCTCAATAACCGTCCCTAATGTCGGTGCTTTATTTGCTTCCTTGTAAGTAATTTTACCATACTCATCTCCGAACCAATCATATTCCATATCTGCAAATTCAGGTGTAATAATTTTCGGAACTCCTCCATCCCTATATAGAGTTTTTAGTCCCGCATCAACAGTAACAAATCCTTTTTGATTTGCGCTTATAACTGATGTCAACAGCCGCAGAGCCGGGCTGAATGTATTGAGATTCTTTTTTGACTTCAGATAATTCAACCGGAAGATATTCGGCGTCCATACAAACATATGAACCCACCTGATGCTCTGTTATTTCATGAATATCACTGTCTATCCCAACGGTTCCGGTTCCGGAAGCACTGAAAATCGTAAATCCTTCAATTTCCTTTTTTAATTCGTTAAAAATCGGAATTATTTGCTCAAAGCTTACGTAAGAAGCATTTTTTCGTTCATCAAAAGAAACAATATGCTGGATATGTCCGGCATAAGCTTGAACCCCACGCAGCCGGAGATTTTTGTGTGAAAGAATATATTCTGCAAATTTAGGCGCATAAGATGGTTTTACTCCTGTTCTTCTTAAACCCGCATCTATATCTAATAATACGTCAATCGAAAGCCTTTTATTATACAGAGCATCATTGAGATTCTTTACACTCTCTTCATTATCAACTACAACTGTTAACGAAGGACAGACTGATAAAATGTCAATTACCGTTTGAATTTGATACCGCGTTGCTATAGGACCGGTTATAAGAATCCCTTTTATACCTGAAGCAGCTAACTTTTCAGCCTCAGAGACTTTTGCAGCACAGATACCTATTGCTCCATATTCGATTTGTTTCTTTGCAAGAATAGAACATTTATGTGTTTTGGCATGTGGTCGGAGTTTCTTCCCTTTGCTATCTGCAAGAGTCTGCATTGTTTGAAGATTATCTTCAAGCAGATCCAGATCAAGTACTAAACACGGTGTTTCCAGTTCAAATTTATTTTGTATCTCAATCTTCATTAATAACTCCCGGATACATTGTTTTCATATATGTCCAAAATAATTTTTATTTCTTCCTTAAAGGTACTTATATCTATTCGGATAAAAATCATTTTATGGTTATTTAAGAGTTTCTATAATCCCTTTAGGGATTAAATATCTATAGAAAATTATACAAACCAGCAACCAAAGTCCCACTAGGGACGACATATGGTTCTAATTTGAAAGTAATTTGATTAATTAAAAATCCTATTGAATTCAATATTTATTTTTGATTTTTTAATTATTTTAGATAGCTATGATGTTTTATTTATTCCTTAAGGTTATTATTGAAACTTAAGTTTTTTCGGTTTAACTTAAAAAAGGTAGAGTCCAAGAAATTACTAACAGAAGCATCGCAAGTTCTGGCACTTGAAAGTTAACATCTTTATTTATTAAAAATTAAAAGGTGAAATATGGGAAATGAATCAATAACCGGAATTGCCTGGTTCAATGAAAATGATTGGGAAGAATGGAAGAGAATATCCGAAGACTTATTTGAAGAAATGTATGAAGAATGGTTAATTGAAGCTTCAAGAGCAAAAACAAAATTAGAAAATGAAGGATTTACAGTAAAACAGGTTAATATAACTCCGAATAATTTTAAGAATTGGTGCCGGAAGAATAATAAAAAGTTAGATTCATCTTCACGTTCGCAGTATGTCTCATATTTATTAAATGAGGGCCATTCTTAATGCAGGGAGAGAACTTAGACAATAAATGGAATTTGAAAGATAACATCTTTACAATACGAAAACATGAATGAAATTGAAAAACTTGGATTCGATAATTGGTTCCAGGATAAAATTGATGCAGCAAAATTAAATAGCCTTCAAGTCGCCAGAATAATAAGCGTAAATAAAAATAGTTTTGTTGTATCAAACGGTATAAATGATATTTACGCAGAATTGACAGGAAAATTCTTATTCAGTTCCGATTCATCACTCGATTTGCCGGCCGTTGGCGATTGGGTATATGTTCAATTATTTGATGATGATTCGTTAGCAATCATTCACGATATATTTCCAAGAAAATCATTACTTAAAAGAAAAACACCCGGTAAAAAGGTAGAGCATCAGTTAATCGCCGCGAATATAGATACTGCCGTCATCATACAATCACTTGATTCTAATTTTAATTTGAGAAGACTTGAACGCTACCTTGTTATGGTAAACGAAAGTGGCATTACACCCGTTGTATTTTTAAGTAAAAGTGATCTGACAAATATTGAGGAAATTGATAAAAAGAAAGATGATATTCATAAAATTGCACCTAATGTTAAAATTGAATCATTTAGTAATAACAATAAAGATGATATTGAAAACATTAAGGCTCAATTTCTTCCTGCCCAAACTTTTTGTTTTCTTGGTTCCTCAGGTGTCGGTAAAACTACGTTGCTAAATAATTTAATAGATAAAGAATTATATAAGACTCAGCCTATTAGAGAGAAAGACGATCGCGGCAGACATACTACTTCCCGCCGTCAACTCATCCTTATTGAAAATGGTTCTATTGTAATAGATAATCCCGGAATGCGTGAACTTGGAATAATCTCAATTGATTCGGGGCTTGATGATACTTTTATTGAAATAACAGAGTTATCCGGACAGTGCCGGTACCAGGATTGCACTCATACTGTTGAAAAAGATTGTGCGGTTCTAAATGCAGTTGAGCAGGGTATTATTTCTAAAGAGCGTTATAATAATTATCTAAAAATTTACAAGGAATCTCTGTATAACGAAATGTCCTATTACGAAAAAAGGCAGAAAGAAAAAAAGTTCGGGAAAATAATGCATGACTATTTGAAAAACAATAGAGATAAAAGATAGCATCTAAAAGAGATCTCTTTAAACGCTCCAGCAGTTAACATTACAAATAGCCGAAGGGGAAATTATAAACACAAAAATTCCAAAAGACATAAAAATCTATTTTACTTAAATAGCATCAAATAAAATTGTAAATTGGTAATCTAAATTTTAATAATTTGATAATAGAAATACTGTAAAAACTTCTGAGGAAAGTATGAAAAAATTCTTAATTGTTATATTATTCTTCGCCGCAGACTTTATATTCTCTCAGAATATACTTATTAACGAAGTTATGGCTTCTAACGATACCACAATTTATGATGAGGATGGTGATGCTTCAGATTGGATTGAATTATATAACAGCGGTACTAATCAAGCAAATCTAAAAGGATACTATCTTAGTGATGATTCTACGAACATAAAGAAATGGAGATTTGGAGATGCTGTTATTGAGCCGGGAGAATACATGATTGTATTTGCATCGGACAAAGATACACTCATTAATTACTGGCATACCAATTTTAAGATAAGTGCTTCCGGTGAAAGTATTATCCTAAGTGATACCGGCAGTTCAATTATTGACCGGATTGATTTACCGGCATCTTTAATCGATGTTTCCTACGGTAGAATAGTTGACGGTTCTCTTCCATGGGTTTTCCAGGAGCCTTCACCCGGTGCACCAAATAAGGGAAATATTCCTCAGAATTATTCGGATTCTGTTTCAGTTTCTTTGCCGGGAGGGTTTTATCCATCGGCAGTTGATGTGGAACTATCGGCAGATACAAGCGATATTTATTATACTATGGATGGAAGTGATCCTAACGCTGGCTCATCAAAATATTCCGGACCATTAAATATAAGTAAAACATCGGTTCTTAAAGCATTAAGTATAAAAACAGGCTACTCCCCTTCCCCGGTGATCTGCCAAACTTATTTTATAAATGAGGAAACTGACCTTCCGGTAATATCGCTGGTATCTGATCCGAAAAATCTTTTTGACCCTGATTCAGGTATTTATACCAATTATACAAAAGATTGGGAACGTCCTGCACATGTTGAATTTTTTGAAGATAATAAAAGTCCCGGATTCTCAGAGAATTGCGGGATTGAGATTTACGGAGGTCAGAGTGCTACATCTCCTCAGAAATCCCTTTCTGTAAAATTTAAAAAGAAATATGGAGTGTCAAAAATAGAATATCCGTTATTCCCCGATTTTCGTGTTACCACTTTTGACTCATTTGTTTTAAGGAATGCCGGCAATGATTTTCCATATACACATATCCGGGATGCTGTAATGCAGACTCTTGTTAAAGATTTAGATATAGACTACCAGGAGTATCGTCCTGCGACTTCATTTATTAATGGTGAATATTGGGGGATTTATAATATCCGTGAAAAGATAAGTGAACATTATATTGCCTACAGGCATGGTGTTGATCCGGATAATATAGATCTCCTGGAAAATAATATGAAAGTCATTCAAGGAGATTCAGTGAGTTACAGCCGGCTGATTAATTACATCAGTACAAATGATATGACAACGGATGCTGCTTATGCTTATCTTGATTCGGTGATAGATCTTAATGAATGTATCCTTTATTTTGCTGCACAGGCTTATTATGATAACCTCGATTGGCCGGGAACAAATATCAAGTTTTGGCGTGAAAGAAGCGATGCAGGTAAATGGCGCTGGATCGTTTTCGGTACTGAGTTCGGTTTCGGGCTTTATGCTCACGGGCCATTTGAAGATCATATATCTTTCATGTTTTCTCCGGTAGAAACAAGGTATTCTAATCCTCCATGGGCTACATTGCTTCAAAGGAAGTTAATAGAAAATCCTATTGTTAAAAACCGTTTTATCAATCAGATTGCCGACCTGCTTAATACGAATTTTACGACCGGGAAGGTAAAAGGAGGTAATAAACAAACTGGCAGATCATATCTCTTCAGAAATCACAAAGCACAGAACCCGTTGGGGAATTGCGGGTGAGAACCTTGATAAAATGACAACATTTGCAGAACAGCGCCCGGCATATCTCCGAGACCATGTCCGCAATTATTTTGGATGCGGAAAAGACGGTACATTTAACAATCAATTCGACAGGCGGCGGTTCGGTTCAGCTTAATACCCTCAAGCCTTCAATCGGCAGATATACCGTTTAGCGGGGTTTATTTCCAGGGAAACGAGATTCATTTAAGAGCTATACCGGATTCCGGTTATAAATTCGACGGTTGGAGCGGAGCAATAAGTTCTAATGAAGACTCAATAGGATTAACCGTATCAAACTCAACTACCCTTCAGGCTTCTTTTTCAATTGATACTTCTACTGTTGGTGATATTGTTATAAACGAAATTAATTATAACTCTGCCGATGATTTCGACAGCGGTGACTGGGTTGAGTTATATAACCGGAGTAATAAATCGATAAATTTAAGCGGATGGCATTATTCGGACAGCGATGATAACCATAAATTCTTTTTGCCTGAAGGAACTATCATGGAACCTGGTGCTTATCTTGTTATTAGTTGAAAATGACAGCAGTTTCACTTCTCTTTTCCCTGATGTCAAAAATTATGTAGGTGAGACAGGTTTTGGATTAAGCGGCTCTGGAGAGTTTATGAAATTAGTCAGCAGCAATGGACAAATAATTGATTCTTTAACTTACGATGATAATTCTCCCTGGCCTGATGAAGCAGACGGCAAAGGTTCTACACTGGAATTAATTGATGCTGATAAGGATAATTCTCTTCCTGTAAACTGGAAAGCTTCACAAGGACATGGAACTCCGGGCAGTGTAAACTCTGCTGTAACTGCTGTTAAAAATGTTGTAGAAACTTCAGTTCCTAAAGAATTCGCACTATCTCAAAATTATCCGAATCCTTTTAATCCAAGCACTATTATTAGATACCAGGTAAGTGTCGGAAGCAAAGTTCAGTTAAAAATTTATGATCTTCTTGGAAGAGAAGTAGCAACACTTATAGATGAATATAAACCCGCCGGATATTACAGTATAAATATTTCAAATTTCAGCAAAACTCAATCCAGCGGAGTATACTTCTATACTTTGAGAGCAGGTGAATTTATTCAAACAAAAAAGATGGTTTTTTTGAAATAAATGTAGTGTGTAAAAGATGCGGATTATGTAGCAAAGGTAATTCAACATAATAACTGAATTTTTTTAATTGATCAATAATAGACATTACATACTTAGTGGCATTTGATGAAAATCAAATTAAAGGTTATATTATAACATCATATGAACCAAATTTAGAAATATTTGAGAGCGATTATAAGACAAGGAAAAAGAAATGAAAGATGAAATTTGTCCAATTTGTGGTGGGGAAAAAATTGAATCGACAACAAGTTTTACAGTTGATTATAATACCGGGGTAGTTGTAGTAAGAAATGTTCCAGCCAAAGTATGCATGCAATGTGGTGAAGAATGGATTTCAGATGAAATCGCATCAAAGCTTGAAGAAATAGTTTCGATTTCAAAAAAACAAAATCAAGAATTATTTATAGCAAAGTTCAATAACTATTCTTTAGCTTCATAGTTAAAAAATCAATAATATACTAAAGTGTCGTTAGTAATTTTATAAAGAAATTGCCTTCAAAAGAAATATAATTTCCAAAAAGTAAAAGTCACTAGTATTGATGGCCTTTTAGTACTACTTACAAAATTAATCTGTTATACAAGGGGTTATATAATCAATAAATAAGTAGGAAAGTTAATCGATTTACCTTATAAAGTTCTTCATATTCTGCAATTCTGGATTTTAATACTCAAGTTTCCTATTGTGAAACTTTTTTGTAAATTACATATATGAAAATTCATTTAATTAGAAGACAAACTATTGAAAAATATGTAAAATCTAATATTCAAAAAGAATATACGAAATTATGTAACGAAGGGAAGCAGTATTCGATAAATGTTTATTAAAAGGAAGGAACAAAGATGGAAAAGCTAAAATACACAATTATAAAAAGTAAAAGGCAATATGACGGGTATTGTAAAATATTAGAAAATTTAACATCGGCAAATGATAATAAATTATCTGATGAAATAGATTTGCTAACTGTTTTAATAGAAAGATGGGATGACGAACATAATTCGTTTGAAGATGTTGATCCAATAGAATTGATAAGATCTTTGATGGAAAGTAATAATATAAAAGCCAAAGAACTTGGAGAGATATTAAATTTATCGAAGGGTACAATATCCAAAATATTAAGTTATCAGAAAGGGCTTTCAAAAGAAACAATTCGTAAACTATCAGATTATTTCAAAATTTCTCAAGAAGCATTTAATCGTCCTTATAAATTAATAAATGAGATAAATAGACATTTTAAAGATGCCAGTTTAATGAATACAAAAAAGAAATTGAATAAAGAAATTGCATAATATATGAGATGGAGAGTATCCCAAACAGAATATTTTCCCAAAGGTAAATAATAAATCACTATAATTAATAAAAAAGTTTACAGATAAATACTTACTCCCTGCTCAATTCAATCAAAGCGTCAATTGCTCTTTCGTCTTCGGAGTTACTTAAACTGTAAATAGCGCATTTGCGAACCTCAATACTGGGATTTGTCTTTGCGATTTTAATTAAATAAGGAATATTATTATCACTGTTGTTTGCAAGAGCATATACTGCTGTCTTCTTAATTTCTACATTCGGGTCATTATCAATAACATCTTTTAACGCTTCTTCAGCTTTTTTGACTGCTTTATTACCCAGTGCATAAATTGCATTTTTCCGCATTTCATTTGTACTATTGTGCTTTGCTATATTTATTAATTCATCGAGTGCTTCAGGAAGCTGTATATAGCCAATTCCCCAAACAGCATTTTTACGGACTTCCAGAACATCATCACTGTTAATAACTTTCTTTAATACATTCAAAGCCTCGCTGTTGTTTTGCATTCCTAGCCAAAAAGCCGCATCCTTTCGCAATTCAGTGTCTTCACTGCCGCTAATTAGTTTAGTTAAAAATGAGGCTGCTTCAGACTGGTCTGTATGACTACCTATTGCTGCAGCAAGCCCTTTTTTTGTGTGTAATTCATCTGCATTGCTGTAAAGGCTTAGTAAAAAATTTACACTGTTTCTATTATCTTGAATCCCTAACCATACCAGCGGGAATCCTTGAAGGTCATAGTTACATGATAAATTACAGATGCCTATCTCTAAAAAATCATTAATGTCTTTAGAGTTTTTATCATATAAGAAAAGGATAGCGGTTTCTTTATCAGCTTCCTTTTTATCATTAATTGACACACCGTAGTTCGTAATAAAAGCAGAGTGCGCTGATCTCTTTCTCCCCTTTTTTGAAAACAATGACTCGAAATCCTGCGCCCTTTGAGTATTCATTATAATATCTCTTAGACTGACATCTTTAAACTCATCGCTGTAGTAATATGAACCCATCATTACCTGGTATTTATCATTTTCCTTGAATACTGTATCCAATCCAGAAATTGCCGCTTGAGCTGTATTTGTTTAAGGCATACTTAAATTGTTCAGGCAGATTTCCACTTCCGGTAATTCGGATAACGGGCTGAGCTTGAAGTATTGCAGCCCAGGCTGCAGCAAATAAAAGGATTACGTATTTTCTCATCATCTAACCTTTATATTTTACTTTTGCAATATTTTCAACCAATGCATCTTTTGCTTCTGGAATATCTATATTTCCAAGTGCAGAAACAGCAGCCTTTCGGACTTCAAGGCTTTTATCTTTCTCAATAATGTTTACGAGTGTTGATACTGCTTCTTTACTGTTGCTGTTTCCGATCTGGTAAACTATTGCTTTGCGGAGTTCAGGTTCTGTTACAACGGATAGGAGATTATTCCATGTTTTAGAATCAGAGCCGGAATCATCCCTGTTAAAGAGACTATAAATAGCTGCCTTCTGTATTTCTTCGGATTTGGAATTTTTAAGTATTTCCTGTAAAGCCTCTTTAGATTCTCCGGAATTAAAGTTGCCGAGCGAGTATACCGCTGCTTTCGCAAGCTCATCATCAGTATTGGTTAAAGCAACCGATTTAAGAAAAGGGATTATATCCTTATCATCCGAATTACTGAGTGAGTACAATGCAGCTTTTCTAACATCATTCGATTTAGCTCCCTTTAAAATTTCTTTTATAGCCTCAGTCGATTCTTTGGTATTAAAGTTACCAAGAGAATAAATGGCGGCTTTTGCAAGATCAGCATCAGTCTCTGTAATTGCAACTGATTTAAGAAACGGTACTATCCCGGTCATATCTGAATTCCCGAGAGCATTTAGAGCTGCTTTACGAACCTCAACTGTTTTGGAAACTTTCAATATTTTCTCAATTGCTTCTACTGACGCCTTTTCATCAATATTACCCAGTGAATAAACTGCAGCTTTAGCCAACTCTTCATTTGGTTCATTTATTGCAAAATTGGATAGAAAATCAATCAAGCCGGGCTTTTCAGAATTTGCCATTGCATATAAAGAAGCTCTCCTCACTTCAACAGGCCTGGAAGACTTCAAAATATCTTTAAGTGCTCCAAATGCTTCGGCACTTTCCGAATTTCCAAGAGCATAGACCGCACTTTTTGCCAGATCGTCGTCTTTGTCATTAAGAGCAGTATTTTTCAGAATAGGTATAATTTCGGGAGAATCAATATTACCAAGTGAATATAGTGCTGCTTTACGCACTTCTACTGCATTGGAACCGGCAAGTATATCTTTTAGTGTTTTAACGGCTTCCTTCTCATCTGTGTTAGAGATAGCATAAACTGCTTTCTTTTGCAAATCAGGGTCCTTTTCTGTTTTTGCAATATTAACGAGTTTGTCAAATGCAGATGGTGAATCGAAATTACCAAGTGCATAAATAATCTTTCCTTTGTATTCTTTATCGGGAGTTGAATCATACAATTTGATTATTGCATTAAGCGCTTTATCATCACCAATATTCTGCAGTGCATATAAAGCAGTAATTTTTATTTCATCATTATTTTCTTTCTGCAGATTATCAATAGTGGTTTTGTATTCCGCTTTTCCATTCTTTATAAGCTTCTGTCCTACAATGATCATATTGGCGCGAGCATCATCTGCCCATTTGCTATTACCGTGATTTGTAATAAAATCCTGGTATGATTTAAACACTTCTTCAGGTTTATATCCTGCTTTATCTTTTGCATAGCACAGCCAGAAACCGGCGTCATCCTGCCATTGGCTATTCGAATACTGCTGCAAAAAGCTGCTAAAGGCTTTTACTGCATCGTTCCATTTTTCATCCAGTATCAGCCCATAAGCCTTCTTATAAGCTGCTGCATCAGGAGTATTCTCATCAGTGTTATAATAAAAAAATCCATTTGTATTAATGATGCCGCCGTAACTGGTTAACGGTAAAACATCAGCCGATGCATTGGCATAAGCTGCCATATAAAGTATTGCTAAAATTATTTTTATTGATCTGCTTAACATATTCTTTTCTCCTGCTCTATATTCTTTTATTTTCTTTATCCGTTTTATTACCGGAGTTTTTTTGTTCATTCTGTATCCTGCTGTTCTCCATCAACTGCTGGATATTTATTTTTAGAAATATTCCTTTGCTGTTTACTAAATCTTTTATTAATTCTATTCCGTTTATATCATGTTTTGTTTCCAGATTAGCAATCTGAAGCATTATCAATTCAAGATTTGCAACCAGCCTTTTTAACTCTTGCTGGGAGGGATCTCTAAGGTCATCTTTTAATACGACACCCTGAGCAGCGAGCTGCTTCGAAATTTTCTTCATATATTGAAGGCTAACTACTTCGTCATCCTCTTTTGAGGGGTCAAAATTAGTAATCCCCAATAATATGACTTTGGAACGCTCTAAATATTTCGAAGCTTCCGCATTTACAGCATTTTCACTAAATTCTGTTTTAATCTTGTCGGGCTGAATATTAGTATTTGTACTTTCATTACCTCCTGTAAGATATTTACCAAGAAAGAATCCTAAGATTAACAGAGCAAGTCCGCCGGCAATTTGGTATTTCCATTTAAAGTTAAAACTCAGCCAATCCGGAATTCTCAAATGCAGCGGACGATTTGAAGTATTTTTCTTTCTCAAGTTCGGTTCGAGTGTATCCCAGAAGTTTTCCATAAAAGTTTCGTCCGGCTCCCGTTCATTATTCAATTTAACCAGTTTTAGTGTCGAATTAAGTTCTTCAAAATTACCCTGACAGTTTTTACATGAGGTTAAATGTTCGTGGAAAAATTCTTTTTCATGTTCATCCAATTCATTATAAACTGCTTTTTCAAACAAACTTTCACATTTTTTACATTTGTTCATATTTAATTCCTGCTAAATTTCTTTATAAAAAGCCAGCTCTTTACGCATTTTTTCTAATGCCTTGAAATTTATAACCCGCACAGTTACCGGCTTTGTACTCATAATTTCAGCTATTTCCAAAAAAGACAATTCGCTGTTGTTTCTCATAATAAATACTGTTCTTTCTTTAGATGTAAGCTTCTGTAAAGCCTTTTCGATATTTTCCCTGATGAAACCGCCTTCGGTATGCTGCTCCGGATCAGTATTCCCCGAACTGCTCATCTCAAGATTTGTATCAACAATATTTTCAATACTCTCTGCAGTTTTCATAGCTTCATAACCTTTGCTGTTTTTCAGTGATAAACACGTATTGACAGTTATCCTGTAAAGCCAGCTGCTGAACTTTGCATCTCCTCTAAATTTCTTAATAGAATTAAAAGCCTTTAGAAATACGTCTTGCGAAACATCTTCAGCATCCTCCCTATTACGGGTAAGATCATATGCCAGGTAATAAACGTTTCTTTTATGCTTTTTTACAAGCTCCTTGAAAGCATTTATATTTCCTTTTTGAGCCTGCTCAATAAGTTCAAAATCAGAATCCAATAATCAACTCCGTGTTCTGTATAATAAGACGTGGTTTATTATAAAAACGTTTATGTGAAATTATAACTTTTTTAGAGAAGTTGTATTTTTTTACTGTCATTTGGGTGCATCATTCCAAAATTTATTACTCCATAACTCCACAAATTTCACTATTCTTCTTTCGGAATTTGAGGAATCCCTCAATTGAATAACAATTTGAATGATAATTCGATTACTATTGATGAGCTTTCTATTTCTCTCCTATGTTCCCTATGTTTCTATGTGGTTTAAACATAACTGTGATTTGCATTTAATAAATAATATCGTATATTTACGATATAGAATTTGGAATCAGTATGGCTTTTAATAAGAAAGAAGAATTTGTTGGACAGGATGTGTGGCTCGCTGATATTGCTAAAGCACTTTCACATCCGGCCCGTATTCAAATACTTAAAATATTAGCAGAATCAAACGTTTGCATGTGCGGTGATATTGTTGAACTCCTTCCTCTATCTCAGTCTACTGTATCTCAGCACCTGAAAGAATTAAAGAGAGTTGGACTAATTAAAGGTGAGATTGAAGGTGCTAAAGTATGCTATTGCCTTAACTCAAGCACAATTATAAAAGCAAAAAAAACATTAGATAAATTATTCACAGTTGTATGTGAATGTTAATTAAAATAGGAGGACATAAAATGATTGATGAAAAAGCACTTAAAAATAGCGTTAAAGAAAAGTATTCTGAAATTGCCTCTGCCGCTAATAACAAAGGATGCGGATGCGGATGTAGCTCATCAAAAATAGTAGATTACACAATTATTCAGGACGATTATCATAATCTTGATGGATATGTAGCTGAAGCTGATCTTGGATTGGGATGCGGAGTTCCAACTGAATATGCCGGAATAAAAAAGGGAGATACTCTTGTTGACCTCGGCTCCGGAGCAGGCAACGATATTTTTGTTGCGAGAGCTTTAACAGGAAGTGAGGGAAAATTAATTGGTATCGACTTCACCGATGAAATGGTAAATAGAGCAAATAAAAATAATACAAAACTTGGTTATCAGAATGTTGAATTTAGACTCGGCGAAATTGAAGATTTACCTTTGGAAGAAAATACGGCAGATGTAGTCATTTCTAATTGTGTCTTAAACCTTGTACCGGATAAGCAAAAAGCTTTTAGTGAGATATATCGAATTTTGAAATCCGGAGGACATTTCTGTGTATCAGATATAGTTATTAAAGGGGAAATGGATCCTGAATTAAAAAAATCCGCCGAACTTTATGCGGGTTGTATTACCGGAGCAATCCCACAGGAAGAATATTTAAATATTATATCGGAAGCAGGTTTCAAATCAGTTGAAATTAAAAAAACTAAAGTTACTGAATTGCCTGATGAACTCTTAAAGAAATATCTTACCGAAGAAGAGTTAATGAATTTCAAAAATAAACTTAAAGGGATTTTCAGCATTACAGTAATTGGGTTTAAAAAATAAAAAGGATTAAACCACTGTAGGTACTTTTGTAACAGATAGTACAACTATTTATGAAGATTTAGTAGGCCATGATTATATATATAGTTGACGCTTCTGATTCTCCCAACAGAATTTTCTTGTTGTTTTTGATAACTGATTCAGATGGCTTAGAAACAAAAAAATGCTGAATAACCATGCTGTTTCGTATCAATAATTAGGATTAGGGTTGTAAAAAAAACAATACTATTTGTTTGGTTTAATATTCCATCTTAATACTTCGCATTATTGGACTCACCTCTTCCCTTCCCCATACTTTCCTGTAGCATTAAAACATATGCATTACTTCTTTTAGTTCTCTCCAATCACTTACAGATTTATTAATATACATCAATTTCTTGATGATGTTACATATATGATAATATATGTTACAAATAAAGTAGAAATTATTTTTTTGATTTAACATTTTAATAAACCTAATAAATGAGGTTAATGATTTATTTAGGTTTAATGAAATAAGACCAACAAATAGTTGGAGCCCGGTTGCCGAAAAGGGTTCTCAGAGTAGGCGGAAAAATAAGAGGTACTTTTATGTTAATAAATCAAGAATTTAATGCTGCAAGGAATGTATATATTGATAGAGATATAGACGGGGTCATTCGACAATTGTTGCATACACATGCTCCGGTATCTTTGGAGGCATCGACTCCGCAGCTGGCAGCTGCCGGTTATCTGGAAAAGTTTGGAGAGCTATTAGGTTTAGTACAGGAACAGCTTAAAAATCTTAGCTTATCTCCTTCAGATAGTATAGAAGATTCGCCTGTTGAGTACCGTTTCTTAAAAGAGAAGCATCAATTTGACAGTGCAACAGTAGCATTCTATCAAACTGATTTGGGAATACCGGTATGGGAAGCAGGTGTAGCCATCCAAATGAAAATGAATCCTTTCCGGATAGTGAGTGCTCAATCGACTAGGCATCCCGACCTGGATTTAAATGCTCCTTCAAAAACCAAAGTTAAAAAAGCAGAATCTATAAATGAAGAAGAGCTTGCCAGATTACTTGGTCTTCAAAGTAAATCAAAAAGTAATTTTAATGCCGACCGTAAAACACTAAAAATTGAAGACAGAAGTCTTTTTATTTACAGGTATGAAAGATCCAAAAGAACAACCGCACCGCCGCCGGTACAGCAGCCTCCTATCGGAATAGTTGAGAATGAAAGAGAACCGGCATTTTATACTGAACTGCCGACACTTCCCCTCCCTCCTATAAATGATAGTATAAAGGAAGGTCAACACTATGTCTGTGCAAAATTAGATTTTGAACTTAATGGAAAAGATATTGGACCACTCCACTGGACTGCATTAATTGAAGTAGAAACACTATCAGTCCTATATTTACGTGCTTTTATTGATCATGTAAACGGGATGGTATTTGAAATTGATCCAATAACTACAAATGGAAGCCCGCTTCCTTCAGCCAACAATACAACACTAAACCCGGTCCGGGTTTCCGATACACTTCCGGGATTAGATCCGCCTCAATCAGGTACACAATCTCTTAACGGTGAAAATGTGCAGCTTTCGGATGTTGAATTACCTACCATAGCTCCTCCGACTGAATCAAGCGGCACTGACTTCAATTTTGATGCCCGGACAGATAATTTCGCTGCAGTAAATGCATATTACCATTGCGACAAATTTTTCCGGTTGCTTGATGGAATGGGCTTTACACAAAGCGGATACTTTGGAGGAACTTCATTCCCTAGTCCTGTTGATCATAGGGGATTCTCAAGCACTCCTCAAATAAATGCTCATTGTCTCGGAAATTCAGGCGGAAACGGAATAGGTCAAACAACGTTTGCGTTAGCAGATCTCAGCGATACTTCTAATCCGCTAGGCATTGCATGTGATTACCGGGTAGTTCTACATGAACTTGGAGGTCATGGAATCTTATACAATCATGTGAACTCCGCAAATTTCGGTTTTTCACATAGCGCAGGAGACAGTATTGCAGCAATACTAAGTGCTCCTGGAAGTCAGGCGGCCGATCCCTTTCAGACATTCCCATGGGTATATAACCCAATTAATAGAAGGCATGATCGAACACCGGCTGGCGGATGGGGATACGCGGGGAATATAGGATTGAATCCTTTTAGCAATACTTATGACTACGCTGGATATAATAATGAACAGATACTTTCCTCGGCTCACTTCAGACTTTATCAATCATTAGGTGGGGGTTCAGCCGATTTACCGACACAGCAATTTGCTGCCAGAATGACGGTCTACTTAATATTACGTGCAATTGCAACACTTACTCAGGCAACTAATCCGTTAAATGCAAGCGGATGGGTAACTGCCTTGATGACTGCCGACCAGGGAGATTGGGTAAGTGAAAATATTACTGGAGGAGCATACAGCAAGGTAATTCGATGGGCTTTTGAAAAGCAGGGACTTTTTCAGCCCGCTGGAGCTTCTACCCCAAATAATAATGAAGGTGCACCGCCTGCTGTAGATGCATATATCGACGATGGACGTGCAGGAGAATATCAATACCTGCCAAATTGGTGGAGCTGTCAAAATATATGGAATCGCCTAAATAATGATGGAGGCACTACACATGAAGTTCCTGTTACGAACCAGACCAACTATGCATATGTAAGGATAAAAAACCGCGGAACACAGACAGCTACAAATGTTGTGGTTAAAGCTTATCATGCTAATCCAAGTGCAGGGCTCTCTTATCCTATTGACTGGTTTCCCATGATTACTCCGCAGCTGTCAGGTGCAAATATTCCACCAAATAATTCGGGTGAAATTATTGTAGGTCCTTTTGAATGGATACCTACTCATGTTGGTCATGAATGTATATTCATGATAGTTTCCACAGCCGGCGATGCAAGTAATGTAGATAATATAGCTTCCGGCGATTCCATCCCGGAATGGAGACTTACACCTAATGATAATAATATCGGGCAGCGGAATGTTTTTCCTATTTCAGGTGGCGGTACGTCCGGATTGACTACAGACTTTAATCACCTTACATACCTACTTAAGAATCCGCATCTTACATCAGCAGCAATGGAAGTGCGCTCCATACTCCCATCCTTCCTTGAAAAAAGAGGATGGAAAATTCAATTCCTTAACCAGGGAGGAAATTCATTCAAGCTGCCACCAGGAGAAAGCCGCGAAATGATTATCAGGTTAGTTCCCGGTGCCGAATTCTCTCCCGCCGATGTAACAGCCAGCAATGACAAGACAATACATTTGTATGGTTATGCCGGTGGAATTCTGGTAGGCGGCATGTCATATGAAATCGATCCGGATTTGAAACCTTCAAAATACGATGGAGGAGATAAAAAAGAATGCCGTTCAATTGGTGATGGGCTGCTGAAGTGTATAGAATTACCCTCAAAAAAAGTCTGTAAAGTCAAAATAAGAAAGGTAAATATCGATCTTGAAATAGAAGATGGCCATAAAGAATGTTAATTATAAATATGGATGTTAAACAACTGTTTAATACCTATATTTTGGTCCACATACTAACTTAAGCAGCTATAGAAAGCCTTCCTTTTAAAAGGAAGGCTTTTTCTTACTAA
>CAVUOL010000038.1:0-22934 GCA_963742995.1 uncultured Ignavibacteriales bacterium
AATAAAAGAACTATGGGTGCCCAAAGGGTGCCCAAATTCGGAATAATTCTGGTTAATTCTGATTAGTTGAGATGAATTCTAAATTTGGGGAAATAAAAAAAGCTTCAAAACATCGATTTTGAAGCTTTTTAGCGGGGCCGACGAGACTCGAACTCGCGACCTCCTGCGTGACAGACAGAGGGATTTCTATAAAATCCCGCATTCTTAAGGCTTTTTTAGCTTTGTCGGTATTACCGAAAGGAGTTCTATTATGTTTTTAGCACCACCGGATTCCAAATCACCTTACTTTCAAGTTGTTTATAAAGGAAATGGTAAGAGAACAAAAATTTCTACTTTACTCGAGGAGATATAATAATAACAAAGTATTGGATGATGACAGAAACCGATGTTAATGGAAATATTTACGAAGGACTTTTAGAAAATTATCAGAATTTCACTAATTCCATTTATAAGTAATTTCGTGAAATTAGTTTTAATTTGTGACTCAATATTATTCTGAAATCTTAAAAAGCAACTTCATAAAGCTTTCTCATGCGTTTTTCATTAACAGATGATGGCATAAACCGGAAAGCAAAATTTCTTAATTGGGATAAAAATTTGTTTTCCTGCTGCGCAATTTTTCCAATTGACCAGGAAGTTTTAGTTACATAATGCGTTCTTTCTAGCCTCTTTTTTTCAAAATCATTAAAAGCTTTATTCACATCATTATTTTTACTCAACTCTTTTGAAATTACTACCGCATCTTCTATTGCCTGACATGCGCCTTGCCCTAAATTCGGTGTTGTAGCATGAGCAGCATCTCCTATAAGCAGAATATTATTAAAGGCATACTGATCTATTGGTTTTAAATCCATTATATCATTCCAAAGAAGATTTTTTTCTTCGGTCTCTTTGAGAATTGCCGGTATCGGTTCATGATATTTCTCGAAATGATTAAGTATATCTTTTACCCTATAATTTTTAAATTTTTTATCATTTTGTTTAGCGTTTAAAGAAGCAAACCAATAGATTTTATTTTTTGCAAGAGGGACAATTCCAAACCTACCGTTTGTTCCCCATGTTTCGGAACTTTCAGTTATATTCAATTTTGTATTATCAATAACTGATCTCCAGCAGGTATATCCTGCATATCTTGGCGCGGTATCGTACAATAATTTTTTTCTGATTGGAGAACTTATCCCGTCTGCTGCAATAATATATTCTGTTTCATACCTTGAACCGTCTTGAAATTTTACTGTGATAGAATCCTCTTTTTGCTCAATATCAATAGCTCTCTTATTTGTATGAACAGAGCCGGACTTAATTTTCGACAACAGCAATTGATAGAGTTCGGCTCTATGAACTGCAAAAATACCTGCCCCGTACTTGTCGTTAAGTTTTTCACTCTCAGTTTTTGTTATAATTCTGCCGTTTGTATCATAAATTGAAAAAGAGGATAATATTTTCCCGGCTTGAATTACTTCTTCTTTAAGATCCAGTTTGTCGAAGGCAGTTAATGCATTGACGCCAAGTCCAAGTCCTGCACCAACAGAACGAATGTGAGACGCTGCTTCAAAGACCACTGTTTCAATACCGATTTTATTTAACGCTATTGATGTCGTAAGCCCGGCTATTCCTCCTCCAATAATTGCTATTTCTTTTTTCATAGTTTTACATTTCATTTAGTTGTTAAAGCTAATCTTTTCTGCATTTGATTTAAATATATGGTTCTTCTATTGTTAAATGACTCACAAATAAAAACGAGATTTATTATATCTTCTTTTTTTATAAAGAAGCTGTTGCATTCAAAAGCTATATCAATTTCAAGTTCTTTCCAAGTAAGATTTTCCGGATCTTTTTCATTATGAACTTTGATAATCTTTCCATCAACTGTAAAGGAGTCATTGGTAAAGATCATTATTTTTAAGCAGTATTTAAAAGCTGCTCTGCCAATTCTACCTAAGCCATTGATTGCTACTTTAGCCATGTTAATTTCATTTTAATTCTGAGTAAATAAACCCCGCCCTACTGAAAGAGCGGGTATGCTTACATTTATTTTTTTACAAATACCAGATTTAATTTAACTTTCCTGTACGGCAAATTGTCCGACCAGGTAAGTGCCGACAACAGGTTTAAAAGAAATATTTAATTCTATTCCAACAATTAATTGTATTAACTGCCATAGTTAAATCTATTATTTCTTCTTCAGAAAATTGTTTCCTTGCTTCTTCATAAACCTCGTCCGGCACGTCACATTTTGTAACTGCTTCAGCCCAGGAAAGCGCTGCACGTTCACGCTCTGAATAGAATGGTGTTTCTTTCCAGGCATCCATCACATAAATACGCTGCTCTGTTTCTCCTTCTGCTCTCAGATCTTTTGAATGCATGTCGAGGCAATACGCACAGCCGTTAATTTGTGAAACCCTGTAATCGATCAGGTTAATTAACGATTGTTCAATAGAGGATTTTGAGAGATATTTACCCAATGCAAACATTGCATTCATTGCGCCTTTTCCTTTTTCAATTAAATTTATTCTCGGTTCCATAATTATTTTATCCTTATTTTATTTGTAATTAATTAAATCTTAATAAGTCATTTCTTTACAGTTAAAACGATGTTTTTTAACCGTTTCAATTATTTTCTGGGAATCCACATGCTCTGCTTCAATCCTGAGCACCCTGTCAATATCCTCGAGATCAATAGAAATTTCGGAGCTGGGTAAGAATCTGCTGATGTCGGATTTAATATTTGTAAATGCCGCGTCAGTATTAATATTTGTGATATATACTCCTATGTCCATACTATCCTCCAGTAATTTATTATTCCTTATAGTTAAGTCTATAATAATGTTCTGCAGGTATTGCCTGCAGAACTTTTGTTTAAAATTAGTTCGGGATAGAGAAAGCATAAGAGATGCCACCACCGAAGCTTACGGAATTAAATTCCCTGCTGTCTAATCCAGGATCACTGTCTTTTTAAATCCGTGACTATATTCTCCGCGAACATTTATTGCAAAGGCAGGATTGATCTGAAAGTTTACACCTAAGATACCTCCTAATGCAAAGTTCGTTGATTTTTGATCATAACCGTTTGCTTTTACAGTTTTCCAGTCATTCTGCAGTAAATAGTTTAATGCGCCTGCAGAAATACCTGCATAAGGCTGTACTAAATCTGAATTAAGCAGTTCAGCAAAATTATATGTAGCACCTATAAGTATTGGTATTTGAACTAAATTTAGTTTATCATTTGCATCATAGTTAGTATATCCGTATCCTGATTCGGCAAATAAGGTAACACCTTGACCTGCACCGTAAGCGATAGTGCCACCGAAATAGGGACCAGCCTGCGTGCCGCTTGAATTTGTTCCAACCATTGCAAGGCCGCTTGATACAACTTCAATTTTTACAGTATTTTCAGGAGATACTTGAGCAAGATTGGATGTGATACTAAAAACGAATATTGTTAGTATCATTAACGAAAGGTTCATTAGTTTTTTCATTTTATTTTTCTTCCTGATTTATTTTACATTATGTTATTTATTGTTGTTTACTATATAGGATATCCTTCTATATTCTTTAACAGAACAAGCTCTGTTTTTATTTTTGAAATCGATCACACGATAAATTTTTAGAACATTACATTCGGGTTCATAAAACTTGTTCTGGATTTACTGCATTATATTCCGGTGTTCATGCCGGATGTCAGGGTTTGAGATCAAGCAATACTCTGCCATTTTCGAAATCTACCGGCACCGAGACCTGCTCGTGTCTAATGAGCCAGTTTCCGTCGATTTTCTGGAAACATGCCGTGTAGCGAACCCAGGAACCAATCTGTTGCCCGTTCTTCAATTTTCCGCTCAGACGGTTGCGACTGTAGCTAAATGCAACATCCTCGCCTGCGGTGATAGTGAGACCTTGAATCTCATAATCCAATGGAGGCTCTATCAATGAAAAGACATTTACCCAGGCTTTCCTCTTCATCTCAACTCCCAGGTATGTTCCCTCTACGTCGAAAGACACAATGTCCGGAGCATAAATTGTCATCACTTTTCCCAGATCCATGTTGCATAACCCTTCCACAAGATTGTCAATTTGTCGTCGTATTTCAGTTTCATCAATTGCCTGCAGGCTGTAATCCTTATTTTTAATCTTTTTAAGTTTTTCCATTTCTCAATCCCTTATCATGTTCACTGATTATTTGATTTACACTATAATAACAAATGAGATTACAATAATCGGACATAAAATTTCTTTTAATTTGTGATGCCTTTATTCCACATCACTTCAGAACTGATGAAATATTTCGTTCCTGTTCCGTTGAAATAAGTTTATTATATTCTGCACCGGAATACTCTTTAAGCACTATATTATCAGTCATATATTTTTTAACAAATCTTTTAGCTAAAAAAGAAGATAAAATAACATTAGAAAAAACGCGCCTGATCCATATAGAGAAGCTGTTATGAGGAACTAATGTATGTGCAAAACTTTTTGCTACATTTTGTTTATAGTCAATAAATGGTTTAAATATTTTTTCGTATTGCTGGAAAGCTCTTTCATAATTTCCGCCCGCATCTCTTAGCTCACCTGCAAGAATATAAGCAGCAACCATTGCAAGAGAAGAGCCTTGCCCGGCTAACAATGAAGGAGCAAAGGC
Organism: uncultured Ignavibacteriales bacterium; assembly: GCA_963742995.1. Lineage (GTDB taxonomy): Bacteria > Bacteroidota > Ignavibacteria > Ignavibacteriales > Ignavibacteriaceae > CAVQBP01. Next base: position 4,637 of record CAVUOL010000038.1, read on the forward strand.
AGCATCGCCCAGTAAGGATACTCTGCCTTCTGACCAATGCTCCATTCTAATCTGGCTGACTGAATCGAAATAAAAATCAGACGCAGAATCTAATCTTTCAAGTAAAGAAGGGTTTTCCCATCCTACATTTCTGAATTCGTTCCGAAGAATTTTCTTCTGTTCATCAATGTTATGATGATTATAATTTAATTTTTGATCCGAAGAGAAAACAAACAATGTGGTTAACTTATCCTCGCTCATTGAATATATGTCTACCTGTTTTCCGGGTAAGGTGTAACTAAAATATGAATTGTCGCTCCTGATAAGACAGTTTCTCGAAAGGTAATTTCCGATTGTAAAAGCAGCTACATAGTAACCAAAATACTTTTCAAAATTAGTCTCGTCCCCAAACATCAGGCTTCTTACATTCGAATGCAATCCGTCTGCACCAATCACCAGATCAAAAGAACGTACTTTACCGCTTTTAAATGTTGTAAGTATTCCATCGGCATTCTGCTCTATATGTGTTATTGAGTCTCCAAAAATAAATTCAATGTCCTTATCAAGATGGTTGTAAATTACCTTTGCCAGGTCGCTTCTGAATAAGTTTAAATATCTATTGTTCAATATGCTTCTCATTCGAAAAGAATTGAGTGAACCCTTCCGGCTGCCGTTTTTATCAACGAATACCAGCTCTTTAATTTTAACATCTGTAATTTTTAAGTCTGGAAGTATTCCCATCTTTTCCGCCACATCGAAACCGGCGCCCACAAAATCAATTACGTAGCCTCCTTCTCTCAGATCATTTGCCTCTTCAATAATTGTAGGATTAAAACCGAATTTCTTCAACCAATATGCAAGAGCCGTTCCTGCTATACCAGCTCCTGATATTAGGATATTTTTATTTTTCATTTTATCATCTCTCTCATTTTTTTATTTACTTCAATAACGATTGAGATTTTAATTCCTGGACAAATCATTTTTTGAATGTGATTTGATTAGTAGTCATTAATCTCATTTGCCATAATTCATTCTCTTCCCCGACAATAAGCAATTTCTTTAACAGAACAATTATTAATTTATACTCTTAACAGATCAAGAGTCAGCTTATTTAATTCTATTCCGCCATTGTCACCAACTATAACAGTTCCGCCAAGATTCACTACTCTTTTACCAATTGCACAATTAGGTTCAAAGGCGAAGGTCATACCTTTCCTGAGTACCTTATCGGATCCGACCGGTGGAATCGGAATTATCTTTCCGTATTTTTTGAATTCAGGCAGAGTTGCCATGTGTTCTCCGGTACCGATCAACCCATAAGGATTCATCGAGTGAACTATCGGGTGAACATTCCATGATCCGTCTACTTCACTTATAGGTCGTCTCATCGCCTCGATAACTTCGCCGAAAGTTACTCCATCTTTTAAGACCTTCACACCTTCCTCATATGATCTTCTTGCAGCGCCTGCTGCTTTTTCAAAATCAGGATGCACTTTCCCAACCGCAATTGCAGGCTGGTGCTGAGTTTCAAGCATCCCGAAAGATGAAAACACTTCTGCTAAAACAACATCTCCCTCTTCAATTACCCTAGGTTCTTCAGGTCTATATAACCATGTTGGAGGACCCCACCCGATGAATTCAGTTCCCGATCCGAGTAAAATCAATCCGGTATATCCAACATTCTGCGCAGCCGCACCTATACCGGCGGCATATATTTCATTTTCTCTCACACCAGGTTTTGTTGATTCAAGCATTGCTTGGCTAATCTTTTCGCCTACATCAGCCGACCATTTGATAACAGCAATTTCTTCTTCGGATTTCACAAATGTAAGCTCAAAAAATCTCTCGCCTACCGATTTGAATTTTGCTTCCGGCATCTCTTCAATTATCGACTGCCAGGTATTATAAGGCATTGTTCCATCAAAGTAGAACGGTGGAAAAGATTCCAATCCGATAAGTCCAATTGAACTTTTATCCAATCCCTTGTCTTCAAGAATTTCGACTACGTTGGCTCCCATTTTGCCTACGTACATATTTTCAGGTTTAATCCACCCGTGATTTTTTCCAAAGTTTGCCTGTATATGATCTTCAACCACAGTAATAAGAACAACAACAGAGATCGGTTCTCTGCCTTTTGGAAAGATCACGATCGAGCCGGGCCTTTCATTGGTGAAATATGTATCCGGTGCAAAAGGCGCCGGGAATGCACCTTCACGATCTCCATATATTATGAGTACATCCAGATTTTCTTCTTCCATTATCTGGTTAGCTATACCCCAGCGTCTTTCTTTTTCTTTCTCAGAATAAGTCGGGACATTTAATTTATTTTTATTTTCCATCATTCGCCTCTCTCTTCCTGAATTCTTTTTCCTTCTATCTTTGCTGATCCAAGTGGAAGTTTTGCTGTACCGGTAAAGTTATCACCATCAACTTGTCCGGTTACCTGTGCTTTAAGCCTGCCCATTGGAGTTTTTATTTTTGTATTAAATTTTATTTCGTTACCCTCAATTGCACCTCCTGCAAATTCTGTACTCCCTTTTTTATTTTGAAGCTTCCCTCTTAAATTATCCCCCTCTACGGATAACCATAGTTTTCCATCTTCATCGCCCATTGGTGTGTGCACTTTTATCTGGTAGGTGCCTGCAACTACTGATTTTTCTGATAATGTATTCATTTTTACCTCGTCTGTTTAATTAGTTATTTAAGTTGTAATTAGTATTTATCCGATTTTTATAATTATGATATAATAAGTTTTTTTTGATTCGTCTATTCTCAAAACTTTCCTGTATAACATGGTTGAGTTATGCGTTTCGTCTTTTGCGTTTACCGAAACAATTATGTTATTTGTTGTTGGATAAAGTTCAAAATATTTGGATATATTCTTTAAATTCTTTTCCAAAAGTTCTTCATGTTTATATTGTCTTTCCTCTTTAATCTCGAGTCTTTTATCAGATAGTTTGAAAAGCTTATGAGAAAGAAAATGAATTGCAGTGTTATTAATCATTATTATCTCTTCATTTTCATACATTATAATTATTATCCCATCGTCTAATAAATTTATTAATGCATTTAAGATTTTCTTAAAATCCTGATTGGAGGTTTTCATATTTAAATTCCAGTATTTATTAAGTAATTTATTTCAACTTTTCTGTTATTAGTTTTTATCGTAATACACAACAGGCGTGCCGGAAGAATTATTGGAGGTGATTTAATCTCTTAAGTTGTTTTATCCTCTTTAATTATAGTGATCAATATTTTTTTTGATAAATAAAAAGGTAAGATATTGGTGGCGTTATTTCGTCAGAGTGGCGAAACATCTATTTGTAGGTATCTTTAGATATTTCAAGCTTTTCCATTTTTGATCGTAACGTAGATCTTTTTAACCCAAGTAAGGTTGCAGCTCCGTGTGGTCCGCTAATTACTCCCTCCGTTTTCTGTAAAATTTTTATAATATGTTCTTTTTCCAACTCTTCTAAATTGGTTGTCTCTGGAATTGGTGATTGAAATTTATTTTTTAGCTCTGGAATTAAAGGTCTTAGTATTCTTCCCTCCAGCAAAATGACAGCTCTTTCTATAATGTTTTGAAGTTCCCTAATGTTACCAGGCCAATAATAATTTGTTAAATCTTTTAATACATTTTTAGGTATTTCATTAATTTCCTTCTTCATCCTGGAAGAATATATTTTAGCAAAATGCCTAATCAATAAAGGGATGTCATCTTTTCTTTCACGAAGAGAAGGGACATTGATTGGAAATACATTCAGGCGGTAAAAGAGATCACTTCTGAACTTATTTTTATCTACAAGGTCAATAAGAGCTTTATTAGTGGCCGCAATCAGTCTAACATTAACCTTTATAGTCTTGGTACTCCCAAGTCTTTCAAATTCCTGCTCCTGTATAACCCGCAGCAATTTTGACTGAAGTTCTAAAGGTATGTCACCTATTTCATCAAGGAATAATGTGCCTTTATCAGCTAGCTCAAATCTACCTGTTTTTCTTTCTATCGCTCCTGTAAATGCTCCTTTTTCATGTCCAAACAATTCACTTTCAAGTAATCCAAGCGGTATTGCTGAACAATTGAATTTAACAAAGTTTTTATCCTTTCTGTTGCTGTTATTGTGAACTGCTCTTGCAATTAATTCTTTCCCGGTACCGGTTTCTCCTTGAATAAGGACAGTAGAATCGGTTGGAGCAACAACTATAATCTGTTTTATAACGGCTTTTATTTTACTGCATTGTCCAACTATTTCTCCGAAATATGATTCTGATTCAATTTCTTTCTTTAGATATAATTTTTCTTCCTGCAATCTTTTTTCGGATTCCTGTACTTCTTTAAATTTGAAAGCATTGTTAACAGATATCGCAGTTTGATGAGCAACCTGTTCTAAAAAGTTAACTTCATTTTCAGAAAACGGTTTTATTTTAATTCTGGCAACGTGAAGAATCCCAAGTATTTTTTCATTAATGATTAAAGGAAGAAAACAGCTGGAGTGGAGCTTTTCTATGTGTACAATTTCTGTTACTGTTTTACCAAGTTTACTTAAATCGAGATGATCTGTAAGAACAATTTTTCTTGTGATGTAAGCTTTTCCTGTATTACTCCCCCTTATTGGTAACCTCATCCCTGTTTTTACTATTCCCTTGGAATAGGGGAAATCATATGAGTATAGAGAAAGGTATTCACCATTTTCTTCGGGGAAGAACAATCCCGCGTGATCACAGTGCATCACCTTTCGAAGACTTTGCAGTATTATTTTACAAAGATTTTTCAGGTCAAAATTACTGCTTATTTTTGTGGAAACTTCCAGCAATAATTTAAGCTGCTTCAGCTCTGTGCCCAATTCTTGAGGTTTTTCCATTTCATTACTTTTCTTCCCAAAATTCTAGGACTACTGAATATTGTGAATAATTAAAAAAGGTTTTTGATTTGAAATTGTTGGTATTACCTCAAAAAATATTAATTCAAAACCAGAATTTTTGATTGGGTATTACTATAGTTGAATAATTATCATCATACTTTTAATAGTTACCATTCAAATCAAATATTATTAATTAAGTCCTACATTCATATATCTCAAATGTTTTAAAATATTTGAAATAGATTTTCGTAACAAGATTTTAAGTAATCTTTTATTGGTTTAGTGTAAAATATCACAATCAATTTTTAAATTTTTTCCGCTCTACATTTTCAAATTTTTATGTTGATAATATCTAATCTTCAGCAATTGGTTATCCGTTAACCTGACCTTATAGTATTCAACATCCTTAATTTTTAATATAACTTTAAAAAAACAATAATTTCAATGAAAAATTTTATTTTACGAGCTAAACCCACTTTACATTAAAAAGAACATCAATTCAACCACCCCACCAAATTATTTTATTTCTTAAAACTAATTCTGTTGTTTAATTTAGCGGGTCTTGACATTATCCGCCTGATTTACGTGCGGCAAAATCATAGTACCTGAAGGAGAACTTTTGGATGATTTTTTAAATGTTAAGAATCATTGTGAGAGGTATACGCCGATGTAGATTAGCTGGACAGTGTACAGACAGTCGCATTTCTGCAATCCTGCTGTCATTTCCAAACTTTTCGGCTGTTGGTACATAGTCGGTAAATCCATGAAGAGTATTATTATGTTTCTTTCAAGTGATACTAAATCGCCATTTTACCAAGTCATTTATTTTGTGGATGATAAGAGAACAAAAATTTCCACAAGAACAACAGGCAAAAAGGAAGCTGAACAATTTCTTAAATCTTTTGTCCCTCAGTTGAAATTTAAGAACGCTGAGCCTTAAAAACCCAAAGAGAAAAGAGCCATCATTAAATTAAGTAGCTTCATATAAAGTTCTCTCTTAAATTCTTTGTAATTCTATATGGCAGTCAACATTGAAATAAGTACAATAGAATATAAGTGGAACTATAAAGTTATAATCTTAAAAACTCTAACCAGTACTACTATTTGTTATTATTAGACCAGCAATAAGTAGAGCAATCATACAGGCATGAAAAATAAAATCAGGTACTGTACTTGGGCCAACACCAACCGCTATAGTAAATACCCCGACGAAAGTACCGAATAATGCAATTCCTTGTACAACTAGTCCTGCAGTTCTCATTTGTTCAGGGAATATTAAGCAGACAACTAATCCTATTAAAAGAATTAAGCCAATTATGCTTTCAGCAAGGCGGGCTTTCTGATGTTCATATCCCTTCACAAAAACACCAAAATGAAAAAGTGAAGCACCGGCAAAAACAAGAATCTGCAGAGTCAAAAATAATATAATCATGATGTATCCTCATTAATTTCATATCTGTATTGTATTGTTTGATTGCAATGCCCTGCAAAAAAAAATGTATTGGTCACTTTCTAAGTGTATAATATTTACCAATCATAACCCTTATAAAGTGGCATTTCCAACCATTCTTTATCACTTAATTTTTGATGTTGTGAAATTAAATATTTTGCATCATCTCCAATCGGAATCCTAAAATTGCTATCTGGCTTTTCAATTTCATCAATAATAAGTTTTGCTATAGTATCCGGTGAAGGACGTTTATCTACCTTAAAATATTCCTCGGATCTTTTTCTCATTTGATTATCAAGCTGCGTATAATCGGCAGAAGTAAAATGTTTTTGATTCAAAGGTAATCAGTTTTGATAGAGCCTGCTTCAATTAGAATTATTTTTATTCCGAAATGTCTTAACTCAAAACGCAATGCTTCACTCATCATAGCAAGGGTTTATTTCACTTTTCAGGCACTTGCAATTGCATACAGCCATGCAAGAATTTCGAATAAAACAATAACACGGAATCACTCTCGCTTTTCTCTTTATTAGTGCTCGTAAAAAATAGTTTTTTTTTAAGTGATTATTTATTATTCTTCAATCTTCCAAGCGGGATTCCAAACTATTTCCCACAGGTACAATTACTATTCAAAGGTTTCGTAATGATTTACTTTTTCTTCAAATTCTAAAAGATATTTTTTATCCTCAGTATAATATCTGGCATTTTCATATTCATCACCCGCAAATTTTTTAATGCTATCGTAGGAATCCCATTCGGTTATTGTAAGGAAGTGGCAAATGGGCCCTTCAATTCTTCTTAAAACTTTTGCGGATAAATTGCCGTCAATTTCCCTATAATCCTTTAAACCTGTTTCTTCGATATATTTCAAATATATATCAGCATGTTCGGCTTTTGTTTTTCCATGCCAGATTCTTGTTATTTTTTTCATCTTAATGTTAACCCTCTCATTTTTTACATACATTATTAATTGTCGTTTTTCACTTGATTCCAAAATCATGTACAGTATGATTTGCAGTTTTAAAGAGAAAATCACTATGATACTTGAAGATTTCTCCAAACATGTCGGGATTATTGACTACACCATCCATTGGCACTTCGGCTTCAACAATTAATTTTCTCATTTTCATTCCCATTTACTTTATTGAAAGTTGTAATTGTATTGAATTGTATTGAATCGTACTATTTACTCATTTCTTGTATAAAATAATTTTAAGTTTTTTTGTAAGTAAGGTCAAAGTCATGTTTCCAGTTTTTACCATCATTTGATTTTTCCCAAGATCCCTTAATCACTTTTTTATCTTTACTTATTTTTCCTATAAACCGCTGTGTAAACTCAGGAGAATTGCGCCATATTTTCCATATTTCATTTTCAAAACTCATTTCATAGACGCGGGAGGATTGTTTGTCATCAATGTATAGAATTGTGTAATTCTGAGAATCTTTGTCGTGCCCAATAAACCAGGTAGCCCAGGGTGTTTCTTTCTTTTTTGTGCCTTGCCTTAAAATCAAAAAGTCTCCTCCTTCAAACCATTCGAAGGTTGCTGTGCCTTTAATAATTGTTTTTAAATCGGGAAGGAAGGACGCATTAGATAGCTCCATTTCCCAGGGGCCAATAAGGTCATTAAGATTTTTAAGTTCTGGATTTATGTTGTTATCCATAATGTATATCTCCAACTTTATTTTTCTTTTTTACCTCCCCTAAAAATCCACTGGATGCCATATTTGTCATAAAATTGTCCGTATAGGCCAAATGGTAATTCATGCAACTCTTGCAGTCTTTCATTATTGTCGCCATCCCTGAGCTTGTCAAAGACCGTTTTCAACCCATCATACCTACTTCCAATGACAAATATTGCGAAAGTATTGCCCGGGATAGGATTAAATTCAGGTGATGCCATCCAGTCGGTCGCTGATATCTCAATATCTCCGCTCTTTAAATGTGCATTGATAATTCGCGCATGCTTATCCGGAGGAAGCATGTCTTTCATGGGAGAATCGCCAAGTCGAGTCAAAGTCAACTCACCACCAAGACATTTGTGATAAAAAGTCATTGCTTCCGCACAATTTCCATCGAACAGCAGAAACGGAGTGCATCGTAACCCTTGCGTATTTTGGTTTATTCTTTTCATTTTATTTCCTCCTTAGCTCCAACAGTATATATGTCCTCAAGATACCGCAGTGCCGTATTGATATTATTTTTCATAACATATTCCTTCGTTCTTTATTCTTGTATAAGTGAGGTTAAGATCTTTTTCCCAGGTAGAACCATCTTCTGATAATTCTCCTTTGCCGATAATAGTTTTGCCATTATCTGTGATTGTCCAAGAATAGCGTTGCGAAAACCCTGGAGCATTTCTCCACCATTTGAGAATGTTGCCAGAAAAAGACCAATTATAATTCCTTGACACCCCGCGATCATCAAAATAAATCATCACTCCTTCCTTTGTAGAATCATCACAACTAAAAATCGCAAGCCCTTTGGGGAAAGCTTTGTGCTCAATGCTTGCACGCCAAATCAGAAAAGCACCGCCTTCTAACCATTCAAATGAATTATATCCATGCAATGTTTCCCCAGGGAGAAGCGGATGTGTTCCAATAGAGTTCCACTTTCCAACAAGAATAGCCAGGGATTTGAGGATCGGGTTGATGTTGTTATTGTTCATAATGTTTTCTTCTTAATATTTAAGAAATTTCTTAGCGAAAAATCCATCAAAATATTCCATTCTCGTTCGGGGAGTCTTTCAGCAGCAGCTGGCTCGCTTCCCATTCTTCTATGATTTTATCTCCCTCAAAACGAAAAATATGGATTACCGAGAATATTTTATCCGGTTCAAGTGTTACTTTTCCATGTACGGCTACCAGATTACCGTCTTCGATAGCGCGTAAAGTTTTGTATGTTTTATTTGAAAATTGCTTTGCATTTTCCTCCATGCCCTTCATAAGCGTTTCGCGATCGCCTTTGTAGTAGGCATTGTGGTGGCGGAAATCAGGATGGACATACTTCTCGTATGCCTCCGGCACTATGCCGGCGGATGCCATTTGTAAAAAGGTCGTTGCAATTTCTTTTTTATTCATTACATCACCTAATCAAATTTACTATATAAATTTTTCCTTAGCAGAAAATTTCTCCGTAAAAGATTTTATTAATAATCTCATGCTCATTTATTCCCGAGTTGTTCTGCCAGCCCGATGAGAAGTCCTTCGGGTCCGCGTATGTAGCAGAGTCGATACGAGTCCTCGTACTGAACTACTTCCCCGACGAGCTGTGCACCAAGCTTGCGGAGCCTGTCGAGCGTCTCATCAATGTCATCCACAGCAAACATGACACGCAGATAGCCAAGAGCATTCACAGGGGCATTCCGGTGATCGGCGACTACAGGCGGTGATAGAAATCGTGAGAGCTCGAGCCGGCTGTGTCCATCGGGGGTAACCATCATGGCTATCTCGACTTGCTGATTGCCAAGTCCGGTGACGCGCCCGGCCCATTCACCTTCGATCGTAGCCCGCCCTTCGAGCTTTAGTCCAAGCTCGGTGAAAAAGGAAATAGCCTCATCTAGGGATTCTACTACAATGCCGACATTGTCCATCCTTTTAAGGTTAACTTTTTTTGATTTCATATAGTAGCCTCTATTTTGGTGAATCTTCTATTTCAAAACTTGATATCTAATGTGTGTCACCAAACTGGTTCCGCCAATTTCGATTGGTTTTGGTTTTCTCATCATTTTTGTTCCTTTATTTTATTAAAAATTAATTTCCAACTTACAGCAGTTGATAACATTGTAAAAGGTGTAAGTACGGCATTATGAATGGTGTAATACGACAATAATATTTCTAACGGATATCACGTATTAAAAACATCAAAAAAATGTATCTTTATTCAAAACGTTTTAGCAAATGACTTGCCGTGTTTTTATAAACCAGATGAACATTTTTTTCATTAATTTCTTTTTTAGCCTGGTAATTTAATCCGCCTGCTGTGGTTGCTTCTTTTACTATATCGTTAAAATTTTTCTTTGTCTTCTGATTGTGATATAATAAAGAGTAAAACATACTTGCAATAAATTGATTTGCAGTTTTTTCATTTACGGAATTCTTAATTGCCCAATTAGTCAACTCATTTAGTAAATCGTAAAATGGCGCAATAAATCCGGTTAAAGTCCATAAAACGTGAAGTTGACTTTCATTATTCACTAACAACGGCTTCCCTACATAACTTAATATTTTAGTAACTGTTTTATTTGAATTAAATATAGGAATTGGACTATTAAGATTTATAACGGTTGGCAATGGTATTGCACGACTAACTCTTTTTGCTGGTTTAACTGCTTCTACAAGTTCTGAAATTTTTAGAAAAGGGATAAAAGATATTATGGTGTGAGAGCTACTGAATTTCAGATTTTTAAATTCTTTTATTGAATCATTCATTCGCAAAGAAATAAATATAATATCAGAATTATCCAAAACAGATTGATTGCTAGCTAATTTATTTACATTAGAAAATTTTTTAGATAATCGATCTGAATTCAATTTATTTCTTGGAGATAAATTTATTATCATGTTTTCAGCTTTTGAAGTGCATAACCCAAAGATAACTGCACTTGCTATTTTTCCAATTCCAATAAAACCAAGTTTCAACATTTTATTCACTTTATATGAGTGAAATTGAATATTAAACCTAAACATGTTTTTTAAATTTAAATTCTTATCATTATGCAAGTGTGGCTGCTCGCACAATCAGGAATAATCCTGCACCAGCAATAACTGTCCCGATAACTTTCGCAACTCGTTCTCTGCCAGGTACAAGGCGTTCAATAGTAATTGCAGCAGTAACGGCAACCATTACGTTAAGATCCATTACTCCAATAACCAAAAGTATTATCATGTGATTGGCACAGCAACGGACACAATTGAGTCCGAGACGCAAACCGTATCGTCAGGCTGAGCCTACCCTTGCGGGCAATGTCAGGTTTGGTTTTTCCAGGTAGCAGGCGAGATGATGTCCCTTCCACTTTGTGAACTGGAGTAAGCCGGCAATCAGAACGACAACACCAATAATAATCGGTACTGCTCGCGACAGTAATGGCTGCTGCATTTCAATATCTGCCAGCAAAATACCGATTGAAAATGCTAACATTCCGAACACAGTCCAAATAAAAAGATAACCTGCTCCAACAAGTGTGGTTAACCAACCAATGCGTGCAACTTGTCTGCTATCAACAACCTGACGGTAACGTTCAAGATTCGGAGCTAAGGAAGGCAGCATCATTGCTATCATCATCACGATCCACATGCCCATGAAAGTCAATGAAGCAAAAAACCAGTTTTGTCCCGGCATTAGCATCCAGGTCATGGACATTATCCAGCCGCCGGGCATCTGCATACCTCCCATCTCCGACATTGATGAAGCCCAGATAATAGTTATTACTACACTTACAATAAAGAGCAGAAAAGAGACTCCCCAAAAGACTTTTTGGGAAGTTTGTCGTAATAAAATATTTTGTGATATTTTCATGAGAAATCTTTTAACTTTTTTTGTACTCGTCATGGCGACGAAGCCATATCATGGTCTGATCATCCTCATCGCGGCCCCTCGGAGTGCGATCAAGTATCGCATAGTAAACCATCAGGAACTCCGTACCCCGTGTGTAGGTGGAGTAGCAGTGATAGATTTTGTTGCCTTCAAGCGCAAATGTACTGAAGCCATGTCCTTCCGAGAGATAGTTATCTATATTCGTTCCGCTTATGCTTGCATAATGGACTGGAACTTGCGGTGGATTCTCGCGGAAAGACGGCTGCTCATTCAGCATCTTCAAAAGCTGGAGCTCATTTGCTTCACCCGCCACTGCTGAGTTATGTTTCATGTCTGTCTTGGTTGATACACCGTAATCGAAATTAAAGTCACTTTCGTAACTGGACGCCCAATTAAAGTTCCACCGCATTCGCTTACGGTAAGTGAGCAACTTATCAATTGGTGCGCGAGAAACGCAGATCATTGTTACATCGCGTGCACCAAGATGATCGAGAATGCCATTGAAGCTGTCGGCAGTTGATGAGCATGCGGGGCATCCGGATTTATAGTCTGGTCCGAACATGAAGTGGTACACTACAAGCTGCGATCGGCCATCGAACAGTTCTAACAAGGTATTTGGTCCATCTCCGGTTTGGAGTGTATATTGCTTCTCGACAGGCACCCATGGCAATTCCCTCCTCTGTTTTGCTAGTTCGTCGCTCCGGTAAGTTAATTCTTTCTCAGCATTAAGTAATTTTAAACGGGTTGCAAGCCACTCTTCACGTGTTCCTATTTTATGTTTAGTCATTGTTTTTATCCTTCTTATTTCCATATAATTTTGTTTTTATTTTAAACTCCATACTTTAAAATATTTGAATGTAGGCATGATGAAATTATACAAGTAGTATAATTTATGTATGTCCTTATAAATTGAAAAAACATTAAGTTATATTTCGGCAATGTGAGCGCTAACAAAGGCTATCTTACACTAACTTCTCTAATAGATTAAAAATAATTAATTTTAATTCAGTCCAATAACGATAAACGGATTATTAATAAACGATTTACGGATTTAAATTTTTATTTTATTTACAAGTAATAATAAGACAATGAGCACTTCTACCGAAAAAAGTGTAAATGAAGACAATAAAATTTATAATAGTTTTACATATAAAGATGAATTCATGGACACAAAATTGCGAGAAGTTTTATTTGATGATGTAAGAATATTTTTTGCTGATCATAAATTAAAGAAGAAAAAGGTTTTCCATCCGCTGGTCAGAACTCCTCCGATTCAGATGCATTTTTTATTGGAAGGAGAACATACTTTAAAATCAAATGTTACTAACCATACAAACATATTTAAAAATAATCAACATAACTTGATTTATCTGCCACATAGTGATTTGGATTTTACTTATGAATCCAGCACTGCCCGGCTATTTGGTATTCAATTAACTGAAAATTTCTTTAGTAAATTTATTGATGAAAGTTCAGAAACATTAAATGTTTTTTGGGGAAATGTACTTAAACAGAAGGAGATACAGATACTGCCTAAACATAATTTAAGTATTACTCCTAATATCAAATCTATTATTTATGATATTTTAAATTCCAACCATAAAGGCTTTCTTAGAAAATTATTTATAGAAGCAAAAATAATGGAGCTATTTGTAATACAATTCGAACAAATTACTAATTCTAATGGTTCAGATACATTTAAAATAAAATATAATGATATGGAAAAATTATATTATGTTAAAGAATTGCTAGAAGAAAATATTCTTTCGAAATTTTCTTTGTTAAGTCTTGCACGAAAAGCTGGTCTTAACGATTTTAAATTAAAAAGAGGTTTTAAGGAATTATTTGGGACAACGGTTTTTAACTATTTAAATGACTTAAGGATGGATTATAGTAAAAAGTTAATACTTGATGAAAAAAAGAGTATTTCAGAGACGGCATTCATTTTAGGTTATAGTGAACCTCAGCATTTTTCTGCAGCTTTCAAAAAAAGATTTGGCTATCGCCCAAGTGAGTTAAAATAACTATTATTAAATAAATTTATATTACATGCTATTTATAATTAATTCATTCAATTTTTATAATGTGTTCAATTTTTGATTTTCCTAATAAAAATAAGTTGCTTATTTGAGGACTATTATAAAAATATAATAAAGTTTGTCCCGATAACACAACTCTTTTAATTTTATCTATGAACTCTATTTTTTTACTCAATGTAATCCTTCTATTTTAAAGGTGCTTATATATTAAGCACTCAAAAAAAATAACTCTTGAATAAAATATTTAGTAACGTAGAACGGATTATAATGAACGAAAAGAGGATTAATTCTTCTAATTATTCATTGACTGATAAGAACCAGTTAATATTTCCTTCCCTCCCGTCCAACTTGCGGACCGAGAAGGTTAAAATGAAAGTTTATAAAAGTAATTATCCAACAGAAATATCAAACGATTTTCTTTTTAAGTTTTGAAAAATTAATGGAAAAAGCGAGTGTCCTTTTCTTTATCATCCACAATTGAGTATGGACTCTCCTTAAATGGATCAACTCTATCGGCCTGCAATAAAGCCCAATTGCAGTAATCAATAACTTCTTTCTTTTTAGTTTCATCTAGTGAATCTATTAGACAATTCTTTTTATATTCATGAATAAATTGTCTTATCAGTTCACTTTTATGCCACAGCTCTACATTTTGACCAAGCTCTTCAATTTTGTCCTCCTCCAACTTTATACGTTCTGCCAAATCTTTACGCTGTTTTTCTTCCTCCTGCCATTGCAGGTGTATTTCATCCAGATGTTTTTTCCTTCCTAACTGTTCGTGTGCTGCTATAATTAATGCGACAATAAAATCATTTAATTTATCTTCGATTTTTCCGGTTCTATTGTCGGTAAAGTTTTTTCTGATAGAGTAATCTGAGTAAAGTTCATTAATTGAAAGTGTAAATTTTCCGGTCGGGAAAAAATCATAATCTGGATATGCTTTTGGATCATGAAGATGTATTTTCCTGGATATTTTTCTGATCCCGAATTTTAGTTCTATACCATACATCTTAACACATAACGAATAATTACTGATATAAATTAAATATTTTCTTTTTTCTAATTCCCTAATAAGAGTATTCAAAATTCTGAAAATTCTTCCTTTTTCTTCAATGCTTACTGAAATATTATTGCCATAACAAATTTAAATACAGACTGAGCTGTCATACCTTTTTGTAATAAATGAAATAGCGAGTGAAACCTAAATTTATCATAAAAGCGGAGCAAGCTATTAAGGAAGAAAAAGTATAACAGCTATTAGAACAGACGGGAAATTAAGCAAGGTTTTTTTCTCTGCGGAATGAGGTAAATCATAGTTAGCTTTATTGAAATGATTGAAAAATTAGGGCGAGGATGCAGCATAGGAAATATGATTTACTGAACCCGAAACTCTTTTATGAAGACCAATTAAAAAATAAAATGGATTTATTGATAAACCCTTCTGTTAGTAAACAAGATGGAAAAAATACTTGCGTGAGGATTAGTGATGGAATCAAAGATGTAAAAAAATGTTTGTGATTAGATTTTTATTACCTATATTATATATTCAATCCTATTTAGATAATAGCTTATTAAGAAATTTCAGTTCAACTTTTAGCTTTTCAAGAATTTTTAAACTTATAATCAAATAAATATCTATTCAATGAAAATTAAAGCCCCCTAAACAATATAATAATAAAGGAGTTCATATGAAGAACATATATTTCCTTTTCGCATTCATTCTTACTTTCGCATTTTTATCATCCGGCTGTTATACGTTAAATGCTGTTGCTACACCCTCTAGTCCAATACTATCTATGTCTAACAATCCAAATGGTGATATAATTAAACATTTTTCAACATCAATGACAGTTCACCACTTAATTTTTGGATTAGTAACAATTAGTGATCCTGAAGTAGCCAAAGAACTTACTAATGAGGTGACAGCTGGAGGAGGAAATGGTGCAATTAATATCAAAATCCATTATCAAATGACATTTGTAAACGGATTACTAAATGTAATTACGGCAGGAATCTATAATCCTTTTACCCTAACTATAGAGGGTGATATTACAAAATAAGACTTGGATACAAATATTTTTACGGAAATATTACTTGTATTTTAAAGATTCATAGAAAAAATGCTAAACTTTTCATAAGACAAAAGACAAGAATATTCCATTCACGATCTAGTAAAATATAATATTCTCTACCTTTACATTTTGGACAGAGTCGGTTTTAAAAATAAATATTATCCATTAATATTTTACATCAATAAAAATCATTAACAATAATTTCTAAATGGAGGATTGTATGGAAAACAAGCATAAAGTAGTTGAAGTTCAGCTCGAAGCTAGTGAGTTTCAATGGGAAATTGCACCGGAAAAAGTTGTTGATGCATGGGGGTTTAATAAACAGCTTCCCGGTCCGGTTCTAAAAGCAAACCAGGGTGATACCCTTGTTGTAAAACTTAAAAATAATCTTAAAGAACCAACTACTATCCACTGGCATGGTATTCGTCTCCCTGCTCCAATGGACGGTACTGATGCCGTACAAAAACTTGTAGAGCCTGGTGAAGAATTTGAATACCGTTTTGTTGTACCAGATGCCGGAACATTCTGGTATCATTCCCATGCTAATGAAACTGCACAAATGGAAAGAGGAATGTATGGTGCCCTCGTAGTTAGTGATCCTAACGACCCGGTATTGGACAGCGAAAAAGTATTAATGATTGATGATATGAAATTAACTGCAGATAACGAATTTACAAAACCGGGTTGGTTTTTTGCCCGTTGGCTTGAGAGACATGATGGGCGAGAAGGCAATACCCTGTTAATCAATGGTAAGGAAAATTCTGTTATAGATATGCACGCAGGACAGATTGAAAGATGGCGAATAATTAACTCTTCAAGTGCAAGATATTTCTTTTTTCATCTTCAAGGGAGATCGTTTCAACTTATTGGGACAGACGGCGGGTTATTGGAGGCTCCTCGAACAATTTCTGAAATTTTAATTATTCCAGGTGAAAGGGTTGATATTGCCGTAGGCCCATACAAAAAAGGAGAGACATTTTCAATTGAATCTCTTCCTTATAATCGAATGTCATCCATTAAACCGAAGTTGCAGTCTTTCGCCTCTGTGCAAATTGGAGAGTCACGTGATTCCATTGCGTCGGTACCTCCTCATCTTAGACATATCGAGCAGTTAGCGCCTCAAAATGCTGAAGTAACAAGAAACATTAAGTTTTCCGTTGCGCCAAGTTTAAAGAATGGGACTAATTTTTTGATTAATAATGAAATGCATGTAAATGATAAGCCAGTAAAGGTAGGTGAACTACAGATTTGGGAAGTCGCCAACACCAGCTTAATGGACCATCCTTTTCACTTACATGGATTTTTCTTCCAAGTAATTGAGATAAATGGGAAAGCTCCGGAATATATAGCATGGAAAGATACATATAATTTGCCCCCAAGAAGCAAAATAAAAATTGCTTGGATTCCTGATGATCGTCCCGGAATTTGGATGTATCACTGTCATATTTTAGAGCATCATGAAGCAGGTATGATGGCTCATTTTGAGGTTGTTAATGGCGATACACCAGTTGCAGAAACTTCAAGCCATCACCACCATCATCATTGATATTAATTGGAATAATTTAATCGATAGCAGCTGCTGCTCAGCTGCCATTTTTATTGGAGATTCGTAGGCTGTAGTGAAATTAAACTAGATGATTCAACTTTGCATAGTTGAATGGTTTAAGACTCCATACATGTGGATGAATGTACAGGCAAAGTGAACTAAATCGGAAAAGCTAACCGTATAAACAGCCACTGCTGTAGTTTACCTGCCAATCTGAAATTTTAAGCTTGAATGAATAGTTAAGCTGCAGTACGAATGTAACCTCTCTTAAGCATCCATACTAAGTAAAAAGCAAATGTAACATCAAATGAAAGACAAAACTCTGGCCACCAACTTGGTACACCCTGATTGAATATGATATTGGCGTGGATGAGATCGAAAAAGCCATGTACTGCTAGTGCAATTACAACAATCCAAAGCGACAACCTGAAGCCTGATATTGCGAAAACAAGAAAGACTGCGCAAACCAGCAACTCGAGAACGAGTGCATGTGTGGAACCTCCCATGATTGCAAATAGTACATAATAAGATGCGATTACAATCATCATGATTGGATATAAAGCTCGATCACGATCTAAGCCGAATCGGGTTCCCATTAGCCCTATCGCAATCGCAAGTAAGATTCCGACCACTATAGCCACAATATACAATCTATTTGCTCCACGTGATTATGAAATTACTTTTATTTTATGCTCTTGTTTGACAGGTTTATAAGATCATCATTAAAAGAAACTTACCTTAACTATATGTATTAAGAGTAGCTTAAACCTTATAATCAATAGCATAATTATTTATGATTTAATATATGATAGTATGCCTA
>CAVUOL010000039.1:0-8281 GCA_963742995.1 uncultured Ignavibacteriales bacterium
AAGTGAATTGAATAAAATTAAAATCCTTGATTATTAAAAATTATTTGCGAGCTTGAATCGGGAATTATATATTTAAAGTAAGGCGGGTGAGGTATAGTACGATAATATTCTCACTCATTTATCAAATTTAATAATTAATATTTTTTCCTCACTTCCATGACCATAAAAAATGTTTTAACATTGATGGAAAAAACCTATCAAGAATAAAAAAGTTGTTTTAAAAATGAAGTTAAAGTATGTCTTCCAACCAGTTTTTTAACTTTCCAATATATAAAAAGTTAAATTTTTAAAAAATTAGTTACCTTTTTGAATAGAAAGTTCCCATTTTGAATTTGACAGAACTCAGTTTTATATATATTCATCCAAATAAAAAGTGGGGTTCGGAATGAATATGCTATTTATTCTGAATGGGTTGCTAAATCCTCATAGTAACTTCGATTTCATTCTATCTTAAGCACAAAAAATGACAAAATTATTTAACTATTTAGTTTGTTTTTTCTTTTTTTTATTTATGATCTCTCTCAATCATCTAATAAGGAATGAATATGAAAAGAATAATATTACTATTCGCTTTAGTTTTAACAAATACAATTATTCCTCAATGGAAACCGGAAGGGTTAGCCGTTGCAGATTCAACTGTTTTGGTTGATGATTTCTATCCATACACAATAACAGACGGCAGAGGAGGAAGCTACATTGTCTGGCAGGATTTCCGCAATCATACAGATATAAATATTTATGTTCAGGGGGTTGACAGCAATGGTAGAGAAATGTTTAAACATAACGGTATACCAGTAACAGAAGCGCCAAACTTTCAGCAGCTTAATCTCTGTACAGCAGATGGGAAAGGGGGGATATTTTTTACCTGGGCTGATAGCAGAGATATCGTTCATACGTACATTTATGCCCAACATATGGACAGCAGCGGGAATATTCTTTGGCAGACAGATGGAGTAAAAATTTCAGATGAAGAAGGGGGGAGTGCACAAGTTGTACTAGATGGTGCGGGGGGAATAATTATAGACTATGTTGATTATATTAGTGACAATCTGGTTGTTCAACGTATAGATAGTACAGGTAAACGTATATGGGGCGATAGTGGTGTTCATTTGAGTAATGACGGGTTTGTAAACTATTTACATAGTGCATCAGACGGAAAAGGAGGAATTATAGTTAGCTGGATAGTAAACGATGATAGTGCAATCTATGCCCAGCGGTTCAGACATGATGGCTCAATTGCATGGTCTCTCGACAGGATCCGATTAAGTACAGTGAAAACAGAACGATCTATAAATGTGATGATAGATTTCCCTGGATCAGGAGCAGTAATATGCTGGACAACAGGTACTAATGTAGAAGTGCGAGCACAAAGAGTTGATTCTTTGGGAATACTGCTATGGGGAAACAATGGAATTCATGTTGGTTTTGGAGGTTTATATACAGGGATGATTGTAAGTGAAAACAAAGGCGGCGTGATTATTCCGGTTGCCAGTGCTCTACAAGGTTTAAAGCTATTTCGATTGAAATCAAATGGGATACAAATTTGGACAGGAGGAATTTTAGTTACATCTTTTTATATTGATCAATTTGATATGATAAGTGATAATAATTCGGGTGTTATAGTAGCTTATAATGCAAGCTATAATATATCATCTTATTTAGATATGTATGCCCAACGATTAGATAGTAGTGGAGTTGTTCGTTGGAAACAGGATGGTGTTGCAATAACAAATTACAATGGTGAGCCTAAATTTCGTCCAAGAGCAGTATCTGATGGTAAAGGGGGGGTGATAACAGCATGGCTTGATAACCGACCAAACTTTGGTGTTTACGCAGGGAGAGTTGATTCTGCTGGGAAAGTTGTAACAGGAATACTTCAAGGGGGTGATTTTGTTATTCCTGATAATTTAATTCTATACCAGAATTATCCAAATCCGTTTAATCCGGAGACAATAATTAAGTATCAATTGCCGGGAAACAGTAACGTTAAATTGACAATTTATGATGTACTCGGTAAGGAGATCAAACTACTAATTAGTGAAAGAGAAGAGCCAGGAGAACATTCCATCAGTTTTAATGCAAAAGATTTTCCATCAGGTATTTATTTTTACCGGATTACAGCCGGTTTACAAACAATAACTAAAAAAATGGTGTTCATTCATTAATGTAATAAAAGGAGGATATAATGAAGAAGATTACAACCCGGATAACATTAATGTTATTTTGGATTTTCATTGTCTCACTTTTTACCTTTGCACAACAAACGGATACTTCCAAACACAAAGAAATATTTTACTGAACTTGAGTCAAAATATCCGGATGATCAATTAATTGCAGATGCCAAATCAATGCGGGAGTAGATATAAATTCATTATCTAAGGGATTATTTGGTGAAAATAATTTTACAGCAAAAAAATTAGAGAAGCCTGCTGTTATACTCATTGACACAGAATTACCCCAATCCATTTAATCCTGCTACACAAATTCAGTATTCTATTAAAGATGATGGATTTGTAACGCTAAAAGTTTACGACATTCTCGGAAGAGAAACGGCAGTATTAGTAAATGAAGTAAAACCTACCGGGACTTATTCTGTTAATTTTGATGCAAGTTTACTTCCCAGTGGAATTTATTTTCATACAATCGATTCAGGCGGTTTTCACAAAACAAAGAAAATGCTTTTGATCAAATAGCCATTTAGTATATTTATTTTTTAATTTAAATGTTAAATATAAGCTACCTTTTTTCCTTAACCATTTAAATACAAAAAGCTCCTTCAGGTTGTTTTGATTTACTTCAAAATCTTATTTAATGAATTGAATATTTGTGAATAATATTCCATTTTATTTTTTAAAATAAAATCTTAAAAATGTTTTTTACCAAAGCTGCTGTCATTATTCTATTATCTTATGTTATAGCCTTTTCACAGAATTTTGAAAAGAATATTAGGGAGAACTTTTTAAAAGAAAATGCTCTCTTAAAGGTTAATTATCCAGGCGATTCTGCTATTGATATAAAATATTATTTTCTGAATCTCAAAGTAACATACAATCCAAATTATTTGAGGGGATCGGTGACAATAAAAGCGGCACCTTCACATAACTCCCTTAGCTCGTTCTTTTTGGATTTACAGGATCAGATGAAAGTAGATTCGATTTTAAGCAGCGGCAATAAAGTTCAATTTAATCATTCCGATGCTAAATTAAATATTACACTTAACAGAATTTATAATATAAATGAAGAGTTTGAAATTAGCAATATATTATCAGGGTTTGCCCGGTGCAAGCGGTTTTGGAAGCTTTGAATTTCAAACTCATGGAAATAATGAGCCGGATATCTGGACATTGAGTGAACCTTATGGAGCAAGTGATTGGTTCCCGTGTAAAGATACTCCTGCCGATAAAGCCGATTCTTCCGATGTCTGGATTACTGTGGACAACAGCCTTTATGCCGTATCAAATGGTGACCTGGTTGGAATAATAAATAATCCCGATAATACCGCAACATATAAATGGACAAATAAATATCCTATCGCTCAATATTTAATATCTCTTGCCATTTCCAATTATACGATTTATAAAAATTATTTTAAGTATACTGAAAAAGATTCGATGCCTGTAATAAATTATATTTTTCCGGAAAATCTTGAAAGTTATAAGGAGAACCTGGATAAAGTTCCCAATATGCTGCAGGATATTGTCGAATTATTTTGGTTTATATCCGTTCATTAAGGAAAAGTACGGGAATGCTGAGATGGGATGGCTTGGGGGAGGAGGTATGGAACATCAAACTGTTTCATCCATGAGTAACTTCTCTGAAACAGTAATTGTTCATGAACTAGTACACCAATGGTTTGGGGATAAAATTACCTGCAGAGACTGGCAGGATATATGGCTTAATGAAGGTTTTGCAACATACGGAGAGATGCTATACGCTGAAGCAATAAATGGAGATTCGGCATATAAAGATTTCGTTTCTGCTGAAATGGCAAGGGCTAAAGATGCAAAAGGATCAGTTTATGTACAGGATATCAGCTCAATCTCGGAAATTTTTAACGGGGATAGATCTTATTCAAAAGGGGGGATTGTTCTGCATATGCTAAGGGGTGTTGTCGGAGATTCGGTCTTTTTCAGAATTATGAAAACTTATTCTAATGATCCTAAGGTGGCTTATGGAACTGCAGTAACAGAGGATTTTCAAAGAAATGCAGAGGCTGTTTCCGGTGAAGATCTTGATTATTTTTTTAATGAGTGGATTTTCGGATCAGGTTATCCTAAATATAGAATTGACTGGAGTTCAGCATCTAAAGGGAATGATGAGTATGATGTAACAATAAATGTTAACCAGACTGTAAATACATATCCATCTTATTTTACTATGCCCGTTCAAATTAAAATTTCCACTTTATCCGGCGATACTCTGGTGTCATTTTTTAATAATCAACAGGACCAGCAGGTAAATTTTTTAGTAAAAGGTAATCCGATTCTAATAACCCTGGACCCGGACAATTGGATATTAAAAGATGCAATAACATTTGCAGATGATAATAACAGTATTACAAATCCATATACTTTTGAATTAAAGCAAAACCATCCGAATCCAATAAGTCCTTTTAATCCAACTACCACTATTGAATACCAGGTGCCTGAACTAGCGACAGTAGAAAATATCCCGGTTAAACTGATAGTTTATGATATATTGGGGAATGAAGTCGCAGTTTTGGTGAATAAGGCACAGTCACCCGGTAAATATTCAGTAGTGTTTAATGGAAATGGGCTGGCAAGCGGGGTATACCTTTATAGATTAAGTACAGGTTCTATTTCAATGACAAAGAAGCTCGTTTTATTGAAATAAGGAACACCAAATATCTAAATTATTCTAATTAAAGTAAAACTGAGCTGTAAACCTCCAGTTTACCACCTTACTTCCTTTTCTATGTTCTTTATGTTTCTATGTGGTTTTGATATTTTCAAGATGTGTTTTTCTCATTTAAAGATATAAAGAAGTTATAGATAAGTTTATTAATAAATATAATTTTTTTAACTTTAATTATATAATTTTTTCAAAAAGGAAGATAAAGTGACTAAATTATTAGAAGAGGTAATAAAAGAGGCAGAAAAACTGTCTCCGGAAATACAAAATGAGATTGCAGGACAATTATTGGAGGATGTTAAAAACGAAATTCAATGGCAATTAACTTTGACGAAACCTCAAGAAAAATTGGACAATTTGGCTAAAAAAGCTTTAAAGCAATCAGAATCAGGTAAAACTAAAAAAAGCGGATTTGACGAATTGTGAAATCTGAACTTTCTGAAGACTTTATTCAGCTTTTCAATAAACTTCCGGATCGTGTAAAAAAAACAGCTCGCAAGAATTACAAGTTATGGAAAGAAAACATTTACCATCCAGGATTGGAATTCAAAAAATTAAAAACTAAAAAATTAATCTATTCAATACGTATTGGTATAGGTTGGCGTGCATTGGGTGTTAAAAAAAATAATGATACTATTGTTTGGTTCTGGATCGGTTCGCACGAAGAATATAATGAATTGACTTCAGATTTGTAACTATAAAACAATTAGGTAATATAGCAACCTTCGACTGTCATTTTGTCACACTTCCGAATATACTACAAGAAAATAGATGATTTTTTAGCCTATTCCTGGGGTTCTTTTAGCATGGAGTTATCTTGGAGTTAGCTTGGAGTTATCTTGGAGGTGGAGAGGAGGAGGAACGGAGTTGCAATTTAAGTAGAAATGTGTGCAGAAAATGTGTGACAAAATGGCAGACGAAATCCCAAAACTATCTAAAATTTCAAATTAGAGTTTCCAACTTACATATAAAATCCAAATACTAAAAATCAAATTTAAAACCGCTGTATTACTTATTTGAATTTTTGAACTTTGAATTTGAAAATTATTTGTAATTTGTTTTTATTATTTGAAATTTCTTATCCTTTGTTTGAGCAAACATCTTGACAAGTAGATTAATATTTTTTAATTTTCCATTTGCCACTGCTGATAAAGCGGTGGCAATTTTTTTTGTCAAAAACAATTCGAGTTTACAACCATGGCAGAAGTAAATTTTGTTTATTTAACTAAAGAACGATTAGTCGAGCTTGAAAAGGAACTTCAAGATTTAAAAACTAACGGAAGAAAAGAGATAGCTGCTAAAATAGCAGAGGCGAGAGCCCATGGTGATCTTTCTGAGAATGCAGAATATGATGCAGCAAAAGAGGAGCAGGGATTATTTGAATTGAAGATAAGCAAACTAGAAAATGTTCTTTCGAGAGTTAGATTAATTGAACCGTCTCAATTCCCTGATGGTAAAGTCCATATTTTATCAAAGGTTAAAATAAAGAATTTAAAAACTCAGAAAATATTTGATTATATGTTAGTTTCTCCGGAAGAGGCAGATTTTCAAGCTGGAAAAATTTCAATAACTTCTCCGGTTGGACAAGGATTGATGGGAGCAGAAGCCGGGGAGAAAGTAAATGTTAAAGCACCGGCCGGTTTATTAGAATTTGAAATTCTATCGATAGAGTAATTGTAGATTTACTTATTAACTGGGGCTGCGCGGATGAAAGATGACATCTTTAAAAAGAAGAACCATTTGTTTTTTTAATTAAAATGTAAATTCAGATGAAAAAATTTTTAAAAAATTAAAGATGTCATCTTTTATATATCGGTTTTTGCGTATCTTCTGTTATTACTTATTTAGTTAATCATTCTTTAATTTTATTCAAGGCAGATCTAACAAGTGTCTGATGAGTCTTACATAAAACTTGCAATTGAGATAGCCAAAAAAGGGGTTGGTTCGGTAAGTCCGAATCCATTAGTGGGATGTGTAATTGTAAAAAACGATAGGATTATCTCGGCAGGCTATCATGAAAAATTCGGAGAGAATCATGCCGAGATAAATGCAATTGAAAAAGCAAGAGAAGGTCTGGAAGGTGCAACACTATATACAAATTTGGAACCGTGCAGTCATTTTGGAAAAACACCGCCTTGTGTTGATAAAATAATAGAGCAGAAAATCAAAAAGGTTGTAATCGGCACAAACGATATGAATCCTATGGTCAGCGGAAGCGGGATCAGAAAATTGAAATCAGCGGGAATTGATGTTAAAGTCGGGGTGATGGAAAATGAATGTATAGAATTAAACAGGTTTTTCTTCAAGTATATAACCGAAAAGATCCCTTATATTACTTTAAAAGCAGCTCAAACTTTAGACGGTAAAATTGCAGATAAATCCGGAGATTCAAAATGGATTTCATCCGTAGATTCAAGAAGATTTGTACACCAGCTTAGGGCAAGTTATGATGCGGTGATGGTTGGCTACGGTACTGTAAAGAGTGATGATCCTAAACTAACTGTAAGATTGGCGGAAGGAAGAAATCCAAGGAGAATTATCCTTGATACTAATCTTGATGTGAACAGCAAATATAAGCTGCTGCTGAATAATAAAGATGGAAAGTTAATTGTTCTGACTTCTAAGAAGAGTATTGAAAAAAAAGGAAAAGTGAAAAAACTTTTGTCCCATAATGCAGAGATAATTTATGTAAAGGAGGATGCTAACGGCAGATTGAATTTAAAAAGTGCATTAAAGGAACTGGCAAAAATTAATATTTCATCAATCCTTGTAGAAGGGGGAAAGGAACTCTTTACTTCGTTTATTAAGAAAAATTTGTATGATGATATTATGCTTTTTATTACTCCAAAGTTAATCGGCTGCGGGATTTCTTTTTTGGGAAATATAAATAAGCAGAATATTAAGAATGCGTTGAAATTAAGAGTGAGAAATACGGAGAAGATAGGGGATGACTTATTGATTGAGTTGATAAAGTGAAAGGATTGTCATTCAATTGTCATTCGATGGTCATTCGGTAGTCATTCAATGGTCATGGAAGGAATGATGGAATGATGGAGGGATGGAGTAATGGAATGATGCATGAAAATTCAATAAGTTATTTGTGGTGATTTTTAGTTATTCTATAGATATTTTGTAGTTAGGGAATGGATGGAATGGTTGAATGATAAAGTTTTTATTTTGATATAATAATTTTGAGAGGGAAATAATGTTTACTGGTTTGGTTGAAGAAGTTGGAAGTATTGTGGAAAAAATTAAAACCGGAGATGGTTTTAGATTTAAGGTAACTGCAAATAAAGTTATGGATGATTTAAATATAGGAAGCAGTATAGCTGTTAATGGATGCTGTTTGACAGTTGTTGAAAAAGATGAAAATATATTTGCAGTTGATACAATCGAAGAGACGTTAAAG
>CAVUOL010000040.1:0-69274 GCA_963742995.1 uncultured Ignavibacteriales bacterium
ACTTAAACTAAGCAGCTATTGGGTTAACTTCAAAGAACATCCGGGTGAATTTACTCAGCTAGGATTAAGTTCGGCACAGGATCTTTTTGGATTTCAGAAATATGAAAATTATGAAAGCGAACCTTGATAAATATACGTTCATAAATAAAAATAATACCATAACCGGTGATGTTTCATTGACCGGGAACATGAATTGGCAGTTTGATAAAAGCAATTTGTTAAAAGCCGGGTTCGAATTCCATTACAATACTTTAGATGAAAAAGAAAGTTATCGTTTCCCGTCATTCACACTTGATGAAAGGTACTGGCTTAACAGGGGATTAAATGAAACTTTTCATCCTATTCAAACCAGGTCTATTTATACAGGATAAAATGGAATTTGAAACGATGATTTTAAACATCGGTGTAAGATTTGATTATTTTAATCCTAACAGAAACTGGTTCGATCAAACCAACCTTGTTAATCTTGCTGCAGATCCTGCATATGATGCTGCAAAAGACCCTGACCTGGATCAGGTTGATTCGGATGGTCATGTTAAATATTCATTTCAAAATGTACTTGATAAGCCAAGATCCTCTGCTCGCTCTTACAATATGATAAGCCCCAGATTTGGTGTATCCTTCCCTATAACGGAAAATTCACTTCTTCATTTCAATTATGGTCACTATTACCAAATGCCTCCTCTTGATGAGATGTTTGAATTCGGATATTTCAGGCCGGTAAACCTGGTTGAAAAAATAATGGCCGAAGATCAATTGGCAGCACAGGAAGGGAGAATCACCTAACCATATTCCTTCAAATGACGGTGACCCTGAAAGGGTAGTTGCATATACCTATGAACCTCTTAAACCTCAAAAAACTATTATGTTTGAAGCAGGTATAAAACATAATTTTGAGGATTTTGCAGTTCTTGATATTACTGCTTTTTATAAAGATGTTTTCGATCAAACACAGGAGAGAGTAGGATTATTTGACCGTTCGGTTAAAGGATATGATCCGTTTATAAATCAGGTTTCTCCGAATCAATCTTTTGCATCCTATTTTCCGGGAGATTATGGCGATGCACGCGGGTTTGAAATCTCTTTCCGGACTCTATTCAGCAGGACTATAAATCTCGATTTGAATTACAGCTTTTCAAAAGCAACTCAGGGAAGAGCCAGTCCTAAAACTATTACAATTGATGATCAAGGGAATATAACGTATCAGTGGGATACGGAAGTAAATAAAAGAATTCCTACTGAGAAAAGTTTCAGCCGCCCGCATATTTTAAGAGCAAATTTGTATTTGAACTATCCTGATAATTTGTTTAACTCTTCCCTGGATGATATTCTTGAAGGAACCAGTTTAAGCATTCTTTATAGATTTATAAGCGGGCAGGCATTCACTTATCTTGGTCCCAATGATCCGCCCGATACATACGATAATCAAAGATACCCTGCTACCCAAAATGTAGATTTGAAATTGGATAAGGAAATTAAAATAGCTGATAAACATTCTTTCCTGTTTTATATTCAGATAACAAATTTATTCAATACTAAAAACTTGCGATCATATGGAGATGTTGTTTTTGATGCAAATGCAACTAAGAATTACGTTGAAAATGGGAAAATTTCTACAGTTGATGCCGGAGGTTATGACATAAGCTGGCAAACTTACTTTGATAAAAGAAGAATTTATTTAGGAGCAAAATATTCATTCTAATATGAGGTTCATAAAAACACAGAATACTTTGGAATTTTTTATGCGGTTTATCCTGAAAATATTTTTTATTGTTCTTTTAACTGGCCTTTATATCAAAGCCTTTCCCCAGGCCCGCAATGCAGAGTTTAAAATTCATGATAGAGGAAACTTGTGGGAAACTGTAAAGGATGATGGGACCCTTGGACCTGCTGACCCAACAAATAGGTTTAATACATATCCGAGTATGGACTGGCCTGGTGGCCCTCATACTTTAAATAAAGATGATCAACGCTCCTATGATTTTGGGGCAGGAATGTGGATAGGCGGAAAAAGAAACGATGGAACTACTTTTTTTACCGAAAATGGCCCATTTACATTTGTAGATATTGGAACTTTCCAGCCAATGCAGGAAATGGATAACTTTTTAGGCTCTGATAATTATAATCCAAATGAAGCTGAACAAAAAATTATTGCAAAATGGAAGACAACAGAAAATATCTCTGTTGAAAGGACAAGCAGAGCATGGAGCTTTCCGGAATTGAACAATTTTATAATACTTGAATACAATGTTGCAAATGAAAATTCTGCTCAGGTTTCAGATGTTTATATAGGCTTCCCTTATTTATTGCGTCCAAGCTATCAGGATTTTGTTGTTCACAATGGATGGGGGGATGATTTTAACCGGACAGATGATCTGGTAGGATATGACTCAAGCAGATCCTTGCTATATTCTTATGATGATACCCCGAATTTCAGCCTTCCAAATGATATAGGAAACTATTGGGAATCTGCGAATGAATTAAGGACACCCGGGTATGCAGGATATGCTTTTCTATATTCTGATGCAGCTTCTGATAAACGTATGCAGCCATCAAACGTTCTCTATGCTCAGCTTTTAAATAATGAAAAATTCTTAAACCTAAACAGCAGCAATCCGGGAAATATGTATAAAATTCTATCCGGAGAAGATAAATCATTGCAGGCAAACCCTGGCGAAAAATTAACCCCTTTCATGTTAATGTCAGCAGGACCATACAATATACCTTCCGGCAGCTCGGTTAAAATTGTAATTGTTGAAGCTGTAAATGGTATTCCGATTGATGAGGCCGTTAAAGGATTATCAGCACAATCGGAACTTCCGGCTGGTCTCGATTCTTTGAAAAACTCCATTGATAGGGCACGCAGACTTTATAATGATGGCTATAAGCTTTCTTCAATCCCTCCCCCGTCACCGGATATAGAAATTTTTGGGCAGCCCAGTAACCAGTCTATTGCAGTATCATGGAAGCCTCTTGAAAACACCTGGGTTAATCCAATCAGCGGAAAATCTGATTTGATGAAATACAGGCTTTACAGAAGCGATAGATCTTTTATTGGCCCCTATAAGTTGTTAAGAGAAATATTTCCTTCCAAATCTCTGGATATACAGAGATATTACAGTGCGGATTTGGATGAATGGGTTTACCAGGATCAAAATATTAGTTTAGCTGCCGGATATTATTATGCTGTAACATCGGTGGATAGTTCTGGAAAAGAAAGCTGGATGACAAATCGAAATGAAAAGGCAATTCAAGCTACCCGCAGTGCTGCTGAAAATGCTTTAAATGTAAAGGTTTTTCCAAATCCATTTAAAGAAGTCTCCGGGTTTCCTACGGCCGGAACTGAAAATTATATTGTCTGGTCTAACCTTCCTGCTTTATGTACAATAAGAATCTATACTTCAAGCGGAGAATTGGTTAAAACTCTACAGCATGAAAATCCGAATACCGGTGAAGAAGTTTGGGATCAGCTTTCGAATGCAAGACAGAGAACTTCACCGGGTATCTATTTCTGGACGGTTGAGTCTAACGTTGGTAATGCCAAAGGCTCACTAATAATTATTAAGTAGGCTGTTTTATGAAGAGAAAGATTTTCTTTTTATTTCTAATAATAATATTGGTTTATATTACAGATCCATGCTACGCACAGCTTGATTACGGCTTTGATTTTTCAAAAGCAGGGTCTGCCGGCTTGCAGTTTTTGAAAATCGGGGTTGGTGCCCGTGAAACTGCTATGGGTGAAGCCGTCACTGCAGTTGTAAATGATGCAAATTCTGTCTTCTGGAATCCTGCCGGTCTTGCTTATCTTGAAAAAGGTGAAATTATTGTAACACACAATAATTGGCTGGTCGATAGTAAACATAATGCGGCAGTTATTGCATATCCTCTTGGTTCGTTCGTGATTGCTTTAAGTGCAGTTACTCTGGATATAAATGAATTTGAAGAAACAACCGCTCTGCAGCCCGATGGGACCGGAAGAATGGTACAGGCAGGGGATTTATTAATTGGATTAGCGGCGGCAAGAAGATTTACCGACAAACTTTCAATTGGACTTCAGGTAAAATATGTTAGAGAAAAACTAGATAACTATTCTTTCGGTAATGTTTTGTTCGATGTAGGAACAATCTATTATACTGGCTTCAGACAATTAAGATTGGGATTTGCACTTCAGCATTTTGGCCCGGATATGAACCTTGTAAACCAGGATTTTCGCACACCTCTTCTTTTTCGGGTAAGTGCTGCCGATGAATTATTTACTTCAAATGATTTAAATTTAACTGCGGCTATAGATCTTGTACATCCCACTGATAATAAAGAATGGGTTAACTTCGGGTTAGAACTAAACTTGATTAAATTTGTCGCTCTGCGGGGAGGCTACCGTTTTAATAATGATATTGGAAAAACATCTTTCGGAATTGGAATTAAACCACCTCAAATTGCCGGTTTAAATCTAAATATAGATTATTCCTATACTCCCTCGGAAACTGTATTTAGTGATATTCAACGATTTGCCGTTGGTTTATCTTTTTAAGTTAGGAATTATTAGAAACTCATGGTTAATAAGGAAGTAAAGTTACACAGAGTTAAAGATGACATCTTTAAAATGTAAAATCATTTTGAAGATTTTATTAAAATATAAGTTCATATTAGCAATATTTTGAAAAAAGTAAAGATATCATCTTTCAAATACTGATTTTTGAATAACTTGAGTAAGGAAGTAGATTGAAAATAAAAATATATATTATATTCTTTTTTATTCTTGCGGTAAATTCTTTTCATTACGCACAGGAGATTGCTTTAACCAAAAATGGTTTTATTCCTGTATGGATTGCTGCAGGTCCTTTTGATCAGCCTTTGACTGGATTCGGTGTCCCTGCCGATAAAGATGTTATTGGTGAAAAGAGTATTGAACCTTTCTGGGGAAAGGTAGAGCAGGATACAATCGTTAAAAAAGAAAAGGTAAAGTGGATTCCGCAGTCAATTTCCAACGATGGATTTTTAGATTTTAATAAAACGCTCCGCTGGACTCTCCCTGCAGATGTACCTGTTAAAATCTGGTACGCAATTACAGGTTATGCAGCAGCTTATGTTGAAAGCCCTATCGATCAAAAGGCAATGATTAAATTCGGGAGTAATTCTTTCGGCAAAATTCTGATTAACGGGGAAGAAGTCTATTCTATTCCAAATGTTCGAAATGCTAGGATCGATCAGGATTCAATTAAAATTACTCTGAAAAAAGGAAAGAATTTAATCCTCGTAAAAGCAGGCAATTCAAATGCAAATCATGAACTTGCCTTTTTTGAAATGATCAAATGGGAGTGGGGATTTTATCTTAGGCTTCTTAATGAAAACGGGAAACCTCTGGATAATGTGAAAGTGTATCTGCCGGAAAAAATTAAAAAGCCTGAAATTGAATTTGTTTCAACATTCTTCTTCAAAAAAATAAACGGAATATTAAACCAGAGATTTGATGTAAATATTACATCTCCTTACCCGGAAAACTTTAAAGGAAAACTTGAATTTCATATCAATAACCAGGACCATTCAATCGATATTGATTCCATACCCTTTGGAGTAAGTAGACATGAAATTTTTATTCCTGAAATAAAAAATAAATTAACAACAAAAGCTGTTCTGGTAATAAATAATGAGAAGATTGAAAAAGAAGTAGAATTAATACCAAAGCCTCACTATGAACTTCATATGATGATGCTTGCTCATACTGATATCGGTTATACAAACCCGCAGCCGGTTGTAAAAGAAATTCATGCTAACACTCTTGATGAAGTTGTCAGGATGTGTAATGAGTATCCTGATTTTAAATGGACTATTGAATCGCTTTGGCCGCTGGAGCAATATGAAGAATCAAGAACACCTGAACAATTTCAAAAAGTTATTGAGTTAATAAAAAAAGGAAGAATTGCTGCTTCACCTTTATATTCAAATCCTTTTACCGGATGGGTAGGTGAAGAGGAAATGATTCGTTCTCTCTTTAAAGCTGAAGAATATAAAGAAAAATATGGACTTCAATTTAATGCAGCGGTTTATAATGATGTTCCTGGGCAGGCATGGATAGTTCCCCAGATCTTAAATAATGCGGGAGTCGATTTTCTTGCAGAAGGAATAAATGAATTTTTTAACAACTATTCACTTCAAAAATCACTTCCAAAAGCCTTTATCTGGGAAGGACCCGATAGCAGCAGAGTAGTGACTTATTTGAATGAAGCATACAATGAAGGGAAATCATATGGGCTGGAAGGGGACAGAGGCAGTTTGGCGATTCAACAAAGGATCTGGGAAAGAATAAATAACTTAATTGCAAGAGGTTATAGATATGATATTATCCTCTTAAATTCTGCCTTCGGTGATAATAGTATAGTTCCTGAAGATCAATTTAAAAATATGAATAAATGGAATACGGAATTTGAATATCCAAAATTTATTTCAAGTAATGTTTCGAAGTTCGGCAAGGAATTTGTAGAAAGATATAAAGATTCTCTTCCGGTTATCAAAGGTGATTGGACCTCCAACTGGGATGTTTTTTACCAGGGAGAAGCTGAAAGGATGAAAGAACACCGGTGGGTTCAGCACAATCTTTTATCCGCAGAGAAACTTGCTGCACTTACCTGGCTGGAAGATAATAAAAAACTCCCCCTTTCAAATTATATAAATCAGGCCTATCGCTTAATGCTTAATTTCAGCGGACATGGGAGCGGACTTGAATATGGATATGGCTCTCCAGCGGATAATTTAATTACTCAGGAATACCGGAAAAGTTACGTACATGATGCTTATCTGAAAACTGAAGAAGTCCTGGAAAGATCAATGTACAGAATTGGAAAATCTGAAGAAAGCTTTGAAGGGGAAGGAGTAATTGTATTTAATACATTGTCATGGAAGCGTGATGCTCCTGTTGAAGTTCAATTTACTGAAGAGAATCCGCAGCAATATGAAGTAATTGATCTTGTTACAAAACAAAAAGTAGAAAGTTATAGAGATGGCTATAAATTATTTTTTATTGCAAAAGATCTCCCCTCCTTCGGTTATAAGAAATATAAGCTTCAGCCAATTAATTCTAAAGATGAATCTTTGGAATCTGGTTTAATAATTTCCGATAGTTCAATTGTAAATCAATTTTATAAAATAGAGTTTAGTAAAACTTCAAATAAAATAATAAGCATTATAGACAAAAAATCAGGAAAAGAATTAATTGATGAAAATAATCCGCTGGGTTTTGATCAGCCTTTAATTGAAAAGTTTCAGGATAATCAAAAATTCTCCATGCTGAATTTTTCAAATGAAAATATTGAAATAAAGAATGAAAGCCCTGTTAGGATTATTCTCCGGATAAAAAGAAATGATGAACTATTTGAGCATACAAATTATATTCTATGGAATGATATAGATAGAGTTGATATTGAACAAACCGTTGATTCAAAGAGGCTTAAACCAACAGAAAAACTTGAAGAATATGGTCTTGCATTTCCGTTTGAAATTAAGAATCAGAACTTGAGATTTGAAATAGTTGGAGGCTTTCTTGATCCGGAAAAGGATAAAATGCCTGGAACAAGTAAAGATGGTTTTTCGATTAGAAGAACCGCAGCTTTATATAATGATGTAAATACCTTAAGCTGGACTTCATTGGATGCACGTGTCGTTAGACTGCGTGAATTTGAAGGACATAAGTTCTTAATATCTGATGTCGTTAACAACTTTCCCAAAAACTGGAACAGGTATGAAGAAAATGAAGGAAAGATAACTTTCAGATATTCCTTTACAAACCAGGCAGGAAACTTTAATCCTGCTTTTACATCAAAATTCGGATGGGAAATAAATACACCTCCTGTAATTAGGAGAAGCTGGTATAGAACGAACCCGGCATCTCAAAACTTTTTAAATATTGATAATCAGAATTTAATTCTGCTTACTATAATCCCGTCTGTAAAAGAAAATTCTTTTCTGCTCAGAATTGTAAATGTGAATCCCTATAAAAAAGAAGAAGGAATTATTTCTTCAGAATTTTTTAAGAATGGAGACGCCTTATTTATTACCTATCTGGGAGAGAAAATTAAAAAAACAGAAATAAAAAATGATTCGATAAAAATTCAATTAAGACCAAATGAAATTGCCACATTAAAAATTTCAATTAGAGAAAAAGAAACAGTTAAAAAGTGAAGTTATGCAAACATTGTCATTCTGAACGAAACGAAGTGGAGGGAAGAATCTCATGGTTTAAATTTTGCACCATTTTGATAAATTCTCTTCATACTAATTATCAAAATATTCATTTTATTATGTTTAGTTAAAAAATAAGAATAATGAACAGAAGGATTACTAAATTTTTATTACTTATGTGTACAATAATTTCAGCTCAAACATTACAAGGTTGCTTATTTGAATATATAAATCAGCCAGGATCTGCCATGCCCGGAGAAGTAATAGATATAGAAATTTCAATCCAAAGCAATATTGTGCCCGAGCCAAATCCTCATAAAGGATTGCTTGGAATAATTGCCCCTGATGATTGGATGTTTGTTTCTGCTGAATATACTTCTAATTTGGGAAATGGAATCCTTTCCGAATCAGCCGGTTGGAAAGATTCGGTAAATACATATTTTCCGCCCGCTCAATACGGTAGCAATATGAAATGGTTCGTCCTAATCTCGGATAAAGGCTATACCTATAATAATCCCGAATCTTTTGTTGTACATCTTAAAATGAAAGTCGGACAAACCGAAGGTTGCTTTAATTTAGGTTATCTCACTACAAAAGCAACAACAGGACTTCTTTCATCCGGTAATCCGCAATGGGCTCCGGTTTCATTTCCTCATCCAATAGGTGTTCCGGATTCAAATTTATGTAAATCAATATTTGAAACCCGGCAGGCTCCAGAATGGGATAGCTTGCTCGATAGATCAAGCGGATGGACAGGTGCTGATGGAATTTATTCAATTCCATTGAATGAAAGTGAACAGCCTTCTAATAGTGCGGATAATAAACATTTAATCCTTTTCAGCGATACATTCATTGGTAATGTTGACAGCAATAACCATAGGGTTAATACAAAATTAATTAATAATACACTTGCCCTAATCAAAAATTCTGATCCTATAAAGGATAATATCGATTTTTTCTGGAGAGAAGATTCAACAGGTAATCCTCAAGCTGTTTTTGTTCCTGGAACTCCTGATGCAAATCCTGGTGACTGGTACTGGCTGATGGATGGAATTTCAATTGATAATACTATCTATGTCTTCGCACTCCGTTTAAATAGTGATGGTACCGGAGGTGCTTTTGGATTCGAAATAAATGGTATTGCACTAATAAAGTTCACTCTTAATGACCAAAGCTTTATATCTAATGTTAAACAGTTTGATACACCCTTATTTGTAAATAATAAAGCAGAAGGTTGGAAAATTGTATTGGGTCAGGCAATTATGCCAATGACTTCCATTTCTGGTAATCCTTCTCCCGATGGTTATCTATATATCTACGGACCGAAAACTACCGGCTCAGGAAATAATCTTGTAGCTGCACGTGTTTTACCTCAAAATATTGAAGACTTTAATAAATGGGAATACTGGAATGGAACAAATTGGGGTGACAATATAGAAAATTGCGCGTCAATTACATCCGGAATTTCACAGGAGTTTAGTGTCACACCTTTAAGCGGTAATAAATTTTTGCTGGTAGTTCAATCTGGCAATAGTGTTGCTGTTAAACTGGGTGAAAGTCCTGTCGGACCTTTTGGAATATTTCATACAATCTATGACTGCCCGGAAGTTTTAGAAGATCCTAATATATTTGTTTATAATGCAAAAGCACATCCAGGTTTATCAACTAAAGATGAATTATTAATAAGCTATAATGTTAATTCATTTAGCTTTAGTGATCTTCTTTCAAATGCGGATATTTACCGGCCGAGATTCATATATCTTAAGATCAATGATTCTACTGTTTCAAAAGTAGTTGAATTGAATAAATCGATTGAAGGATATTTATTAGAACAGAATTATCCCAATCCTTTCAATCCGGCAACAACTATAAACTTTAATCTTAAAGAGGATGGTCATGTTTCATTAATTGTTTATAATCTTTTAGGTGATAAAGTAGCCGAAATTGTAGATGACAGGCTTTCAGCAGGATTTCATTCATATACATTTGATGTGACTAAATTGAAAAACAAAATACTGGCAAGCGGCATTTACTTCTATACTTTGCATACAATGAATTTTAATCTTACAAAAAAGATGGTTTATTTAAAATAATATCAGATGAATTAAAATATAGAACAGATATTCATGTCTGTAATCACAATAAATGAATAAATGATTCTATTTATAAAATTTTAATGAATAAATCTTAAATAATAGGCATTAGAAAGGAGGATAATTATTCTGCCTTAAAAAGATTTTTTATAATTAAAGTTCCTATTAATAAAAACAAATATAGGAGAGCAGGTATGCGTATTAAAAATACTGTTAAATTAGCTATTACGATAGGAGTAATAACAGCGGTTGTTTTAACCGGCTGTTTTATCATTACTCTTGTAAATCAGCCTTCAAATGCTGCGGTCGGCGAACAAATTACTGCTGTTGTTACTGTTTCCGTTGAAGGGCAATCTGATGCAAATCCGCACTATGGTATTGCTGGTTTTCAAATTCCCGATGACTGGACAATCGATACGGTCTATTTCTCTGGCGGGTATTCCGATTATTGTACTTACTTAGACCCGGATTCCTCCGATGCAGAACCTGGTGGGCAGGTAGATTATTGGACTGATTCTCTTGAAGCACATTATCCTAGCGCTGCCGGTATGAAATGGGTAGTATATCAATCTTCTTCATCACACCTGACTTTGGTTGATACACTCGATGTAATGTTAACTGTAAAAATGACAACTTCTGCGAAAGAGGGTAATTTTAATCTGGGGTACTTTGTTTCAGATGCTGCTCTCGACTTTTCTGATCCAACTTATTATGATGTTAGTTTAAACAATGCTATTACTATCTCCGGTGTTGTACCTGTTGAATTAACATCTTTTAATGCTTCTGCGGCTAAAGAGGGTATTTCATTAGCCTGGGCAACTGCAACGGAAACTAATAATAAAGGATTTGAAATCGAAAAGAGCATAGATAATAAAATCTTTAATCGAATTGGCTTTGTTGAAGGTAATGGTACAACTGCGGAGAAAAACAGCTATCGGTTTATTGATAAACAACCGGGTAATGAGAAATGATATTACAGATTGAAGCAAATTGATTGGGATGGCACATTCAAATATTCCAAAACAATTGATGTCGATTATTCGATACCAAATGAATTTAGTTTATCACAGAATTATCCCAATCCTTTTAATCCGTCTACTTCTATACAATTCAATCTGCCGGTCGAAGCAAAGGTAATGGTCACTCTGTATAATGCTCTAGGTGAAAGAGTTCTTGTTTTAACAAATAAAGAATTCACTGCCGGAAGACATGTCCTAAACATAAGTGGTGGAAACTTATCCAGCGGTACCTATATTTACTCAATTTCTGTCGAAGGTATTGATGGAAGTAATTTTGTACAGACTAAAAAAATGATCTTAATGAAATAGTGATGCAATTGAGAGGTTGACCAAAATTGGTCACCCTCTCAATTTATAAGAATTTTTTAACCCGGAGACTTTTATGAAAAAAATATTAATAAATTATTTCTTCTTACAGCAGCATCAATATCAATAATAATACCCGGCTGTTTCATCGCAGAAATACTTCAGCCTTCATCTGTTGAAGCAGGTGGAATATTCACTGCAACAATAACGGTTACGGATGTAAATGCAGAACAGCAAAATCCTCACAAAGGAGTACTTGCAATACTTGTTCCCGATGATTGGTCATTTATTGATGGTACTTACGATACTCCTATGGGAAAGGGTAATATGGTGCTCGATACTTCTGCCCATCCTTTATGGGGTGATGTTGATACTGTTATTCAGAAGCCTGCCGGAATGAAATGGATTAATTTGCTTTCAGATCAAGGCTATCTCCATGATGCTAATCTTGTTTATGAAGGTACTGTCAATTTACGAGTGGGTCAAGCAACAGGCGATTTTCCAATTGGTTATTTGGTTACGGTTAATACGGTAAATATACTTGAATTTTTAAATGATCAGGATCAGGATCAGGAGCTTGCCGGTGCCGATACTTCTATGAATCATATGGTCACTGTTACACCTGCAACAGGAATTAAAGAAACAAAGTTAAATAGCAGCCCGGAAGGTTTTAGTCTCTCACAAAATTATCCCAATCCGTTTAATCCTTCAACAGCATAGATTATTCTGTTCCTAAAAGCAGTAATGTGAGACTATCGGTATTCGATCTTTCCGGGAAAGAAGTTGCAGTGCTGGTTAATGGATATAAAAATGCTGGAAATCATTCTGTAAATTTTTCTGCGGAAAATCTGTCAAGTGGTGTTTATTATTATAAAATTGCAAGCGATGGTTTCTCCCAAACTCGAAAGATGATTTTGATAAAGTAACTGTTGCTTATGACGGAAGAAAAGTTAAAGTTAAAAAAGTACGCGATCTTGGTACTCAATTTCTAAATAATCCTCACCGGATTGATAGGCCAGGATGGGGCTTTTTCTATTTCTCTAAATGAAAAAGAAACACTCTGGTTTTTTGGAGATACTTTAATAGGTGAACGAACTCCAGGCGAAAGTCTCTGGTATCCCGGCGGTAAGCCCGTGGGACCTAAAGACATGTCCGGTACCGGAAAAATTAAAAAGATGCTTAATAATACCGGATTAATTTTAACTGATATTACCGGTGAAAATGGTCTAAGGAATTTTAAATACATAACAGATAGTTCGCATAATATTAAGCAGCTTATAAAACTTCTGCCGGATGAGAATCCTGATGAAATAAGAGTTTGGTGCCTTCATGGTGTTAGTATTGATAGAAAAAGTTTATCTCTTTTTTATTAAAGTAAAAATGATAGAAGAAGGGATAATGCCTGTTAACTTTGAAATTCTTGGTTCCGGGATTGCAGTTGGGACGAAAGGTGAATGGAAGTTTAGTAGAATTATTTACAATAATTCTGATCTATTATGGAAAGAGAATCAGCCCAAATTTGCTGCTGCTGTTTTAAAAGATAATAAGGATGATTTTATTTATTTGTATGGTGTCATTCAGGAAAGTTTTATTCAAAACTGTTACCTCGCTCGAATTAAGAAAGAGGATATAGAAGACATAACCGGATATGATTATTACTGCGGAAATGAACGATGGGATAAAAATATAAATAACTCAATACCGGTATTTACCGGGATGCCCAACGAACTTTCCGTCTCATGGAATGAATATCTTAAAGAGCTATCTTGCAGTTCATTCTTTTGATTTAACCGGTAATATTGTAGCCAGAACTTCTGATACTCCCTGGGGCCCATGGAGTAGCCGGAAGTTTTATATCATATTGAGGTTATACGAAAATTGAAACTCCCTTATCCGGTTTTAATTTATGCCGGGAAAGAACATCCGTCTTTATCAAGGGAAAACGGCAAAGTTTTATATTTAACTTATATTGAATTTGAAGAATATTATCCTCACTTAGTTGAGGTTGAGTTAGAATGATAGATATTTTTTCAGTATATAAAGAAAAGGATAGAGCTTTTGATTCATATTAACCCCGGATAATCCGGGATTAATAAAAAAAGACGAATATTTGTAACCGTTCAATTTATCTACTAAAGGTAGAGGTTTATTCCAAAAATCAACTTGAGCTAATTAATTGAAAAAGACTTTTTATTAATCTGAGAGATTAAATGATTCCAACTGTCGATGATCTTAAAAGTGATATTTTAAAGCATAAAACCGGAGATATTTTCAATCCTCCCGGTTTAACCAATTTTTGGGGCTGTGTTCAGGCCGATATCGATCTTACCGGTATAAGAAGCTTAAACTTTCCTCCCTTCGGCTGTTCTGACATTATAACAGCAGGATTATTTATTGATGATAAATATTTTCCTGCATCAGGCAGTTATATAAATTTTGTCTGGTATCCTGACAGGATTGAAAGATCCGCCGAATATAAAGGAATTTCTTATAAATCAACAACTGTTCTTCCAATGAAGAAGAAAGCAGTATTAATTAAATTAGAAATTGAAAACAGAAGCGGGATTGAAAGAGAAGTTGAAATTCGTTTTGGTTTTTCCGGAAGTATAACAAAAGCTGTTAGAGCATGGAATGATGCATTCCCCCCTTTGGAAAGAGATAATAAAACTGAAGTTGATAATAAAAGAAAAGCTTTGCTTTATACGGCACAGCATAGTACTGCTTTTCAGATGCAGGGCATTTATCCTTTGAGTGATGAAATAAATCTTAATGGTGTTAAATCGAGAATAAAATTAAATCCTGGTGAAAAGAGGAAGTTATATTATATAAATACTGTTGATGATTCAATTGAAAACCTCCAGGCTGTTTATGATGAGATCGCTGGTAATAGTGAAGAGATAATCAAACAGGTCACTTATGACTGGAATGAAGAACTAAAAGATGCCTTTACCCCTGGTAATTCAAATTTCTCCGGTTTTATGCCTACTCTTGAAACAACAGATAAAGAGATTTCAAAGCTTTATAATATGGGAGTATTGGGTGTCATTTATTTCAAGCGGGATAACCCTTACTCTGTTCTTGGAAGAACTTACGATACTCTAATGCCCCGTTATTGGCAATCGGTAACTTTTATCTGGGATTATTCATTAAGCTCCTTTGCACATGCTCTTCTCGACCCTAATGTCATGCAAAAATATCTCGAACATTGGATGCTTATGGATGTCCATAAGCACTTTGGAACAGAATATCTAACTGGTAGTCCTGTCGGACCATGGTATTCGGTAAATGATTTTGCTATGATGACAATTGCAAATAACTATCTTCGTTTCTCAGGTAATTTCGATTGGATGAATAAAGAGCTGAAAAATCATTCTGTAAAAGAAAAAGTAAAAAATTATTTATTAAAGTACTCTTCAAACTGGAAACAATTTAAAAATAAAAACGGATTAGCAGACTATGGCGGTATTAATAATTTGCTCGAATGTGTCAGCACTTATATTCACGAAGTTGCCAGCTTAAATGCTGCTAATATATTTAATATGCGGACAGGAGCTGAATTTGCTGCTATTATTGGTGAAGAAAAAATAAGTAAAGAATTGATAAAAGAAGCCGGTGAGTTGCTGCCGGAAATTCAAAAGCTTTATGTTAATGGAAAAGGATACTGGTATACAAGGTATCCTAATAATGAGTTGATAGAGGTCCGGCATTGCTATGATTTTATTACAATCTTGAATAATATTTCGGACGATCTCAGTGAAAAACAAAAAACAGAAATGACTCAGTTTTTTATTAATGAACTTATGACACCAACATGGATGCACGCACTTTCTGCCGGTGATGATAATGTTCTCTTCAGTGTCCGCCCCGATCATCAATGGAATGGAGCCTATCCTGCCTGGCCTGCACAAGCTGCAGCAGGTCTTTATAAAATCGGCAAAGGAGACCTTGCATTCAACTGGCTGAAGGGAATCGCAAGGACTGCTAATCAAGGTCCTTTCGGTCAGGCACATTTTGTTGAGACTGCCATTGAACCTGAATCCGGCGGTGCTAGAAAAGCCACTCCTGAAGGTCCTTATATAAATGACTGGACAGTCTCTTCAAACGGAAGCTGGACTAATATAATCATTGAATCAATATTTGGTGTTAATGCCTCTTTGCGAAATGGCATAAGCGCCCAACCAAATTTTGGTAAATTTGATCCCAAAGCAGAATTAAAAAATCTTTCCTACCAGGGAAAGCTTTATCACGTAAATAAAAATGGTATAAAACAATAATAGCAATTTAACAATTTAGCAATAAAACAATAACAGAGCATTTGAATAATACCATAAAATTTTTATTTCTTCTTCTTTTATCATTATTTTCAAAGGAAATTTTACCTCAAGTGGAAAAAGGAAAAGTAATTCAGGATAATTCATTTGAAACTTTTTTAGCTGACGTTCAAACTGCTGATAAAGAAAAGGAGTCAATGGTTGATGACTTTATCTCAAAAGTAAAACAAAAAGGTTATCCGTTTTTTGAAAATGATTCAAATGTTGTGCTTCTTTATAAAGGGGATGCTGATTCTGTTTATCTTATCGGGGATATGACCAACTGGGATTATTTTCAGCCAATGGAATATATTAAGGGAACAGATCTTTTTTCTATAAAGGAAAATTTGAAACCACTGCAAGACTCGAGTACTGGTTCATTTTCAAAAAAGACGGAATCCCTTTTACCGATCCGTTAAACAAATATAAATCTCTTAATGGATTAGGGGAACTATCTGTTCTTTCTATGCCGGGATATATCAAAAATCCAATTTTCAAAGATTTTGAGGAGGGAAAGAAAGGTGACTTTGATGGTTTGATTGAATATATAATACCTTCAAAGTACTTAGGATATGATCATACAATCCATATTTATCTGCCTCCGGGTTATAAAGAAGAGCAGAAATACCCATCCCTCTATTTTCAAGACGGAAGAGATTATATCGAATTTGCAGTTGTACCTCATATCCTTAATGAATTAATAAACTCAAAAAGAATTAAGCCTGTAATCGCTGTTTTTGTTACTCCTCCTAATCTTCATCAGCCAAAAATTCCTAATAGAATGACAGAATATGGAATGAACGATGATTATGCAAAATTCTTTGCAGAAGAACTTATTAATTTTGTCGATGAAAAATATCCTTTAATTCAAAAACCTGG
This sequence comes from uncultured Ignavibacteriales bacterium, assembly GCA_963742995.1. GTDB lineage: Bacteria > Bacteroidota > Ignavibacteria > Ignavibacteriales > Ignavibacteriaceae > CAVQBP01. The sequence goes on from CAVUOL010000040.1 coordinate 16,783, forward strand.
AAGCAGATTATTAATCGGAGATTCTTTTGGAGGATTAATTTCTACTTACATTGCTTTTAAGTACCCTGATGTTTTTGGTTTGTCTTATAGTCAATCCGGTTACCATTCTTTTAATAAGGATAAAATTATTAAGCTGATTGAATCTTCAGGTAAAAAACAAATAAAGCTTTATATTGACACCGGTACTTATGAACGAAAAGTTGGAGCATCTTTTCTTCCTGCGGATGAGACCGATTTTTTAGAAGGGAATAGAAGATTAAAGAAAGTTCTTGAAGAAAAGAAGTACGATTTTATTTATAAAGAATATTATGAAGGGCATACATGGGGAAATTGGAGAAGACATTTAATTGATGCACTAATTTATTTTTATGGAGCCGGTTAGAATATTATGCGGATTGGAATTGATTTTGGCGGAACTAATCTCAAAAGCGGAATTTTTTCCGAAGATGGGCAAACCGCTGCTTTTCATGAAAATAAGCTTAAAGACTTTACAGAAAGCGGCAATCTGCTGACAAACCTTATAAATCATGCAAAAAAAATAAGCAAAGATTTTAAGCTGACTTCCGGCGGTTTGGCTGTTAAAGGCCTGGTAAATATTGAGACAGGAATTCTTGAAGATGATATTGGTGCAGGGGCCCTGCTGGCGGGCAAAAATCTGAAAGAAGCATTTGGCAATGAATTGAAAATACCTTTTAATGTTGAAAATGATGCCCGTGCTTACGCACTGGGTGAATATAAATTCGGAGCAGGTAAAGGGAGTAAAGCAATGGTCTGTATGACTCTCGGTACAGGGCTGGGATGCTCGGTTATTATTAATGGAAAACCGTATTACGGTTCCAGTCCCTTAGGCGGAATACTAGGCGGACATATTTCTATTGATAGGAATGGACCCCAATGTCCTTGCGGAAATAAAGGATGCCTTGAGTTGTACTGTTCCGCAACAGCTTTTATGGAGCATGTCGCTATCGAACATCCGGATTTAAAAAATAATGAGTATATCCTGGAAGAATTTTTTAAGAAAATTGAAAATAAAGAAGAAAATTATTTTAATACATTATACGGTTTTCAAGAGGATCTTTCTATCGGCATAGTCAATGCAATTCACGCATACGCCCCTGAAATTGTTGTCCTCGGTGGAGGGGTTATGAAAAGTTCTCATTTAATTCTCCCCCGGTTAATTGAGCTGGTTCATAAACGTGCATGGACTTTCCCAAGAAAGAAAATTCAAATTAAAGCTTCCATCCTTGGCAATAAAGCTGCTGCAATGGGAGCTGCATTTATATAAAATATTGTAATATCTCAGTTAAAAGATGAGAATCGTAGCTCAGGACTCCATAGCTTGTGTGAATATCATTAACCAACGGTTTTAACCGTTGGATAATGAAACAAAAATAAAATTTTTATCAACCGTTTTAACGGTTTTGAACATTTTTACAAGCCTCTCCAGTCCTGAGCCCCGTTGTGTATTAGAATTACCTTTTACTGATATTACAAATATCTTGTAAAAATAATATAAATAACAGCAAATATTTATTTATAGGTACTATTAATGAAAAAAGATTCTGATGACATAATCCGGGATCCTTTTATAGCCCTCTTACCCGAACGGATGAAGAGTTTTCCAAGAGGACCATTTGATACGGCTCCTGCTTTCAGTATAAGCAAGGGTAAAATTGAAAAAGGTTATAATATTTTATCTGAAAAAATTAAGAAAAATATTCCTAATGGATTAAGGGTATTAATAATCGACGGCTTCCAGGGAATAAAATGGAATGAGTTTCAGTTTAATTTACAAAAAGCCCTTAAAGAAAATGATGTGAATGCAGACTGGATTAATATGGAAGATTCTTTTCTTCCTCCGGACAAAATTAATGAGAATATAAAACCTTTTTTAGGCGGAAATGATCCTATCTTTGGTACTCACTTTCCCTTAGGGATTGATACCTTCTTTGATTCTATAAAGGTTGCAGCCGTTAGAATAAAAGCATCAGTTGCACGGGCTAAAAAAGCAGGAAACTTGTTAATAATTGCAGGAACCGGCGCAAGTCTGCTTGAATTGTGGGATGAGCTCTGGTATATCGATATACCGAAAGACCTTATTCAGGAATATGCTCGAAATGGAGAGATCAATAATTTAGGTGAGAATGAAAAAACCCCCTTCGGGGATTTTTATAAACGTTCCTACTTTGTAGAATGGCCTGCATTAAACAGGCTGAAAAGGCAGTTGCTCCCATCTCTGGATCTTTTCATTGACCTTCAGGATTTAACAGAACCTTCCTTTATTTCAGGTGATGACTTCCGTTCTGCCTTATATGAAATATCAGGATCTCCTTTCAGGCTGCGCCCCTGGTTTTACCCTGGTCCCTGGGGAGGAAAGTTTATGCAGGGACATATGGGGCTTGACCCTGATCAGCCCAACTTTGCCTGGTCTTTTGAAATGATTGTACCTGAAAATGGAATTATAATTGAAAATGAAGGTAACCGTTTGGAATTTCCTTTTGAATTCCTGATGTTCCGGGAAAATAAAAGAGTACTGGGTGAAAAAACCGCTAAACAATTTAAATATGAATGGCCTATTCGTTTGGATTATCTCGATACAATTGACGGAGGCAATCTTTCAACTCAAGTTCATCCGCGCCCCGATTATATTCGTGAGAATTTTGGAGAAACATATACTCAGGACGAAACTTACTACATAGTTGCTTCTAAACCTGGTGCGCAGGTTTATATCGGTCTTACAAAGGATTGTGATCCGGTAGAGTTTAAGAATACCCTGGAAAAGTCTATCAGAGAAGGAAATGAAGTTAATATTGATAAATATATAAATAAAGAACCAAGCAAACCGCATGATCTGTTCTGCATTCCTAATGGAACTATCCACTGCAGCGGTGAAGGTAATCTGGTTCTTGAAATTAGTGCAACACCGTATATCTTCACATTTAAAATTTATGATTATTTAAGAAGAGATCTTGAAGGAAATCTACGCCCTATTAATCTCGAAAGGGGATTCAAAAATATACGTTTTGAAAGACGTTCAGATTATGTTAAAGAAAACCTGCTCGCCAAACCGGTTTTGATAAATGAAGGAGAAGGCTGGAAAGAATATGAATTATATAATAAGCCATTCACTTTTTATAATATCAATAGAATTGAATTTACTAAACAGTATGAAATGAATACGGATGGGAAAGCATATGCAGCCAATCTTGTTGAAGGGGAGCAAGTTGAAATTATTTCTGAAAATGGAAGATCTGCAAAACTCTCTTATCTCGAATCAATGCTTATACCTGCATCCGCAGGAAAACTTAAAATCATCAATCAAGGAAATCGGCTTTGTAAAATGGTTATGGTATATATTCGTCCTGGCATTGGAGTAACCGAACCTTTGAATGATCCTTTGGAATAAGGGATGGGGATCAATAACGATTTAATAGTCACATACCTTCGCTGCGAATATAAAAAAAATCCTTTAGGCATTGATTCTTCAAAACCGCGATTAAGCTGGATAATTGAATCTAAATCCAATCAAAATGGCCAATACCAGACCGCATATCAAATTGTTGCCTCCTCGACAAAAGAAAATCTATCCCAAAATATTTTCAATTTATGGAATAGCGGAAAAGTTAAGTCAGATCAGCAAAACCAGGTCGAGTATAATGGTAAAGAATTATATTCAAAAGGCGAATGCTGGTGGAAAGTTAAAATATGGGATAAGGATAATGAAGAAACCGTTTGGAGTGAACCGGCTTACTGGCTGATGGGCTTGTTAAATAAAAATGATTGGAAAGCCAAATGGATTGGTTTTGATGAATGGGAACGAAATCAAAAGAAAAATTCTAAGTACGAATTCAAAGCTGGTGATGATAAATGGATATGGTATCCTTTAAATCAAACTTATGATAGAAAAGTAATTGGAAATTATATCTTTAGAAAAAAGATTATTATTGAAGATATCAGTCAAATTTGTTCTGCAAAATTATTGATAACTGCCGATGAAAGATTTATTCTTTATATCAATAATAATTTAGTCGATAAAAATGATGATAAAATATTTTCATGGACAAGACCAAAATTAATTGATGTAACTAAATATTTAAAAGAACGACGAAAATATAATTCTAGTTGAAGGAGCTAATACTTATTTAAGTAAACCAGGATTATCTGCAAAATTATTTCTTGAATATTCAGACGGTTCAAATAAAATAATTTATACTGATAATAACTGGCAGACTTCAAATTCGACATATGCGGAATATTGTAGGAATGATGATAAAAGCACCGGTTGGCAGAATGCCGGAGTCGTTTCTGAAATGGGAGAAAAACCATGGAGGATTCCAAAAGTTAATTTAATCCTTCCCCCACCGCCTTTCCTAAGAAGAGAGTTTGAATTAAAAAATGGAATAAGAAAAGCTTTTCTGTTCGCAAGTTCCCTTGGTCTATGCAAGCTCTTTATAAACGACAGAGCAGTTACTGATGATAAATTTACACCGGGTTGGACAGATTACAGCAAACGGGTTTATTATAACACTTATAATGTTAAAGAATTATTAAATAGTTCTGATAAAAATTGTTTGGGCGTTATCTTAGCCGAGGGATGGTATGCAGGATATCTAGGATGGGAAAAAAGAAGAGAATATTATGGAGAAAATCCTGTGGTTTTACTGCAGCTTGAAATTGAATATGAAGACGGCTCAATTGAAATAATTTGCTCTGATGAAAACTGGAAAGCAGCATATGGACCAATAATAGAAGCAGATATTTTAATGGGTGAAACTTATGATGCAAGAAAAGAATTAATTGGTTGGAATGAAATAAATTATAACGATTCCGGTTGGAATGAGGTTGATATATCTAAGGATATTGATATTAAAATTAATTCTTATCCCGGCTTACCTGTAAGAAAGATTTTGGAATTAAAACCGGTTGCCCTAACCTCTCCGGCAGATGGTATTTACATATTTGATCTAGGTCAAAATATTTCAGGCTGTGCTCGATTAAAAGTTGATGGAAGAAAATTCGATAAAATCATCTTAAGATTCGGCGAAATGCTTGATGAAAATGGAAATCTCTATACTGAAAATTTAAGAATGGCACGGGCAGCCGATACATATTTTACTAAAGGAGAATCAAAAGAAATATGGGAACCCGAATTTACTTATCATGGTTTCCGTTACATTGAATTGAATGGATTAAATGAAATGCCCGGTCTTGAAATGATTACAGGGATAGTCTTGCACTCCGATTTACCCGCTACGGGTTCATTTGAATGCTCAAATGAAAAGCTTAATAAGCTTTATCAAAATATTTTTTGGAGTCAGCGCGCAAATTTTATGGATATTCCTACCGATTGTCCGCAGAGAGATGAAAGATTGGGATGGACTGCCGATGCTGTTGATTTTATCCGCACCGCATCTTTCAATATGGATACATCTGCTTTTTATTCAAAGTGGCTTCAGGATTTAAATGATGCGCAGGAGCTTAATGGTGCTTATCCCGCAATTGCACCCAAACCAGACCTTGCAGTTGGCCCCCTCTATTCAGGGGCTGCAGGTTTTGCTGATGCCGGAATTTTTACACCTTACTATCTTTATAAATTCTACAATGATGTTTCCATTTTAAAAAAATACTATGGTAATATGGGCAGGTTTATGAATTATCTTGAAGCTAATGAATTCAAAAGACCTGGTAACGGGTATGGTGATTGGTTATCGGTTAATACTGACACTCCGCAGGATTTAATTGACATAGCTTTTTATGCTTACAATGCAAAATTGATGACCGAGATTTCGTCATTGCTGAATAAAAGTTTCGAGACTGAACATTATAATAATTTATTTGAAAAGGTAAAAAAACATTTTAATAATACATTTGTTAATGAAGATGGTTCAATTCAGAGAGGAACACAAACTTCATATGTTCTCCCCTTATATTTTAATCTTCTTGATGAAAAAACCGGAGAAAAATCATTTCAATTTTTAATCAGGGATATTGAAGAAAAAGACTGGCATGTTTCAACAGGATTTATCGGACTAACATATTTATTCCCCGTTTTAAGAAAATTCGGCAGAAGTGATATAGTATATAAACTGTTATTAAACGAATCATTCCCCTCATGGTTTAATATGATTCAAAATGGAGCTACCACAATGTGGGAAAGATGGAATAGCTGGACACCTGAAAAAGGCTTTTTCGATCCGTTAATGAATTCCTTTAACCATACCTCCCTTGGAGTAATCGGCGAATGGTTTTATTCATCTATTGGAGGAATAATAGCAGAAGAGCCGGGATTCAAAAAAATACGAATTAAACCGCAAATAGGCGGAGGATTAACTTACGCAAAAATAAGTTTCAATTCTATTTACGGCAGAATAAATATAGAATGGAAAATAATTGAGGGACAACTTAGTTTAAAAGTGCTTGCTCCCGTAAATGTTTTGGTAGAAATAGAACCTTAAGGGACCCCCAATCTTCCTGGTAGTTACATGAATCTCACATACGCTCCACATACGCTTCAGATACGCTCCACATACGCTCATCTCCCTTGTAACACGAAACTCCGTTTCGCGCGAAACTCCGTTTCGCAAAGAGATATTAAATGAAGGGATTAGGATTTCAACGAAGCAGCTTCAATAGAGTGGAGTGAAAAATTATTTAATTTGTCGGCTTAATATATGAATTTATTTCAATAGAAATTTTATTTATTATTAAATAACTTCCCTTAAAATCTTGATTTCGCACTTCAATCACACTTCTTCCATTGGCAGTAGGCTGAAATACAATTTGTGCTTTTCCATTTGCAGCTTCTATTATTGAACTTCCTATAGTTGTGCCTAAATTTTCCAGTAATTTACCCGATCCGTCAGCCGAAAAATAAATTCGTTTATTATAGTCAAGGCATCTTTTCCCATTTTTATCAACAACAATCGCTGTAATAAGATAATTCCCCTTTTGTAATTTCTCGTATGTTAATTTAATATCATCAGGAGTGCTTGCCTTTTCATAGGTATAGCTTATTGTTAAAGTATCTAAAGCTGTTTGAGTATTATTATTATATCCGATTGCTTTTATTTTATTAGTGCCTTCATCAAAATTAATCTGCCAGGTAAGTCCTGATGCCGGGAATTTTTTTATATCTTTATTTTTGATCCCTAAGCTTTTACCATTAAAGAATAACTCGACGCCATCACAGTTACTGTAAACATTAATTTCTCTCTGGATATTTTCCGGACCACTTCTCTCTCTCCATGTATGGCTCTCGATATAACAGAATGATGGTTTCTTAGTCCAGTAGCTCTTGAAAACATAATATGCGTCTTTTGGTTTTCCCGAACGATCAAGCAATCCTTTAAGGTTCATATAAGGAATAGCATTTTCCGGACGTAGCGGAGTTGGAAAATCTTTAAATGCCCACTGAACATTACCCGAAAAAGTTGTTGTCTGCATTGTATATCTTAAATGCCAGTCAAATAAATCAACTATATAATTCTCACTCCAATCTCCGATACCGGCTATATTCGAAATCTGCACTTTATTAACCTTCTCGTCCCATTCATCAGGGTTTAATATGCCCTCTCCGGTTATCGGGTTTTCTGAATGTCTTCCGGGAAGACTTGAGCCTCCATACTCCACATGAAGCATATGAGGATACTTTTTCTGTGCGTCTTCGATTGCTTTTTGATAATTACTATACATACCCGAATACCAGCCCGACCAAATGGATGGAGAAAATAGATCTACTATTTTTACTGCTCCTGGATATTTCCTGACAGCAGTCAATCTTGCAGGGTCCATTTTATGGGCGATATTATTTAGTGTCCTTAAAAATGAATTCAGGGAATCAGGAATACTGCCGTTAGGGAAGTCAGGTAGCCAATCGAGTTCATTACCAAGTGACCAGATTATAATACTTGGATGATTATAGTTTTGGTTAATCTGTTCTGTAAATAGTTCCTTTGTATTTGTTTTCCATTCCTCTTTCCCCATACCGCCCCTGCACCAGGGTAATTCATCCCATACTAATAAGCCAAGTTCATCGCAGGCTTTATAGACGGCCGGGCTTTGAGGATAGTGAGCTAAGCGGACAAAATTAGCTCCCATCTCTTTTATCATTCTCATGTCTTTCCATTGTAGACTGTCAGGCAGAGCTTCGCCATAACCCGCATAATCTTCATGACGGCATGTCCCTTTAATTAAAAGCTTTTCCCCGTTAAGATAAAATGCCCCGTGATCTTTAAATTCATACCACCTATACCCGATCATATCACTTGTTGAATCAATTAATTTGTCTTTTTCTTCGATACTTATTTCTACTCTATAAAGATTGGGAGAATCAGGAGACCAAAGTTCAGGATTTTGTACTGTAGGAAAATTTAACGAAACTCTATTTTCTCCCTTAAGAAGTTTTTTTTCTACTTTAATTTCTTTGATTAATTTTCCTTTTGGAGAAGCTAATTTGGCTTTTATAATTGCATCAATTCCACTGTCACAAATTAAATTTGTTCCTATACTCGTTTCGGCAGAAGATTGACTGACTTTTGAAATTGTTACATGAAATCTTTCGATGTAATTTTCTGGAACAATCTTTAACCATAAATTTCTTACTATTCCTCCGTAAATACAGAAATCCGATTTTTGTGAGGGGATGATATTTGGATTATAAGAATTATCAACTCTGACTTTTATGTCATTATCTTTTTCTTCTTTGATAAACTGAGTAATATTAACTTCAAAACCTACATAACCCCCAACATGATCTCCTGCATATTCATTATTTATATAAACTTTCGTAGTAATATTTGATCCTTCAAAATAAAGGAAAACCTTCTGATTGTAGCTTAGTTTAGGAATATATATTCCTTTCTCATACCAGCTCGCATCTCTTCTATAGCCGGGTTCAGCATCAACATTATCAAATCGATTCCAGGTATGGGGCAGATCTATCTTTTGCCATTGTTTCTGTGAAGTTTGAAGTTTATTTACTTCAGTCATATTATCTTCAAGGTAGAGCCAATCTTTATTTATATTATAAATTTCCCGGCCAGGTTTATCGCTAATGAAATTATCAGGATTATTTGTTTGAGCAGACAAAATATTTGTAAAAGTGAATAAAAATAAAATTAGCGGTTTTATAACTATCATAAGAATAAATTAATTAATCCATAATATTGGCTGGCGAATAAAAAAGTTTCTTAAAATTTCCTCCTTTGTAGGCGCCGGGTTCAACGTCTTCCAGAGTGAAATAAATTTCTCTTTATCATATGCAATACCGCCGAAAAGTAGAGAAGGCTCGCGTACTGGCCAATCATCAAAATACATTACATCTTTTTGATAAGGCCAGGTAGATTTATCTTTAATGTAAGGGTACATGAAATCCAAAGCAGCTTCTAAACTCACACCATCGGAGGTTTTGAATTTCCAGAGATCATTATTAGGCAATGATAAAATTTGAGCTGCCATTGTCATCGCATCCAGGTTAAATAAAGAATAACCATAAGGCTTTGTCCTTTCTAATTCTTTTGGAAAGCTTCCGTTTGTTGCCATTTGTTCAGACAATAAAACATTCTTGTAAAAATCCCTGCAGTAATTCATTTTCAAAGTATCACCTGTGAACTTTGCATATTCCGCAACTTGCATTGCCCAGCATGTGCTGTGATTATTTCCATTGTTCCGTTCATCTATTCCGAACTGATCATTCATCAGCCAGTTAGAAAATTCCTTGAACCAATTTTTAATTTTTTTTAAGTCCATCGGTTTAATCAAATGCTCTTTTTCAAGAACTATCATTGCCTGAACTACTTCAACTAGATGGATAGCATCAATAATCCCTATCCCTCTTCCTGTATAAAGCCCTTTAATAGCTTGCGAATATCTTAGATTAGGATTCATCATAGTTTCTTTATTTACAAACCACGCAAGTAGATGTTTAACTGCATGCTCCGCATATTTTTTATTTCTGGAAAACTTGTAAGCCGAAACCAGTGTTGGAACTTGAATACTCAATCTTCTCATTGCTTTTCTATGAGCAACAAAATTATCAGGATTTGTTAAACCGTCTTTTCTTATATATGGACCTTTAGGGTTTTTAGGATCGGGCCACCAATAATCCCCTTCGGAATAAAAGTCATGTATACTCCCTCCACTTCTTTCAGCTGCAAAAGACGTAATTGTTACAGGCTCCTCTTTTAAATATTCATCAGCGTCTTTTATTACTCTGTCTTTATCTAATTTAATTATTAGTTCTTTTACGGAATCTATATTTACCTGAGCAAAAGATATAAAAGAAAATGCAGCCAGAAATAAAGCAAGTATATTTTTCATCTTTTCATTTATTCTATTTAATCACGTTAATAACAATCAAAGAAAGATTTGAAAGATTTGTTCCGATAACTTTTTACGAAAACTTAAAAAAATATATTTATCTATCAAAATATAAAAAGACTTAATAATCCGCATTAGCTGCATTTATCACCTCTGCCTCTATAAAAAACAATTCATTCTATTGAAGTTACGCAAATGTTGTCGTTCTGAACGCCTGCCAACCGGAACTTTAGTGTAGGTTGGGAACGAAGTGGAGAGACCTGTCTCGCTTGCGGGAAGAATCTCAAGGTTTTAATTTTTGCAATTTTAGAATAATTCTTTTCATTCTTTTTATAAAAACTCTAATTTTGCGTAACTTCACTTATGAATTAATTAGTATATTTTATAAAATGATAAAAATGATGTTGATTAAATAGTGGCCCCCTTTCTTTCTTTGGAGGTTAAATTATCAAAGGAATAATTTGATGGTAAATTTAAACACCTGCATTCCATTAAAGAATCGTAAAATTTTTATTATTTCTTTTCTTACCGCAATCCTGCTTTGCCAAAATTCTATTCTTAAAGCCCAAAGTGATGATAATAACCAGGACAATAAAAGAATCGAATGGTTCATGGATGCCAAATTCGGCTTATTTATCCACTGGGGACTTTATTCAATACCGGCCGGTGTTTGGAAAGGGAAAGAGATTCCCGGTATAGGCGAGTGGATTATGAACCATGCTAAAATTCCTGTTAAAGAATATGAAAAACTTGCTGAGAAATTTAACCCAATTAAATTTAACGCGGACAATTGGGTCAAAATGGCTAAAGAAGCCGGGATGAAATATGTCGTTATAACTGCTAAGCATCACGATGGATTTGCAATGTATCATTCAAAATCAAGTTCATATAATATTGTAGAGGCAGCTCCTTTTAAACGTGATCCAATGAAAGAAATTGCGGATGCATGTAAAAAATATGGTTTGAGATTCGGCTTTTATTACTCCCAAACACAGGATTGGCACGAACCAAATGCCGCTGGAAATGATTGGGACTTCAACGGTGACAATCCTCCAAACTTCACTCAATATCTTAATGATAAAGTAATCCCACAGGTTAAAGAACTTTTAACCAACTATGGACCAATTTCAGTACTATGGTTTGATACTCCCCGTTTTATGACTTCGCAGCAGAGTAAAGAACTTGCAGATCTTGTTCATAAATTACAGCCCGATTGTTTAATTGATGGACGAATCGGAAATAATATGGGGGACTTTCAGACAAAAGGAGATAATAAAATTCCAACGGGTGCAACATCTTCAGATTGGGACACTCCTGCAACTATGAATGACACATGGGGCTATAAAAAGAATGATCATAATTGGAAGTCTGCTAAGCAATTGATAAGGGCTGTTGTAGAAGTTGCAAGTAAAGGTGGTACATATCTTTTAAATGTAGGTCCGACTTCGGAAGGAGTTATTCCTCAGCCAAGTATCGATAGACTGCATCAGATCGGTAAGTGGATGGATAAAAATGGTGATGCAATTTATGGAACAAGGATGAGCCCTTTTATATCAGAACCGGCATGGGGAGAGGTAACTGTTAAACCGGGAAAAATGTTTTTGCAAGTTTTTGATTGGCCTAAAGATGGAAAGTTAAAACTTTACGGTTTGCGAAATAAGGTAATCAAAGCTTCCCTTCTTGCAGACAATAAGGAATTATTATTTATTCAAAAAGAAGATAAAGCTCTCGATCATCAGGAATTGATTATAAATGTTCCGGCTAGGGCACCTGATTCTGCCGTATCTGTAGTTGAACTCGATATCGAAGGTAATGCCGATGTTAATAACCAAATTGAACAACAGCCTAACGGAACAATTATTTTAAATGGAATCCAGGCTGATATTCATAAAAGTTCCGATAGTTCTCAAATTAAAATTGACGATACAGGAATCATAGATTGGTTGAATCCGGAAAGTTGGGCTGAATGGGAATTTATTGTTACAAAACCAGGTACTTTTGAAACTTCTCTCGGATCCTTTGAAGTTAAAAAAGGTACCGGCAGAAATCGTAAATCTATTTATGAAGGCGGGCATAAATTATCCCTCAGCATTGCTTCACAAAATCTAAATTTTAAGACTGATATCAAAAAGAAGAATATAGAAAAACCTTCACCTTATTTTACCGATATTGTCAGCTATGCAGGGAGAATATTAATCTCAAAACCCGGCATGTACACTTTGAATCTTAAACCCGTCAGCATAGTTACAGAAGAAAATGTGGGACTAACATTACGCTGGATTAGACTTAAACAGGTAAAATAATCTATAAAAAAGGAAAAGGAATAGGGGTATGAAAATATCAAAAAATCATTTGCATAAACGGCTGCCTAAATTTATTTACAGGCTCAATAACTCACTTTCAATCAAAAAAATACCGGCAAGCTTAATTTTTCTTGTTATTGGTTTTCTTTCAACTATTTGGTTTTTATTACGGGTTATTCCCAAACCAAGCAGAGCAGCTTATCCATGCATGAGGGCAGCTTATCCTTTTATGTCAGCTTTTGTTGCTTATTTATCCGGTTTGGCTCTTACGGTTTTTACATATAAAAAATTTAAAAGAAATCTTATCGATGCGAAGTATATAACTGCCGGTCTTTTTTTTCTAATTGCAATAATTGCTGGAATTTTCACTTTTACAAATTCTTCTACCCCTGTGTATGCTAATTCAAAATTTTTGCTTAGTCCCAATCAACCCATAGGGGTTGCTAAAGGAATTTTTCCAGGTAGAGTAGTGTGGGAATGGAATCCTGATGCAACGAATGAGAACTGCACAAATACTTTTGGTGATGGCTGGTTTATGGATAAAAATACTAACATGGATGTTGTTGATTCAATGGTTTTAAATGCAGTTCTAAAGTTAACTGGAAAAAATTCAATTGAAGAAGCCTGGAATACCTTATTTAAATATTTCAATAATGAACATGGAAAAGGAGATGTGAGCTACAAAGAAGGTGAAAAGATTTTTATTAGAACAAATCAAGTTAGTGCCGCTAGCGGAACTTACGATAAAAATACTTTTGAAATATTGGATCAAAAGCGTTACGGAATGGCGGAAACTTCTCCGCAGGTTGTGTTGGCAATATTGAGACAATTAATAAATGGTTACGGAATTAAACAAGAAAATATTGCAGTTGGCGATCCCATGAAGCACATGTATAAGCATGTTTTTGATATGTGGCATAAGGAATTTCCAAATGTAGTTTATATCGACTCGGATGCAAAGCTGGGAAGAACTGCACCGGTAAAAAGTGCACTGCCTTCTATTTATTACTCTGATAGGGGAACAATATTAAAGACTAATGGAACTTCCGGTACTCCTGTTTTCTCAGATTATTTCCCAACTGTTATTACTGAAGCAAATTATTTGATTGTTATTCCTGCACTAAAGGCGCATGCAAGAGGCGGAGTAACACTGAATGCAAAAATACATTTCGGTTCAAATCTGCGTGGGAGCGCTTCTCATCTGCACGGTGGTCTTGTCGCACCTAATGAAGAAAATAATGCTCCTATGCGTACCAATTATCGAATTTATCGGGTTCAAGTAGATCTTATGGGCGATAAATATTTGGGGGGGAACACCGTCTTATTTTTAGTAGATGGTCTTTGGGGAGGATCCGAAGCTAACGATCCGCCCCGTAAATTTCAGATGGCTCCATTCAATAATGATTGGACTTCATCTATATTTATGTCACAGGATCAGGTAGCACTGGAATCTGTATGCTTCGATTTCCTAAAAGCAGAATACACTGCCGATCGTAAACCCTTTTATGGTGATTATCCACAAATGCCCGGTGCAGATGATTATATAAATCAGGCTGCCGACTCAACTTATTGGCCTCCAAATATAAAATATGATCCTGAAAATGATGGTACTACTATCAAGAGTTTGGGAGTTTGTGAACATTGGAATAACCCTGTTGATAAGGAATATTCAAGGAATCTAAACTCTGGAGATGGTATTGAACTCATATTTATAAAGAATGAAACAACTGATGTTAACGGAGAGATAAAAAACATACCTGAAACAGTAGTTCTTCATCAAAATTTTCCTAACCCCTTCAATCCTTCCACTATAATTTCTTTTATAGCTCCGCATGAAGGTAAAGCAATTTTAAGAATTTATGATATTGCTGGCAGAGAAATAGCGGAATTGTTTAATCAAAATGTCGATTCAGGGAAATATTATAATATAAAATTTAATGCATCAGTTCTTGCAAGCGGTGTTTATATATATAAACTTGATTTTGGCAGTCAGCATTTTGTAAAAAAATTAATGCTGTTAAAATAAAAACTTAGAAATATTGAATATGAAATTTAGAATATTAGAATAATTAGAAAAGAGATCTGTTTTATTTAAATTTTAATAAATTTTGAAATATGAAAATAATAATAATAAGCTTGATTTTTTTATCATTATTTATCACCTCATTTATACTACATGATGATAAAACCATGGTAAAAAATAATTTCCGGCTTGCTGAAGAGCAGGAATCTTTGATGCTTGAAAAAATCGGAAATTCCGAACTTAATCCGAGAAGTATAAATAAAGATGGAAGCTTGAAACTTGTTGAATTGCATGATTGGACTAGCGGATTTTTCCCCGGCTGTCTTTGGTATCTATATGAATATACCAATGATAATAAATGGAAAAATTCTGCTGAGTTTTTTACTTATAATGTTGAAAAAGAACAGTTTAACGGCGGAACTCATGATGAATCTTGAATTACTTTTCTGGGCTTCTAAAATAAGTGGAGATTCAGCATATTATAAAATAGCAGTTACTCATGCTAACACAACTATGAAAAATCATTTTAGAGATGATTACAGCACATGGCACGTAGTAAATTATGATTCTGTAACCGGCAATGTAATAAGTAAAAAAACACATCAGGGGTATTCAAATGAATCATGCTGGTCAAGGGGTGAAGCATGGGCTCTTTACGGATTTACTATGTGTTATAGAGAAACTAAAGATCCCGCATACTTAAAACAAGCCAAGCATATTGCAGAATATATTTTGAATAATAAAAATCTTCCCGAAGATATGGTCCCCTATTGGGATTACAATGCCCCAAATATTCCTGATGAAGTAAGAGATGTTTCTGCAGCAGCTATAATGTGTTCTGCATTTTATGAGCTAAGTTCATATAGCAGCGATGAAAAAGAGAACTATAGATCTGCGGCTGATAAAATATTAACTAGTTTATCCTCTCCGGATTATATAAGTGAAATAGGTGAAAATTATGATTTTATTTTGATGCATTCCGTTGGAAGTAGACCTGCTGATTCAGAAGTCGATGTCCCTTTAATTTATGCGGATTATTATTTTCTTGAAGCAAATATGCGTCGCCTTAATTATGAAAAAGGAAATAAATAAATTGATATATCCTCCGCCACCGGTGATAAACCTATATTATAAATATTTTCTGCATGGCCCAAAGACTGGGAAAGGAAACACTCCTGATCGATTTAAACAAAATATATTGTAATTATTTATGGTGAAAAAATGAAAAATATTTTAAAAATAATCTTATCGGTATTCCTTATTGCGTCTGCTTCAATTTGTGGAACCAAAGATAATTGTAAAACTTATTCAATTAATCCCGATCGACTGAATGAACTTCATATTTTATATCTTAATAATAATTTACAAGGCAGTGAAGCTTTTAAAGAACTGATCTCTAAAGCAGATGATTTTCTAAATATGAAGCCGTTATCTGTAATGGATAAATCTCAAATACCTCCCGGCGGGGATAAACATGATTATATGAGTATGGGGCCTTATTGGTGGCCTAATCCGGATACTAAAGATGGATTACCTTATATAAGAAAAGATGGGGAGAGAAATCCGGAAATTTATGAAATTACAGATCACGATTATGAAGGAAAAATGACCAATGGTGTATATATTCTTTCCATTGCATATTATATAACTAAAGATTCAAAATATTCTGCTAAAGCCTCTCAGCTTCTCCGGGTTTGGTTTCTAAATGATTCAACAAAGATGAATCCTAATTTAAATTATGCGCAAGGCATTCCTGGAATTTGTACTGGAAGAGGGATTGGTATCATTGAATTATCATCTATCTATAATATTGTCGATGCAGTTGGAATCTTGGAAACTTCAGATGAATGGTCAAAGAATGATGATAAGCAAATTTATAAATGGTTCGATGATTATTTAAATTGGCTTACAACAAGTAAATATGGAAATGATGAGTCAGATTGGAAAAATAATCATGGTTCATGGTATGATGTTCAGGTCGTTTCAATTTCATTATTTCTTGGAAAAGTTGAGTTTGCAAAACAAATTGTTAATAGGGCAAAGATTAAAAGAATAGATTTACAAATTGAATCTGACGGTAAACAGCCGTTGGAATTAGAGAGAACAAAATCTTGGGGATATAGTGTATTTAATCTTACCGCACTCTTTCATTTGGCTTATCTCGGTGATAAGGTCGGACTTGATTTGTGGCACTATGTAAGCCCTAATGGCGGCTCTATTCGTAATGCTTTCGACTATATTCTTCCATTTGCTTTATCTATGGATAAGTGGAAATATCCGCAAATTCAAAAAATTGATATCAATTCAATTTATCCATTATTACTTTTGGCCGAAAAGAAATTTGATGGAAAAATCTATTCGGATTGGAAAAATAAAATTTTCAATGGAAAGGAAATAAAACTGTCAGCGGATTTGTTATACTGATTGAAGTATGGATGATTGAATATGCTGGTTAAGCAATAGGAAACTATTTTAACTTTAAAATGAGAATGTTATATCTCGTCTTTTTAGTGTTAATTATTTCAATTCATTCCTATAGTCAGGAAAAAATTGATAAAAATTCAATGCTCCCGTCTTTGGTTGAATACGTTAATCCGTTGATTGGGACAGCTCCGGCCGATACCAAAAGTGTATTAAAACATGGTCAGGGAAGTGAGAATAATGCTCAGGTTGTTCCATATGTTACAGTCCCTTTTGGAATGACTAATTGGACACCGCAGACACGATCGACAGAGAAAAAGTGTATTGCTCCCTATTATTATATTGATAGTGTCATTAATGGCTTTAGGGGAAGTCATTGGTTGAGCGGATCATGCGTGCAGGATTACGGCAGTTTTTCACTGATGCCTGTTTCTGGAGAATTAAAATGCTTACCTGATAGAAGAGGATCAAAATTCTCTCATTCTGATGAAGTATCTTCTCCATATTATTATAAAGTTCTTTTAAAAGACTACAGTATTATTGCTGAGATAACTTCAACAACCAGGGCCGGGCTTTTAAGTTTTACTTTCCAAAAAAAAGGAATGGGGCACATAATAATAGAACCTAACAGTGATTATGGTGAGGGTTATATTAAAATTTTACCCGGCAAAAACGAAATTATTGGCTATAATCCGGTTCATAGAATATATCAAGGTTGGGGGGAATATGCCGGATTTAATGGATATTTTGTTGCAAGATTTAGCCGCCACTTTGATTCATTCGGATTATACAACGGAGCTAAAATTGATACTGAAAAGTCTGAAATTTCAAATCTTAAAAATATTGGCGCATATGCTTCATTTGATCTTAATTCAAATGAAAATATTTTGGTAGAAGTAGGAACTTCATTCACAAGTATTGATGAAGCTAGAGCCAATCTGGATGCGGAGTTACAGAATTTTGACTTTGAGTCGGTTAAGAAGCAATTGTTCAAAAAGTGGGATGATATCCTTTCTATCATAAAAGTTGAAGGCAGTAATGAAGAAGATAAAGTGAAATTTTATACAGCACTTTACCACTGTTTTTTGCAGCCAAGAGTCTATAATGATTACGATGGTTCTTATATTAAATTTTCCGGCGGAGATACTGTACTAAATTTAAAAGAAGCAAATTATTATTGTGATTTTTCAATGTGGGATACTTATCGTGCATTACATCCGCTCTTTAATCTGCTCATTCCCGGTATCAATAAAGATATGATGAAATCACTTCTTCTGATGGGTAAAGAAGGAGGATGGATGCCGATTTTTCCATGCTGGAACAGTTATACTTCTGCAATGATTGGTGATCATGCAATTTCTGCAATTGCCGATGCATATTGTAAAAATGTAATTGATTTATCCCGGAGTGAATATGAGCTTCTTCTTAGAAATGCAATGGAATCTCCTAAAAATTATTCCGACTATATTCAGGGTAAAGGAAGAAGAGGCTTAAATTCATATTTAAAATATGGATACATTCCTCTTGAAGATAGTGTGAAAGAATCTTTTCATAAAGGTGAACAAGTATCCCGGACCCTCGAATATGCGTTTGATGATTTTGCTTTGAGCCGCATTAGTTTCAGAATCGGAAGTCAGTCGGATTATCTAACACTTTCTGAAAGAGCAATGAATTATAAAAATGTTTTTGATAAACAAAATGATTGTGTCCGTGGAAAATATATAGACGGAACCTGGATTAAAGATTTTAATAAATTAGATAGAGCTTCATATATAACTGAAGGTACTCCATGGCAATATACATGGTATGTCCCTCAAGATATTGAAGGTCTGATCAACCTTATGGGCGGAGAGAAAAAATTCAATTTTAATTTAGATAGTTTTTTTGCTGCGGATCAGTATTGGCATGGAAATGAACCTGGACAGCAGATTCCCTTTTTATATAATTATTCCGGTCAGCCCTGGAAAACAGAAGAAATAGTTTCTGAAATAATGGAAAAGGAATATGGACTTGGACCGGGAGGTTTAAGTGGCAATGATGATAGCGGGCAAATGTCTGCATGGTATGTATTTGCTGCCCTAGGGTTTTATCCCGTGTGCCCCTCTTTTCCTGAATATGTTATTTCAGGACCTCATTTTAATAAAATTACATTAACGCTTCCTAACAAAAAATCTCTTATCGTACATGCAAGTGGAGCTTCTAATAAGAAAATTTTTATTGAACATGTTAAGTTCAATGGTAAAATTTATAATAAAAATTATCTAAATCATTTTAACCTAATGAATGGTGGAATTATTGAATTTCAAATGAGTGATAAACCTGATAAAAGCTGGGGAATTCTAAAATCCGGTAGACCGGGTTCTTTGTCAAATCAGCGTCCATAAATTTTTGTAGGCAATTTATATGAATAAATTAATAATGTTTTTATCAATCATTTTGTTATGCAGTAAATATATAATATCCCAAACTCCTCAATCGCTTCGTTCTGATATCTCCATTCAAAAAGTAGTAGCTGTTGAAAATGATTGCAGACGGATAGCAAGCGATCCTTCTTCTGGTAAAGTATATTATATAAGAGCGAATGGAAATATTAATCAGCTGGACATAGAAAATAAAACTACTAAAAATATTTATTCCGGGTTAACTACCCACGCTTTATCATTTGAAGGCGGAGGCGGATTTACTATAGCAAATGATGGAACCTTTTATATTGTTTCCGATCCGCGTGATTTGAAATATGATCATGGATTAATTATCCGTGGTAAAATAAAAGAGAGTATTAGAGTGTGGGATACTGTTGCTGTTACCGAACCATATTTAATTCCTGGTGGAAGGGATCATCGGTTTAATGGAATTATTGTAACTTTAGACCAAAAATATTTAATTGTAAACAGCGGGTCGAGAACAGACCATGGAGAGGAACCAGTTAATGGCGGACGTGAATACCCGGTTACTTCCGCAATGTTCAAAATCCCTATTAATTCGAAAAATCTTATTCTTTATAATAATGATGATAGTCTAAAGCCATATCTTTATGTAGATGGTGTTCGCAATAGTTTTGATATGGCGTACACTCCAGGTGGAGACCTTATCGCTACTGAAAACGGGGATACGAGGGATGATAATGAAGAATTAAACTTGATAAGAGAAGGGCATCATTACGGGTTCCCCTGGAGGATTGGAACTCTTGATAATGCACAACAATTTCCCGTTTATGACCCTGCTGAAGATCCTCTTCTCGGTCCCTCAAATATTGAAAATACATTTTACAATGATCCAGGTTTCCCTCCCAAACCTGTCTCTGTTGTTTTTACTGATCCAATCTTAAATGTAGGTCCGGATGATGATAAATTTCGCGATACTGATAGAGTCGTTAAAGATGCAAGTGATCTAAGATTGAAACTTGGGACTTTTACTCCCCATAGTTCACCTCTTGCTATTGTCTTTGATACTTCATTTGCCTTAAACAGTGAGTTCGCCGGCGACGGATTTTTAATGGGCTATAGTGCTCATAGTGCAAAAAAATCAGCTCCCTTTAATGAACCTGGTGAAGATTTGTTTCATATAAAGCTTAATAAAATTGTTGCTGAAGATAGATATGAAGTAAGTGTTATAAGAATTGCTCAAGGTTTCAGCAATCCGGTTGATGCTATTTTAATCGGGAATAAAATTTATGTTCTTGAAACTGGAAATGGTTCAAATATCTGGGAAGTTACAATCCCTTCCAGTACAACTTCTGTTGAACAAACTAGTATAAGCAATTTCCGTTTTTCTTTGGAACAAAATTATCCTAATCCGTTTAATCCAACCACTAAAATAAAATTTACTATACCAGCATTGGGAAATGCATATAAAGCTCCTATCGTGTCAATAAAAATTTATGATGTTCTTGGAAATGAAATTACTGTATTAGTTAACGAACGAAAAACTACCGGAACTTATGAATTAGAATTCGATGGCTCTAAACTAGCAAGCGGATTATATCTATATAGATTAACTGCCGGAGATTTTAGTTCAACAAAAAAAATGATGTTACTTAAATAAAAAAACAAAATTCTATCAAATGTTCTTTATTTTTTTGTTCAAATACCATAAAACTTGACGAAATAGCGTAGGTTTTTTCCCATTTTTTTAATTCTAAGACATCTTTTTCCCTCTAAGCCTATATTTATCTCTCCTCATTCAAAAAACCTCTCTCAGAATCAATTTCCCATAAATTCCAGTTTATATTTATTTACAAAAACCTGGTTATAATGAACACTTCCATCGGAGGCCACAATTAAAAGCGGATAGTTTATATTTTTATCATTTAATGTTTTCTTCCAGCCTAATAGAAAAACATAAGTTGCCGTTGCATCTGCCTCTTCTGCAGTAGGTGCGAGGATTGTGGAGCTCTCCGATAATCTTCCTGAATAACCGGTTCTGGGATCAAGAATATGATGATAACGTACCCCGTTAATTATTTTAAATCTTTCATAATCACCGCTTGTTGCAACTGCATAATCCTTCAGATTAAATTCGGCAACCAAATCATTCGTATATCTTGGATGCTTAATTCCTATCTTCCATAAAGTATCTTTATCCTTAGTTCCCGAAACATATATATCACCCCCTGCGTTAAGAATAAAATTTGTTATACCCATTCCCTTCAAAACAGCAGAACCTCTGTCAATCGCATAACCCTTCGCAATTCCACCTAAATCGATTGACATTCCTTTCTTCTTCAAAAATACAGTTGAATCCTTTTCATTGATAATCATATCCTTATAATTAACCAGCTTTTTTAATTTCTTGATTGTCTTATCCTCAGGAAGAACTATTTCCTTATCTGCACTGAAGCCCCATAAATCTGAAAGCGGACCGATGGTTACGTCAAATATCCCCTGATATTTTTTACAGTAAGCCTTAGCACGTTTTAACATTTCCACTGTTTCATAGCTAACTTTAACCGGATAAAGTCCTGAGGCACGGTTTATTCCTGATATTTCACTGCTATCTTTTTCACAGCTTAATAAATTTTCCACTCGCTGCATTTCTTCATATGAGCCTACTAAAGCCTTCTTACATTGATCTATATCCATGCTCCTTGCAGTGGTCTCGACTGTAGTCCCCATTAAATATTTAGTAACCGATATGCTGTACATCGTTGTATCGGTTTGAGCAGCTACGCTGATAGATAAGAGTACTAAAAATGAAATCAGAAAAATGTAAGCTGGAATAATTTTCATTTGCTTTAACCTAAAAAGTAATACTGTCAACCCCAAAAGTATTTTTGCCGGCAATTGAGATATTAATTTGGTTTGGAATGCATATCAGGTTTTCACCTGGATTTGAAATTGGCTCCATATTCATACACGTTTTATGCTTGCAAGTTGCTGAAACAATACTTGCAGATTTATTCTTTATTCTGAGCTCTACATTACCTTTTAATCCTTCAATTCTATAATTATCTACATCTTTATCCAATGGCAGTTGCTTAAATAATGTATCTCCGATGAAAATATTTATATTGCTGGGTTCAAGTACTTTTTGCTGTAAAGTGAACCTGAGCAGTGTTGGATTTTCTATTACTCTGGGAAATGAAAGAGATTTTGCGCTGTTATCAAGAAGCATCGAAAATTCATCTGCCCCTCTATGATAATCAACTAATTTTTGAGATTTTACATAAGCAATATCGCCTATATGTCCTCCCAACAATTTGTATTCGTTGAATTGTAAATTACTTTTCCCGTATTCAGAATATTTTATAGCTTGTTCAATCGTATGAATAGTCGTTGATGGCCGGTCAGTTATAACAGATAATGAAAAAGAATCTGCCCTATTTGCTGCAGCAAAAATTTTTTTCGTAAATGGATTGATAATTCCTATTGCTGCAGATGCAGGCAAAATTAAGGAACTATATTTAAGAAAATCGCGTCTTTTCATCTGCATTTTCCTTTATATTTAATTTATTATGATTTATCAATATCGATATCTAATGCCTATATTAAAATCTGTTGCAAACATGTTATTCGAATTGTTAAACCAATATGGTGAATTAGTATGACGTAAATAAAAATTAAGATTAAAGATATATTGTACGCGTTCATCTTCCAAAAATGGTAGAAAGTCCTCCCCCTCACCTCCCAGTAATGTAAGGTTCAACTGCAGCTCATTTGAATAACCTGCATCAAGTTTAATATCCGAAGTCATATATTGTTCCGGTGCTGAATATTTTGCTTTAAAGAAAAAAGCCTGGGATTGAAAATTGCTGCGCCATCCGATTCCCATAATTACATGCTCTGATAAATATCTTTCATAATTTGCAGAATAAGTATTTGCATTAATATCCCATGAATCCCAGTAATATCTATAGCCGATTTGAAGCGATGATTCACCGTTTAGTCGATACTTCAATGATAAAGCTGCGGCACGCCTAATGCGTAGATCAGGATGAATAGGATCAAATAAACTATCTGTACCATTGATTGTAATCGGAACTAATTGATAATTATCAGACAACAGTCCGTTATTATCAGTATAAGAAGAAAGAAGCTGTACTATTAAGCTCTTGCTTATGATTTGTGAAAAGTTTGCATTGAATGTTGTAACATTCTTATTCTTTTTCCAGCTCTTGGTTTTAGGGAAAACTTTATCCCAGCTTCTGACAACCCCCAACTGAATAGAAGTATTATTTTCTGCGAAATACTGTGTGAAATTTCCGATAAGAGTAGAAGAAGTGTAATCACTTTCAGTGCTGTAAATACCGTCAGCGGCTAATATTCCTTTACCAAAAGTATGTGCCATCCCGAAATTAAATTCGTGCCGGACTTCATCGAAAGTTGGACCTGTGTATTCGCTTTCTCTTCCTCCTCCTCCGGATGTTTTGCTTGACGCTGCTGTTACTGCATCTACTTTTGAAAGTGAAGCTGGTGTACTGCTGCTCGAACCGCTGCTTCTAATAGATGCTGCCGTTATCATATCTACCAGATATCTTCCCGTTATACTTGTTGATTCTGATACCTTCTTGGTTATTGAAATACTGGGATAGAATACCGAAACCTTAAAGTTATCAAAATAACCGCTGAAATTTACCTGTGCTTCATTCCCGGGTAAAAGTTGAGCAAAATCTATTGTATATAAGCTAAAAAAAAATAAAAGAAATAATATGATTTTTTTAGCCACACCCGCAGCCACCGCTTTCTGCACCTGTGGCGCCTTCAACACCTTCCCTGTAATCCAGAAAGTGTTCTCTAATCCCTGCGTTGATGGGATTTTCATCAATAATCATTATCGGATCTGATAGACTTTCTTTCTCCCATGGTTTAACTGTGGCACAGCCATAGAGAAGAAGTGAAGCAGCAAGCAATATTAATATCCGGGTTATCATTTTCACTCTTAATTCTCTTTCAATAATTGAGTTAATTCTGAATTAAAATCACTTACATAAGATTCTTTGAAACCATTATGCCAAAAACGTATTTTACCTTTTTTATCAATGAAAATTGTTGTAGGCATAGCTTCTATATTAAATAAAGAAGGGATTTTTTGACCGTTATCCGCTATTATTGGAAACTCTGGTTCGGGAAAGAGGTTGTCAAGAAAATGCTCCATATTATCCTTCTTATTATCAATATTTACCGCAATCAATTCAAATTTGGAATTCTTATGCGTATCGTAAAAGTTTATTAACGCAGGCATCTCCTCTCTGCATGGAGGGCACCAGCTCGCCCAGAAATCTATCAATACTACTTTACCGGCATAATCAGATAACTTTATTTCTTTTGCTTTAATTGTTTTACCTTCAAAATCAGGAGCCTGTGAACCCACTTTTTCCTGACAAAAGCTGTTGCCAATAAACGTTGTGATTATAATAAGTAATACAAAATTTATTCTAATCCTCATATGTAAATTCTTTAATTTAATGAAGATACCGAAATTAATATAGAAGGAAAGATGTTTCAACATTAAATAATGCAGTTTCTATATACAAGCGATAAAAAACAGACTGCATAAAAAAAGAACCATCAAAATGTTTCTTTTACGCTCTGTTTGATGCATTATTTACTCTGCGGATTGTAGTACCGGAAATCGGGGTGTTGTGAAGCACAATGAGGAAAGTTCTCAAAATCCTAATTCTGGCGAATGACTTTAACAATTATAATAATTAAGCAATTAAGCAATTAAACAATTAAAACAATTTATCAATTTATCAATTTATCAATTTAACTTAATAGATTTTATTATAATATCATTAAATCTATCTCTATCAAAAATTTTCCCCCCTTTTGTAAATTTATACCACTGGCTGTTGGCAATAAAAAAGAAATAATCATTAAAGATCGTTCCCAATGTAACATCATCATAATCAGGATTATTTACCTCCAGTACCTTTAATTTAACAGCCCGAGTATAGCTTTCATCTAAAGTAATTTCAATAATCCTCTGTGGATTTATTCCGTTTTGGACTGCAATAATTTTGTTCTTTTTATAAAAATAAATCCCATCTATCCCCAATAATGTATTCCCGGTAATATTTTTTATTTCTTTTACTAAAGAAGTTCTGCCCCCAAATAGAAACAACCCTCTGACATAGTCGGAAAAAATCATATAATTACCATTATCAATAAAATCTATCCCCTGTAAGCTTACAATATTTGTGTCTGAAAGATATAATTGGGGCTTAAAATCAGGTGCCGAAAATTTATAAATTTTACTTGCCTTGCTGTCAGATGCATAAATACTTCCCATAGAGTCAAGAACGAGATCTCCAAACCAATGTTTTTCAAGAGAATCTTTTTTTATTATAATATCGAATCTTTTTTCCTTTGTAAGGAGGTCATAACAAAAAATACCGGAATTTCCGTTTAACGAATCAATAAAATATTTCGACTTCGGCTGATTGACAAATGTACCCCATAAAATATTTTTTTTGTAATCTATTTTTAATCCGGCAATACTCCCCATAATACTATCTGTACTCTGCCATAAAATTTTATTTTCTTTATTGACATTATAAATTATCCCCTTATATATACTACTTATAAAAAAACTTGAATCAACAGGATTATATTGAACCCCTTCTGCTATTACCTGTTTTGCAGGTAGTACTGCAGCAGTTTTACTTACTTCCATAGGCTGCTGATTAATTAAATTTTGTTCTAATAAACTCTTGAAATCCAGGGTATCTCTCAGACTGTCTAAATCTTTATCAGTATCCAGGGGATATACAAATCCAAAACTTAAACCTTTTTCTAACAATTTAAGAGCCTTCTCCCTATCATGATTAAGCAAATATGCAATAGCCAAATTATAAATATATGACTGGTGAGTACTGCTTAATTCATACGCCCGCTTCATATTTTTAAGAAATCCTTTATAGTCATGCTCGTTATATGCCTGAAAAGCGAGTTTATTATAAAAACGCGGATTGTTCACATTCTGAGGAAATATATAACCCGGCAGCAGTAGCATACAAATAAATAAAATTTTTATCATGTTCTTAATTTCTTTAAAAAACTGTATAAGGCAATTTTATACAGATAAAATAGTAAATCATAAAAATCTTTCCAATCTTGAAATCTTTATAATCTTGTAATCTTGAAATTTTGTAATTTTGTAATATTTTTATATAAATTCTTTAATAAAATTTTCTTTAATCATTATGAAATTAAAAAATCTCTTTCTCTTTTTTATAACAGCAATAATTCTTATCGGAAAGGCTGACAGCCAGGATAAATCAAATCTTCAGTTAAGTATTTCTCAAAAAGTTGATTCTGTTTTAAGCCTAATGACTCTTGATGAAAAGATTGGTCAATTAAATCAATATAATGATGATCATGTTGCAACAGGCCCTGTTACACTTGATAATAATAAGAAAAACCAGGTTAAAGATGGAAGAGTCGGCTCCTTATTAAATTGTATGGGAACCGATCGGACAAGAAACTGGCAGGAAATTGCTATGCAGTCAAGATTAAAGATTCCTTTGCTTTTCGGCCAGGATGTAATCCATGGATATAAAACTACTTTTCCTATCCCCTTGGCTGAGTCATGCAGCTGGGATTTAGATGCAATTGAATTATCTGCCAGAACTGCCGCAGCGGAAGCTAGTGCAGGTGGTATTCACTGGACTTTTGCTCCTATGGTTGATATTTGCCGCGACCCCCGCTGGGGAAGGGTTATGGAAGGAGCAGGCGAAGATCCTTATCTTGCTTCTAAAATTGCATATGCTCGTGTCAAAGGTTTTCAAGGAGATAAAGTAGGTGATATAAATTCGATAATGGCTTGTGCAAAACATTTTGCCGCTTATGGTGCTGCAATTGGAGGCCGGGATTATAATTCTGTGGATATGAGTAAAAGGCTTCTATGGGAAGTTTATCTCCCCCCTTTCAAAGCTGCTCTGGATGCAGGTGCTTCCACATTTATGACCTCTTTTAATGATATTAATGGTGTCCCCTCTACAATGAATAAATATTTGCTTAGAGATATTTTAAAAGGAAAATGGAACTTTAATGGATTTGTCGTGAGCGACTGGGGATCTGTCGGTGAAATGATAAATCATGGTACGGTAAAAAATGAATATGAAGCCGCTCTCTCTGCTTTGACTGCCGGTTGCGACATGGATATGGAAAGTAGAAATTATATAAACAATCTGTCTCAACTGGTTAAAGATGGAAAATTGACCATAGAAATAATTAATAATGCGGCCAGAAGAATTCTCAGAAAGAAATTCGAACTCGGTCTTTTCGAAAACCCTTTCAAATACAGCAATACTCAAAGAGAAATAAAAGAATTAAATAACCCGGAGCATCCAAGCATTGCACGGGATATGGCAAGAAAAAGTATTGTCCTGTTAAAAAATCCTGATAATATCTTGCCCTTATCAAAAAATATAAAAACAATCGCATTTATTGGTCCCCTCGTAAAAGAGCTTAAACAAAATAAAGGATTTTGGGATGTAGAGGTTCCCGGAGTTGATTCTAATTTTATTGTCTCCCAATGGGAAGGTCTAAAAAATAAAGTAGGAAATGGAATTAAGCTGCTTTATGCTAAAGGCTGTGCCATAGAAGGTAATAATAAAGATGGATTTGATGAAGCTGTAAACACCGCAAAACAAGCAGATGTAGTTATTTTAAGTATCGGTGAAAAACGTGATATGTCCGGAGAAGCAAAGAGCCGGAGTGATATAACTATTCCTGGTGTTCAGGAAGATTTATTTAAAGTACTTTTAAAAACAGGAAAACCAATTGTCGTTTTAATCAACGCCGGAAGGCCCCTGGTTTTCAATTTTATTGCTGATAATGCCTCTGCTGTTCTATATACCTGGTGGCTCGGAAGTGAAGCCGGTAATGCCATTGCTGATGTTTTATTCGGAGATTATAATCCTTCGGCAAAGTTTTCAATTTCTTTCCCCTTGAGCGTAGGGCAAATTCCAATTTACTATAGTCACCTCAATACTGGCCGCCCTGCTCAAAATGATAGTGATCGTTTTTATAGAAGTGCATATACTGATCTATCTATCTATCCTAAATTTGAATTTGGGTATGGATTAAGTTATACAACTTTTCAATATAGCAATCTGCAGTTAAATAAAAATAAAATTGGAATAAATGATACCATTGAAGTTTCCTTGGATATAACAAATACGGGAACATATACCGGCGAAGAAATTGTCCAATTGTATCTGCATGATATTGTGGGCTCTATTGCAAGGCCTGTTGAAGAACTGAAAGACTTCAAAAAGATAAAATTGAATTCCGGGGAGTCTAAAAAAATTAAATTTAATATTGATAAAGAAAAGCTTTCATTCTATAATCAAAACCTGGATTGGGTTGCAGAGCCTGGAGAATTTGATTTAATGATCGGTGCTTCATCAAAAGATATAAGATTGAAAGATCATTTTGAGTTAGTCGAATAATTTTTTCAAAAGTCTTCCGGTGGAGTAACGTAGTTAAAAAGATAACATCTTTAAAAAGAAAAATCATGTTCAATTTATTATTCAAATGTAAGTCCGGTAATTTCTATTTTGAATAAGTAAAAGATGTCATCTTTCAATTTTATCTAAAGAAAGTAAACAATTGTTCATCTCCAGCTATCAATTTTAAATAAATAATATTCGCCTTTGAAAATAATAACTTATAAAGACTATAATGAACTTTCAGCCGAAACCGTTAAGCTTATCCTAAATACTATCATTGAAAAACCCAACGCCCTGCTTTCTTTCCCCGCAGGTGAAACATCTCTAGGTACATTCAAAGAATTAATCAAATTACAAAGAAATAAAGAAGTTAGTTTCAATGACTGCAAAACATCCTGAGGCTTGCATATTAGCCGATGCTGAAGTAGAAAATTAATCTTTCACTTGTCGATTTTAACTCTTGATATTCGACTATCTATTGAAATCTTTAATAAATAAAAAATAATAGGAGTTTAACATGAAATATATTTGTCTTGGATACCTTGATGAAAAACTATGGGGAACCATGTCCGAAAATGAAAGAAACAGATTTTTAGATGAGTGTTTTAATTACGACGATGAACTTCGCAGTAAAGGTCATTTTATTGGTGGCGAAGCGCTGCAGACCGCCCATAATGCAACTACATTACGAACCCATAATGGCAAAGTTGTGATTACCGATGGACCTTTTGCCGAAACAAAAGAACAATTAGGCGGAATAATGATCCTTGAAGCCAAGGATCTGAATCATGCAATTCAATTAATGTCAAAACATCCAAGCATTTATATGGGCGGAAGCTTTGAAATAAGACCGGCTGCTGATTTATCTGAGATGATTAAAATAAGTGAAAAACGCCGCTCAAAAGAAAAAATTGAGCAAAAGGAAGATAAGTAGGTTTTTATAAAGTTGCATTAACGTAAAGATGACATCTTTACAAGAATAAATTATCATTATTTTTTTTATTAATATGTAAACCCATGCAGCCTTATACCTTAATATTAAAGATGTCATCTTTTTAAATACTGGTTCTTGTATAAACCTTTTACTTTTTACAAGCAATAATCATATTCTCAATGAATTAATATTATGGCAATTAATTCCGAAAATAATATTCGTGAACTTCTTAACAAAATTTACACAACAGAGTCTCGAAGAATTCTGGCTGCTCTAATACGTCTTCTCGGAGATTTTGAAATAGCCGAAGATGCTCTCCATGATGCATTTGCCATTGCCATGGAACAATGGCCTGAACGCGGTGTACCTGAAAATCCACGGGCTTGGCTTATCTCTACAGGCAGATTTAAAGCTATTGATAATCTTAGACGCCGTTCTCGTTACGATTTTTCTTTAGAAAAACTTGCTAATAAAATCGATAAAAATTCCAAAAGTATGGAAGAACAAATTGACAAAGAAATTGAAGATGATGAATTAAGACTCATTTTCACATGCTGCCACCCAGCTTTATCTTTTGAAGCGAGAGTTGCCCTTACTTTAAGAGAAGTATGCAGCCTTACTACGGAAGAGATTGCTAGTGCATTTCTAATTACACCTTCAACTCTTGCCCAAAGAATTGTTCGTGCTAAGGCAAAAATTCGTGATGCAAATATCCCATTTAAAGTGCCCTCGCTTTCGGATCTGCCTGAAAGACTCTCTGCTGTAAATCAGGTTATTTATCTAGTTTTTAATGAAGGCTATTCTGCATCTTCCGGAGAATCCTTAACTAGATCTGACCTATCCGGTGAAGCAATCCGTCTAGGCAGACTTATGCTTCAGTTGCTTTCCGAACCTGAAGTTAAAGGGCTATTGGCTTTAATGCTTTTACAGGAATCACGAAGAGTATCCCGCACATCAAAAACAGGCGATTTGATCTTATTGGAAGATCAGGACCGCTCCCTATGGAACCGGGAACAAATTAAAGAAGGTGTCCTTTTAATTGAAGAAGCCTTAAAATCTCATCAATTTGGATCCTACACTCTTCAAGCAGCAATCGCTGCTGTTCACTCTGAAGCGTCAAAACCTGAACAAACCGATTGGCCTCAGATCGTTGCGCTGTATGATAGACTCCTTGCCTTGGAACAATCACCTGTAATCGAATTAAACCGGGCTGTTGCCGTAGCAATGTGTGATGGCCCAAATGCAGGTATAGAAATTATTAATAATATCTTGAAAAACGGAAACTTAGAAGATTATTATTTAACCTATTCTGCTCGGGCTGAACTCTATCGCAGGCTTGGAAATTATCCTAAAGCCAAGGCAGATTTCGAATATGCTCTCTCCCTAACAACTCAAATCCCCGTCCGCCGCTTCCTTGAACGTAAGTTCCACCAGTTGAATTCTCTTAAAAGTTAACACCTCACCTATTCCCCTCGGCTTCAGCCGGGGGAGTAGTGAATAAAAAATAAAGGTGGCTTTAGCCACATAAGGTTAGCCTAAAAGTTAACACCGCAATTCATTGCTGTTATCTAAGGCTGAGCTTTACCCACACATGGGATAGGGAACGCTCTTCATGTAACGCGAAACTCCGTTTCGCAAAAAAGGCCATTAAAACAATGAGCTCGAACCAGACAACATGACAAATACAAAGTTACCATTATCAATAAGCCTTTCCCTTTGCAAGGGAAAGGTTGGATAGGGTTTATTTAATTAGATGACATACAGTACAAATCCAAAGTTTTTTTTAAGCGATAATTAGTAATGTCTAATACTTTTTATACCTACTCAAAATCCAACTGTCGATTATAACCCTTACAATTCGACTATTTAATGAAATTAATTATTTTAAAATTATTCAAATCAAAATGGAGAAGAGGAATGCATAAATACAATTCAAAAATCGCCATTATGATTGCTCAGATACTTTCTGTAGCAGTTTATGCTCAGACATCTAATTATCAATCAGGTTACAAGCCAGAGAACGGTATTAATATGTATTATGAAATTCATGGAGCAGGCGAACCATTAGTTCTTATTCACGGCGGAGGTTCCACAATTCAAACCTCATTTGGAAGGTTAATCCCATCACTATCAAAAAAATACAGGGTTATTGCTGTTGAACTGCAGGCGCATGGTCATACATCCGATAGAAATGCACCTGAAAGTTTTGAACAGGATGCCGATGATGTAGCCGAACTTCTAAATCAACTGCACATTAACAATGCAGATATTCTTGGCTTTAGTAATGGCGGAAATACAGCAATGCAGCTAGCGATAAGACACCCTGAAAAAGTACGTAAATTAATTATTGCTTCCTCATTTTATAAAAGAGAAGGACTATATCCTGATTTCTGGAAAGGAATGAACAATGCAAAGTTCAGTGATATGCCTCAGGTGTATAAGGATGAGTTCCTAAAAATAAATAACAACGAGGATGCTCTTCTAAATATGTTTACTAAAGATTCCAATCGTATGCGTACATTTAAAGATTGGAATGATGACGATCTAAAATCAATTCAAGCACCTGCGCTTATTATTATAGGCGATCATGATGTCGTACAACCGGAACATGCAGTTAAGATGTTCAGATTATTTCCTCATGCACGCTTAGCCATTCTACCTGGAAAGCATGGTGAATATTTAGGTGAAATCTTATATTCTCAAAACAACAATAATAAACCCAATATTATAATTCCATTAATAGAAAATTTCCTCAACAAATAAAAATCAGTGAAAATCAGTGAAATCTGCGTCATCAGCGTTCTATTAGATAATAAGAAAAAATGAAAACGTTTACACTTAACCATAGAATTTATATATTAATTCATCTTTATTTAAATAAAAATTAAGTTAGAGCATCAAATGAACACTATCCGGTTCATCTTGACTATTTTTATTTTCACTGTAAATCTATTCCCTCAAAGCAGCACCATAGATAACTTTGAAAATCTAAATAGCTGGCATCAAGTCATTTCTGACGGTGCCGCCATGAACATATCTCTTGTACCCGGATTCAAAGGAAATGCAGTAAAAATAGATTATCAATTCAAAGGCGCCGGCTACTGCGGGATTGTCAAAGAATTTCCTCATGATCTCCCTGCAAATTACAAGTTTAACTTTTATTGTAAAGGTATTTCACCTAAGAACAACCTCGAATTTAAACTAGATGATTCCACAGGCGATAACGTTTGGTGGTATGTCTTTAGAAGATATGATTTCCCTGAGGACTGGACCCTTCACACAATTAGAAAAAGACAGATATCCTTTGCATGGGGACCCAAAGGCGGAGGCGAAATAACACACGTAAATAAAATTGAACTTATTATTTCTGCCGCCGAAGGAGGCAGCGGTACTGTGTATCTTGATGAATTATCTTTCTCTGAATTACCTCCTCCCATGGCAGAAAATATTGTCCCCTTAGTCAAACCATCCTCAACTTTAAAAGGTGAACCATCATATATATTTGACGGGAACAATCTTACACAATGGAAAAGTAAAACTGATGATAAACAATCTTTAGTAATTGACTTTAAATATTTAAGAGAGTATGGTGGTCTAATTATTAACTGGGATAGTATTGATTTTGCCGCTGACTATGAAATTCAATCTTCGGATGATTTGAAAATGTGGAACACTTTATATTCTGCTAAAAATAATTGGACTAGCATCAGCATCATTCCGCTTCAGGATAATGAATCAAGATATATGAAGATAAATCTGCTAAAAAGCAGACATGGATATGGCATAAAAGAAATAGAAATTGAAAATTATAAGTTCGCGGAAGATGACAATTATCGTTTTGAACAAATAGCAAAGCATTATCCTGAAGGATATTTCCCTAAGTATTTTTTAAATAAGCAGACCTATTGGAATATTATAGGCGTAAATGGCGGTCATAAAGAAGCACTAATCAATGAAGAAGGAATGATTGAAACAGAAAAAGAAGGTTTCTCAGTTGAACCGTTTCTGTTTTGTGATAATAAATTTATTACCTGGAATGATGTTAATCTTAAACAGGAGTTAGAAAATGATTTTCTTCCTATATCAAATGTTACATGGCAGGCGGATAACTTAAAATTTGAAATTAAAGCATTTGCAGATGGAAAAATCGGCTCTTCCTCAATATATGTCAGCTATACTGTCATAAATAATACTGATCAATTAAAAGAAGGAAATTTATATCTTGCTATTAGACCTTTCCAGGTAAATCCGCCATGGCAGAATTTAAATATTACAGGTGGCGTTGCAAAAATTTCATCAATAGATTATAAAGATGGTGTTGCGGAAGTTAACCAAAAGATAATCATTCCCGGAACAAAGCCTGCAAATTTCGGTGCTGTAAAATTCAGTGATGGATCTATTATAAATTTTATCAGTAAAGATACTCTTCCCCGAAGTTCCGGTGTTAAGGATGAAGATGAATTTGCTTCCGCAGCTTTTCGATATCCTTTTAAGTTAAATCCTCAAGAAACATATAAGGTTGTCATGGAAGTACCGTTTTATTCATATGATTCAACGCTTCAGCCTGAAAGAATTTCTAACAACTCTTTTAATCTGGGACTTCAAAATATAATAAAAAAATGGAGTACTGAACTAAATAGTGTAAAAATAAATTTTCCTTCTTCGGAAGATAAATTAATTAATACAGTAAAAAGTAATATTGCATATATTCTGATTAATAGGAATGGAAATGCTTTACAGCCAGGACCAAGATGTTATGACAGATCATGGATTAGAGATGGTGCCTTAATGTCTGCATCTCTTCTCCGTATGGGTATAGTCAAGGAAGTTATAGATTATATCAATTGGTACTCCAGCTTTCAATTCCCTTCCGGCAAAATACCTTGTGTCGTTGATAAAAGAGGTGCTGATCCTGTCCCTGAAAATGATAGTCAGGGAGAATATATTTATTTAATCAGGGAATATTTCAACTTTACAAATGATACTTCAATGCTGGTAAGTAAATGGGATAATGTTAAAGCAGCGGTTAATTACATTAAATTCCAGATCGCTGAAGAATCCACTCCCGAAAATAAAAATGGAACAGATGAACAAAAATCTTTCTATGGACTGGTTCCTGCCTCTATTAGCCACGAAGGCTATTCTGCAAAACCAATGCACTCTTATTGGGATGATTTCTTTGTATTGAAAGGTTTAAAAGATGCTGTCTTTATAGCAGAACTACTTAATAAAAAAGTGGAATTGGATGAATATAAAAAACTTCGAGATGAATTTAGAGAAAATTTATATCATTCAATAAGTTTGTCAATGAAAAATAAAAACATCAATTATATCCCTGGTTGTGCTGAGCTGGGCGACTTTGATGCTACTTCAACAACAATTGCAGTTTATCCATGCAATGAACTAAAATACTTGCCTCAGCCTGCTCTTAAAAATACCTTTGACAAATACTTTGAAAATTTTGAGAAGCGCCTTAATCCAAATGATAATTGGGTAAATTATACTCCCTATGAAATTAGAGCCGCCGAAACATTCATTTATTTGAATGAAATAAATCGGGCATATGACTTGCTCGATTATTTTATAAAAGATCAGCGTCCCGGGGGATGGAATCACTGGGCAGAAGTTGTATGGGAAAATCCAAATACCCCTAAGTATATAGGAGATATGCCCCACACTTGGGTAGGCTCCGCTTTTATTGATGCAGTTCGTGCTCTATTTGTCTATGAGAATGAAGATGATTCTTCCCTCGTTCTCGGAGCCGGTATAAAACAAGAATGGCTGAATTCCCCAAATGGTATTTCATTTGAAAATTTCCCCACCTATTACGGTACCATCTCCTATTCAATGAAAAAAAATGATAATCAGGTTGTAGTAGAACTTAATAACCAGCTAAGCCCCGCATGCAAAGAACTAATTTTAAAATCCCCTGAAAACAGACAGATTAAATCAGTTTCAATCGATGATACTCCCTCTAGCAACTTTAAAAATAATAATATTCTATTTAACCGAACCAATAAAAAAATAATAATCCAATATTGAGTTTTGAGTGAATATCATTAACCAACAGTTTTAACTGTTGGAAAATGGAGTATAAACTTGTTACGTTATACTCTCTAATTTGTCATTCTGAACGAAACGAAGTGGAGAGACCTGTCCCGCTTGCGGGAAGAATCTCAATGTTTTAATTTTACATAATTAACATCTCTTTGGCTGTTTTTCATCACTCAATAAATAACTGAAATAATACTAATTAAAATCAATATGGAAAACCCGATAACCACATTCTTTTTAATACCGGAATCCCCGAGAATCATTGAATAAATCATTTTAATTAAATTATTACTTATTGTTGCAATAATTGTTGCCTTAAATATAGTCTCAATATTTATATTTCTGCTCACTTGCTGAAATAGATTTAAAATATAAGGATCAATATCGGTTATGCCGACTATAAAAGATAAAATATTCACTCCCATATCTTCCGTAGTTTACAACAGCTAAATTTGTTAAAATTGCAAAGAGGCTGAAAAGTAATCCGAATATAATTGCCGTCTTAAACTCCAGAGGATTTTGTGTATGGGTTATCTTCAAATTATATTATTTGCTGGTTTGTTTTTTAAAAGAAATAGCTGAAATTATTATTGAACCGGCGGTAACAAATATTAAAAAGTAAGGTAAAAGAATCAACTGCAATTTCGCTATTGAAAATATAGGCTAAAATTAAAATACGGACGTACATCATTGTGGTTGCTGCAATTATTCCGGCAGCGATTTTTGAGTCCCTTATTATCCGTCTTTACTCTTCTTGGCTAAAATAATTGTCGTTGCTGTACTGCTGTAAAGACCCCCTAATATTGCCGATAATATTATTCCTGAATCCGGGAAAACAAATTTTCTTAGCAAATAGCTGAAATAAGAAATACCCGATACGGCTACTATGGATAACCAGATTTGGTACGGTGATATATCAATTAATTTAGAAATGGGATTATGGGGGAGTAGCGGTAATATTATTCCGCCAATAATTATAAATTTGGCAAGAATGGTAAATTCATTTCTATCAAACTTTTTGAGAGAAATTAAATAGGCTTTCTTTAATTTCAACAAAAATCAATATCGTGACAACAATTAACATTACCAACCACAACGGTTTTAAATAAACTAAAGGAGATAGACAGTAAGTAATCAGAGCAATAATTACCGATGTAAAGCCCCACTGATTTCTTATCTTAATCTTGTTGAAGTAATATATTCCAAGAAATACAGACAGAATAAAACCGCCGGCATAAAATAAAGTAAGATTTTCCGGCATTAGCACATAAAGTATGTATCCCATTATTCCAATTAAAGTAATCGTCCGGTCTGTTCCGAATAAAGATTCGAATTCAATTTCAATATGGAGTCTCCGCTGTTCCAGACCAATCAGAAGTGAAAACACTACAACCAGAAGGAAGTTAATAAGATCTTTAGGTATCGTTGAAAAAATTTCCATAAGACTCATTAGGCTTGAACCTATTTCCTGGAAAGCAAAAATTTATACAATTAAAATACTATTAATTATTCAAGTTACCCAAATGAAAACCAATGCTATCCCTCATAGCGATAGTATCGATAAAACTATTTGTTTATAGCTCATGCTGTTCTATGGCTTTATGCCTTAGAGAACTTTAGGTTTCTTGCAGCTAAAATACCCTATGTATTAAGTTTTCCACACTGTCTAAAATTTCTTAGTGAAACTTAGTGCTCCTTAGTGCCTTGTGGTTATGCCCTTATAATTTGATTTTTAAGAAATAGTTTAACATATTTCATTCGTTTTTCAAATAATGATGATTTAAACTCAAATTTCATAAAGTTCGAATACAATTCTTGATTTATTACTTTCATGTCAACGGAAAAAAAGAAATCTAAATTCGCAGCAATATTAAAATGGGTTGGCAGTATTACGGCAATACTTACGTTTATTTTTGCAGTCTATCAGCTGATCCAGTTAATCGGAGGTATTCAAGACCAGAAACGGCAGGTTAATGAATTTTTAAATCTAGGAAAGAATGAACAGGACGCCGGTAACTATGAATCAGCCTGGTCAAGTTATGAACAGGCTATGAGTAGTGCTCAAGAAGGGGGCCTCTTTGCAAAATTATTTGGTTCACTTAGCAGTGAACAACTTAAGATAAGAAAAGCTCAGGAAGACCTCGCTATGGTTTGGACGGAAAATATTAGAGTACCGGAGGGTAAAACATTCTCTGACTTTGTCGATAAACTTATTCCAGTTCTAACTCGCGGTACCGCAGATGCAGAAGGAACTCGTAAAGCTGATCTCCTCGCACATCTCGGCTGGGCTTATTTCCTTAAAGCCAGAGACAATTCAATGATCTTGAATGAAACGGCAAGTCAGAATATTGAGAAACATTATAAGGAAGCTTTGGAGATCGATCCCGGCAACCCTTATGCACATGCATATTGGGGACATTTAATCATCTGGGAAAGAAAAGATTCTAAAGAAGCCGTTAAACATTTTGCACAAGCAGTATCATCTCACCGGTCACTCTCTTATGTCCGTCAAATCCAGCTCGCTGCTCTCCATAATTTTCAGGATACGGAAATGGATTACCTAAAGGCTGTAAATGACATGTTTAAAGATCATGAGAAAATTAATGCTGATGCTAATAGAAATGTCTTCACAATTTATTATTTAGCTTTAAATAATAGAACCTTTGATGAATTAATAACTGCAATACCTCCTGAAGAACAGATCAGTCTATTCCGTTCTCTTTTTTATAATGCAGACTTTGACCCCTCAAAAATACCAACTCGCGAAGCTTCCCTTGCAACGCTGCAGGAAGCAGCCGGCTTAAAAGGTGAAGCACTCAAAACATGGCTCGCTCTTCGAAACAGCATATCCCCGCACTCTAATTACATGTCATTAGCAAATATTTCAATTAAACGCCTGTCTCAACATTAAACCTTAACGAATCTCCAAAAACACCGATTAGATAATATAAAATAGCCATTATGTTCCACAGGCTGTCCAAAATGTAACACAGACATTCCTGTCTGTGAAAATGTAAACAGACAAGAATGTCTGTTCTACAATTTAATACTTTTTAGCTACATTCAGGCCATATTAAGGATGAAAACGCTATTATATATCTATTGCCCTCGGCTTCAGCCGAGGGAGCAGTGAAAAAAATCAAAATGGCTTTAGCCACATGAGAGGGTGAGGTTAATAACTTATTAAATGCTCGAACCTGTAATTTATATCCCTTTAATTTATTAGATTTTAACAATATTATACTTAATTTAAATCCAATTTCCTTTTACTTGATGTAGTCGGAATGGAAGAAATTTTGCATACCTGAAAGGAGGACAATTCCAAGTGTTAAAAAACATTTTAACGATAATAAAGA
This sequence comes from uncultured Ignavibacteriales bacterium, assembly GCA_963742995.1. GTDB lineage: Bacteria > Bacteroidota > Ignavibacteria > Ignavibacteriales > Ignavibacteriaceae > CAVQBP01. Next base: position 56,087 of record CAVUOL010000040.1, read on the forward strand.
ACAAAAAAAGAAAAATAAAATCAATAAATTCTATTTGGCAAAATAAGAGTATAATCCTGGTCGTTATTATGCTCCTTATTTTATCTCCAAATACCTTATCGTCTGAAATCAAAACAAAAAATGAAAAAGAATATCTAATAGTTTTTCATATTGATTTCAATTCGGTTGCACTGAAAGAAAGCTATATCAAAAAATGGTTAAAGAATATTGCCAACATGGGCTATAATGCTGTTCTGTGGGAAGTTGAAAATAAAATTAAATGGGAAACATGCCCTGAGTGTGTAAGCCCCGATGCTTTTTCAAAGAAAACCTTTAAAGAAATTCTCGCATATTCCAGAACTTTAGGTCTGGAACCTATACCTCTGCTGCAGACAGTAGGTCATGCAGAATATGTTCTTCAGCATAAAAAATATTTTTCATTTAGAGAAGATTCAAGTAGATATGATTGCTACGCCACATGTAAACCGGAAGTGAGAAGGTTTATTAAAAAATGGATTGAAGAATATCTTGATTTATTTGGACAAATAAAATATTTCCACTTAGGCGGAGATGAAGCTTATGTCTTTGCTTCAAGTCCTGATTGTTCTGCAGAAGCTGAAAAGATCGGTAAAGGAAAGCTATACGCAAGGTATATGAATGATATTGCTTCACCTTTATTAACCAGAAATATCCGTCCCTGTATCTGGGATGATATGATTCTCCATTACCCGGCAGGTCTTCCAGGTATCCCTAAAGATTTTATTATATGGGATTGGAATTATTGGGATGGCGATTCCGTTCCTCAAAAGGTTATGGTTTGGGAGAAAGGTACAATGCTGTCAAAAGATCAAATTACCGATGAAATCGTTAAAGAATTTCCTGAGATATCAGATAATAATGGACTCCGTGCATTCTACACCGCTGACGTATTAAAGCGATTAGGTTTTGATGTTATCCTTTGCAGCTCATCTAGATCTTACGGCGATGCCGTTTTTGCCGGAAGAGAAAAATTTCATGCATCTAATATAATCGGTGCAGCTAAGAAAGTAGTAAATGATAAATTATTAGGAACATGCGTTACAAGCTGGGCAGTCCGTATTCCAAATTATGAAACTCAGGCTCTTAATTTATACCTCGCCCCCTTAACAATAAAAAATAGTGAACCTTTCCCATAACCGGCTTATTTCTGAAGGCTGTATTTATACATTCGGAATTTCTGACACTTCAATTGAACAGGCATTTGAAGAAATTAGTTTCCCTTTCCCGTTTGTTGACCAAAGTTCTACAGGTATAATGTGGACCGGGATTGAAGGATTCACGCCCTGCCCCTCCCGGATATATTAAAAGTCTTATAGATAAATGGAAAAATCAAAATAATGGAGAACAATGGAATGAAAATATCGACATAATTAAATATTCAACTCAAAAAATTATAAATGGTCTTAATCAACTAAATTTGCTCACTCCTTTGGCATCCAAAGGACTTGACATTCTCAATGCCTGGCAAAAAGCCGGGTACTTTCAATATTGGAGCTCAATAATCGCAAACGAAATAGTAAATAATGCTGAAAGTAAACCACTAAAAAACAAAAAAGAAATTTTACAATTACTTAATAACTTAAGATCAGATTATAAAAACTGGGCTCTAACCTGGATGACCCCCCAATCAGCCGAAATAAACACCGGTTTAATATACGATGCAATCATAAATTATTTCGATAAATGAAAAAGCTCCTAAAGCTATCTTGACTACTCTATCTATTGCCCTCGGCTTCAGCCGAGGGAGTAATGAATAAAAAATAAAAATGGCTTTAGCCACATAAATAATCACTTTAAACAACCCAACAAAAAAATTCTTGGCTAACCTCCATATTTTTACTAACTTACACAACAATCAAATCCATAAAATTTCATACTTATAATAGGTCCGCAAATGAAACTAATCTTTTCCTCTTTTATTAGTTATACTATTATTCTGCAGTGCGTATCCCTCAGACTACGATGTAATAATCAAAAACGGAATTATTTACGATGGCTCAGGAGGTAAACCCTATAAAGCCGATTTAGGAATAATAAGTGATTCAATTGCTTTTATCGGCGACCTAAGCAATTCAATTGGTAAAACTGAAATCGATGCTTCCGGACTTGCCGTTTCTCCCGGCTTTATAAACATGTTAAGCTGGGCTAACGTTTCTCTTATACAAGACGGCAAATCACAAAGCGATATTAGGCAGGGAGTTACTCTTGAAGTTATGGGAGAAGGCTGGTCAATGGGACCCTATAACGATAAAATGAAAGAAGAAGAGCTTGAACAAGAAGGGGATATTAAATATGATATCAAATGGACTACCCTCGATGAATATTTACGATATCTTGAAAATAAAGGTATCTCTTGCAATGTTGCTTCTTTTGTCGGTGCCGGTACGGTTAGAATTTATGTCATTGGTTACGAAGACAGAGCTCCTAATCAAGAAGAGCTTGCAAAAATGAAACAGCTTGTAAAAGAAGCAATGGAAGATGGCGCATTAGGAGTAGGCTCTGCTTTAATTTATGCTCCTAATTTTTATGCTCATACCGATGAGCTTATTGAACTGTGTAAAGTCGCTTCTGCATACGGAGGCATGTACATTTCACATATCAGAAGTGAAGGGAATAAACTTCTGGAAGCCGCCGATGAATTAATAAAAATTTCAAAAGAGGCAAATATCCCGGCTGAATTTTACCATATTAAAGCTGCCGGAGAATCAAACTGGTATAAGCTTGACTCCCTTATAAATAAAATAAATAAAGCCAGACAGGAAGGCTTAAAAATAACTGCTGATATGTATACTTACACCGCTGGAGAAACAGGACTTGATGCCGCAATGCCTCCTTGGGTACAGGAAGGCGGCTTCAAACAATGGAAAAAGAACCTGCAGGATCCGGAGATAAGAAAAAAAGTTTTAGCTGAAATGACCTCTCAAACAGATAAATGGGAAAATTTCTTCACTGCATCCGGATCTCCTGAAAACATTCTGCTTGTTGGTTTCAAAACAGACAGTTTAAAGTATTTAACCGGTAAGTCATTAATAGAAATTTCAAAATTAAGAGGGAAATCCCCTGCAGAAACAGCGATGGATCTGGTTATTGATGATGACAGCAGAGTTGAGACAGTTTATTTTCTAATGTCTGAAGAAAACATTAAGAAGAAGATCAAAATTCCATGGATTAGCTTCGGCTCGGATGAAAGCTCTTTAGCGCCTGAAGGAGTCTTTTTGAAATCAAATCCCCATCCGCGTGCATACGGAAATGTTGCCAGACTATTAGGAAAATACGTAAGAGATGAAAAACTAATTCCCCTCGAAGAAGCAGTAAGAAGACTTACATCCTTTCCTGCACAAAATTTAAAAATCAAAAGAAGAGGAATGCTAAAACCCGGATATTACGCCGATGTTGTAATATTTGATCCTGCAAAAGTAAAAGACCTTGCCACCTACGAAAAACCGCACCAGTATTCACAGGGAGTAATCGATGTATTCGTAAACGGAATCCAGGTCATAAAAAACGGCACCCACACCGGAAAAACTCCCGGCAGAGTAGTAAGAGGTCCCGGCTGGAAAGGATATAAAGAATAGATAATATAAATTTAACTGAAAGGCTAACACCGTGGCTTTAGCCCGGTGTTATCTACTGAAAGCATACAATCCTAGATCACTTGCCGTTAGGATTTATCCAACGGATTACATCTAAGACAAAGGTTAACTCCGGACTTTTAGTCCGGACCTCCCCCTCAACTTGCTAAGGGAGAGGGGGTTGGGGGGAGGTTAAAATCAGTATATAGAATATTATTAAGTTCATCTTGACTTTTAATCCAGCACTTTATCCAATCCCCTTTTTTTTCTATTTTCCCCCAAAATATTTACTAAATGCGACATAATTATAAGAAAATGTTACAAAATTGATAGGTATATTTCATTTTATTTTGATATTATTATAATTATAAAAATTTTTTATTAGTATTTTGTTTTTCAATTATTTTTATTATATAGAAACTGTTCTGAATTTTAATATTAATATTGAAAATAGAATATCAATATTTTAATTTAAGAATTAACTTTCCTAATTCTGAAAATTACACTATCCATGTTGTTGAGAGTATATTCATTTCTTGTTTTTTGATTTTTTGTATTTATAAAATTTTGTAGAAATATTTTATCTAAAGTACATCTTTCCCTGTTTTTAATAAGTTCTTTTTCAATAAGTCAATTATAATAATTTATTTATTTGAATTTCTAAAAATTTTGTTGTGTCCTTTAATTTGAACAGGTAATGATTTTAAGATTTGCTTTTATGTGAGTAATAAATATGATTACAACAGTTTTGCTCCTGAATCTAATTAAATCTAAAATTGAAAATTCCATTGTCGAAGTATTCAAATCGGATTCTAATATAAGTTATTATTCCATAAATAGTTTAGATACCTTGGATGAAGATTTTTTTATTAAGCCCGGTATAATTTTCATTTTCTTTGACAATTGCTGCAAATCAATTGAAAATGCTCAAATTGAAAAAATTAATAAACATTTTCCATTTACTCCCGTTATCGGGGTTTTGGAAAACAACAATATCTGTTTTGACTGTGAAATACTGCGAAAATTTGTTTGGAACTTTTTTATATATCCATTCAGAAAAGAAGAAATTTTTTTAGCTATAAATTGGTATTGCAATAAACATTTTAATTTAGACCAAAATATACAAACCGTATACTCATCTTTAAAAAAACATGCCGCATTTGATTTATTCAAGGGTGAATCAAAAAAATCATTAGAAATAAAAGAGAAAATATTAAAGATTGCTCAATTTGATGTAACGGTTTTAATAAATGGAGAGACTGGTACCGGTAAAGAACTATGTGCAAAGATGATCCATTTCTTAAGCAGCCGGGCTAAAAATCCTTTTATCCCGCTTAACTGTGGTGCTGTTCCGGCAGAATTATTTGAAAATGAATTATTCGGTCATAAAAAGGGTGCTTATACAAATGCAGATTCAAGTGAAAATGGTTTAATTGCAGAGGCTAATAATGGAACTTTATTTCTTGATGAAATTGAATCACTCCCCGAATTAATGCAGGTCAAGCTTTTAAGATATATAGAAGATAAAAAATATAAACCTTTAGGCCAATGTCAATATATTTCATCCAACGTTAGGGTTATTGCGGCTGCCAAAGAAGATTTGTGGGCAGCGTGTTAAAAAAAATCAGTTTAGGGAAGATTTGTTTTACCGGTTGAATATATTAAATCTTAACCTTCCCCCATTGAGGGAGAGGCAGCAGGATATTCCATTACTAATTTCTTTCTTTATAGACCGGTTTTCAAAATTGTATAACAAAGAAATAAAAAATGTAGAACCATTAGCAATCATGAAAATGCTCCATTATGAATGGCAGGGGAATATCAGGGAACTTCAAAACGTGATTCAGGAAGCTGTTATTATGAATTCTTCCGGAATTATAAATGCAGATGAATTAAATTTACACACCGAAAGTTTACAAAAATTTTATCCTGCAGGTTCTTTCAAGTCTGCCAAAGAAAATTCAGTCTCGGAATTTGAAAAATCATACTTGAATAACTTGTTAACTTCTTTTAAAGGAAATCTAACTAAAGCCTCAAGTTTTGCAAAAAAAGACCGGCGTGCTTTGGGAAGACTGCTCAAAAAATATAAATTAAATCCGTCAGACTATAGAAAAAGTTCAAATAACCTGTGACTTTTTTTACCCACCCTATTTTTTTATATATTTTAAATTCCAATTCATAACATCTTAATCTTGCTCTTAATCTTAATCGTACTCTGAGATTTTGTAATTCTTAACTTAAATGTAAAATACCAATTTCACTGCTCCCATTGAAGATTTTGATTAAAAAAATACAAGCAATTCTTATGTTTCATCTGTGTATAATTTATATTCTTAAAAAATTAACCCTGATTTTTTTGTCACATTTTTTCAAATTACAATAGATTAAACAAATACCCTATCTTATTGTAAAATAAAAAGTTAAATACCTGTTCAGCATATCTTGGAACGGATATTGGTTTATCTATATCAATTCAAGGAATACAGAAACGAAGATAAATCAAAAAAATTTGAGTGATAGAATAATTAAATATTTATTGGATAAAAAAGATCACCAGGATGACCTTGAGGGCATTACACTTTTCGTTTATGAAAATGAGGTAAAAGAATTATCCGGCGAAGTAATGAATGCGATAGGTATTTTATTATCAAAAGGATTGTTAAAGGAATGTGAAAATTCTGATGGAAAGAAATGTCTACCAGCTTTCGGATATCCATTCTATAAAGTAGAATATCCGTTATAATAATTATCAGGGTCAGAATTAAAAAGATAATGGGAGTCAAGTGGACGAAGTCTGCCTAACAATACGTTTTAAATTTAATCTTCAAAAACTATTTTAATTCAATGGGTGATTTTACCACAATTGGAGTTATTGGAGAAATTCTAAAAGATTTATTAAGGTATAATTTAAATAAAGTGTTTACTACAAGCTTTACTACACAAGATTCTGTAACCTTGCTTTCCCCTAAAAGTTTAGAAGGTGAAGTTAACAATCGTCTTTCCATTTTTTTATTCCAAATAATAGAGAATGCCTATATGAAAAATCAGCCATTGGAAAGAGTTGGAAGTGGGCAATTAAAGTATCCTCCTCTTTCTTTAAATCTATATTATCTATTAACACCTTATGCCGGTGAAGAGAATAATATTGCTGGATGGGATGTGCATACAATTATTGGAAGAACAATGCAAATATTAGCGGATAATGCAATATTAGAAGGACCTACTTTATATGACATTCTTATTAGAATAAATCGTGAAGATTATTATGAAAAAATAGAAAGCATAAAAATATTATTGGATTCTTTGTCATTAGATGACCTTACAAAAATATGGAATTCGTTGGATACGTCCTTAAGACTTTCAGTATGTTACGAAGTGCGGGTAATTTTGATCGAATCGGAAAGAAAAAAAGAGGTTCAGAGAATTATAGAAAAAAGCACCGACTACTATCAAATAAAATAATTAAAAATTATCATAATTATGCTTGTATTAGATCAAAGAATTAAGACTAATCTTTCTCTAGCTGTTACTTTAATTGATGACTTCAAAAATACAAAAGAAATTTTAGGCGAAGTTAAAGTTAAAATTCCTAAATTAAATTATGATGCTAAGAAAACTCTAAGTGAATATTATACTTTTCTAGACCTTCCTGATAACCCATATACGATATTAATTGAATCCGATTATTATATAGAAAAAGTTATAGAGAATTTAGTAATTCCAAGGAATTATGTTTATCATTTTCTTGCCGCAACCGGAGCTCCAATCGGTTCTCTTGAAGCTGTTTTGGATAGTATCGATGGTTTGTTCGAAGAGGATGTGTTAGAATTCAATAATGGATCAGATCCGCCCGAAAGAAGAACAATTAAATTAGATCCTGATTCTTTACTAAATAAAATTAATTGGACAGACGATCCACTTGACGGATTATCTTTTACTTACGATGATTCTCATGATTTGATTATTCCTATTCCAGAGAGATATATGATAAATGTTAGATTAATAGCTAACACTTCATATCAATTTCCGGCCGGAACAACATTATTGAGGGGAGAAGTTTTAAATATTTTGGGAATCCCTATTCCTTCTGTAACCGTAGAATTAGGAGGAAAAAATTTTAAGACTTTATCAGATTCAAAAGGCGAATTTGTAATTTATTTTCCTTCTTCTCAACAAGATGCTTCATTTAATATAATATTAACACCGCCGGCTAGTCCGCCTAAAACGGTAAACGTTAATATTTATAAAGGTAAGGTTACAACTTCTACTATTATTTATCCATAAAATATTTTTAGAAAAAAAAGGAGAAATTCAATGGCAACAGAGATTTCTGAAAATAAGAATAAACTAAAGGAGATTACAAAAAATATTGATAAAAAAAATTCTCAATTAAATTCATTGTCAACACAAGTTACCGGTTTAAGTAAAGAACTAGAAGCACTTGGAAGAAATAAATTAAAAATTGAAAAAATAATAGAAGATGAATTAAGGGAGGAAAAAGAGAAGAATGATATCATTACATCTGTTAAAGAAAGCGGAAAGCTAGATGATTTTATTAAATTTTTTGAAGATCAAAAATTAAAAATAGAAGAAAAAACGTTTGAAAATTCAGAAAAAATAATTAGTGAAGAAGACCAAAAAAATGAAAAGTTGCATAAAGATTTTGATGAAATGGAAAAAAAATATAATAATCTTATAAAATCACTTAACTCTGCAAAGGAGAATATTAATGATTTGCAATCAGAAAGAGATTCAGCAAATAAAGAATTAAAAAGCATACCATTTAAAATTCAAAATCTGAGACAAAGATTAATCAATTATAGAAACCAAGCAGGAAATAACATCAATAAAAAAGAATTCTTAACAGCGGCATTTTATCTTTTGGAAATGCGAGATGTATTTAAATCAATCAATCAATTGGTGGAGAGTACGGATCAAATAGATGAGAGATTAAAAAATATAAAACTAAAGGAAGCACAAAAAAAACTTGATGATTTAAACTCAAAATCTAGTGAAATGCTGAAGGAATATAATGACAAAAAAAATGGTTTAAGTATAGCAGTTAATGCCAGGGAGAATTCTATTTTAAGAAATATTCTCGATGAGCAGAAAAAATCTAAAAAATGAAAATAAAGAATTAAAAAAAGGAGGAAAGTAAAATGCCTGAATATTTATCTCCCGGAGTTTATGTAGAAGAAGTTGATACTGGTTCTAAACCAATTGAAGGGGTAAGTACAAGTACTACTGGAATGATTGGTATGGCAAAAAAAGGTCCAACGACAAACGAAGATGGATCTCAAACGTTACCTGTATTAATTACAAGCTTCAATGACTTTAGACGGAAATATGGGGGATATTTCGATTTTGGCCCTTTGTTTAAATCGCATCGTTATCTACCTTTTGCAGTTGAAGGATTTTTTCAGAATGGTGGAAAGCGAATTTATATTAAACGTATTCTTCCTACAGGCGCGGTCAAAGCAACAATCACAACTAAAGGAGGAATGGTTACAAGATTGAAGAGTGACATACAAGTTGCTCATCCTAAAGAACCAATACTTGTTAATCTAAGAGGTATTGATGGAAGCGGGACTCTAACTTTTACTCAGATTAAAAAAGGGATTACAATAGGCCCTGAATCAATTGCCGTTTCAACTTACGAAAGGAATACTAATAAGGTAACTCTAACAGCTTCTTTAGTTAATATTTATGAAGCAAAATATACAACAGTTGAGCTAAATGTTCCAAGGCCTAATTCATTCGATATAACAGCTTCTGATGAAGGATTCTGGGGGAATAACATAGATATAAAAGTATATCAAGAATCTAGCACACGTTCTGAATATGATTCTTTTATAAGCGGGGGTCTTGATAATAATAAGATCAAGTTAAAATCAACATCCGGTTTTTATGTAAACGCCTGGGTTGAAATCGATACAGGGGGAGTTAAGACTTTTAAACAGGTCAAACAAATTGATGGAGATGTAATTACACTTTATGGAACTGCAATGACTGCCGCGGACTTTACCCCAATTGCTGGTTTATCTACAATTGTGAGCACTTGTGAATTTCGCTTGATGGTTAGCTATGAAGACGTATCGGAGAATTTTACCGGTCTAACTTTGGAAAATATTCCAGGAAAATATTATAAAGATATAATTAATAATGGTTCTGAATTAATTAGAGTTAGTAATCCTTTAGGTACCGATCCCTCTTTTTTCCCATCAGGTGATGATGGGCTACATATTGTTTTAGCTGGGGGTATAGATGGAACAGCTGTTCCAACTGATGATGATTATAAGGGAATAGATAATGGACCTGGACAAAGAACTGGTCTAACTGCCCTTATTGACAGAGATGAAATTAGTACGATAGCTGTACCAGGTATTACTTCCCAATTAGTTCAAGATGCGATGATAGTTCAATAAAATTTTAAAGTACCGATTTGCTATATTAGATGCAGAACCTAACACAGGTGATATGCATCCGGATCTTGACGATATACAAACCCAACGAAAGTTATATGATACAAAGTATGCCGCAATTTATTATCCAAGAATAATCGTTGCAGATCCAATAAATAAACAGAATATTTCTATCCCTACCTCAGGCCACATGGCAGGAATATATGCTCGCACTGATATTGAGAGGGGTGTTCACAAAGCTCCTGCTAATGAGGTTATTAGCAGCATAATAGGACTTGAACAAATAATAAATAAAGGAGAACAGGATATTTTAAATCCATTACCAAACAATATAAATGTTCACAGAGATTTTAGAGATAGAGGAAGAGGAATGAGAGTTTGGGGTGCGCGGTGCATAACCAGTGATCCTGATTGGAAATATATTAACGTTCGCCGTTTGTTTATTTTTATAGAGAAATCTATTGAACAAGGTACACAATGGGTTGTATTCGAACCGAATGATGAACCAACATGGGCAAGGGTAAGAAGATCTGTAACTAATTTTTTAACTAATGTATGGAGAGATGGTGCGCTGCAAGGGAAAAACCTGAGGAAGCTTTTTTTGTTAAATGTGATCGAACAACAATGACTCAAACGGATATTGATAATGGAAAATTAATTATGGAAATAGGAATTGCACCTGTTAAACCTGCTGAGTTTGTAATATTCAGAATCGGACAGTGGTCAGGCAGTTCTGAAGTTGAAGAAGTTTAGTTTAAAGAAAGGAGTTTTTTAATGGCAACTGGAGATAGAAAAAACCCATATGCTGGTTTTAATTTTTTAATAGAAATTGATGGAATAACCAGAGCTGCGTTTTCTGAATGCAGCGGATTAAGCACTAGCTCAGATCCAATTGAGTATAGAGATGGAAGCGAAGATATTACAGTCAGAAAAATTCCAGGCTTAAAAAAATTTACAAATATATCTCTTAAAAGAGGGATGACTAAAGATTTAGAATTATACAAATGGATGCGAACTGTTCTCGATGGTGCAGTAGAGCGAAAAGCAGGTTCAATTGTTTTATTAGATGAGGCAAGAAATCCTGCCTTGCGGTGGAATTTTAGAGAAGGATGGCCTACTAAATGGGAAGGACCTTCTATGAAGGGAACAGGAAATGAAACTGCGATAGAAACTCTTGAAATTGCTCATGAAGGTATCGAATTAGAACCTGCTTAACTCTATAATTTTTTGGAGTAAAAAATGCCGCAATATTTCACGCCAGGATTATATTATGAAGAAGTAGACACAGAGATCAATAAAATATCCAGCATAAGAACAGATATTCCCGGATTTATTGGCATTGCTGAAAAAGGGCCTCTTAATATCGCTGTTAGACTGACTTCATTCAAACAATTTAGCTCTATTTTTGGTGATTTTATTCTCCAAGGTTATCTGGCTTACGCAGTTAACGGTTTTTTTGAAAATGGAGGGGATGATTGTTATGTAGTTAGAGTTGCAGATTTAAATAAAGCTAAAATTGCTGAAGTTGATTTAATCAATAAAGGAGGAACTTCAGTTTAAAGGTATCTGCCTTAAATGAAGGTCAATGGGGAAATAATATAAAAGTATCTCTAGAAATTCAAGTATTGTTTCTGCAGTGACCATAGAAAATAAGCAAACTTGTCTTGTTCTCAATAGAGTTAGAGGTTTTGAAAATGGTAGCTATGTTAAATTTTTCCAAAATGGGTTACCTGAATATTTTGATTTCATAGAATTTGTTGATAACATAAAAAAGCAAATATTTTGGTCTAAACTCATTCCAATTTCTTTTGATTCTACAAAACCCATCTTTTTAACCTCCCTTGAATTTTCTCTTATCTTTGTTTATAGAAATGAAACAAAAGAGATTTTTAGCAATCTTTCAATGAATCCTGATCATAGCAGGTACGTGAATAATATAATAAATGGAAAATCAAATCTTGTGATAACCGAACCTCTTTTACCTGATTTACCAGATCCGGATAAATTAAATAAAGGCCTTGATTACCTAAAAAATGGAAAGGATGGAATTGCTAAATTAAAGGTAGATGACTTTACCGGAGAAGCAAATTCATTCTAAAAAAATTGGATTAAAATGTTTTGAAGAAGTAGATGAAATAAGCATGATTAGTATTCCTGATATTATGATACAACCAGTCAATATAATGCAGTCTCCACCAAAGGATAATAGATCCCTGCTCTCCACCTGATACATCAGCAGATGGATATAAACCTCCGAGAAATTTGAATCCCCTCCGGATTTTAGTTTAGATGATATTGAGAGAATGCAAACCGCAATGATTGACCATTGCGAGAAATTAAAAGATAGGGTCGCAATTTTAGATTCGCCAATTGATTTCAATATATCCGAAATCCTTGATTGGCGGCAGAAATACTATTCCCAGTATGCGGCACTTTATTACCCTTGGATAATAGTAAATGATCCATTAATGATCAATGGAAATATTACCCGAATTATTCCTCCATCAGGTCATATCGCCGGAGTATTCGCTAGAACAGATCTTGACAAAAGGAGTTTACAAAGCTCCGGCAAATGAAGAAATTTTAGAAGCTGTTGATACTTCCTTAAACTTAATAGATTCTGAACAAGATTTGCTTAATCCTGAAAGTATCAATTGTCTCAGAGTTCACCCTGGAAAGGGTATTATAATTTGGGGTGCTAGAACTCTGAGTAGTGATCCAATTTGGAGATTCATAAATATTCGACGTCTTGTTAATAATGATTGAAGAATCTGTGGAAGAATCGATGCAGTGGGCAGTTTTTGAACCAAATAATATTTTCTTAAGAAATGGAATTAGGGTAGCCGTATCAACTTTTTTAGAAGAACTTTGGCATGGCGGAGCATTAGCAGGTAAAACATCTGATGAAGCTTTTTTTGTCAAATGTGATGATGGAAATAATCCACAATCCGTTATTGATGCCGGCCAACTAATTACAGATGTCGGTGTTGCACCAGCAATACCTGCTGAATTTATTGTATTCAGGATAGGGAAGATTGTTGACGAAATCAATTTAATCAATGAGGGAATATAAATATGCCAAATGTACCTGGTTTGCGAAGTGACCCATATACATCATTTAGATTTTACATTACTTTAATTGATTCTTCAAGTGCATTAAGGGCTACTTTATCCGC
>CAVUOL010000041.1:0-15565 GCA_963742995.1 uncultured Ignavibacteriales bacterium
AGAAAATATTAAACTATTTAATAGAGACAAAAGATAAAGAACTTAAGTGGATCGAAGATATTTCATTCCTAAATAAGACAGGAGAAAATAAAAACAATTTCAGTATAGGTGTTTTGAAAGAAATTACCGAATTGAATGAGTTAATATCAAGCTTATTCAATGAAATAAACAGTCTTGATTCAATAATGGATCTGGCGGAGATTATTTTTCAAATAATTGACTGCGATAATAAAATTATATTTGTCAATAAAATCGGGTTAGAATTATTAGGTTATTCAAAAGAAGAGATGATGGGAAAGGATATTGCAGAATTTATTCCTAACGGTAAAAGTGACATATTTATTATAAAGGAGAATAGTACAGATTTTGAAACTTCTATTTTAACTAAATCAGGTGAAGAACGGATAATTAACTGGCAATGCAAGGAAGAGAAGGATGAAAAAGGGAATAAGCTGTATACTCTCTGTTCAGGCCAGGACATTACACAGAGAATTAAACAGGAAAAGGTACGTCATATTATTTTAGAAATTCTTGAGGAATCGAATACAGAGGCTAACTTAAAGGAATTCTATAAATTTATTCATAATTCAGTTAAAAAATTGATGCCTGCGGATAATTTCTACATTTCTATTCATAATAAAGAAACAAATACTTTAACATTTCCTTATTTTATTGATCAGCTTGATTCTGAAGCACCACCAAAAGAATTCGGAAAAGGTCTGACTGAATATGTATTGGAAACCGGTAAATCAGCTTTAATAAATAGAAAATCTGACGAAAACCTGGTTAAAGAAGGAAAGGTTGAATTGATCGGTTCACCTTCGGCTATATGGTTAGGTGTTCCATTAAAAATTCTAGATAACACTATAGGAGTTCTCGTTGTTCAGGATTATGAAAATGAAGAAACTTATTCTGAAAAGGAGAAAGAAATACTGGAATTAATATCGCATCCTATTTCAAGGGCTATAGAGCGTAAGAAGGGTGAAGAAGAAAGAGACAGAATGATAGATAAGTTAAAAGAAATAAATACATCAAAGGATAAACTATTCTCTTTAATATCTCACGATTTAAGAAGTCCTTTTAATTCACTTCTCGGTTTCTCCGATATTTTAACTAATGAATATGATTCCCTTACACAAGAAGAGATTAAAGAGTATTTAAATGTAATTAATGAAGCATCTAAAAGTTTATATGCAATGACTACAAACCTGCTGCAGTTTTCACGCTTCCAGATGGGCAATTTTGAGTTTATCCCTGTAAACATTAGTATAAAGAAAGCCATACAAAAAAATCTTAAAATGCTTAGAGGTAATATCATAAAAAAACAGCTTAACTTGCTTACCGATATTGATCAGGATGCAGAAGTACTTGTTGACGAGGATATGTTAAATTCAATATTACAAAATTTAATTTCCAATAGTATTAAGTTCACAAAGAAAAAGGGAGAAATTAGAATTTTTACAAAGATACTTCCATTTTTTAACGAGCCGCAGCAAATTGAAATAAGTATAGAGGATACGGGAGTAGGTATAAGCAAGAGTGATCTAAATAAAGTTTTCAAAGAACATATGCATTCGGCACCCGGAACCGAAAGGGAATATGGATCAGGGTTAGGTTTATTATTAGTCAAAGAATTTGTGGAAAAAAATAAAGGTCATATAAAAGTAAAAAGTAAATTGAATGAAGGGACTTCGTTTATTTTCTCATTCCCGATTGCCGCGCTGCCTTCCAATGGTTTTTAATTGATAATGTCTGCAGCGGGGAAAAGTTTCCCCCTGATATTAGAAATTGAGCTCTTAAATAACCCGGAGATAACATGGATGACGGAAAAGCCAATATTTTAATCGTTGAAGATGAAAGCATTGTCGCATTCGATCTTAAACGTCTGCTTTTAGCCTTGAACTATGAAGTAATGGATATTATTACTTCCGGAGAAAAGGCGGTAAAAATAGCCCTCGAAGAGAAGCCGGATCTTATAATTATGGATATAATGCTTAACGGAGCTATAACCGGAGTAGTTGCGGCTGGAAGAATTAAAGAGAAAACTAATATCCCGGTAATTTATTTAACAGCTTATGCAGATACCGAAACATTAAAAAATGCGAAAATAACCCAGCCTTATGGTTATATATTAAAACCATTCGATGAAAAAGTTTTGATTTCCACAATAGAAATGGCAATATATAAAAGCAGGATGGAAGCAAAACTAATTGAAAGCGAAAAGAAGCACCGTTTACTTGCCGGAGAGCTGGAGGATTTAAATGAAAAGAAGGACCAGTTTTATTCGATAATATCATTTTATCTTAGAGATCCCCTGGATGCAGTTATTGGTTTTTCGGAAATACTAAAAAATGAATATAAAGAACTAAGCCCCGAAGATTTCCAGCTTTTTATTTCATCTTTATATCTGTCGAGCAGGCAGGTATTCAGTTTGCTAAATAATCTGATCCAATTCTCACGTATTCAAATTAAAGATATAGATTTTGTCCCTAGAAATTTGAACTTGCATAGTATTGTTGAAGAGAATGCCGGTGTATTAAAGACAATGGCAGATAGAAAATCAATTAAAGTTATAAACTATGTAAATAAAGAGGTCTCTATTTATGCAGATAATAATATGATCAATTCGATATTTCTTAATTTATTAACAAATGCTATAAAATATTCTCATAAAAATGGATATATAGAAGTTTCAGTTAATAAAGAGAATGGATATGCTCATATCAGCATTGAGGATAAGGGAATCGGTATGGATAAGGAATCTCTGGATAAAATATTCGAATTGAATGTAAAGAAAATTACGCCGGGAACCGATAATGAGATGGGAACCGGGCTCGGATTATTACTTACAAAGGAATTTGTTGAAAAAAACGATGGGGAAATTGAAGTAACAAGTAAAATAAATGAGGGTACAAATATAACCTTTACAATGCCGCTCGCAAAATCTGCTGATAAACTGTAGAAATATGGATATATTCTTTTCCAATCCTTTTTGATTAGTAGAATTAAAAGACTGCAATAGTTATCTTACCGTATTATTAATAATTCCTTAATTTATGAAAAGAACAGAAGATACATTAAAACAGAACGAAGAACTTTATAAAAATTTAGTGGAATGTTTGACCGAAGCTGTGATAATCACAGATATCTATGATCGTGTTGTATTTGCCAATAAAAGAGTTTATGAGCTGACCGGATATTCACCGGAAGAAATAATCGGAAACGTTGCATATAACCTTTTCTTTGATCCCAAAGATTGGGCGAAGGTTCTGGAAAAAACTAAACTCAGATATTCGGATATATCCGATCAGTATGAAATAGAAATACTAAGGAAAGATAGGAGTAAATTCTGGGTAAGCATTACCGGTACACCCTATAAAAACAGTTCCGGAGAAATAGTTGGAACAATCGGTGCTATAAATGACATAACAAAGAATAAAGAAGCTGGAAAAATTCTGGAAAATAGTGAAAAGAAGTATAGATCTGTTGTTGAGCAGGTAAGGGAAGTAATATTTCAGACAGACTGCCGAAGGGAAAATTTCATTTATTAATCCGTTCTGGACAGAAATTACGGGCTACTCAAATGAAGAAGCTGTTGGAAAAAACCTTCTCGACTACATTCATATTGATGATAGAAAATATTGTGTGGATCAGTTTGTAAATATAATTTACCAAAAGAAGCCTTTCATAAGATTTATAACCAGATTTAAAACAAAAAGCAATGAACACAGATGGGTTGAGGTTAATGCCAGAATGTCCTATGATGAGCATAAAAATATTTTGGGTACTTCGGGAACAGTAAGCGATATCCACGAAATTAAATTAGCGGAAGAAGAACTGATAATCGCCAAGGAGAAAGCGGAGGAATCAGACAGATTAAAATCTAATTTTCTTGCACAGGTGTCGCATGAAATCAGAAGTCCTTTGAATATAATTCTAAGCTACAACTATATGATCAGGGAAGAGTTGCAGGAAAAGATGAAGAGTGATGAATTCGAAGGAGCATTTGAGGCGATAAATCATAGCGGTAAAAGGCTTCTGCGAACCATCGATCTAATACTTAATATGTCACTCCTGCAGGCTGGAAAGCAGGATATGAAAATTAAATCACTGGATTTAAATCCTATTCTGCAAAATCTTGTTAATGAGTTTACTCCCATTGCCAGGAAAAAAAATCTGGATCTAAGGTTCAAAGTAGATTCTAAATTGCCGGAAATTCTTGGAGACGAATATACATTAACACAGGCTTTTCAGAATTTGATTGATAATGCTATAAAATTTACAGAACATGGTTTTGTGGAAATTAAAGCCATTAAAAATGATGGTAAGGTTGCTGTTAATTTTACGGATACCGGGATAGGTATTTCGGAAAGCTATATTCAAAGATTATTTGAACCATTTTCACAAGAAGATGATGGTTACACAAGAAAATTTGAAGGTACTGGTTTAGGGTTGGCTTTAACAAAAAAATATGTTGATCTTAATAGTGCCGAACTTAAAGTCAAAAGTAAAAAGGGTGAAGGTACAACTTTTTCAATAATTTTAATCCGGGCTTAAATTATTCTTCTATAATCCATTCACTATTTCTTAAGATATAAGAAGTGAAAATAGATTTATTAAATTTCTTTCCGTTCCATACCCGTATTTCGATCTGAATATTATCGTTAAGAATAGTTATCACATTATAGGCGTTGGGTTCTCTTCTTAACCTCCTTGAAATTGCAGTACCTGCTTGAGCGGAAACGACAGACCTTTTCTGTGAAGGGTAATAGGGGCGTACATCTCCGCTGTAGCCGTGATGAAGATGCCCGGCGAGAAGAAGATCTACATTACATTTATCAATTATTTCCAAAGCTTTAATTGATCTTCCTACCAAACTAATGCCCGGTTCTCCGGGCGGTGGTATAAAAGGATGATGCGTTACTATTATTTTAAATTTAGAATTGTCAATAGGGCAGAGTGCTTTTTCAATCCCTTCAATTTGTTCAGGAGAAATTCTTCCATTCTGCCAGGTCAAAGATCTTGCAGTATTTACACCAAGCACTGCGATTTCATCATCAACAAAAAGGGGTTGTAGATTCCCGGTTATATACTTTTCATACCTTTTAAGGGGAAAAATAAACCTGTTAAAAATATCAAATAATGGGATATCATGATTTCCGGGAATAACGAGCTGGGGGGAGGGGAGTTTTTTAAGATAATCCCTTGCATTTATAAACTGTTTGTTCCTGGCTCTTTGGGTTAAATCTCCGCTGACAACTACCAGATCGGGAGAAACATTTTTTATATCTTCAATTAATCCGGCTGCAATTATTTCTTTTTCGGTATCAAAATGCAAATCTGAAATATGGGCTATTTTTCTCATGAGCAATAAATTTTATGGAACAATGACATTTAAACATTTCGGGATAATCTTATATTTCAGGGGCGGAGTGAAAGTAAAAAGTTCACCATCTAGTGCTGCCTCAATTCTGGATTTATTTATATTTAAACTAGCTTCCTTTGTAAAAACGATTGAAAAATCTTTAGGCTGGTGGAGTTTATTGATTAAAGCAAGAAAAGCAAATCTAAACATTGAATATTTATCACTGCTGCTGGGATAATAAAGACTAAGGTATCCCTGATCTAACTTATCTCTTGTGCCTAAGTTTAAAATATCAAAGTAATATTCATTATTTCCGATAAAGACAAAGGGAGTTTTGCAATTGATTTTTTCTTCTTCCGATTCTACAATTACCTCTAGGAGAGGAAATTTATTAAATGCATTAAGGATTGCATTTCCCATTGCCGTCCATTTGCTTCCTCCCAGCTTTTGATTTTGAAGCCTTTTTTTTACTACTTTAGGATAAAAACCTATGGAAGAATTATTTATGAAGATTTTCCCGTTAACTTCACCTGCATCAATTTTAGTAATCTTTCCTTTTGAAATAACCTCTGCAGATGCTTTTAAATCGAGAGGCAATTTCAGATCTTTAGCAAAATGATTTAAAGTCCCGGCTGGCAGAACGGCAAGAGGCAGATCGCTATGACTGCTTATAAGACAGTTTGCTACTGCACTGACAGTACCGTCGCCCCCTGCTGCAGCTATTGCATCTATACTGCTATTTAATTTAGATTTTATAACTTTTGAAATATCCTCTCCGTTTGTTTGAATAATTTCATTTTCAATATTTAGGCTGTTGAAAGTATTTTCAATATTGCCGGGTGTAAATTCGTTCCCGGAAATATTATTCACACCTGAGTTTTTATTTATAATAGTTAAGATTTTCATATATTGATTAAGCGAATAATAATTATCTGTAAATAATTATTAAGATAGTCATCTTAAATAATTCAGCGGTATTATCTGACGCATAAATTCAGGATAAAAATCAAACGGCAAGTGATATAAGATAGTATTAATCATCGAAACAATATAGACTTGATAAAGGCAGTTCTTAATTTTAGATTTCAAAATCACAAAACCAGCTTCATTTTTTGAAATTAAAGTCAAAATTATTAATTATTATTCTTACCATCCTGGTGCAATCAATCTCGCTGGCACAAATTAAATTTTATTCGAGTGTAGTCACAGATACAATACCGGTAAACTTTGATAATATTTATTCATTATCCCGCATTGCTGTTGTACCTAATTCGGAAATAATCAGGCTTCGGAATAAAATCCTGGGCGGCAAAGATTATAAGTTTTCGTATAAATCAAATTCTTTCAGCCTTTCCGATTCATTAGAATATTCAATTTTCGATACTATCTTTGTTACTTACCAGGCATACAATCTTGGATTAAAAAAAAATTATAAGAATAGAAGCCTGGTAGTAAGATACAATAAAGAATCGGGAGACACTGTGAGAGTCGCGAAAGCTGAAGAAGAAGGGATTTCGGTTGAATCCATCTTCGGAAGCGGAATTCAGAAGAGCGGAACTTTAGTCAGAGGATTTACAGTAGGAACAAATAGGGATTTTTCATTAAACAGCGGATTAAGGCTCCAATTATCGGGGAGACTGTCTGAAAATATTGAGGTTGTAGCTGCATTAACAGATGAAAATACCCCTATTCAGCCCGAAGGGAATACCGAAAGACTCGATGAACTGGATAAAGTTTTTATTCAGATTAAGCATCCTCTTGCTTCAGGAACTTTTGGAGATTATCAACTTCAGAAGAAGCAGGGTGAATTTGGTTTTATAGACAGAAAGCTGCAAGGCCTGCTCGGTGAATTTCATATAAAAGATAATAATGGCTATATAGCAGTTGCAAGCTCAAGAGGTAAATTTACCACCAATAATTTTAACGGGATAGACGGTGTACAGGGGCCGTATATATTAACGGGAGCTAATAACCAAAGAGATATAATAGTTCTGGCTGGAACGGAAAAAGTATATATAGACGGAATAGAAATGAAAAGAGGAGAGGCTAATGATTACACAATTGATTATTCTAACGCCCAGATAACATTTACTCCTAAAAGATTAATTACATCTTACACCAGAATTTCTGTCGATTTTGAGTATTCTGATAGAAATTATTCAAGGAACTTTTTTGGCACCGGAGTAGATTCGAAACTTTTTAATGATGTTTTGGGAGTGCAGTTTCAATATATGAGGGAAGGGGATAACCAGGATGCTCCTATTGATATTACTATATCGGAAGATGATAAGAAAATACTGGCATCAGCCGGTGACAACAGGAATAAGGCAGCTAAATCAGGTGTAACTTTAGCAACGCCTGATTCTTTAGGTAAAATCAAAGGACTTTATATTAAAATCGATACTCTAATAAATAACGAACCATTTTCATATTACAGGTATAGTCCTGGTGACCCGGATGCATTATATAACGTTTCTTTCAGCTTTGTCGGAGACGGAGCAGGAGACTACACAAGGGAATCATTAGGAAATTTCCTTTTTTTAGGAAAAGGAAAAGGGAGCTATCTGCCGGTAATATTTATACCTCTGCCGGAACTGAAACAGACAGCCAATATGGTAGTTGATTTGAAACCCGCTGATGATATTACACTAAGTCTTGAATATGCAGGAAGTCTTTGGGATAAAAATAGATTTTCAAACATTGATGACGGTGATAATTACGGGTACGCAAGAAATATATTCTTTAAGGTTGACCCGCAGAAAATAAAGCTTGGGAATATAAATCTGGGAAAAGCCGGAATATCTTACAAGGACAGATTTGTTCAGAATAAATTTACATCCCTTGATAGGATAAATGAAGTTGAATTTAACAGATATTACAATGTGTCATCCGTTGAGGAGAATGTGGATCAGGAATTAAGAGAGATAAACTTAAATCTAATTCCTATCGAATTATTGAATATTAATTCAATGGCGGGATTTTTAAGGGAGGGGAATGATTTTAGTTCGGACAGATTTAATAATACTATGCAGTTTTCCGATAACAAAGATTTCCAGGTAAATTATAACCTGGATTATGTCAAAACAAAGAATTTATCCTTACGCAGCTATTGGTTACGTCAATCAGGAAGCGGATTTTATCAATGGTGGAAATTAAAGCCGGGTATTGAATTTTTAGCAGAAAATAAAACCGATAAATCAGATGAAAAAGATTCACTTCTGGAAAGCAGTCTGAAGTATTATGAATTAGCTCCTTTTTTAGAGCTGACTGATTTAAAAGGGTTAAATATTTCCGCAAAATATTCATTGAGGGAAGATTATTTACCTCTTAATGGAATTATGTTTGATGAATCGAAATCGATAGCCCAGATTTATGAATTGAAATACAGCGGTATTAAGCAGATCAGTTCTACCTTAGATTTTACATATAGAATAAAAAAATATAAAGAAGCTTTTAAGGAGCAGGGACTTTTGAACAATGAAACTATACTTATCCGTTCACAAACGAAATTAAATTTGTGGGAACCTGCAAAAGGGAATTTTTATTATGAAGTATCAACTCAAAAATCAGCAAAACTTGAAAAAGTATTCGTAAAAGTTCAGCAGGGGATGGGTAATTTCAAGTATTTAGGCGATTTGAATAATAACGGGGTTCCGGATGAAAATGAGTTCGAACCAACTATATATGACGGTGATTACATCCAGGTTACTGTGCCTACGGATAAACTTTATCCGGTTATAAATTTAAAAACCAGTACAAAATGGAGATTTGAATTTTCCAAGATGTTTGATAAATCTTCAATAGCAGGTAAAATATTATCCCCTTTGTCTACCGAAACTTTATGGAGGATAGAAGAGAATAGTACGGAACCTAAATACAGTAAGATCTATCTTTTACATTTTTCTTCATTTCAGAATGAAAATACAACTATTTCCGGAACTAATTTTGTTCAGCAGGATGCTTTTTTATTTGAAAATAACCCGGACTTTTCTATGAGGTTCAGGTATTCGCAAATGAAAAGTCTTAATCAATATAACGGGGGGGTTGAAAGGGATTTTAACAGGGAAAGGAGTCTTAGAATAAACTTTAGGATGATTGAAGAGATGAGCAACCAGACTGACATTGTTAATGAAACAGATAATGTAAATGCACCTATAACATCCAACAGGCAAAGATTAATAACAAATAACAATGTTACTACAGATTTTTCCTACCGGCCGGAGAGAAATATTGAAGTGGGATTTAGAATTAAAGCGGGCAGGAGCGAAGATGATTATCCAAAAAATCCGACCATAATTGATATTAATTCGCAAGCTTTAAGATTTAATTTATCATTTACGGCTCAAGGAAGATTAAATATTGAAATAGAAAGGGATGAGCTTACTGCCAATACTACGGAAAATGTAATCCCCTTTGAGATAACGGAAGGGAATCAAATTGGTAAAAATTATTTTTTAAGGATAAATTTTGATTATAGGATTTCTTCTTACCTGCAGTCAACTTTGAGCTATGACGGCAGGGCATTAAGCGGAAGTCCGATCGTTCATACGGCACGGGCTGAGGTAAGGGCTTATTTTTAAGCTTAAGTCACCGCCTATGCTGTAGAACTCTATCTATTGCCCTCGGCTTCAGCCGGGGGAGTAGTAGATAAAAAATAAAAAGTGGCTTTAGCCACATAAGGATCTTAAGATATTTACTGAGGCTTAACATGGAAATATTATCCAATATGGTTGAAGCACATATATTTAGGGAGATTGGAAATGATCTGGAGTTTTTACTTCTAAAAAGATCAGATAAAGTAATATATCCGGGTTTATGGCAGATGGTAAATGGAAAGATTAAAAAAGGGGAGAAAGCATATGAAACTGCATTACGGGAAATAAAGGAAGAAACAGGCTTGATTCCGGAAAGATTATGGGTTGTGCCAAATGTAAATTCTTTTTATTCACACGAAAATGATAATATCATGATGCTTCCGGTATTCGCTGCTCAAGTTAAAGGAAACCAGAATGTAATAATTAGTGATGAACATTGTGATTATCAGTGGTTAAATGCAAAAAGTGCTAAAGAAATCCTTGCATGGACGGGTCAGCGGAAATCAATTGATCTGATAGTGAACTATATTAAAAAAGAGATTAATTTTTTAGATTTGGTGGAAATTGAAATGAATCGAGGAAATAAGTAGATCAATTCCTTAATAGCTAGAAAACACATCTCCAATAACCTCATGAATGACAACAAATGACTATCAAATGACAATGAATGACCACCGATATTCATCATGGTTTCATATAAATCTCACATACGTTCCACATACGCTCCACATACGCTTCACATACGCTCCACATACGCTTTAAATAGTACAAATACACCAAACATTTACATAAATATTTGCAGACAGAGAACAGATGCCGGATGCCGGAAATAAATCTTCATTTTACTATTCTTTAATATTCAATTTACTTATTTTAAAGTTTTATGATTCTACATAATTTAGGAGAGAAAGCTTGGGTTTATTAGTAGTAGGGACTTTAGGTCTGGATGATGTTTTTACTCCGTTTGACAAAATAGAGAATGCTTTAGGAGGCTCGGCGACATATATTTCATTATCTGCAAGTTATTTCAGCGGACCGGTATATATATCAGGAGTTGTAGGAGCAGATTTTCCCAAAAAATATATAGATCTGCTTGAGCATCATAACATAGATTTAGAGGGGCTGCAGATTTTAGAAGAGGAGAAGACATTCCGCTGGTCGGGTAAGTATCATTATGATCTTAATGTTAGAGATACTCTCTTTACTGAATTAAATGCCCTGGAAAAATTTGATCCGGTTATTCCGGATAAATACCGTAAAGCAAAATTTGTATGCCTTGGTAATATTGATCCGGGATTGCAATTGAAGGTATTGGACCAAATGGAAGACCCTAGATTTATTGTCTGCGATACGATGAATTACTGGATAGAAGGGAAGAAAGAAGAACTTCTTAAAGTGCTGAAAAGAGTAAATGTACTAATAATTAATGACTCCGAAGCACGTTTGCTTACAAATGAACCAAACTTGATAAAATCATCACGATTAATAAGGGATATGGGTCCCGAAATTCTAATTATAAAAAAAGGTGAGCACGGTGCTTTGCTTTTTGCCGAAGATATTATCTTTTCTGCTCCCGCATATCCCCTTGAAATGATATACGATCCAACAGGTGCAGGCGATTCATTTGCCGGCGGTTTTACAGGATATCTTCACAAAACTCAAGATTTAAGCCCTGAAAATATGAAATGTGCTGTTGTTTACGGGAGTGCAATGGCTTCATTCTGCGTGGAAAAATTCAGTACAAAAGGCCTGGAAGATTTAGAATATCTGCGTGTACAGGACAGATATAGAGAATTTCTAAAAATTTCACAATTCAATGAAAAAGAATAATTATTTTTCTTTAAAGTTTGAGAATGATAAATTTATATTTCTTGATCAGACTAAACTCCCATTAATTGAAGAATATGTTGAAACCGTTAATTACGAAAGAATAGCGGAAGCTATTGAAAGATTGGAGATCAGGGGGGCACCTTTGATTGGAGTTGCTGCTGCATACGCATTAGCACTTTCAGTCAAAAATGCCGGCAAAAATTCTGCAGAGAAATTATTTAATACCGCTTATAACAGATTGTCCCAAACCCGGCCAACTGCCGTTAATTTATTCTGGGCGCTGGATAGAGTTAAAGAGACATTCCTTTTAAATAAAGACTCCGAAAATATATATCAAATTTTAAAAGCAGAAGCTGAAAGAATTCATCAGGATGATATAGAAAAATGCAGGTTAATAGGTGAAAACGGTTTAGCGATTTTTAGAAAGAATAAGTCAAACGTATTAACACACTGTAATACCGGGAAGCTTGCCACAGGGGGAGACGGCACTGCCTTTAATGTAATTAAAAGAGCTAGTGAAATGGATCTGGTTAACTTAGTTTATGCAGATGAAACACGTCCGCTGCTGCAAGGATTAAGGTTGACTGCATTTGAACTTGAAAAGAACGGGATTCCTTTTGCAGTCCTGTCTGATTCCAGTGCTGCATTTCTAATGCAGCAGAATAAAGTTGACCTGGTAATTGTGGGTGCAGATCGAATAGCTATTAATGGCGATACGGCAAATAAGATAGGTACTTATAGTTTAGCAGTTCTCTGTAACTTTCATGATATTCCATTTTATGTGGCGGCCCCTACAACAACTATTGATAAAAGTATCCCTTCAGGAAATGATATAAAAATTGAAGAAAGAAAAAGTGCGGAAATAACAAAATTCAGAGAGCATACTATAGCACCGGATGACTATAAAGCTGTTACCTATGCATTTGATGTTACCCCTTCACATTTAATTACCGGGATTATTACAGAAGATCAGGTCTATTTTTTCCCTTATAATTTCATTATATAGCCTCTTTTTTTTAGGGTAATTAAGGACAATCTATTTAAATAATTTTTATTGCATATTTCAGTTTGAAATAATTTGTAATCCTTCACATGAGCCATGGGCGAAATAATTAAAACTGAGGCGATAGTTTTAAACAAGCTGAATTACGGCGATACAAGCAGCATCGTTACACTTTTTACCAAAAGTCATGGAAAGCTTTCTGCCATTATTAAAGGGGGGCGAAGCCCAAAATCCAGGATTAGTTTTGCAGTTGACCCTTTAAATTATTTACAGGTTGTTTTATATAATAAAGACAGCAGGGAGGTTCAGATATTATCGAGTGCTGATATCATTTCTCATTATTCTAAAATAAAAGAAGATCTTGATAAATTAAAATACTCCTTCGCCGTACTTGAGCTTATAAAAAAACTAATACCGGAACATGAAGCAAATGAGAGACTATTTAAAGGTCTAAACAGAATTTTTCATCTGTTAGAAAATTCAGAAGAAAATCCCAAAATTATATTCGGCAGATTTTTTATGTTTTTCCTAACAGAAATGGGTTATGAAGTTCAGATTCAACAGTGTGTTTCTTGCGGCAAATCAAACTTAAATAGTATGGATTTGTCGTATAATTTCGAATTAGGTATTTTATGCAGTGATTGCAGGAAGGATTATATAGAATCATTTCCTATCTTTTCGGAACTTTTTAATTATTTATGGTGTCTAAAACAGAATAAAAAGATATTTAATGAGAGCGAGGCAGTTTTTGATAAAGCAATTGAGTTTATGCACTTATATTTGAAACATCATGTTGCTGATTTCAACGGAATCAAATCTCTTCAATTATTTAACGAGGTATAGATTAAATTTTTTACAAATGCATTCGTGCAGAAGGAAATAAATTTTTAATTATTGGAGGATATAAAATGAAAAGTAAAGGATTATTCGGCGCACTTGCCTTAATTGTGGTAGGTATAATATTCGGCGCCTTACTTGTTTCAGGATTCGGATTAGTCAGGCCAAGCCTGGCTGATATCAATTTAGGAGCTGCAGCCCCGCCTGTTAATCTGGATGCCGATGCAACTTCTTTCAGCAAAGCTTTTATTGAAGTTGCTAAGAAAGTTACTCCCACCATTGTTCAAATAAATGTAGTATCAGAAAATAAAGAAAATCCTCATCAGGACTTTTTCTTTTTCCCGTTTAAGGATATGCCTAAAGAAGAAAGAGGATCCGGAAGCGGGATAATCATTTCTCCCGACGGATATATACTGACAAATAATCACGTAGTTGAAAATGCAACTACCCTGAAAGTTGGTTTATATGATAAAAGAGTATTTGATGCAAAAGTAGTAGGAACCGATCCGTTAACTGATCTGGCTGTTATTAAAATCGATGCAACTGATTTACCGGCTGCATATCTAGGAAATTCCGACAGCCTTAAGGTCGGGCAATGGGTTATGGCTATAGGAAATCCCCTTTCATTGGCATCTACGGTAACGGCAGGAATTGTAAGCGCAATGGGAAGAGGCAGGTTAGGCTTAATTACCAATAAGTATGGAGTAGAAGATTTTATTCAAACCGATGCTGCCATAAATCCGGGCAACAGCGGAGGAGCATTAGTTGATTTATCAGGTTCAGTGATAGGAATCAATTCAGCTATTGCTGCGGGAGGATCAGGAACATATATCGGTTATGGATTTGCTATCCCGATAAACCTTGCAAAATCTGTTTCAAAAGATTTAATAGCTCATGGAAAAATAAGCAGAGGTTATATAGGAGTTAGTATTGGTGATCTTGATTATACAACTGCTAAATCTTTGGGACTTGATAAACCAAATGGTGTTATTGTCCAGGGCGTTTTACCTAACGGAGCTGCTGCAAATGCCGATGTAAAACAAGGTGATGTAATTCTAAAAATAGATGGTAAGGAAGTGAATCAAGCAAATGAACTTCAGAGCTTCATTGCCAGCAAATCAGCAGGTTCCACAGTTACTTTAACAATATACAGGGATGGTAAAACAATCGATCGCAAAGTAACATTAAAGCCAAGGGAAGAAGAATCAAAAGCCGAACCTGTATCTAATAAGGATAATGAAGAAAACAAATCTAAATCCGAAACTTCTTCAGCTAGTTTTGATAATCTAGGTTTAACCGCAAGAAATCTTACTTCTGCGGAAAAATCAGATTTGAAAATTGATCATGGAGTAGTTATTACGGATGTAAAGCCCTTAAGCGAAGCTGAAGACCAGCAGTTATTTAAAGGTGCGGTAATTGTTCAAGCCGATAAAAAACCTGTGAATAATGTAAACGATCTTAAAGATATTATTAAAAACAAAGAAGGTTCTGCTGTCCTTTTGAAATTAGAATATAAAGGGAACAGCTTCTTCAAGGGAATCCAGGTACCAAATAA
Organism: uncultured Ignavibacteriales bacterium; assembly: GCA_963742995.1. GTDB lineage: Bacteria > Bacteroidota > Ignavibacteria > Ignavibacteriales > Ignavibacteriaceae > CAVQBP01. The sequence goes on from CAVUOL010000041.1 coordinate 15,186, forward strand.
ATAATTTAGCTGAAAAAACTCATCCCCTGAAATATGGGGATGAGTTATCATTAACCAATTTATCTACAGAAGGTAGATGGATTTATCCATTGGTTTAACAGGAAAATTAAACCCCCTCCTAACGGTTTTTCTGAAGGAATTATCCGGAAATAAACTGCGTAAATTATACTTTATGGTTCTTATGTCTTCGCTCCGGAGGAGCGATCTTGAGCGAACAGGTTTTAGTTAACAAAAACTATATTTTTTTCTTCAAATCTCATGGAAAATCTTCTCTACCTTCTGTTTTTTCCAAAGGTTAACACCGGACTTTCAGTCCGGTGATTACTATGCTTCGCACCCCTCCACAACAGTGAAAATCCATTAAAATCTGCGTCATCTGC
>CAVUOL010000042.1:0-19651 GCA_963742995.1 uncultured Ignavibacteriales bacterium
ATTCGGCTGTTAACCGAAGGGTTGCAGGTTCGAGTCCTGCTCGCGGAGCATTCGGCTGTTATCCCGACTGCTGTCGGGATGCAGGTTCCAGTCCTGCTCGCGGAGCATTCGGCTGTTATCCCGACTACTGTCGGGATGCAGGTTCGAGTCCTGCTCGCGGAGCATTCAACTGTTATCCCGACTAATGTCGGGATACAGGTTCCAGTCCTGCTCGCGGAGCATTCAACTGTTATCCCGACTAATGTCGGGATGCAGGTTCCAGTCCTGCTCGCGGAGCATTCGGCTGTTATCCCGACTACTGTCGGGATGCAGGTTCCAGTCCTGCTCGCGGAGCATTCGGCTGTTATCCCGACTACTGTCGGGATGCAGGTTCCAGTCCTGCTCGCGGAGCATTCGGCTGTTATCCCGACTACTGTCGGGATGCAGGTTCGAGTCCTGCTCGCGGAGCATTCAACTGTTATCCCGACTGCTGGTTCGAGTTTTGCTTAAAGGGCTTAACCCTGATTAACATCAGGGTTTTTATTTTAAACCTATCTTACCTATAAATTTATGCCCTACTATTTATATATATTAAAATCTATTGCAATTGATAAATTTTACATTGGTATATCTCAAAATCCTGAAATGAGATTAAGTTATCACAATTCCCTTGAAAGAGGATACACATCTCGTTACAGGCCTTGGAAAATAATATATACAAAGAAATATGATTCAAAAAAAGAAGCGGCTTCTGCAGAGAAAAAAATAAAGTCCTGGAAAAGTAAAAAGATGATCGAAAGATTATTAAACGGTGAAGTTAGATTATAGGCATTCGGCTGTTATCCCGACTACTGTCGGGATGCAGGTTCGAGTCCTGCTCGCGGAGCATTTCTGTTAGGGGTTGACCAGAAAGTAATTATTTTCTAAAAATGGCACGCAGATGACGCAGATTTTAATGGATTTTCACTGTCCCGACAAAGAGTCGGGATGAAAATTACTTTTTGGTCACCTCCGACATAATAATTATTGAGACTCTTCATCCCGATAAAATACAGCTGTTGGGATGCTGGTTGAAGTCCTTTTTAAAACTTAACCTGACTAACCTTTATTATATTTTATTATATTTAATGGTAGTTGGATTAATAAATATTTTAACAAAGGGTGAAATTGGTCCGTTTGTATTTAATTTTTTATTTGTTTTTCTCTTTGTATATGTAACTTTTCGTTTATTATGGTTATTAGGAAAATCTAAAAGTGAAGACATTAATTTCAAACTAGAATTACTTACAGATTTATCAAAAGGTTTATGTTCACTTTGGCACAGGAACAAATATTCAAATAAAAATTTAAAAATTGTTTATAGTAAAAGACACTGGAATTTGAGAAAGATTGTCGCTGTACAAGTAGCATTATATATTTGGAATGAATTCTTAGACAGTCTGTGTGGCGAGCATATTGAGGATTTGGGACCCAATGAATCCAACGAAGAATGATATGTATTTTTTTCACTAAGTATTTTCGAGATAAAATTAAAACTAATTCCCTAATCTTGGCTGCGGCTTAAATGCATCGCCGTTATTACGGATAGTGACAGGGAGTGGAGATAACTAATGAAGAAAGAGAACAGTATAACTTTAAATTGGATAAATGTCGGAATTATTTGCGGACTTGTTGTCAGTGTTATTTATCCATTACTTCAATTTATTTCAAATCTGTTTTTAGCTGTAATTTTGGCCGTGATAATGGGGCTATTACTTAGCTTATCTTCAGTGGGGCTGTATTATTTTTTTACATTGTATAAAAAAACCATCACAATCCAAATTGCATTATTTTCAAATATAATTGCCGGTGCTTTTTTAATACAAATGTTTTTAGTTCAACTCGCAATTAAATCATCAAAACCAGATTTAATTAATGATTCAAGTATATGGATTTGGAATTCAATAAATCATATCCATTATGGATTAGATGTAGTCTGGGATGTATTCATATTTTTAGGAACATTATTGTTCGCAATAAATGCCTATCATCATCCAAAATTAGGAAGAATATTTTCTATAACAGGGATTGTAATTTCTATTTTAATGATTATAAGTAATATTTATACATTCCCTATATCACCAGCATCGGCGGGATTAATAGACATTGGTCCCTTTATAGGTTTATGGTATTTAGCTGTTACAATAAAAATAATATTTTCATATAAATGGATAAAAAGTACTATATAGAAAAACAGTATAACAAAACAACCCTTATCCTGGCGACGGCTTAATCAATCTTTTAGTTTTCACGGAGGTGCTATAAACCGCCCATTTGTTAAATTTATTGAATCTAGTATCAGCCTGCATAGGTATTGCTATTCAGGAAGGCTTGATAAATAATGTTCATGAAAAAGTATCAAAATTTTTCCCGGAATATGCGTTTGATGATAAAAAGAAAGATTTGACTATTGAGCATTTTCTTACTATGACTACCGGCCTTTCCTGGAATGAAAATTTACCTTATAATAATTCTGAGAACGATGAAATTAAAATGGTTTATAGCGATGATCCCGTTAAATATGTGCTTGATAAACCTTTGGAAAACATTCCCGGTACCCGGTTTAATTATAATGGAGGCGCCACACAGGTTTTAGCAGAAATAATTGAAAGAGCATCAGGATATGACATCGAGCAATTTGCTGAAAAATATTTATTTAAACCTTTAGGAATAAAAAAAATTGAATGGAACCGTTATTCAAGATGGAATAAATCAATATTAAAAGACAAGTTTGGGGCAGCATCGGGATTAAGATTGACATCTGAAGACTTGTTGAAATTTGCTGTTCTTTACCGAAACAATGGAAAGTGGAATGGCAAACAAATTTTACTCGCGGGATGGGTAAAGGAATCCTTCTCAAAAAAGATTGAATTTCCCAGTTCAGTTGCTGAAGGGAATGATGCATATGGGTATCAATTTTGGATTTGGTCTGATAGTACACGGAACAGGAGATTCAATATTGTATCTGCTATTGGTAATGGGGACCAGCATATTTATTGGGATATTGATAATGACTTAATAGTTATTTCTACGGCTGGAAATTATAACCAATGGGGTATAAAGAATGATTCTTATGCCTTGCTGAAGGATTATATATATTCATTGTTTGACTAGATGGACTCATTACAACTAGCAATTAAAAGTTCATTCAAATGACGAAAAGAAGAAATTCCTATGCAAGATTTTGGTTATAAGCTTAACGCACTCAGCACTTTTATGATTTTTAATGGGGAGATTAAATTCCAGTTATTCAAAATATAAATTGCAGGAATTACAATTATTTTCTAGGATAAAATAGATTTGAGGGAGTTATTTCACTCCCTCAGTAAGACATATTTAATTCAAAATCTATTATGGATAGGAAACATCTAAAGGTCCTCCAGTTAGTAATGCTATGTTAGTTCCGTCAGTTGGATTTGGAACATTACGAAGATTAAATCCATTCATAAACTTCTTAGTTTGATTTGGTAAAAATTTACCTGCTAGATGTAAATTTCCTCCGCTATTTGCATCACCATCTGATACGGAACCCGAACAATATAAATAATATGTTTCACCAGGTTCTAAATTTTTGGCATTTAATACATATGAACAAAAACCATCTTCTAGTATTTGGAAAGTAATCTTACCCCATGCATCCTCATATCTATATTGAATAGGCCATAGATCATAATGATAAACATTTGATTCACCTGATTGACCTTGACCACCTTTATTTAGAGAAGTAACATCGGAATTCAAATTCTGGGGTTCATTTATATTATCACCAGAGCATGAAGCGAAAATCAGAATAAAAGGGACAAAAAGAAGAAAAAGATAAAACTTTTTCATAAAACCTCCTGTAGTTATTTAGGTGAGATTGGTTAATTAAACAGATAAACTAAATTGTGCGGCTTGAAAATAAATTTATTGTTCCCGGAAATCTTGTACATTTCACGCAAATGTTTGGACTTTTCAATCAAATATCAAAATATGTTTTATTTTGGTAGCCAAAACAATGAATTTACCAATAGAGAGAAGATTATATTTAAATTTTAATATTATGTATTCAAACAATAATATTATAAAGAATTAAAATGGAATAATTTATTTGAATTAAATGTGTGTGGTTTTAATTTTAAATTTTTGCTCAAAAACACCCTCTCAACTACCGGTTTTTAAATAAAACTCCAGGTGAGCCATAGTTAGGTATGGCTAAATAATTTTCTTTTTAAAAATGGGGGTTGAGAGGCGTTTTTTGAATTCTATCTACGCTATGCTGTATACACAATTCGAAACCTGGTGAATTATTGACAGAACATCAGGAATATTAAGTGGTTTTTCTATGTTCATCCCCTCATGATTTTTATTTACCTATTATTCTTTCAAAAAGTCTTTGTGAAAGTAATGTTTAGAAATTCTTCAAATAAACCTATATTTAAGAAATATGGATTCTTTTTAAGAGGTCGCTTTTGTTTTTACTGTAGTAATGAGTCAGTGTTAATGAGTTCGGAACTTTTATTGTAAATTTGAAATCTTCCGGAACAGATTCTTTATTTCATCAGGACAAATTTTTTAGCATCTATAAAATCGCCGGCTTGTAATTTATAGAAATAGGCTCCGCTTGAAAGTGAAGATGCATTAAATTTAATTTCATAAATACCCGGGTGCTTCTCTTCATTTACAAGTATTGCTACTTCCCTTCCAAGTAAATCATAAACTTTTAATGTTACAAAATTATTAGAAGGAATTGAATATTTAATTGACGTCGTTGGATTAAATGGATTAGGAAAGTTTTGTTCTAAATTAAAATCGGAAACCAACCCATCAGAATTTGATTCTACATCTGTTATTTCAGAAAGTGCTCTTCTCCAAACGCCGTCGCCTTCTATTCCCGCAAAAAGATAAGAATCTGAAACAGCTAATGAGAAAATAAATAAGCTGGTGCTGGTTAGACCCTCATTTATTTCTTTCCAATCGGTTCCATTGTTCGTGGATAAAAATACGCCATCACTTGTTCCGGCGAATATATTAGAACCACTGACAGATAAAGCGTGTATCTGAGTTGTGAGAGAAAAATCGGTAGTTGCTTCTGACCAGTTATCTCCATTGTCAGATGAGATGTATATTTCACCGAAGCGTGTACCGGCAAAGATGTTAGAGCCTGAAACTGCCAGACAATATATAATTGCTGAACCAAGGGAACCTGTATTATTTTCATCCCAGGATGCTCCGTTATCTGAGGAAATAAATATACCCCCGCCGTAAGTTCCGGCAAAAACGTCTGTTCCTTTAACTGCTAATGAAAGAGTTGTTTTTACTGTTAAACCGTTGTTAATAATAGACCAATTATCACCACTATCAGTTGTCAAGTAAATCCCTTCATCTGTTCCTGCAAATATATTATTGCCTGAAATGATTAATGCCCAAACTCTTATGGTATCTAGTCCATTAGAATTTGCATCTGACCAGTTCGCACCATTATCTGTAGAAATAAAAACGCCGTTATAAGTGCCTGCAAAAATATTAGAACCTGATATACATAACTGAATTTATGCCATTATTAATTAGCATGCTATTCGCGTCTGCAAAATTTTCTCCTCCGTCTGTAGAGACAAAAACACCACTGTTGCCAGTGCCGGCATAGATATTTGTTCCGGTCACAGCAATTGAAAAAACAGTTTTAGAACTTATATTGCCTCCGGATTTTTCCCATTGTGCAGATATATTAATATTATGAACAGATAAAACAAAGATGAGAAAGTGCATAAAGTTTTGGATGGTCATATGATTTTTCATAATAGCTCCAATGTTTATTTATTAAATTTCTAATCTTTTCTCATTCAGCAGCCCTTTTAATATTTATAGATAAATAGCGAATCACGGAGAGAGAAACAGTTGATTAATAATATATAATATAATCTTTTTCCATGTTCTGTGTCACAATTAATAAATTTTATAAAGTGACTAACATAATGAATCTTTCTGCAGAACTATTTTCATTAAGAATGAATATTAAATATGAAAAGTTTACGGAGGCTTTAATTAAGCCAACAGCAGCACTCTAATTCAGGGCCAAAAGGATTCCTCACAAGGGTCAAAAGGATTCCCCACCCATATAACTATTCTTTAGCTAAATAGTATATTCTTGTCATATTTCAGAAATTCTTGTCACTAATACATTAGTGATAGGAGATAATAAATTATTATATGCAAAATCAACTAGAGCAAAGTTTTATACAGATAATTGAGGAGAATAAAGATAGAATTTACAGAATATGCAAGATCTATGCAGTTACTCCGATAGAGCCTCAAGACCTTTTCCAAGAAGTGGTAATTCAAGTTTGGAAATCATTATCTACTTTCAAGGGTAAATCTAGCATAAGCACGTGGATTTATAAAGTTGCACTAAACGTTTGTTATAGTTCAAAAATGAAGCTTGAAAAGAGTAACAACAATACTGTTCGATTAGAATCAATACAGTTTGTACCCTCAGAAAATATTCTGGATAAAAGTCAGCAAGAAAAATTTCAAGCCCTTCAAGCTTGTATTTCTTCATTGAATAAAATAGATAAGTCTATTGTAATACTCTATCTGGAGGAGTTACCTTATAAAGAAATAAGCGCAATTACAGGTTTGACAGAGAATCATATAGCTGTTAAAATGAAACGGATAAGAAAAACTTTGTTAAAGTGTATAACTCATAAATTAAAATAAAATATTGAGGTAAATAAAATGTTGGAACAAGAATTAAAAGATATATGGCAAGAACTTAAAAATGTATGGAGAAATTCTTCGCAGACAGAGAAAATCAATATTCAAATGTCAAGTCTAATTGTTGAATTAAAAAGCAAGATCAGTCTATTCGAAAAAGACTCTATAAAAAGAGACATAAATACTATTAAAAGTATGATAAGTCAATTTGAAAAAGATTCCATTACTAAGGATTTAAAAAAAATTAACTCAGCTATAAGAAAAATTATTGAATATTTTAATTTGAAAAAATAAAATCAAATTTCTAAAACGCTTATAACGTTATAAGGGATTCATGCCGAAGCATAATCCTATGTTGGACTAAAGCTGTACGCTGGGATCTGTATAGGCATGTCTGGTAACAGGCATTTCTACCACGACGGTGGATATTTACAGAGATATGGAGTTTATTTACTTCTGCCTAAATTAAAAATATATATCAAAGAGTTTCTTTCATATTTGAAAATTTTCGTGACATTAGCTTTGCAATTAAGAAGACTATCAAAATGATAAACCAGGATAATAATGGAATTACGACGAATGGAAAAGCGAGATGAGAAGAAGGGAGATTGATATTAACAATCGTATAAATAATTAAAGAAGCAACTGTTAGAAAAAGAATCAGAAAATTAATCAGTGATTGAGTAATTGTTGACCACTTCTTCGAAAACTTTTTAATTAAGATAATAATTCCAAATGGAGAGAACACCCAGATATCAAATAATAATTGTAGAAAATGTTGGTTACTATGTTGGCCAGCTAACGATACCAGGATCACAGAACCAATAGCTCCAATTGCTAAAATGAAGGGAGATAAAGTTTGTAACAATTTAAGAAAATTGTACTTATTGGATCCGTTATTTGGTTCCATACTAAAAAAATTGTTCGCTTTCTTAAATACTTTTTATTCAGTAATCATATGTAATGCTACAACAGAAAGAATACTGACAGACAAAATAGTTAATAAACTAATGAGTAGCATTGCAAAGTGTGCTCGAACAGCAACAATTACTCTTAATGCAGTTTGACGTAGTTCGGTATCATTTTGCCAAATTTTAATCAATGTAATGCCACCAATTGCCAAAGATAAGAAAAGCATTGCAATATGATTTACATCTTGATTTTGACTGGAACTTTAGCCAGTGGTAAAACAACAATCTCAAAATTACTTGCCACCGAAGCTGACTGGAAAAGAATCTCAGAGGATGAGATATGGAAACAACTTTTCGGTAAAAATCGCGGAGCATTTGGTTCAGATGAACACCGAAGAAAACGTCAACAAGTTCATAAAATAATTTTCAAAGATATTCTGTCGGTTCACACCGGGAATCAATATATCGTTATAGATGCAACAGTTCACGATTCCCCGCCGGAAGCTTTTTATGAATATAGGGCATTCTTTGAAAAGCATAGTATTAAATGGCGTCTTTGCGTTCTTCATCCACGATTGGAAATAGCAATAAAAAGAGATTCACAAAGAATGGATTGGGTCGCTGGTTCAGAGAGAGTTGAAACTTTACAAGCAAAATTTAATGGAATGGTTTTCCCCAAAGAATGGTTCGTTGATAATTCAGATGATACTCCAGATCAAACAATGAAACGTATTATTCAAATGTGTACAACCTAACGAGTGGTTTAAGGCGACAGCGTTTTCGCATTCGGCATTTTAGAGAATTTATTGTTAGGTGCTCCGGTTAGGCAGTATAGACAAAATATAAATTTTGACTAATTGTTTTTACTTGAAGGAAAATTATAATGGAGAAAAAATTAAGAGCTAAAGCTGAAGTAATTATAAATACACCACTTAAAAAAGTTTGGGAATTTAGTTTGGATATTTCAAAGATTCCGGAATTCCATCCCCGCGTAAATAAAGTAGTTTATATATCTGGCAAAACTATACGTGAAGAAGGAGTTTCATATCAATGCAATATTTTAGAAGGCAAAGGTAAAGGAACTTGTATTGAAAAAGTAACAGAAATCATCCCCATGAAAAAATTTACAACAACTATTCCTTCTGATTCTTGGGGATTAAGTAAGATGTTCGAAAATTATTTGGTTGATACTATATTTACAAAAGTTGATGATGCAACAACAAAGGTGGAAATATTACACTATTATGAAACAAACACATTAAAAGCTAAAGTAATAAATCTTTTTGCTCACAGAAAAATAACTAAACAAACTCTGGATACACTTAATGGAGCAAAAAATATGGTAGAAAGAGATTACGGAAATAAATAAAGAATTAGCTAAAATATTCTAACTATTTATAAATGGCTAAATATAAATTCATAAAAAATTTTTAATTAGTAAAAAAAAGGAAATGCCTAACAAAGCAATAGCTGAAAGCATTTACGCACTCGGCAGTAGTAATAAAAATAAATTTCTTGTTTTGGCATCGCCACTATGTGGGCTGCGGCTTAAATGCGAGGCGTTATACATTGTGAAAAATATAATATTTTACTATCAATTATTATTTTGATTTCATCTTGTGAAAACAATCCAATTAAATCAGATTTAGATTTATTTGATGATAGTAATTTAAGTGACAGTTTAAAATATTTATATCATCTTGACGCGTATCGTTTAGCGCTAAGAGATATGAAAGAAAATGATGATGATGATACTTATCTATTTGAATATGAGATATCAAAGGAACTCTATCAGAAATATTATAGAGGAATAATTTCGAACCTAAATTCGAATTATACATCTGAAATAGATAGTATTAAAAATATTTATAAAATTCATACATGGCGTTACCCATTGTAAATATAGCGGGACTTAATTCTTTTGGGGGTTACGGTAATGACATAATTGCAGAAAGATTAGAAGACAAGATTGAATATGAATTTCAGTATAGAGGTATAGGAGATCCTGCTGGAAGTCCATTAATTACAGCATGGAAATTCGTTTTTTATGATAATGGTAAAATAGAACTAGCTAACAATTAACCAAAGAAAATGTATAAGCTGCTCAAGCCGACAACTTTAAACTCCACGGCATTTTTGCAATTTCCAAGTTTGTTGGCTTGGTCAGCAATCTTGTTCGGCGTAGTTCTTCTGTGAAAATTTTTTCAAAGCATAAAATTTACTTAATAAAATCTGCATCGCTGTTATGGGCTGCGCCTTAGCCACAAGCCGTTATGTGGCTAAAAAACATTTATTGATTTATACAATTATAAAGACTATATTTTTCCTAAAATATTTCAAAGTGAAAAACATTATGACTATACCTATTTTGTTAAGGAAGCCCAGCGCTTTTCTTCCCGTAGCGATGTCGTTAGCCGCATTTTCCGTCATTTTTATTCATATCATTCTGCATGGTACCACTCGCCAAGCAGATGAAGGCGCCGCCGCTCATCTATGGCAACTATTGATGTCTTTACAGATCCCGATAATCGCATTTTTCGGGATTCGATGGCTAAAGCACTCCCCAAAGTACACCTTGTTGGTACTTGTACTGCAATTAGTCGCAGCGCTGATAGCATTAGCACCAGTTTATTTACTTCACTGGTAGCGAAATATATAATCAGCCATTAACTTATATAAAAATCATTCAGAAAGAATGAAATTAGTTAATAAATATAAATCATGGTGGATTGTTATTTTCTTTGGGATTGGATATGCTGTGGTAGGTATCGCATTTCCAAATCCATCTAGTCCAAGAGAATCACAACAAATGTGGCGTCTTGCAGCTTGGATTACTAGTGTCATTCTTTTTGGAATTCAGCTTTTATATGAGCATTTTCGGTTTCATAACCCTTCCCGAAAAACTGCACTTCATGTTGCCGTTGCTACTGCAATCGGAGCTTTTGCTCTAGCTGTTGCAGCAAATATCCATGCATTAAATACTGGAGGAGATAACAGTAATTTACTAATTGCATCACTTATACTTTGGCCAATAATTATAGGAGTGCCGGCATTTGTTGTTGCAATTATTATTGCTGCGGTGATTAAAAGAATAAAAACCTGAAAATAAGTGCAAATAGTTTATTTATATTTTCCGAATATAAGATATGATTCCGGTAAAAAAATATTTATGCATGTAAATAACTATACAAGAAGCAACTCAAGCCGACAGCTTTTTCGCACTCGGCATTTTTAATTTCTCTTGTTAATCGTTCCGTATTTAGTTTCTTGTTCATGTTTATACTACTATGAAAAATTTTTTTATAATTATTTAATTAATCTTTCTTACTTAGCCCTCTGCTCTGGGCAGCAGAAGAAATTATTAAGAATTAGAATGTTCAGACTACAAGTATTTATGCATTTGAGAACGACTTATAACAAAATCTGGCTGACAATGTCAAGATGAACTGATGTTCTTATTTATGTTAATTAAGTGGGTTTATCTTTCTTCAACTAAAAGAATTTTGAAGAACATAAGTTTCATATTCAACCAAAGGGATTAATCCATTTTTCATACTTTTGATTGATGTTTTATTTACCAAAAAATTTTAATCTTTCATTCCTTGAACTTAGAATGTTTGGTTTTAAACTTTTAAATCTCGCAAGCTTAGTCCATTGATACGGTGTAATGGTAATCGATACGGTGTTCAGATAATTGATATGTTGTTAAGGTAGAGATATACTATGAGAAAGGGGATTTGCCCGCACCAAATGCGGGCATTTTTTTAAATTGCATTTAGCAAGATGATAATATTAAAAATGATCAGAGCAGTTTTTTGATCTTCTCAATCGTCAGCGGCGCACACCCCTAATAGTGAGAAAATTTAATCTAATTCTTTAATAGCATCCATCTGCGGCCTTTCAACTAACTCACAAGACATGCCTTCTAGCTGTATCATAATCGTTTCTAGCCCTGGCTATTGTCCGTTCAGTTCCATATATATAATTTTCAAGAGCAAAGTATAATGCAATTAGTGGTTAGCGTGTCCAATCAAGGAGACGAGTAGGAAGTCTATTGGACTGAACCACTGACACCTCATAGATTGGAAAATGTAGGTGAAAATGATCTACCATATACAAAGAACACCAGTCTCTAACAAGGGTGTAATCCCTTTTTCATCCTTTTGATGGATTGATTCTGATTCTTAACTGTTGCATTTTGTTGTTATTTGTAAAGAACCGTGTAAAAATATTATATAAGTATGTTTCAATAATGCCGCTGGATATGATAGTTCGTTCTAAGTGGAGATTTACGTAGTAAGACCGCATTGCGAAATACCAATTGGTATACTTCTTGAAAAGGTTCCGTCGTTCCAGCTTATAAAGAGATTAAGGAAATGAAACAAAAAATTAAAATGGGTACACCTTTGAACGTTCTGTTTCTTGATGATGCTCCTAAAGATGCAGAGGTTTGCCGTGAGCTCATTATAGATTCAGGTTACAATCTATATATGGACATTACTGCGACTGAGAAGGAATTTGAATCTTTTCTTCGCACCAGTAAATACGATGTTATCTTATCTGATTTCAAATTACCAGGATTTGATGCCTTCGGAGCGCTGCAGCTTTGCAACGAAATTTGTCCGGATGTTCCATTTATTTGTGTTTCAGGAGCAATGGGAGAAGAAACTGCTGTAGAACTATTAAAGTTAGGCGCGGTTGATTATATATTAAAGGATAGACTTCAAAGACTTCCATTCGCAATTGAAAGAGCAATTGATGACAGAAAGGAAAAAGAATCCAGGCGGAAAGCAGAAATATTGTTAGCTGCTTCGGAAATGCAGTATCGCCGTCTTTTTGAATCGGCTAAAGATGGGATACTCATTCTCAACGAAGAAACAGGAAAGATTGTTGACGTCAATCCATTCTTGATTGAGCTGTTGGGTTATTCAAAAGAAGAATTCCTGGAAAAAGAGATCTGGGAAATAGGCTTCTTCAAAAATATAGTTACTAACAAAGATAAATTTATAGAACTACAGCAGAGAAAGTATGTCCGTTATGAAGACTTACCTCTTGAAACATCCGATGGAAGAAAGATTAATGTTGAATTCGTAAGCAATGTATACCCGGTAAACTCTTACAAAGTAATCCAATGTAATATTCGGGACATTACCGAACGGAAACTTGCAGAAGATAAATTGCAGGAAAGTAAAAAAAAATATAGTTCTCTCTTTAATTCAATGAACGAAGGTGTTGTACTACACAAAATTGTGTATGATAAAAAAAACAAAGCAATTGACTACATTATTATTGATTCGAATCCGGCTTTTGAAATACAGACCGGAGTTAAAAGCAGTGAAGCTAAGAATCAGTTGGCAAGCATATTTTACGGTTCAGGATCGGCTCCCTATCTTGACATTTATTCACAAACAGCGGCAACCGGGGTACCAACTCACTTCGAGACTTATTTCCCACCTTTGGAAAAATATTTTGATATTTCTGTTTTTTCACCAAAAAAAGATTTCTTTGCCACAGTATTTAATGATATTACCGCACGCAAACGTACGGAGAAAGTGTTGAGCGAGAACAATAAGCAGCTTGACCTTGCGTTACGGTCAGCCAACATGGGTATGTGGTACTTGGATATCATCGAGAATAGACGCCATTTTGATGACAAAGTGTGTAATATTCTGGGGATTAATAAAGCAACATTCACGGGAACTGCAGAGGAGTTCTTCGCAAATGTTCATCCTGACGACCGGCAATCTATCGAAGCGGCACTAGCCCGGACTATCGAGAAGGATGTGCTGTATAAAGTGGAGTACCGCGTGATCTGGCCGGACGGGAGCGTTCATTATATCATTGCCCGAGGCAGTTTATCACGCGATGATGAGGGCACGCCGGTTAGGATCAATGGTCTCATTTGGGACATCACCGAACACAAACAGGCAGAGGAGATGTTGCGGAAAAGTGAAAATGAATTTCGAGTTCTTGCAGAATCCATGCCGCAGATCGTATGGATAACCCGGGCGGATGGTTGGAATATTTATTTTAATCAGAAGTGGGTAGATTATACCGGACTAACGCTGGAAGAAAGTTACGGTTATGGTTGGAATAAACCATTCCATCCAGACGACCAGCAAATGGCGTGGGATGCCTGGCAAAACGCAATAAAAAATAATGCCGTCTATTCTATCGAATCTCGCCTTCGCAGTGCAAATGGTACATATAAATGGTTTCTGGTCCGCGGTGTACCGTTGATAGACGAGAATGGTTCAATTCTCAAATGTTTTGGAACATGCACCGACATCCATGAATTGAAAATGAAAGAGGTTGAATTACAAAAAAGTGAAGAAAAGTATAAAGAACTATTTGAAAAGATGCTTGACGGCGTTTATAAAAGCTCTCACGAAGGAAAATTCCTCCAGATAAATAATGCAATGGTCAATATGCTTGGTTATAATAGCAAAGAAGAACTTTATGCGATCGATATTAAATCAGATTTATATTTTAAGGAATCAGATCGCGAGAGTGCTGCTTTGGAAGAGAGGTATGAAGAGATGGCCATATTTCGGCTAAAGAAAAAAGACGGTTCAGAAATTTGGGTTGAAGACCACGGCCGGCACGTGCTTGATGATAAAGGGAATGTACTTTATCACGAAGGGATTATGCGGGACGTTACGGAACGCCTTAGAACTGAACAAGAATTGATTGCCGCAAAAGAAAAAGCGGAAGAAATGAACCGGTTAAAATCTAACTTTCTTGCAAATATGAGTCACGAATTAAGAACACCATTGGTAGGCATATTAGGTTTTGCGGATATCCTGAGTCAGGAAGTTGAGTCTCAGGAATCAAAAGAGATGGCAGAAACTATTTTAAAAAGTGGCAATCGCTTATCGGAAACACTAAATCTTATTTTAGATTTATCAAAATTTGAAACAGAAAAACTGGCTATTAATTATCCAAAGTTTGATTTAGTAAGTAAAGCTGAAGAAATAATTAATTCATTTAATGGAACAGCAGTTAAAAAAGGACTTACCTTAAAATCATCATTCAGCCAGGATTCAATAATTATAAATTTCGATGAGCGTGCCTTTAACTCAATACTAAATAATCTAATTAATAACGCACTTAAATTTACCAGTGAAGGAAGTGTTACAACAACTATCTTTCTTAATAATGATTTTGTCGAAATAAAGGTTATTGATACAGGAATCGGCATCAATGAAAAGGATTACCAGATTATTTTCGATGAATTCCGCCAGGCTAGCGAAGGTTACAATAGAAATTTTGAAGGTTCGGGGTTAGGGCTAAGTATTACGAAAAAGATAGTTGAAAAATTCGGAGGCACAATCACAGTTGAAAGTGAAATCGGGAAAGGCACAACTTTTAAAGTGAAATTACCGGTTACAAATGCTGAAGCAAAAGAGAAAGAAATAACTGGAGCAGAAACTAAAATAATCCACCAATTGCCCAAACAAAAATCAGTAAAACCGATTGCATTATTGGTTGATGATGATCCATTTGTTTTTACGGTTTTGAAGCGATATGCAAGTGAGTATATTGAGCTGAAAACAACTGTTGATGCAGATTTTGCCATTAAGAAGCTAAAAGAGAAACAATATGATTTAATATTTATGGATATAAATTTAAGGCGTGGAATGGATGGGAAGGAAGCAACAAAGAAGATAAGAACTATGAAGGGGTATGAAAGTATTCCAATAATTGCAACGACAGCTTATGCAATGGTGGGCGATAAAGAAGAATTTTTAGCCGCAGGCTGTACACATTATCTATCGAAACCTTTCAGTCAGGAAGATATAGTATCACTTTTAGAGGAAGTGCTTAAACTTATATGATCGTTTTTCAAGAAGCTCATACAGAGTTATATTTATCAGCTTTATCGGCTCTTGAAAAAGATAAGGATTTAACTGCAACTGCGTTAGCGTTATATACCCCCAACTCTATTCTTGTCAATGTGGGTTATAATTGAAACATTTAATATAGTGTTTATTTTGACACCTGACATTTCATCCAAATTAACATCATAATCTGTGCAAAATCTGCGTCTTATTTCATCAAAACCATCTTCTTCGTAGCCATAAAACCAACACTGCCTGAAAGATCAATTACCTTTAATTGATAAATATATATTCCACTGGCAAGATCTGAGGCATTATAATTTGTTGTGTATACTCCTTTCGATTTATTTTCATTCACTAATGTCTTTACAACCCTTCCGAGTACATCAAATATTCTTAATGTTACAAAACCACTTTCCGGAATCTGATATCTTATAGTAGTTGCCGGGTTAAAAGGATTAGGGTAATTTTGTGAAAGGACATATTCATTTATAGAAGTTTTTACATCAATAATCCCCGTTAAAGTAGATGCAGCAGGATCATAAGTTTGAGTATAGTACCTTGAACTTTTTAACGAACCTAAAGGTGTCATTGCACCTCCATTGTTATCCCCTGAATCTCCGACAGATTGAATATAGTAATAATATGCACTCCCCCGCTCTATGTCATCATCTGTAAAATTCGTATCTGCTGCGGAAGCAACGTGGATTAGAGTATAATTATTGTCGTATTTACCGGAAGTTCTATAAATTTCAAATTGTTTAACCGATGGTCCTTCTGCATTGCGCTCCCACGATAAATAAATTTTATCTTCTCCCGAATGCACTTCAAATTTATTTGGCGGATATGGTGCTTGCGGACTTAAAAAACCGTTTCCATTGTTGTAATTCGACAATGCCCTTTTAAATGTTTCGAATAATGAATCCTTTCCGGTTAATACAATTTCGTTTTTTTGCTTTGCGCTTATTTGCTTTCTTTTAAACTCCCTCCCAACCTCAATTGCAGTCTCTTTATCAATACCGTTTGCGGCTTCAGCCCACACAATTCTTAAACTTTCTCCAGGACTAAGTGTATATGGACCATAACCGTTTACCGCAGAAAAGCCTCCTGAGGTTCCGAGTGAAGGGTCACCAGATGGTTCGGAAAATTTTCCGGTTGGTTCAACTGCATTAGCATGCCTTGGTGATTTATGACCTTTTGACATCCATGTATATTCACCAGCCATTTTTTGATCGTTGAAAGAATTATTATCTGAGAACAGAGGATCATCTGAACTTTCCCATGAAGTAGTTGCCGGCTGAAATGTATCATCCGATTTGTCTGATGAAGATTTATCTGCATGCAGGGTTACAACACCTATAAATTGAGGTGCTCCTAATCTCCCGATTGTATCTTCGGGTGAAATATTTATTGCGCTGTTCCATATTGGTCCTCCGATATTATCATATGCATCCTTTGCAAAAGGTATATAATATCCATGCCATGCATACTGAGCTCTGAAATTTTCTTCCGGCCGGGCAGGTAAAAATCCATCTCCTCTGGTATCGAGCATTGTATTAATTCCCCAGCCTGTTGCGTTTCCGATTTCATAACGTGTATACTTATTTACAGCCCACCTGTATAAATAATAGAAATAAATTCCTCTTACAGTATTGTCGTGAAGTTCAATATCATCATCATAATCGGTATTACCAGTATTTGTAAAAGTATATTCATTAATTATATAATTGTCCTGGAACTCCTGCGAGAACTGGTATATTTTTCTCTCAACCGAAATTCCTAATTGTGTATTAACGAGATTATAAATCATTCTATCGCAGGGTAAATTAGGATCGACTTCGTCTATTTGATTTGGATAAATTGATGAAGGTTGACCATTAACAAATACGTTTGGCTGTGCAAATTTACTTGTAAGTTTAAATTCTTTTTGAATGAATTCATGGTCTCCGTTTACTCTTGGTCCTACATGTACAACTTTAAAAGGAAATACCTTTTCATTCTCGTCCGTAAAATCTTTCGCACCGATCCAGAAACCTTTTGCCACCTGCATATCCTGGTTTTCACTGATTCCCGGCCATCTCGAACCATATTGCTGCTCCGGTTCATATCCTTCCTCTATTTCACAACCCCCTGAAGAATACCAGTTTTGAAAAGACCCTGCAGAGAGCCATTTATTTTCTGCAGGTAAAGCAGGAAAAATCAAACTGTTTCCTTGAAATGTTACACTGGTTGAATTTTTATCGGTAATTATTTCTTCCAACAACCCAGAGTTTTCCGTCCTGCGTCTGGGTTATTTTAGGGTATGGAATATAAGCAGTACCAATTATATTTTGAGGAACGGACCATGTTGCTCCTTGATCATCGGAATAGGTAAGTTTTGTTTTATTATTTGTGATAGTCTCTCCAATTGAATATATGACCAATATTCGACCTGTATTAGAGACTGTCCCGGAAATGAATATTTCTTCTTCCGCATCTCTTTCAAATGATGCAACATATTCCGGAGCTTTCCAGTCAGTACCTTCATCTGTGCTGCGGGCTAGAAATATCGTGTCTTCAGGCGAACTGTTGCCAGTATATAACATTGCTATTTCATTATCTATAAGTATAGGTTGAGACTGACAATAATTTACTTGTGCTGAATCCTGGTACGGAAATCTTTTTAATTTTGATAAATCATTTATTCGAATCGGGAATATTGCAGTATTAACTAAAAATAAAGCAATTAAAAACAAAGTATATTTTTTCATAGATTATCCATGGTTATTAAGAATTTTCTAGCAGAAAGGAACCCCTTTCCCCAATTTTTTTTTACGATGAATTGAAGCTATAATTAAATTATTAAATTTGCAATTCAAATTTTATTATAACAGAAATGAGTATATAATGTGCAGTTTAGCACATGTCTATGAATATTTTTCGTATTTATAGTTAGATTTTACTCATCTTTTTAAGTAAAAAGCTAATATATGCTCCAATTTTAATGGTTGTGTTTTGTGGCACCATATTTGGCCGCATATAGTCTTAGGATATACTTTTCTCTCATAAAATAAATTAAATTAATTTTCATACCCATTCATAGTACAGGCTTTATTCTATTCAACCTATGAGTTGATGAAATTAAATGTTTTGAAAGGTTGTTAATAGCTATGGACACTAATGATTAAATATACTCTTTTTTTCTGCCTTCTTTTACAATTTATTTTTGTAAATTTCTCTTTTCCCCAATCTAATTATCAAATGCAAATTACTAATGGACAATTAATCGATAACTCGACTTATCAATTTGATGTTGTACTAAGTGTCCCTAATAATTTTGAAATAACCTCTTATCAATGTGTTCTTTCTTTTTATTGCAATAGTATAAATAAGGATAATTATAATTTTTCTTTTGTCAACGGATCATCTCAATTAATAAATATGCCTACCCTTGGCCTTTCAGCTAACTTGAAGAATAATAAAATTGAGCTGACTTTTGCCTCGAGAGCATTGACAGACATGTCTGTGAGCAATTCACTTAGGGCAGGTACTTTCAGAGTACATAGGGAAAAAAATAATTTCGATATTAAAAGTGTCTTTATAAACTGGAATTTTTCAGGAGATAATGTAACTATCCTAACAGGGAAACATTTTGAGGATATAACAAATCCTGCTGATTTTTCAAGCGATATGATGTTAACTGATGAAAATGATCCTAAAACCCAAATTCCCAGTGATTTTCAATTGGAACAAAATTATCCCAATCCGTTTAACCCATCTACTAAAATTGATTTTTTTCTAAAGGAAAGTGGAAAAGTAAATCTTGATGTTTTCAATATCCTTGGAGAAAAAGTAATTGGATTGATTAACAAAGAATTACCGGCTGGCTATCATAATATAATATTTAATGCGAATAATTTAGCAAGCGGTATATATTTTTATAAATTGAATGTTGAAGATAAATTTAATTCAGTTAAGAAAATGATTTTGAAAAAATGATTAAATAACTGAACTTGCATTTACAAAATATCTTCTTTCTCTCCCTCGTTTTTTCAGCATACCCACTTCTTATAAAATCTCTTCCGAATTAAATAAACAAAAATTATATTTAAGAATAATTACAGGTCATTTAAACCGCAGAGTTCGCAAGGTCCTGAGGAGTAAGAAAAATTATTTGATCATTAACATTTTCTTTACTTGGGTATTCTC
>CAVUOL010000043.1:0-10881 GCA_963742995.1 uncultured Ignavibacteriales bacterium
GCCAATTTTAATAATTATTGGACTCAGCTTACACCTGAAAATGCCGGTAAATGGGGTTCAGTAGGAACTTCAACCGATACAGCTCAATGGAGCTGGAGCGGTCTGGATGCTGCTTATAATTATGCTAAAAATAATGATTTAATTTTTAAAGGTCATAATCTAATTTGGGGAGCACAGCAGCCTTCCTGGATTTCCGGTCTTGACTCTGCTCAGCAGATTAGTTACATAGAAACATGGATTAGAATGGTTGGACAAAGGTATCCGGACATGGATATGATTGATGTTGTAAATGAACCACTAAATGGGCATAATCCACCCGATGGCGGCAATGGGCGGGCAAATTATAAAGAAGCCCTGGGTGGTAATGGTGCAACAGGCTGGGATTGGGTAATTAAATCATTCGAACTGGCAAGGAAATATTTGCCCAATACCAAACTTTTATTAAATGATTATGGTATTATTAATAGTAATTCAGCCACTACTTCTTATCTCCAAATTATTAATTTATTAAAGGATAGAGGATTAATAGATGGGATTGGTGTCCAGGGGCACCGCTTTGAGCTTGAGAGTGCAGATACAAATACTATAAAAAGTAATTTAGATAAACTTGGTGCAACAGGGTTGCCGGTTTATATATCGGAATTCGACCTAGGAAATCTAAGTAACACCGGAACACCGGATGATAATCAGCAATTGCAGTTGTATCAAAAAGTATTCCCGATATTATGGAAAAGCCAGGCGGTAAAAGGAATTACTTTCTGGGGATATATTGAGGGGAAAACGTGGCAGACCACTGCTTATTTAGTTCGAGCTGATGGAACAGCTAGACCTGCACTGTTGTGGTTAGCGCAATACGTTCAAGATAACCCAACCGGTATTAGTGAAACCGCATCCAAATTACCATCTAATTATAAGTTGGATCAGAATTTTCCGAATCCATTTAACCCAACCACAACTATTAGGTACAATATAATTAAAACCACAAAAGTAACGTTAAGAGTGTTTGACATTTTGGGTAGAGAGGTTCAAACTTTAGTTAATACTGTACAGGCACCTGGTCAATATACAGTTTCATTTAATGCCAAGGGTCTCTCAAGCGGAGTTTATTTCTACCAGATTAATGCTGGAAGCTTTAGTGCAACAAAGAAGCTTATGTTGCTCAAATAAGCTCAGTACATGGCAATTCAAAATCTTCATGGCGGAGAGAATTTTTACAAAATTTCTGCCATGAAGGTTTATAAAAAATTTCTTAAATATAGAAGAAAAATATTATTTTTTCTAAAGGAAAAGCGTTTCTATTTAAAATAGATTTTATTATAATACAGCTTAACAACTATTAGCTGTATTTAAATAAACTAACATGGAGGGAAAGATTTTAAATACAATAAATTATTATAATTTTTTTTAATTTCAATTTAAAGGAAGAGTAATGAAAAAAATTTTATCTATCTATTTTGTAATTGTTTTTATATTTATGATATCTGCCGTGCTTAAAGCACAGAGTGTTTTATCCTGGGATTTTGAAAGCAATAACATTGGAGATTCTTTAGCTCATATAAGCTGGAATCCTTATGATATTCAGACCGCTGTTGTGGATGATCCGGTTGCAAGTGGAAACAAGGTCCTGAAAAATGTAGTCCACAATTATGGTGCAGCACCGGTTCTCATGTTTGTCTTGCCGGCTGGAAAAACCCTGGCTGATTATGATTCTCTAACTTTTAAAGGCTACTTTCAAAAGGGAGATGTGGCTTATAAACTAATTGTGGCCCAGGCTTTTCAAACAATGCCATCCGGCCCATTTTCGGGTACTGATACCCTTGGATCCTATAATCGTGCAAAAGGAGCTTCTATTGCCTGGGAAAACATAGGTCTCGATATAACTAACACCTATAACTTATCTGATACTATCTATATTGCTTTTGGGATAAATTGTTCCGGTATATCTGGTGCTGATACTACCACCTGGTTTGCTGATGATGTACAACTTATTGCTAAGCCGGAAACACCTAAGGCGCCTGTTTCATCATGGGATTTTGAAAGTAATAACATTGGAGATTCTTTAGCTCATGTAAGCTGGGGCCCTTATGATATTCAGACCGCTGTTGTGGATGATCCGGTTGCAAGCGGAAACAAGGTCCTGAAAAATGTAGTCCACAATTATAATGCAGCTCCTGTTCTTACCTTTGTCCTGCCAGATGGAAAAACTTTAGCTGATTATGATTCTCTTACTTTTAAAGGCTACTTTCAAAAGGGGGATGTAGCTTATAAATACATTGTAGCTCAAGTTTATCAAACAAAACCAATCGGGCATCATTTTCTGGACACTGATACCCTTGGTTTCTATAATCGTGCAAAAGGAGCTTCTACTGCCTGGGAAAACATAGGTCTCGACATAACTAACACCTACAGCTTATCTGATACTATCTATATTGCTTTTGGAATAAACTGTTCCGGAACATCTGGCGCAGATACTACCACCTGGTTTGCTGATGATGTGACATCTTGTAGCTAAAGCAAATAATCCGCCGCCTGCAGATACGGGAAATGTCGTAACTAACGGAGGTTTCGAAAGTTCAAATACAGGAGTTGTTGACAGTACAGATATTAAAGGCTGGCTTATTCAGTATGTGCAGACTATAAATCCAAAGCCTGTTTTTGAAATTGTGAGTGACTCGGTAGAAAAAGGAAACCGAGCATTAAAAGTCACAGTTAACGGCTTAGGAAGCAACCAATGGGATATACAGATTGTTGCCGACAGCTTACATATAACACCTGGTGCCCTATATGATTATTCTATTTGGGTTAAGTCTGGTAATGCAGGTGCCCAGATAAATCTTACAGTAGGTAATTATTCATTTAGCGAATACAAAGCCTTACGTCCTGTAAATTTAACTACTGAATGGAAACAATATACAACTCAGTTTACTGTAACTGATAATCAAGCTGTAATTCGAGCACCAATTCACTTCGGTTATGCAGGTGATGTGAATAATCCTATTTACTTGGATAATTTACGAATAACTAAACATATAGAGACGATCGATTCATCTTTAATTTGGAAAGGTCCGGCATTAGCAGCCGGTTCGTCTAAATTTTTAGGCAGTGCCGGTGATTCCCCTGCTAATAATTTTATGGATTATTGGACACAACTCACTCCTGAAAATGCAGGTAAATGGGGTTCTGTAGGAACTTCAACCGATACAACTCAATGGAATTGGAGTGGTCTGGATAACGATTATAATTATGCAAAAGATAACGGTTTAATTTTCAAAGATCATAATTTAATATGGGGGCAGCAGCAGCCTTCCTGGATTTCTGGTCTCGACTCTGCTCAGCAGATCAGTTATATAGAAACATGGATTAGAATGGTCGGACAAAGGTATCCAGAAACTGATTTGATAGATGTTGTGAATGAACCTCTTAATGGGCACAATCCACCAGATGGTGGGAATGGACGCGCAAATTATAAGAATGCTCTCGGTGGTAACGGTACTACAGGCTGGGATTGGGTAGTAAATGCTTTCAAGTTAGCCAGGAAATATTTACCCAATGCTAAGCTATTGATCAATGATTATGGTATTCTTAACAGCAGCAGCAATACAGATACCTATATAAATATTATAAACATTTTGAAAGCCAGCAGCCTTATCGACGGTATTGGTTGTCAGGCACATGGTTTAGAAAGTACAAGTGCAGCAACAGTTAAATCGAATCTAGATAAACTAGCAGCAACAGGATTACCAATATATATATCTGAATTTGATCTTAATATTCAGAATGATAATCAACAAAAGACAAAGTATCAGGAATTATTTCCTGTTATGTGGCAACATCCCGGAGTAGCAGGAATTACTCTTTGGGGATATATTCAGGGTCGGACATGGTTAACTTATTCTTACCTGGTTAATTCTAATGGCACGGCGAGACCAGCACTTTGGTGGTTAGCACAATATATTAAAAATCCTACCGGTATAAATGAAACTGCATCGACCAAACCATTAAATTATCGGTTAGATCAAAATTATCCTAACCCGTTTAACCCTACTACGAATATCAGGTATAATATAATTAAAACTTCAAAGGTAACATTAAGAATATTTGATATTCTGGGACGAGATGTTCAGACTTTGGTAAATACAGTGCAGGTACCTGGTGAATATACTGTTACATTTAATGCACAGAATCTTGCAAGCGGTGTTTATTTCTACCAGATTAATACAGAGAACTTTACAGCAACTAAGAAGCTTATGCTGCTTAAATAAGGAAAATCAAGGCTTTCAAGGTTGACTGTTGTTATTGCAGTGTTAACCTTAAAGTTTCTGTTCTTCATGGCTGGTTGTTGGATATTAAAAAACCAGCCATGAAGCTATTTGATTCTTTAATGGATACATAGAAAATGAAAAAATTATCTTATTTTTTCCCAGTGTTTTTATTAATACTCTGCCAAGCTTTTGCTCAGACAAACACTAAAGGAATATCCGATACACTTTCTTCACCAGTTAATTTAACTGCCGAACAAGACCATGCACGCATGATGAAGCTGCTTCATATTGATTCTCTTCGCACTGGCCCTTCCGGAAATCCTGATTCGCCGAATGCTGCAAATTCTGATGAATCCAAAGCTAATCCATACCCTGATCTGCCAGACCCATTAATATTAAATAATGGAAAAAGAGTTACATCTGCAGAAATATGGTGGGGACAACGTCGTCCTGAAATAAAAGAATATTTTGACCGAGAAATTTATGGGAGAGTTCCTCAAAACGTTCCAGGTGTAAAATGGGAGATAATATCCGAACGAAAAGACAGCGTTAAGAATATTCCGGTGATTAAAAAAGAGCTATTAGGTCATGTTGACAATTCATCATATTCTTTAATCCCGGTAAATATTGAGTTAACCTTAATTGTTCCGGCAAATATTAAAGTTCCTGTTCCTGTTATGATGGAATTTGGTTTTAAATTTCCGTCAAACTTTAAGATGACTGATAAGATGAAAAACTTAATCGACTCTATGTCCAACTGGCAGCCGGAAGTATTATCAAAGGGATGGGGATATGCAATCCTGTACCCAACAAGTTTCCAGGAGGATAACGGTACCGGATTAACAAAAGGAATCATAGGGTTAGTTAATAAAGGGCAGCCGCGCAAATTAGATGATTGGGGTACACTACGTGCATGGGCCTGGGGAGCAAGCAGAGCATTAGACTATTTGAAAACAGACAGCTTAGTGGATGGGGAAAAGGTCGGAATTGAAGGTCTTTCGAGATACGGTAAAGCAGCTTTGGTTACAATGGCTTACGATCAAAGATTTGCAATTGGTTTTATCGGTTCTTCGGGTGAGGGGGGTGCGAGCCTTCTTCGAAGAAATTTCGGAGAGCTAGTAGAGAATGTAGCCTCTTCCGGTGAATATCATTGGATGGCAGGAAATTTTTTGAAATATGCGGGACCTCTTACTCCGGGGGATCTGCCGGTTGATGCTCACGAACTAATTGCGATGTGTGCACCGCGTCCTGTATTTATAAGCTGCGGTTCACCTGAAGTTGAAGGAAACTGGGTTGATGACAAAGGGCAATTTATGGCTGCTGTTGCAGCGGGACCGGTTTATAAGCTTCTTGGTAAAAAAGATTTAGGTACTGATATTATGCCGCCTATTGGAACTGCGCTTATTGGCGGTGATATAGCATTCAGGCAACATCATGGGGGGCATACCACAATTAATAACTGGCCTACATTTATAGAATTTGCAGAAAGATACTTTGGTAATGCTAAATAAATTAAATTGCTACTGAGAAATAGTTTCCGGAGATTTCGAATTTTTAATAAAGATTTCATATTATTCTTATTTTTCTTCATATTTATTTCAGAGATTACCTCCAGTCAAGTAAGATTACCGAAGCTTATAAGTGATGGTATGGTTTTGCAGCGGGATACAAAGATAAAAATTTGGGGATGGGCTGCAAAGAATGAAGAAATTTCCCTGGATTTTCTTAATTCAAAATATAATACAACTGCAGATAATAGTGGCAATTGGAGTATTATTCTCCCAAAGCTCGGAGCCGGCGGTCCATATGAGATGCGAATTAAAGGGAGCAATCTAATAGTTATTAATGATATAATGATTGGAGATGTATGGGTTTGCTCAGGACAATCTAATATGGAATTGCCAATGAGCCGGGTGAGCTGGAATTATCAGGGAGAAATTGAAAACTCTGAGAATAGATATATAAGGCAGTTTCTTGTACCGGATAAATATGATTTTAACAATCCGCAGAAAGATTTTATATCCGGAAGCTGGGTAAGTGCAAATCCGGAAAATACTCCTGAATTTTCTGCAGTGGCATACTTTTTCGGTAAATATGTTTATGAAAAATACAAAGTTCCGGTTGGTTTAATCAATTCAGCTTTAGGGGGTTCTCCTGTCGAATCATGGATAAGTGAAGATACTTTAAAAAAATTCCCTGCGTATTATAATGAAGCTCAAATGTATAAAGACAGCTCTTTAATTCAAAAAATTGAAGCTTCAGATAATGCCAGAAGCAATGCATGGTATTCTTTACTTCGTAAAGAAGATGAAGGATATAGGGACTCGGGGTATATCTGGTATGATACTTCACTTAATACATCTAATTGGTCGACAATGAAAGTACCCGGCTATTGGGGAGATACAAAACCCGGAAATATTAATGGTGTAGTTTGGTTCAGGAAAAAGATTATTATACCTTCTTCATTAGCCGGTAAGCCTGCTGAATTAATTTTAGGAAGGATAGTTGATGCAGATTCTACTTTTATTAATGGTGTTTTTGTAGGTACAGTGAGTTATCAGTATCCACCAAGGAGATACAATATTCCGGCCGGATTATTAAGGGAAGGTGAAAATACTATTGTTGTCCGGGTTATTAGCAATAGCGGCAGAGGAGGATTCGTTCCTGATAAGGAATATGACATTGTAGTGCCAAGGGGATCTTCGGCAGGAAATGATTCAATTAATATTGAAGGAGAATGGAAATTCCGTCTTGGTGCAGAGATGCCCCCTCTAATGAGTCAGACATTTATAAGATGGAAACCGTTAGGATTATATAATGCAATGATTGCACCTTTATTGAACTATTCCATAAAAGGAGTAATTTGGTACCAGGGTGAATCAAATGCAGATAGATCCGGTGATTATAGAGATTTATTCACTGCAATGATAAATGACTGGAGAAGCAAATGGAATGAAGGAGATTTTCCCTTTTTATT
Organism: uncultured Ignavibacteriales bacterium; assembly: GCA_963742995.1. Taxonomy (GTDB): domain Bacteria; phylum Bacteroidota; class Ignavibacteria; order Ignavibacteriales; family Ignavibacteriaceae; genus CAVQBP01. Next base: position 7,240 of record CAVUOL010000043.1, read on the forward strand.
TGTTCAACTGCCAAATTTTATGGCACCTGAAGAACAGCCTTCTGAAAATGGATGGGCTTATTTGCGCGAAGCACAGCTTAAAACTTTATCAGTTCCAAATACCGGAATGGTGGTTACTATAGATATCGGAGAATGGAATGATATTCATCCTTTGGATAAGAAAGATGTAGGTAAGAGGCTTTTCCTCGCTGCAGAAAAAGTTGCTTATCATAATGACAGTATAATTTATTCGGGACCTATTTATAAGTCTATGAAGATTGAAGGTAATAAAATAGTATTAACATTTACAAATACGGGTAACGGTCTTATGGCTAAAGGGGGAAATGAACTTAAAGATTTTGCAATTGCCGGAGCGGACAGGCATTTTGTATGGGCAAAAGCAAAGATAGAAGATGATAAAGTAGTTGTTTGGAATGATGCAATTATAAATCCCGTTGCAGTCCGGTATGCTTGGGCTGGTAATCCGGAAGGTGCAAATTTATATAATAAGGAAGGACTTCCCGCATCACCTTTTAGAACTGATAATTTTTAATTTTATTCAGGAGAATTATATGAATTTTATTAAAAAAAGGAAGGTTTACTGTCATGTTAAAACCTTTGAGTATAACTATATTTGTATCTAACTAATTAAATTTTAATAAACGTATAAAGGAATTTTCATGATACATGTTCTAAAGCTTTCCGTTAGATTAAACAAGGTTTTGATTATTGGAGTAATATTAATTCTCACATCATTAATACAAATCAGTGCACAAACAGATACTATTCAGACAAATGTTCCTCATCTTAAAGATGTATATAAAAATGATTTTTATATCGGTTGTCTTTTATCATATACTTATATAGGTTTTCCGACTGATCCGCCGGTTCCTGGACAATCATCTGTGACTGATCCAAACGGCGGATATTTAATTAAATATCATATGAATTCGATGAGTCCAGGTAATTGGATGAAATCGGTTTATATAGTAGATATTAGTGGAAGTGCCTCAGCTTATAATGCTGCCTCTACTCAAGATGAAAAAGATTCAATAGATGTACATCCTATCATAGTATTTAATGGAAATATTACTGCTCAATTAAATTGGGCAAAGAGGCAGGGGTTTACTTTTCGAGGGCATACTTTAGTCTGGCATAATCAAACACCTGGTACTGCATTTTTCCGTTCAGGATATACATCAACCGGCGCTAGATTATCAAAAGAAAAGATGACCCAAAGATTAGAGAATTATATTGAGGAGGTTATCAGGTTAATTCACCAGGGGTGGCCGGGCCTGCTCTCCGCGTATGATGTGGTTAATGAAGCAGTTAACGATAACGGGACAGATCGTACAACCAGCGAATGGTATGAAACTTTTGGCGACAACAGTTATATTATGAAGGCTTTTGAATTTGCACGTAAATATACTGTCCAATATGGAGAGAACCAGATAAAGCTTTATTACAATGATTATAATACTTTTAATCCACAGAAGGCTGATGGTATTGTAAGAATATGCGGACCTATTTTCCGAGCCGGATATCTGGATGGGATCGGGATGCAGAACCATGATGCTTATAATTCTCCTACTGCAGCTCAATGGATAGCTTCATATAATAAATTCGATACCATATGTACTGAAATGGCAGTAACTGAATTTGATGTAAAACCGAGCAGCAGTAATATTACTCCTTCTGTTTTAGCTACGCAGGCAAATCAATACGGCATGCTCCTAAAATGTTTTGTTGAAAGAAGCTACTTTTCAAGCCGTGGTAAAATAATAAATGTCTCAAAAGACGGGCTGAATGATCAATGGGCATTTGTAGCAAATGCATCATTGTGGGATGCGAAGGATCAGTGTAAGCCTGCATTTTATGCTGCGGCAAATGTCGGACTTAATTATAATGCATTAGATTCACTTATCTCTGATGCGGATACTTTACAGCAGAATCAGTATACCAGTGAATCGTGGTCAAGTTTTTCTTCAGCATTGATTTCAGCAAAAAAAGCAAAGGAGAAGAACTATTCATACCAGATATCTGCAGCAGATACACTTGGTAATGCAAAAGCTTTACTTGATACTGCTATTAACGGATTGGTTAAAGTAAGTACAGATATAAGAGATATGAAAAATACACCTAAACATTTTGAATTATATCAAAATTATCCGAATCCGTTTAATCCGGCAACTAAAATTTCGTATTCTGTTCCTAAGAATGGATATGTTTCATTAAAAGTATACAACCTTTTAGGAGAAGAGATTGCTACACTGTATGAGGGTGTTCGTCAAGCTGGGCATTACGTTGTTACTTTTAATGGTTCGGGATTTGCGAGCGGAATGTATCTATACCAATTAAAAGCTGATAATTTTACAGAAACTAAAAAATTAATTTTACTTAAATAAGACGCAGATTGCGCAGATTTGCACAGATTATGAATTGAATGAATTCGAAATTGCGACTGCCCCATTTTGGCAGGCATAAAAAATTTTTCGGGATGATTTTAGATGCGAATTATTAAAATTTTAGCTTGGTGTTAACTTAGAGGTAACTTGGTTGTAGCTTGGAGGAGGAGTGGGAGAAGAAATGCATATTAAATACATAAGATAAGTATCATTTTACGACTGCCATAATGGCAGATGAAAATTCAGATCGATATTTAATTATTTATTCAGTTAGAATAAATTCAGCTATAGAAAAGTATTAAGGGATGTTTGTTATTTACTAACATTTTGTTTAAAGTATAAATTCATTAAAATTTCTGAAGTGAAAATGGTGAAGTTTAATAATATAGTTATAACAATAAAAGTTATATCAGAAATTACTCAATTATTCCAAAATTTCAATCAAAAAAGAATCATAAATTATATTAAAAAGTTATTTAAACGTCTTGCTTATTACTAAATACTTTTTTAGTTTGTATAAGTGAGTTCACGTGAAAGTAATTTAGTTAAGTAAAATATGGCTATATTAACACAAGCGAACATAGCAACTAAATTAAAAATTTGCAGAGCTACAGTTTCTAAAGCTTTAAGGGACAATCTGAATGTCTCACCCAAGACTAGAAAAGCAGCGGAGAAGGGATTAAGAATAGCTGAAGATATGGGTGTAGCAGGATTTGGTTTTAAGGAAATAGCCCAAAATTTTACACCGACATTATCAATAATAAATCAGGATCCAAAGAAGATTAGAAAGACAGGAGCAGAGCTTTTAATAGAAACGATAAAGAATCCAGATATTAAATTCAGGAAAAATATAAAAATAGAAGAGGAGTTTATCTGGAATGATTCAATATTAAAAAAAGTCAAGTTATCATTTTAAGATTTTCCTTTTTTTTAATTGACATTGAAACGTTTCAAAATGATTTTATATCGTTTGAACCTTTTATTGAAAGAAGTTCATTGAATTAAACTTTATCTAAAAATCTTTTAAAATTGAAGATAAATAGGAGGTAATATATGAGGAGGAGTTATACTTTTTTTCTAATAATATTTTTATTAACCATGCCTGTTTTTATAATATACGGGCAGGGGAACGGCCAAATCCGAGGGGTAGTTAAGGATTCTACGACAGGTGATGTTTTATATGGTGCAAATGTTTGGCTGCAAGGTTCCAGCATGGGAGCAGCTGCCGATATAGAAGGCAAATATAGAATTACTAATG